>NZ_JBEPEI010000056.1:0-1015 GCF_040300765.1 Streptosporangium sp. NPDC000239 | reverse complement strand
GGATCCTGAGGGGACGGTGTTGATCACCGGCGGCCTCGGCACCCTCGGCACCACCATCGCCCGCCACCTCGTCACCACCCACAACATCCGACACCTCATCCTCACCGGCAGACGCGGACCCCACACCCCCGGCGCCACCCAACTCCACACCGAACTCACCACCCTCGGCGCCCACATCACCATCACCACCACCGACACCACCGACCGACACGCCCTCACCCAACTCCTCAACACCATCCCCCCCAACCACCCCCTCACCGCCATCATCCACACCGCAGGCGTAACCGACGACACCCCCCTCACCACCCTCACCCCCCAACGACTCCACCCCGTCCTCACCCCCAAAATCGACGGCGCCCACCTCCTGCACGACCTCACCCGAAACCACCCCCCCACCATCGTCCTGTTCTCCTCCATCTCCGGACTCCTCGGCGGAGCCGCCCAAGCCGCCTACACCGCCGCCAACACCTACCTCGACGCCCTCGCCACCAACCACCCCACAACCACCTCCCTCGCCTGGGGACTCTGGCAACAGGAAAGCGACATCTCGGCGAGTCTCACGGCCGTCGACCGTGCCCGTCTCGCCCGTTCCGGGCTGCGTCCGCTGCCGACGGAGCAGGCGCTGGCGCTGTTCGACGCCGCTGTCTTCGGCGACCACGGGGAACGGCTGCTCGTCCCCTCCCCGCTCACCGCTCCCTCGGGCCCGGCCTCGCCGTTGCTGCGGGGGTTCGCGCCGAAGCGGCGTCCGGCCGCCGCCCACGCCGTGGAGGAGCGGGCGGAGGGGCTCGCCGCGCTCGACGCCGCCCGGCGCGGGGCGTACCTGCTGGACCTCGTCCGTACGGAGACGGCCGTCGTCCTCGGGTTCCCCAGGGCCGGTGCCGTCCCCGCCGAACGGCCTCTCGTCGAGTTGGGCATCGACTCGCTGACCTCCGTCGAACTGCGCAACCGCCTCAGCACCGCCACCGGACTCCGCCTACCGGCGACCCTCACCTTCGACCACCCCACCCCCCAGGCC
>NZ_JBEPEI010000055.1:0-1145 GCF_040300765.1 Streptosporangium sp. NPDC000239 | reverse complement strand
GCCACGATCGGCTTCTGGTTGAAGCAGGTGCCCTGGTTGGAGCGCTTGAACTTCGCCACCCGGTAGGTGGTGCGGGTGCCGTCGTCGTTCATCACCGTGACGTAGTCGGCCGAGACCTCCTCGACCACCCCGGCCTTGTCCGCGGTGATCACGTCCCCGGCGTCCGTCGCGGCCCGGTACTCCATCCCGGTCCCGACCAGCGGCGCCTCGCTCTTCAGCAACGGCACCGACTGACGCTGCATGTTGGAACCCATGAGCGCCCGGTTGGCGTCGTCGTGCTCCAGGAACGGGATCATCGCGGTCGCCACCGACACCATCTGGCGTGCCGAGACGTCCATGTAACCGACCTCGTTCGCCCTCACGGATTCGAACTCGCCACCCTTACGGCGGACGAGGACGCGGTCCTCAAGGAACGTGCCATCGGCGGCGATCGGCGTGTTCGCCTGGGCGATGACGTAGCGGTCCTCCTCGTCGGCGGTGAGGTAGTGGACCTCTTCGGTCACCCTGCCGTCGACGACCTTGCGGTAGGGCGTCTCGACGAACCCGAAGGAGTTCACCCGGCCGAAGGAGGCGAGCGAGCCGATCAGACCGATGTTCGGGCCTTCCGGCGTCTCGATCGGGCACATCCGGCCGTAGTGGGACGGGTGAACGTCACGAACCTCGAAGCCCGCCCGCTCACGCGACAGACCACCGGGACCCAGCGCGGACAGACGCCGCTTGTGCGTCAGGCCCGCCAGGGGGTTGGTCTGGTCCATGAACTGCGACAGCTGGGAGGTCCCGAAGAACTCCTTGATCGACGCCACGACGGGACGGATGTTGATCAGGGTCTGCGGCGTGATCGCCTCGACGTCCTGCGTCGTCATCCGCTCCCGCACGACCCGCTCCATCCTGGCCAGGCCCAGCCGGACCTGGTTCTGGATGAGCTCGCCGACCGTGCGCAGGCGGCGGTTGCCGAAGTGGTCGATGTCGTCGGTCTCGACGACGATCTCGCCACCGGAACCCTGCATCGAGGTCTCGCCCGCGTGAAGCTTGACGATGTACTCGATGGTGGCGACGATGTCCTCTTCGGTCAGCGTGCCCTGGGTGATGTCGGCGTCGACGCCGAGCTTCTTGTTGATCTTGTAGCGGCCGACCTTGGCCAGGTC
>NZ_JBEPEI010000054.1:0-1240 GCF_040300765.1 Streptosporangium sp. NPDC000239 | reverse complement strand
CGGTGCATGAGGTGTTCGAGGTGCGGGCCCGGGAACACCCCGACCGCGTCGCGGTAACCGAACCCCACGGCGCGACCCTGACCTACGGCCAGCTCAACACCGCCGCCAACCGCCTGGCCCACACACTCAACGGACGGGGAGTACGGCCCGGAGACCTGGTCGGACTGCACCTGACCCACAGCGCCACCTACATCACCGCCCTGCTCGCCGTACTGAAAGCCGGCGCCGGATACGTGCCCCTGGAGCCCGGCCTGCCCCCGGGCCGGTTGACGCTGATGGCCACCGAACCCGGCCTGGCCGCCGTCATCACCACCCCCGCCCACCCCTGGACCCCCACCACCACCCAGGCCCCCACCCCGGCCTCCGCCTCCGCCCAGGCCCCCGCCCAGGCCCAGGCCCCTGCCCAGGTCCCGGCCTCAGCCTCCGCCCAGGCCTCCGCCTCAGCCCCCGCCTCTGCCCGGGTTCCTGCCCCGGTTCCGGTGCTGGACCTGACCGCCGAAGCCGAGACGATCGCCGCCCAGCCGGACACCAACCCGGCACACCCCGCCGATCCGGAGCGGGTCTTCTACATCCCCTACACCTCCGGCTCCACCGGCCGGCCCAAGGGAACCCTCGTCCCCCACCGGGCCATCAACGGCTTCTTCACCGACGTGCACTACGCCACCTGGGGACCCGACGCCGTCACCCTGCTGCACTCGGCCCTGTCCTGGGACGGCAACCTCCTGGAGATCCTCCCCCCGCTACTGACCGGCGGACGCGTCGTGGTGCACACCGGAACCAACCGCGACCCCCTGACCGTCGCCGAAACCGTCCACACCCACCAGGTCACCCACCTGTTCCTGCCCACGACCGCGTTCAACACGATCATCTCCACCAGCCCCCACCTCCTGGCCAACGTGCAGCAACTCATCTTCGGCGGCGAGGCCGTCACCGTCCGCCACGTGCGCACCGCCCTGGCCGAACTGCCCACCACCCGGCTGGCCCACGGCTACGGCCCCAGCGAGTGCACCGTCTTCGCCACCGCCCACCTGGTCACCCCCGCCGACCTGGACCGGCCCACCATCCCGATCGGCACCCCCATCGGCGACCGCACCGTCCACCTCATCGACCCCGACACCGGACAGGTCATCACCGAACCCGGCCAGACCGGGGAGATCTGCATCAGCGGCCCCAGCCTCGCCCACGGCTACCTCAACCGGCCCGCCCTGACCGCCACCCACTTCCGCCCCAACCCCGGCCT
>NZ_JBEPEI010000053.1:0-1495 GCF_040300765.1 Streptosporangium sp. NPDC000239 | reverse complement strand
AAGTCCAATCTTCCATTCGAGTTGCGAAGGAAAGCTGGGGATTGCTCTCGAGTGACTGCAGGGCCAATAGACCTCATCTAGGCTTGTGTCCAGAAGCCAATGTTCCTCTCCAGGGGCGACAGGGATCTCGGGGTTGCATTCCAGACGCACCCGGGGAGACAGGCATTCATCTCGAGTGGAAGCAAAGAACCCCGCTCTGCTCTCGAGTCGCGACGGGTATCTCTTGGAGCTCACTGGGTGGACTCAAGGGAGTCAAGCCTCCTGAGGCGTTTGGAGAGAGGTCGCGAGATTGGTCTCTAGGCCATGCAGGAGACGAAGGCCCTCATCTCTCGATGACGGGGGAATCTCGGGGTTGTTCTCGAGCGGCGGCCCCAGTGTGCGGTTTCTCACGAGGTACGACGGCGAGGTCAGTGAGCCTCTCGTGGGGCGCCAGGGAAGTCGGGTCTCCATGCGAGTGGCGAGGGGGAGCGCGTCATTGCTCCCGAGCCATGGTAGGGGAATCTGGCCTCGAGACGTGTTGAAGAAGGTCTCTCGAGGTCTTTCCCGGGTTGAGGCAGGAAACCCTGGGTTCCCTCGACTTGTGCAGGTGACCTCAGGGGGCTTCTCATGGTGGCTCTGAGAAGCCAGGGAAACTGGAGGTGGGAGGGGCCTCTCGGGACTCCACTGGGCTTGGTGCATTGGAAGAGGGCCTCATCTCCAGTTGAGGCAGGAACCGCAGGGTACCTCTGATTTCAGACTCCGATCGCAGGGTCCCTGCAGACTGGGGACAGGAGAGTCAGGCCTCGTCTTGGGTTGAGGCATGGAACTCCGCTTGCCTCTCGAGATGTCCCCGGGGAGAGAGGCCGCTTGTCGAGCTGTATTTGGAACCTGGGGTTTTTTCCGAACGATGCACGGAAAAACTGCCCCTTCGTGTTGACTTCATTCACAGGGTGGAGTTCGGAGAGGTGTCCGGGCATCGGGTTCTTATCAAGAGGGGACCGGGAAATCGGGGTCCTACGGAATGTGGAACCACCCACGAGGCCACGTCTGGAATGTCTTCGTGAGACCGGCCTCATCCTGAGGTGCGACCGGAAGGTCGGGAACCCCTTCCAGACAAAGCAGGGGAGTCGACCCTCCTGTCCAGATCAGGAGGGGAGAAAGGGCTCAGAGGAGGGGGTGCCGGAAAACCTCAGTGTTCCTCTCGAGGGAGACCGGGATTTCGGGGAACTTTGTGGGTCGCATCAAGGGTGCCAAGTGCCCTTTCGACCTCCAATTCCTAACGTGGGACTTCTCCTGAGGCGCTGTAGCGGGAAAGGGCTTCATCTTGCGATGACGGGGGAGCCACGTGGTTTTTCTCGAGTTACGGCGGGATTCTCGAGTTACGACGGGGAATTCAGGCTGCCTCTTGTGTTGGCCCAGGCAAGTCCAATCTTCCATTCGAGTTGCGAAGGAAAGCTGGGGATTGCTCTCGAGTGACTGCAGGGCCAATAGACCTCATCTAGGCTTGTGTCCAGAA
>NZ_JBEPEI010000051.1:0-1614 GCF_040300765.1 Streptosporangium sp. NPDC000239 | reverse complement strand
CGCAATCACGAAGGATCACGCGATGGCCGTCCTCATTCACGGCGCCACGCCATCTAGCTGGGGAAACTCATACACCACGTCCGTGGACGCAACCCGGTGCGCCAGACGACTCCCCTTCCCCACCACGCGCCCAGCGTGCATGGGAGCCGCCTTGCGGAGGTGTGCGGCCCAGGTCCCTCCCACCTGAGCCGCACGTTCATGAGGTACGGCGGGCCATGAGCCTTCCCGCCCGCCGTACCGGCTTTCCGGAGTTGTGTGCGGTCCAGGTCCCTCATCCCTGAACCGCACGTTCACGGGGTACGGCGAGCCGCCGCACCGGCTATTGGGAGCGCAGCAACCTGCGCAATCCCGTGGAGCGGTCCCCGGCCCGCATGGCCCGGACCAGCCGGGATGTCCGCGCTGCCTGTTTGGTCCGAGCGCTCCGGAGGGCGCGGGCGACGGCGACACCCCGGATGCTCGGCGGCACGACCGAAGGCGCGTGGGCGGTCAGCTTGCGGTCCAGTTCCTCGACCGACTCGGCTCGCACCAGCAGCACCTCCCCGAGCCCCGGCCTGACCGGCGGAAAGCGGCGGTAGGCGCTCCACAGCCCGGACCGCGAGCTGTGGAAAACCAGCCACTCCGGATGGGCCTGCTGTACGGCGTCGCAACTCCGAAGCACGACACCCGACATCACGCCGCCCTCCCACCCGGCAAACGCCCTCCGGCGGACACCACTGCCTCGCCCGGCGAAGGCCGTCCCCCAGCGGACACCACTCCTTCACCCGACGAAGGCCGTGGCGCCATTGCCTCACTCGACGAAGGCCGTCCACCAGCGGACACCGTTCCCTCACCCGGCGAACGCCGTCCTCCAGCGGACACCACTCCTCCACCCGACGAAGGCCGTGGCGCCATTCCCTCATCCGGCGAAGGCCGTGCCCCGGTGGATGCCGTCTCCCCGCCCGGTGAACCCCGCTCCTTGGTGATCGCCTCGGTTCGCGTCCCGCCGGGCTCCTCGGTGACCGCCACTCCGGCCCGCCTGCGGGAAGCCCTCCTGCGAACCGGCGCCGGGGAGGACTGCGGCGAGAGCCGCATCGCCCGGATCATCTCGGCCTCCCGCATCCGTTCCTCCAACCCGTCTCCGGTGGGGTCCTCGACGATCACCGGCCGGGGGCCGTCCCAGGCGGCCACGGCGTAGAAACAGCGTCGTCCCAGGCTGTAGAGCACGGTCCAGTCGGCCCAGGCCTGGTCGATCCGCTCGGCCTCGGCCCGCGCGGGGCCGTCCCACACCCGCCGATAGACCAGAGCGTACGGCTGGCCGTCGCGGTGGCGTCCCGTCACGAGGTGACCTCCTCGACCAGAGCGACGCGGGCCTTCTCCTCCTGCTCGGCGATGACGGCCTGGATCTCCTCGAAGGTGTCGGCGTCCACGGCCGACTCGGCTCCAGCTCGTACGGCGGCGCGGGGGAAGAGGTGGGTGCGGAAGGCCCAGAAGCGGCCCGCGTCACTGATGATCAACCGCCAGCCCGGGATCACCGGGCGGCCGGGGGTGTGCTGCATGATCTGGACCTCCAAGATCCGACCAGAGGCTTGTGCCGACGAGGTGATCACCGGCCGGGCCTGTCCTGCGGGACGACGA
>NZ_JBEPEI010000050.1:0-1642 GCF_040300765.1 Streptosporangium sp. NPDC000239 | reverse complement strand
TCACCACACACCACCGCCACCGCATCCGGACACACCACCACCCGCTCCTCAAACACCTCATGCACACACCGCGAAACACCCCCCACCTCAGCGGTCAGGCCGTCGAGAAGGGCGCGGTCGGAGGCGGGCAGGAAGACGGTGCGGGCGTCGCCGTACGGATCGGCGGCCATCGCGACCAGGACCTGCCGGTACATCTCCGCCAGGCGGTCGGCGTTCCTCTCGCCGATCACGTGGGTGTCCACGGCGATGGCGACGTGGCCGACCCGGACGGACACGTGCAGCGGGAACTCGGTCGGGCTGTCGTCGATGCTGGCCAGGTAGTCGACCAGCTCGGTGTCGACCTGGTCGAAGTCGAGGTAGATGAACATGCCGTCGAGCAGCCGCCCGCCGGTCTCGTGCTGGATCGCCCCCAGGGGGAACCGGCGGTGCCGCCACATGGCCGTCTCGGTGGTGAACACGTCGTTCACCAGGTCACGCCAGGTGCGGGCGCCCCTGGTGTAGGGGAACGGAAGCGTGTTCAGGTACAGGCCGTAGACACGGTCGGCGCCGTCGGCCTCCGGCCTGCCGTGCAGGACCAGTCCGGTGTGGAAGGACTCCTGGTCGGTGATCTGGCTCAGCACCTTCATGTACGCGGCCAGCAGCACGCTCTTCAGCGGCACCCCGGCGGCGGCGGCCAGGGCGCGCAGGCCGTCCTCAAGGTCGGTGAAGGAGACCACCGCCTGCCGGACGGCGCGCGGCGTGTCCGGCCGGTCGCCCCAGGTCTCCGGAAGTGCCAGCTTGGGGTGGTCGGTGACGACGCCGCGCCAGAAGGCCCTGTCGTCCTCGGACTCAAGCGACCGCTGTTCGGCGGCCACGAAGTCGGCGTAGCGCAGGGCGGGCAGCGGAGCCGGGTCGGGCACGGCACCGTCCCTGATCACCCGGTAGTACTCCAGCAGCTCCATCAGCATGGAGTGGTGGCTCCAGCCCTCCAGGATCGCGTGGCACTCGGTGACCGACAGCCACCAGGACCGGTCGTCGCAGACGTGCGCGAACAGGCGGATCAGCCCCGGCCTGGTCAGGTCGAACAACCGGGCGCGCTCGTCGGCGGTGAACCGCCGTAGCGATCGGCCGACCTCCTCCTCGCCGAGGCCGCTCAGGTCGCGCACCTCGACGTGGAGTTCGGTTTCGGTGTGCACGAACTGCAGGGGGACGGAGTAGCCGTCCAGGTCGAAGGAGGTGCGCAGCACCTCGTGCCGACGGGTCACCAGCCGGGCGGCGGCACGGAAGGCCTCCGGATCGAAGGGCCGCTCGTCCCGGACGCGGAAGGAGGTGACGTTGTGGTAGGGGTTCCGCTCGTCGCCGGCCATGAGCTCCAGCAGCATGCCCGCCTGCACGTACGCGAGGGGGTAGGCGTCGGAGACACCGCTGGGCATCGCCGCCCGGTCCTCTTCGGCGAGCAGTTCGAAGGGCCGGACCAGGGGGGTCTCGGTCAGCGGGGACCCGAGACCGGGCAGACGGTCCATGAGTTCGGCGATGGTGCGGTGTTCGAAGACGTCACGGACCGAGATGTCGAAGCCGTTCTTGCGGAGGGCGCCCACCAAAGCGACCGCCCGGATCGAATGCCCACCCAACTCGAAGAAATTGTCATGCACCCCGACCCGCT
>NZ_JBEPEI010000049.1:0-1646 GCF_040300765.1 Streptosporangium sp. NPDC000239 | reverse complement strand
ACCACGTAGGAGGCGCACTTGTCGATCTCGGCGGGCGCGCACTTCTGCCAGATCTCGGTGCCGCCGGCCATCAGGACCTTGTCGGCGTCCTTGACCATGGTGCGTTCGGCGAGGAAATTGACCAGGGACCACGCGTCCTTGGCGTAGTACGTCTCGTCGAACATCACCGCGTTCGGGCGGCCCAGGTTGACGAAGCGGAGGAACGCCCCGAACACCGTCACCAGCAGCGGGCCGATCCAGCCCCACATGGCGCCGCCGGGCATCGGCGGCACCAGCCGGTCACGCACGGAGACGGCCGAGTCGGTGCTCGGTTCTGACTCCGGCTGTTCGAACGCCTGGTTGGGGAAGTCGGTCACGGCCACCCGGCCATCGTACGGGCCTCCTCCCCTCACGAACCTAAGAAACACCGCCTACATGTCCAATTACGGAACTTCTCCCCTTGTTGGGACCCCGTGTCGGATGCGGGAGGATGGAACCGTGAACGACAACGGCAGGCTGGTGCTCGCTGGAGCCCCGATCGGACAGACGGGCGACGCCTCGCCGAGGCTGCGCGAGGCGCTGGAGACCGCCGACGTGGTCGCCGCCGAGGACACCCGCCGCCTGCGCCGTCTGGCGGCCGACCTGGGCGCGGAGATCGGCGGCAGGGTCGTCTCCTACTACGACGCCAACGAGGCGGGCCGGGCGGCCGAGCTGCTGGGCGAGCTGCGGGACGGCAGGACCGTCCTGATCATCACCGACGCCGGGATGCCCGGTGTCTCCGACCCGGGCTACCGCCTGACCCGCCTGGCCGTCGAGGCCGGGATCACGGTCACCTCGCTGCCAGGGCCCTCCGCGGTCACCACCGCGCTGGCCGTCTCCGGCCTGCCCAGCGACCGCTTCTGCTTCGAAGGCTTCCCGCCGCGTAAGCCGGGCGAGCGCGACCGCAGGCTGCGGGCGCTGGCCGCCGAGGAACGCACGATGGTGTTCTTCGAGGCGCCCCACCGGCTCGCGGCCGCGCTCGGCGCGATGGCCGAGGCGTTCGGGGCCGAGCGCAGGGCCGCCGTCTGCCGCGAGCTGACCAAGACCTACGAGGAGGTACGGCGCGGCGGCCTGGGCGAACTGGCCGTGTGGGCGGCCGACGGGGTCAAGGGCGAGATCACCGTGGTGGTCGCCGGGCACGACCCGCAGGAGGTCGAGCCGGACATCGAGGACCTGGTCGCCGAGGTCGCCAGGCGCGCGGAGACCGGGGTGCCGAGGAAGCAGGCGATCGTGGACGTCGCGAAGTCGGCGGGGATTCCCAAACGAGATCTTTACGATGCTGTCCACAGAGGGTGATTTTTCTCCATACTTCCCTAAATGGGATTAACCAGAGATCGACTTCTGCCCCCCATGCCGGGAAACGTCCTGCTGGGCTGGCTGGGACCGTTGTTCGTCGCCGCGCTCGGGGCGTTCCTGCGGTTCGACCGTCTCGGACTGCCGAAGGCGGTGGTGTTCGACGAGACCTTCTACGCCAAGGACGCCTACTCGCTGAGCCTCTTCGGCGTTGAGCGGGCCACACTCGGCGACGCGTCGAACCCGATCTCCGACCGGATGCTCATCGCCGGGAACACCGACATCTGGATCGGCTGCTCCCCGCCGGAGGCCGCCCCCTGCCCGCAGTACGTCGC
>NZ_JBEPEI010000048.1:0-1852 GCF_040300765.1 Streptosporangium sp. NPDC000239 | reverse complement strand
GATGGACACAAAAGAAACCTTGAGGTCAAGTCCTCGGCCTATTAGTACCGGTCAGCTCCACACGTTACCGCGCTTCCACACCCGGCCTATCAACCCAATCATCCATTGGGGGCCTTACCCTCTCACAAGGTGGGAGACCTCATCTCAAGGCGAGCTTCCCGCTTAGATGCTTTCAGCGGTTATCCCTCCCGAACGTAGCCAACCAGCCATGCTCCTGGCGGAACAACTGGCACACCAGAGGTTCGTCCGTCCCGGTCCTCTCGTACTAGGGACAGCCCCTTTCAAGTCTCCTACGCGCGCAGCGGATAGGGACCGAACTGTCTCGCGACGTTCTAAACCCAGCTCGCGTACCGCTTTAATGGGCGAACAGCCCAACCCTTGGGACCTACTCCAGCCCCAGGATGCGACGAGCCGACATCGAGGTGCCAAACCATCCCGTCGATATGGACTCTTGGGGAAGATCAGCCTGTTATCCCCGGGGTACCTTTTAGCCGTTGAGCGACGGCGCTTCCACAAGCCACCGCCGGATCACTAGTCCCAGCTTTCGCTCCTGCTCGACCCGTCGGTCTCACAGTCAAGCTCCCTTGTGCACTTACACTCAACACCTGATTACCAACCAGGCTGAGGGAACCTTTGGGCGCCTCCGTTACCCTTTAGGAGGCAACCGCCCCAGTTAAACTACCCACCAGACACTGTCCCTGATCCGGATCACGGACCCAGGTTAGACATCCAAAACGACCAGAGTGGTATTTCACCAATGACTCCACACCAACTAGCGTCGATGCTTCACCGTCTCCCACCTATCCTACACAAACCGTTCCAAACACCAATGTCAAGCTATAGTGAAGGTCCCGGGGTCTTTCCGTCCTGCTGCGCGTAACGAGCATCTTTACTCGTAGTGCAATTTCGCCGGGTCTGCGGTTGAGACAGCGGGGAAGTCGTTACGCCATTCGTGCAGGTCGGAACTTACCCGACAAGGAATTTCGCTACCTTAGGATGGTTATAGTTACCACCGCCGTTTACTGGCGCTTAAGTTCTCAGCTTCGCCAACCCGAAAGTCAGCTAACCGGTCCCCTTAACGTTCCAGCACCGGGCAGGCGTCAGTCCGTATACATCGTCTTACGACTTCGCACGGACCTGTGTTTTTAGTAAACAGTCGCTTCCCCCTGGCCTCTGCGACCCCCACCAGCTCCGAACGCAAAGGTTCATCACCAGCGAAGGCCCCCCTTCTCCCGAAGTTACGGGGGCAATTTGCCGAGTTCCTTAACCACAGTTCACCCGATCGCCTTAGTATTCTCTACCTGACCACCTGAGTCGGTTTAGGGTACGGGCCGCCACGACACTCACTAGAGGCTTTTCTCGGCAGCATAGGATCATCCACTTCGCCACAATCGGCTCGGCATCACATCTCAGACACATGCGTTGCGGATTTGCCTACAACACGTCCTACATGCTTACCCCAGGACAACCACCGCCTGGGCTGGACTACCTTCCTGCGTCACCCCATCGCTTACCTACTACCAGATCAGGCCAGGCGTTCACCCTGACGCCCGCTCCGAAGAGCAGACCGGGTTAAGGACCCTTAGTATCACTGGATTCAGTACTGGCGCATCGTAGCGGGTACGGGAATATCAACCCGTTGTCCATCGACTACGCCTGTCGGCCTCGCCTTAGGTCCCGACTTACCCTGGGCGGATTAGCCTGCCCCAGGAACCCTTGGTCATCCGGCGCAGAAGTTTCTCACTTCTGATTCGCTACTCATGCCTGCATTCTCACTCGCACAGCCTCCACAACTCGGTCACCCGGCTGCTTCTCCGGCCGCACGACGCTCCCCTACCCATCCACACACCCA
>NZ_JBEPEI010000047.1:0-1855 GCF_040300765.1 Streptosporangium sp. NPDC000239 | reverse complement strand
GTCCGCTTCCACGACGCCCTCACCACCGCCGCACCCACCACCGACCTCTTCCTCGAACTCGGCCCCGACCCCGTCCTCACCACCTTCGCCACCGAAACCACCCCCACCGTCCCGGCGCTACCCACCCTGCGCCGCAACCGGCCCGAACCCATCACCGCCCTCACCGCAGCCGCCCACCTCCACACCAACGGCACCCACATCGACTGGACCGCCACCCTCACCGGACAGCCCAGGACCGTCGACCTGCCCACCTACGCCTTCCAGCGGGAACGGCTGTGGGCGCAGCCCCCCGTGGACCTGCCGCGTGACGTGGCGGGGCTGGGGCTCGGCGCGGCGGAGCATCCGCTGCTCGGGGCGGCGGTTCCGCTCGCGGACGGTGCGGGAACCGTTCTGACCGGCCGTCTGTCGCTGGCCACCCATCCCTGGCTGGCCGACCACGCGGTCTTCGACACGGTCATCGTCCCGGGCACCGCCTTCGTCGAACTGGCGGTCCACGCGGCCGACGTGACCGGTCTCGACACGATCGAGGAACTCGTCCTGCACACGCCGCTGGTCCTCACCGCCCGCGACGCCGTACAGCTGCAGGTCGTCGTCACCGGCTCCCAGGGGAGCGCCGTGGAGATCTACTCCCGTCCCGGTGACGGCTCCGGGGAGTGGACCCACCACGCCAGTGCGACCCTGACCGAGGGCGGCCCCCGGGAGGAGGCGGCCGACCTGACGGTGTGGCCGCCGGTCGGCGCGGAGCCGGTCGAGGTGGGGACGGTCTATCCGGTCCTCGACGAGGCGGGGCTGCGGTACGGCCCGGCGTTCCGGGGGTTGCGTGCCGCCTGGCAGCGCGGCGAGGAGTTGTTCGCCGAGGTCGCCCTGCCGGAGCCGTACGCGCAGGACGCGGCCGGCTTCGGGGTGCATCCCGCGTTGCTGGACGCCGCGGTGCACCTGCCCGCGCTGCGGGGGCTGGCCGACGTGCCGGAGGGCGGCAACCGGTTGCCGTTCGCCTGGAACGGCGTACGGCTGCACGCCTCCGGCGCGACCACGTTACGGGTCCGGGTGGTGATGTCTGATTCGGGGTCGTTGACCCTGTACGCGGCCGACGCCACGGGGGCGCCCGTCGTCTCGATCGACGCGCTCGTCGCCCGGCTCGTCTCGGCGGATCAGCTGAGGGAGGCGGGGCCCGCCACGGAGAGCGGCCTGTTCCGGGTCGAGTGGTCCGAGTTGGCTCCGGGGGTTCCCGGACGTCAGGCCTGGGCCGTACTCGGGGATCGGCAGCTGTACGACGGGCTCAGGGAGACCGGGGTGACCGCCTCACTCTTCGCCGACCTGGACTCGCTGACCGACGCCGTTTCCGCCGGGGAGCCCGTCCCGGCCTTCGTCGTGCTCGCGGTCTCTCCTCAGGACGATCCGGTGGCCGGGGCGCACGACAACGCGGAACGGGTGCTGGCCGTACTGCGGGAGTGGGTCGAACGGTGGGACGACGGACGGCTGCTGGTCCTGACCAGCGGCGCCGTCACCACGGGCGAGGAGCCCTCCGACCTGTCCACCGCCCCGGTCTGGGGGCTGACCCGTTCGGCGCAGGTGGAGCATCCGGGGCGGGTACTGCTGGCGGACCTGGACGGCGCGGCGTCGTCGCTGGAGGGGCTGCCGTCGGCGGTCGCCGCGGCGGTGGCCGCCGAGGAACCGCAGTTCGCGGTGCGCGCGGGGGTGGCCCTCGCTCCCCGGCTGGTTCCTCTGCGTGTCCCCGAGGTCTCCGAGGGGCTCGGGCTGGATCCTGAGGGGACGGTGTTGATCACCGGCGGCCTCGGCACCCTCGGCACCACCATCGCCCGCCACCTCGTCACCACCCACAACATCCGACACC
>NZ_JBEPEI010000046.1:0-2207 GCF_040300765.1 Streptosporangium sp. NPDC000239 | reverse complement strand
CGCGGCTACCTCGGCAGGCCCGGCCTCACCGCAGAACGCTTCGTCGCCGACCCCTACGGCCCGCCCGGCACCCGCATGTACCGCACCGGCGACCTCGTCCGCAGGCTTCCCGGCGGCCTTCTCGACTATGTCGGCCGGATCGACGGGCAGGTGAAGGTCCGCGGTATCCGGGTGGAGCCGGGAGAGATCGACGCCGTCCTTCTGCGTCATCCCGACGTCGTCCAGAGCGTGACCCTGCTGCGCGAGGACAACCCCGGCGACAAACGCCTCGTCACCTACCTCACCACCCGGAACCCCACCGACCCCGGCCACCTGCTCCAACACGCCCGGCGAACCCTGCCCGCCTACATGGTCCCCACCGCCCTCGTCATCCTCGACACCCTCCCCCTCAACCACAACGGCAAAGTCGACCGCGACGCCCTGCCCGCCCCGGAGACGACGACGTCGGGCACGGCGCCGCGCACTCCGGTCGAGGGGATCCTCCGTGACCTGTTCGCGCAGGTGCTCGCCGTACCGGGGATCGGGGTCGACGACGACTTCTTCGCGCTCGGCGGGCACTCGCTGCTGGCCATGCGGGTGGTGGCCGGAATCAGGTCGGCGCTCTCCGTCGAGGTGCAGGTGCGGGAGGTCTTCGAGGCGCCGACCGTCGCCGCGCTCGCCACGGCGGTCGAGAGGGCGAGAGGACGCGGGACCAGGCCGCCGCTGGTCCGCTCGGAGGACTCCGGAGAGCCGTTGTTCTCCTACGCCCAGCACCGGATCTGGATCGTCGACCGGCTCGCCGAGTCCGCCGGGCTCTACACCATTCCGCTGGTCCTGCGCCTGTCCGGGCGGCTGGACCGGGCGGCGCTCGCGGCGGCGCTGCGTGATGTGGCCTTGCGGCACGAGACGCTGCGGACGGTCTTCCCCTCGCCGGACGGCCAGCGGGTGCTCGACGTCGTCCCCGGCCTGACGGTCACGGAGATCGGCGAGGCGGAGCTCGGTCCCGCCATCGAGCGGGAGGCCGCGCGCCCCTTCGACCTGTCGGCCGAACCGCCGGTGCGGGCGTGCCTGTTCGCCCTCGGGCAGGGCGACCCCGACGAGCACGTGCTGGTCGTGCTGCTGCACCACATCGCCGCGGACGGCTGGTCGATGGCGCCGCTCAGGCGCGACCTGGCGACGGCCTACGCGGCCCGCACGCGGGGTGAGGCCCCGGAGTGGGAGCCGCTGCCCGTGCGTTACCGCGACTACACCCTGTGGCAGCGCGAGCTGCTCGGGGACGCGGCGGACCCGGACAGTCTCATGAGCGCGCAGACCGGTTTCTGGCGGCGGGCCCTGGCGGGGCTGCCCGAGGAACTGCCGCTGCCCGCCGACCGGCCCCGGCCGACGGTCCCGGGGCACGGGGGCGGTGCCGTGCCGCTGCGGATCCCGCCCGAGCTGCACGGGCGGCTGCTCACCCTGGCCAGGACCGGTCAGGCCACGTTGTTCATGGTCCTGCAGGCGGGGCTGGCGGCGCTGCTGACCAGGCTCGGGGCGGGCGGCGACATACCGGTCGGCTCTCCCGTGGCGGGCCGTGCGGACGAGGCGCTGGACGACCTGGTCGGCTTCTTCGTCAACACGCTGGTGCTGCGCACCGACGCCTCGGGCGATCCGAGTTTCCGTGAGCTGCTGGCCCGGGTCAGGGAGGCGGACCTGGCGGCGTACGCGCACCAGGACGTGCCGTTCGAGCATCTGGTCGAGGCGCTCAACCCGGTGCGGCTGCCCGGCCGCAACCCGCTCTTCCAGGTGATGCTGGCCCTGGAGAACACCCCCGACGACAGGACCGAGGTGCCCGGTCTGACGGTGACGCCGGACCCGGACTACTCGTTGTACGGCCTCAGCGGCGCCAAGTGCGACCTGCTGTTCGGTCTCAGCGAGGGGCCGTCGGGAATCCACGGGGTGCTGCAGTACGCCACCGACCTGTTCGACCGCGGCACGGCCGAGTCGATCGCCGGGTGGCTGACGAGGCTGCTGGAGGCGGTGGCGGCGGATCCCGACGTCCGGATCGGGCAGGTCGAGCTGCTCACCGCCGGGGAGCGGCGTGCCCTGGTGGAGGAGGGAAACGCCACCGCGGCGGCGCTGCCGTACGGCGACCTGGCCCGGTTGTTCGAGGCGCGGGTCGCGGCGGACCCCGGCGCCGAAGCCGTGGTCTGCGGCACCACCCGCCTGACCGCCGCGGAGCTCAACGCCCG
>NZ_JBEPEI010000045.1:0-3372 GCF_040300765.1 Streptosporangium sp. NPDC000239 | reverse complement strand
CCGCCATCAACCAGGACGGCGCCTCCAACGGCCTCACCGCCCCCAACGGACCCGCCCAACAACGCGTCATCCGCCAAGCCCTCCACGACGCCGCGCTCTCTTCCACCGATGTCGACGCCGTCGAGGCGCACGGCACCGGAACCACCCTCGGCGACCCCATCGAAGCCCAGGCACTCATCGCGGTCTACGGCGAAAACCGTTCACAAGACCAGCCCCTGTGGCTGGGGTCATTGAAGTCCAACATCGGCCACGCCCAGGCCGCCGCCGGAGTCTCCGGCATCATCAAAACCGTCCAGGCCCTCCGGCAGAAGGTCCTGCCCAAGACCCTGCACGTCGACGAGCCCACCCCGTACGTGGACTGGAGCGCCGGAACCGTACAGCTCCTCACCGAGAACACCCCCTGGCCGGAAACCGGACACCCCCGCCGGGCAGCCGTTTCCGCCTTCGGCGTCAGCGGCACCAACGCCCACGTCATCATCGAGCAGGCCCCGGAAACACCGTCGGAACCCCGCGACGAACAGCCCAACCCCGCCCCCGTCGCGCTTCCCCTGTCAGCCCGCTCGGCGGCGGCCCTGACCGCCCAAGCGTCCCGCCTGGCCGACCACCTGGAGGCTCATCCCCAGGTGAGGCCCGAGGACGTGGCCCACTCCCTGGCCACCACCCGCGCCACCTTCGAACACCGCGCGGTCGTCCTCGGCACCACGAACGCCGACCTGATCAAACGACTCCGCGCCCTCACCGACTCCCCCGTCACCACCGGCACACCCCGGGTGACCTTCCTCTTCACCGGCCAGGGCAGCCAACGCACCGGCATGGGCCACACCCTGTACAAGACCTACCCCACCTTCGCTCGTGCCTTCGACCAGGTCACCGCCCTGTTCGACCCCCACCTCCCTGTTGCGTTGAAGGACGTCGTCTTCGACCCCGCCCACGAGGAGCTGCTCAACCACACCCTCTACACCCAACCCGCCCTGTTCACCCTCCACACCGCCCTGCACCACCTCCTGGCCTCCTGGAACATCCACCCCACCGCTCTGGCAGGCCACTCCATCGGCGGCATCACCGCCGCCCACCTCGCCGGCGTGCTCACCCTGGAGGACGCCGTCCACCTGGTCGCCGCCCGCGCCCACCTCATGGACGCGTTGCCTCCCGGCGCCATGGCCGCCATCAACGCCCCCGAAACAGACATCACCCCCCTACTCGACCCCGGGGTGGGTATCGCCGCCCTCAACACCCCCACCTCAACCGTCATCACCGGCGACCCCGACGCCGTGCGGAAACTCACCGACCACTTCACCGAACTCGGCCGCAAAACTCGAAAACTCACCGTCAGCCACGCCTTCCACTCCCACCACCTCGACCCCATCCTCAACGAGTTCCACGACGCCATCAGCACCCTGACCTTCAACCCCCCGACCCTGCCCGTCATCTCCGACCACACCGGCAAACCCCTCACCCATACCGACCCCACCTACTGGACCAACCACCTACGCCACCCCGTCCGCTTCCACGACGTCGTACGGCGTCTGCACGAGGGGGTCGAACCGGGCGAGGGGTTGGACACGTTCCTGGAGATCGGCCCGGACGGGACGCTCAGCGGGATGGTCCAGGAGACCCTCGGTGCCGAGGGCGTGACCGCGATCCCGGTGTCGCGCCGTAACCGGCCGGAGGACACCGCCGCGCTCACCGCCGTGGCGCGCCTGTACGTCGGCGGCGTGGACGTCGACTGGGCCGCCACCCTCACCGGACAGCCCAGGACCGTCGACCTGCCCACCTACCCCTTCCAGCGGGAACGGCTGTGGATCGACGCGCCCCGCAGGGCGGCGGACCCCGCCGATCTCGGTCTCGCCTCGGCCGGTCACCCCCTGCTGGGAGCGGAGGTCCGGTTGGCCGGCGGTGGAGGCACGGTGCACACCGGCACCCTGTCCACGACCACCCACCCCTGGCTGGCCGACCACGCGGTCTTCGGCACGGTCGTCGTCCCGGGCACGGCCCTTGTCGAACTCGCCCTGCACGCCGCCGACCACGCCGGGCACGACGGCGTCGAGGAACTCGTCCTGCACGCCCCGCTCGTCCTCGCGGAGGGCACAGCCGTCGACCTCCAGGTGATCACGACCGCCTCGGCGGAGACGCCCGGGCGGCGATCCGTCGAGATCTACTCCCGTCCCTCAGGGGGAACCGCTGGAAGAACCGGCGACTGGACCAGGCACGCCGACGGGGTTCTCACCCCGGCGGGAAACGCGGCCCCCACGGTGGATCTCACGGCGTGGCCGCCCCCGGGCGCGCGGCCTCTCGACGTGGAGGACGCCTACGACAGACTGGCCGGCGCCGGTCTGGGGTACGGGCCGGTGTTCCAGGGGCTGCGGCGGGCGTGGCGGCGGGGTGAGGAGCTGTTCGCCGAGGTCACGTTGCCTGACGGAGCCCGGGATGACGCGGCGCCGTACGGTGTGCATCCGGCGTTGCTCGACGCGGCCCTGCACGTCGCCGCGCTGGAGTGGCTCGACGACGACCCTCGGTTGCCGTTCACCTGGAACGGCGTACGGCTGCACGCCTCCGGCGCGACCACGCTACGGGTGCGCGCGGTGGTCTCCGGTTCGGGGTCGTTGACCCTGCACGCGGCCGACGCCACGGGGACACCCGTCGTCTCGATCGACGAGCTGCGGGTTCGCCCGGTCGGGCGCGACCGCCTTCGGGGGGCGGCCCACGGTGACGCGCTCTTCCGGGTCCGCTGGGAGGCGCTCCCGCCGGAGGCCCTGGCGGACGGGGAACAGCGGTGGGCGGTGCTGGGCGGGCCGTTCTCCGCTCCGGCGGGGGTCACGGTCTCCTCGTACGCCGACCTCGCCTCGCTCGCCAAGGACCTTGGGACCGGGACGCCGCCTTTCTCCCTCGTCGTGCTTGTGATCTCCGCCCAGGACGATCCGGTGGCCGGGGCGCACGACAACGCGGAACGGGTGCTGGCCGTACTGCGGGAGTGGGTCGAACGGTGGGACAACGGACGGCTGCTGGTCCTGACCAGCGGCGCCGTCGCCGCAGGCGAAGGTGAGGTCGTGGACCTGACGGCGGCTCCGGTGTGGGGGCTGGCGCGTTCGGCGCAGACCGAGCATCCGGGGCGTGTGCTGCTGGCGGACCTGGACGGGGACGACGCCTCGTGGGCGGCGCTGCCGTACGCGGTGGCGACGGCGGTCGCCGTGGACGAGCCTCAGGTGGCGGTGCGCGCGGGGTCCTTCCTCGTGCCCCGGCTCAGCCGGGTCTCCGCCGGCGGCGGGACCGGGAGCTGGGATCCTGAGGGGACGGTGTTGATCACCGGCGGCCTCGGCACCCTCGGCACCACCATCGCCCGCCACCTCGTCACCACCCACAACATCCGACACC
>NZ_JBEPEI010000043.1:0-3482 GCF_040300765.1 Streptosporangium sp. NPDC000239 | reverse complement strand
GACAGAATTTTCGTCAGTAAATTTGGAAACTTACAAGTCAAATCTCAATCGGTATTTTGAATACAATCCTAGTCCTTGGTTCAATCAGTTAGCAAAATTTTTACCTGTTTTTGATTCAGCTTATAAAGAATCTGAAAATCAAATTAATCGAGCCTTACATATTGATTTGTTTACCCCAATTGCGACACATCCAGTTTGGCCAGGTTTAGCTAAGAGCCAACAAGAACAATTCAAGATGAAATTTCCGCAACTTTTGCAACTTTTAGAACCAGATGTTTTACTGACAAGTCTGTCAGTAAGTAATTTAAAAATTTTACTTAAAAATGCTGGAACTGAAATCGAAGAAATATTTGATAAAGAAGAAGTAGGAAAAGCTGCCAAATACGTTCGAGCTTATCGTGTCGATAAAAAATTAATCGTGATTAACGGTCGAAACTTTCAAGGAACTTATTTCGGTGGAATGACTGACCAGTTTGTTAGAAAATGTCTGACAGAAATTAAAGGGATGATTTGATGATTGACCAATTTCTGTCAGTAAAAAAAAGAGTTCATTTGAACTCTTTTTTATTTTCCCAAACAAAATTGTGAAAAAAGTTGTGTAATCAATTCATCTGGGGCAGCTTCCCCTGTGATTTCTCCAAGTAATTGCCAACAACGTGTGACATCCACTTGAATTAAATCAACAGGTAAGCCCAGAGCAAGCCCAGAGTTTGCTTCTTTAAGAGCCTTCAAAGCTTCTTCAACAATTGAAATGTGGCGGGCATTAGATAATACCGTTGCATCTTTGGCTTCAATTTCACCGGCAAAGAAAATTTGGTTGATTTTTTCTTCAACAGCATTTAAGTTTTCATTTTTAAGAGCTGAAATTCGGATAAAATCACCAGAAATTTGAGTGCTATCAATTTTTTCTGGCAGGTCGGTTTTGTTGAGTAGAACAATGCGATTTGAATTTTTAGACAGTTCTAAGAGCTCTAAATCTTTGTCAGTCAATTCATTTGAGGCATCTAAAACGAGTAAAACTAAATCAGCTTCAGCCAAAGCTTTTTTAGAACGTTCAACCCCAATCGCTTCGACTAAATCATCTGTTTCACGAATACCAGCAGTATCCACTAGTTCAAGAGGAACACCGCCAATATTGGCAAATTCAGTAATGACATCGCGCGTTGTTCCAGCAATATCAGTGACAATGGCTTTTTCTTCACGAAGCAATTGATTAAGTAAACTTGATTTTCCAACGTTTGGCCGACCAATAATCGCCGTTTTTAAACCTTCTCTTAAAATTTTTCCGCGTTTAGCTGTTGATAAAAGATTTTCCAAAAGCTGTTCAAAATGAGCCGTTTTTTCAAGGAGCATTTGTGAAGTCATTGTTTCCACATCATCATACTCTGGATAGTCAATATTGACCTCGACTTGTGCCAAACTTTCGAGAATCTCTTGACGAATGTTATTAATCATTTTTGAAAGACTTCCGTCAAGTTGTTTTACGGCAATGTTGGCAGCTTTGTCAGTTTTAGCTCGAATTAAATCCATGACAGATTCAGCCTGAGCCAAGTCAATTCGTCCATTTAAAAAGGCACGTTTGGTAAATTCGCCAGGTTCAGCGAGTCTTGCGCCATTACGTAAAAGTAATTGCAAAATTTCTTGTGTGACTGCAATTCCACCATGCGTATTTATTTCAACAATATCCTCGCGTGTAAATGTTTTAGGCGCACGCATGACTGAAACCATGACTTCGTCAACGAGACGTTTTTCTTCAAAAATATGGCCATAATTAATCGTATGGCTAGCAACTTGAGTTAAATTTTTTCCTTTATAGACAGATTGAGCAATTTTTAGGGCATCTGTCCCTGATAAACGAACAATGGCAATTGCTCCTTCACCAAGCGGTGTCGAAATCGCCGCAATCGTATCAAATTCTTGTGTTAATGTCATAAAGACTATTTTAACGCAAAAAGGCTGAATTTACTAGCCTATTTAATTTATTTTTTTATAAAAAATAAAAATCGCAAATTGCAAGTCCAAGTTAGCCAGCCAAGCTCATCTCATATGAACTCTTATAGTTGAACATTTTTCTTGGATAATGGTTCATCCAATACTCGATAGCGGCGACTTCTTCAGGGGTCGTCTTTGTTGTGCCTTTTGGCAGATGCCTACGAATCATTCGGTTATGGTTTTCATTCGTCCCTCGCTCAAAGCTCGCGTAGGCGTGTGCATAGTAAACTGGACAGCTTACGACCTCAGAGAGCCTTGCAAATTCATGGCCATTGTCAGGGGTAATGGATTTGAAGTCATAACTTTTTTGAAGTTCCACCAGCTCATCATTGACCGCCTGTGCTGTTTTCCCATCAATCAAGCGAATGATCTCCGTGCGGTATTTTCGCTCTGTGAGCGTCAAAAGCACCTTGTTCTTAGCTCTCGTAAGAATGACCGTGTCAATCTCGTAATGCCCCACTTCTAAGCGATTGTTAATGAACTCAGGCCGTTCTTCAATAGACTTACCAAAAGGATGCTTTGGCGCACGAGGTTTGATTTTCTTTGCCGCCTTATACTGCGGATAGAAAAGATGATGACGCTTGGCTTCTAACCAGCCCCAGTTGACCCAATTGTAGAGGCTGCTCAGAGAAACTCCTTTTAGAGCCTGATGAATGACTTCCAAAGAGTCCTTGTCTTCTTTAAGACGTGTACTCACATAACAATCAATCTCAGTCGTGAGTTTACTCGGACGAACACTGTGAGCCCTCAATCCTTCATAATTTTCTTGAGCCTTTTTAGCAGAGTATTTTACCTTCCGCTTGAGCTGGATTTCCCCTCGCTTCATCTCTCTGTCAATCGTCCCATGAGCTTTATTCAATAAGCGCGCAATCTCACGGTTGCTCAGTCCTTCTTTATTGTGCCAACGTTCAATGTTTAAACGGTCTTGATTGGTCAGGTGTTTCCCTTTGCTCTGGCTTGTGATAGAATAGTCTTGCATCTGAATTTCCTTTTTATACTATTTGGTCGAACTTCTAGTATAAGAGATTCAGATGTTTTTTGCTTGACTCAAGGTGGCTAACTTCATTTTACAATTTGCGATTTAATTTTTTATTTTAAATAGAGTACATTAGATTATCATTGTGCTATAATGACCTTATCTTTTACAGATTATGAAGGAAAAAATTAAGCTTAAATCCGCAGTCCATTCTAAAGAAAGTTTACTTGTTGCTCTATTACTTGCCATGAATACAGGCTTTGTTGATGCCTTTACCTTTTTTCATTTTGACGGTCGTTTCGCTAGTCTCCAAACTGGGAATTTGATTCAGACTGGAATTAATTTAGCCCATGGAAATTTGGAGAAAGCTTTTCAATTTATTATTCCAATTTTATTTTTTGCACTAGGTGCACTTTTCAAGACCTTATTCACCAAATATAAAACCCAAAATAATCAAAGTGAAATTGAATCTCTTCTCTTCATACAAATGATTGGTATTTTACTCATTTCTCTC
>NZ_JBEPEI010000042.1:0-3593 GCF_040300765.1 Streptosporangium sp. NPDC000239 | reverse complement strand
CGCTGACCTCCGTCGAACTGCGCAACCGCCTCAGCACCGCCACCGGACTCCGCCTACCGGCGACCCTCACCTTCGACCACCCCACCCCCCAGGCCATCGCCGACCTGCTCGACCGTGAGCTGGCCGGGGAGGCCGATCAGGCCGTGACCGTCGGCGCGGAGTCGGCGGGGGCGGGGCCTCTGGCCGACGACCCCGTCGTGATCGTCGGGATGGCGTGCAGGCTTCCCGGTGGGATCGAGTCTCCTGAGGCGCTGTGGCGGCTGGTCGAGAGCGGGGGCGACGCCGTCTCCGAGTTCCCCACCGACCGAGGGTGGGACGTGGAGGAGCTGTACGACCCCGACCCGGACAAGGCAGGCAAGTCCTACACGCGCCACGGCGGGTTCCTGAGGGACGCCGCCGACTTCGACGCGGCGTTCTTCAACATCTCCCCCCGTGAGGCGATCGCCACCGACCCCCAGCAGCGGCTGCTGTTGGAGGTGGCCTGGGAGGCGTTCGAGCGGGCGGGCATCGACCCGCTCTCGCTGCGCGGCAGCCGTACGGGGGTGTTCGCCGGGATGATGTACCACGACTACGCGCCCCGCCTTCGGGAGATCCCGGGTGATCTGGAGGGGTACCTCGTCAACGGCAGCGCGGGAAGCATCGCCTCGGGACGGATCTCCTACACCTTCGGCTTCGAGGGACCGGCGGTGACCGTGGACACCGCATGTTCGTCGTCGCTGGTGGCGCTGCACCTGGCCGCCCAGTCTCTGCGCTCGGGAGAGTCCGACCTGGCGCTGGCGGGCGGGGTCGCGGTGATGTCGACGCCGACCACGTTCGTCGAGTTCTCCCGGCAACGGGGCCTCTCCACGGACGGGCGGTGCAAGGCGTTCTCCTCGACGGCGGACGGCACCGGCTGGGGCGAGGGTGTCAGCCTGCTGCTCCTTGAGCGGCTGTCCGACGCGCGCAGGAACGGTCACCCGGTGCTCGCGGTGGTGCGCGGCTCGGCGGTGAACCAGGACGGCGCGTCGAACGGGCTGACCGCGCCCAGTGGCCCCGCGCAGCAGCGGGTCATCCGGCAGGCGCTGGCCAACGCCGGACTCGGCCCGGCCGAGGTGGACGCCGTCGAGGGTCACGGCACCGGCACGACCCTGGGTGACCCGATCGAGGCGCAGGCGTTGATCGCCACCTACGGCCAGGACAGACCCGCTGAGTGGCCCCTGTGGCTCGGCTCGCTGAAGTCGAACATCGCCCACACCCAGGCCGCCGCCGGAGGTGCGGGCGTCATCAAGATGGTGCTGGCGATGCGGTACGGCGTGCTGCCCAAGACCCTGCACGTGGAGGAGCCGACCCCGCACGTGGACTGGTCCCTCGGGACGGTCAGGCTGCTCACCGAGGCCCGGTCCTGGCCCGAGGGCGGACGGCCCAGGCGCGCGGCGGTCTCCTCCTTCGGGGTCAGCGGCACCAACGCCCACGTGATCCTGGAGCAGCCGCCCGTCATCGAGGAGGAGGAACCCGTCCGTGAGCCCGTCCAGGCCGCACTGCCGTGGGTGCTCTCCGGGCACGTGCCCGAGGGGTTGCGCGGCCAGGCCGTCAGCCTCGCCACGTTCGTCGAGGGTCGTGACGGGCTCGAACCCGCCGACGTGGCGTACTCGCTTGTCACGACCCGTGGACCGCTGGCCGAACGCGCCGTCGTGGTCGGCGCGGACCGTGAGACGCTCGTCTCCGGGGTGCGTTCCCTCACCGGGGACGGCGCGCTCCCCGACCACGTGGTGCGCGGCACTGCGGACGTCGACGGCAAGGTCGTGTTCGTCTTCCCCGGTCAGGGCGGACAGTGGCAGGGCATGGCCGCCGGGCTGCTGGAGACTGCGCCGGTCTTCGCCGAACGGCTCACCGAGTGCGCCGCGGCGCTGGCGGAGTTCACCGACTGGTCGCTGCTCGACGTGGTGCGCGGCGCGCCGGACGCCCCCGGTCTCGACCGGGTCGACGTGGTGCAGCCGGTGCTGTGGGCGGTCATGGTCTCGCTCGCCGAACTGTGGCGCTCGTACGGCGTCCGCCCCGACGCGGTGGTCGGCCACTCCCAGGGTGAGATCGCCGCGGCCGTCGTGGCCGGAGGGCTGTCGCTGCGGGACGCCGCCAGGGTGGTCGCGCTGCGCAGCCAGGCCATCACGGCGCTGTCCGGCGAGGGAGGCATGGCGTCGGTCTCGCTACCCGCCGCCGAGGCGGAGGCCAGGCTCGCGGCGTGGGGCGGGCGGCTGTCCGTCGGCGTCGTCAACGGCCCGTCCAGCGTGGTGGTCTCCGGTGAAGTCGAGCCCCTGGTCGAACTGCTGGCACAGCTCGACGCGGAGGGGGTGCGCAACCGCCGCGTCCCGGTCGACTACGCCTCTCACTCGGCTCGGGTGGAGTCCATCCACGACGACCTGGTCAAGGCGCTGTCACCGATCGTCCCCCGCACCGGGACCGTCCCCATGCTGTCCACGGCCACCGGGGACTGGATCGACACCTCCGTTCTCGACGCGGAGTACTGGTACACCAACCTGCGGCACACGGTGCGGTTCGAGGAGGCGACCCGGGCTCTGGCCGAGGCGGGGCACACGGCCTTCGTCGAGGTCAGCCCGCATCCGGTGCTCACCGCGAGCATCCACGAGACGCTGGACTCCGGCGACGGGCCGCCCACACTGGTCACCGGGACGCTCCGCCGCGACCAGGGCGGGCTCGACAGGTTCCTGACCTCGCTGGCCGAGGCGTTCGTCCGTGGCGTCCCCGTCGACTGGACGGCCGCGTTCGCCGGAACCGGTCCGCGCCGCGTCGAACTGCCGACCTACGCCTTCCAGCGCTCGCGCTACTGGCTCGACGCGACCCGCGCCTCCACGGTCTCCTCCGTGGTCCCCACCGCGGTGGCCGTGACCGTCTCGCAGGCCGACAGGCTCGCCGGGCTCGGCCCGCAGGAGCGGCGTGAGGCCGTACTGGAGCTGGTGCGGACGGAGGTCGCGGCGGTGCTGCGGCACTCCGACCCGGAGGCGGTCGGTACGGCCACGGCCTTCCGCGAGCTCGGTCTCGACTCGCTGACCGCGGTCGATCTGCGCAACCGGCTCAGGGCGGCCACCGGGCTGCCGCTTCCCACCACGTTGATCTTCGATCATCCGACCCCGGCCGGGGTGACGGGTCACATCCTCTCCCTGCTGCCCGACTCTCAGGAGGACGGCGCCGCTCCCGTCTCACCACTCGCCGCGCTGCGGCGGCTTGAGGAGGCGCTGTCCGGCGATCCCGGTGGACAGGCCGAGGTCCTGGCCCGGCTGCGTGCCCTCGTGACGCGCTTCGACGTGGCGGCGGGCGTGGACGACACGGAGATCGACACGGAGATCGACCTCGACTCCGCGACCGACGACGAACTCTTCGACCTCCTGGACAGGGGCTGATCCGACATGGCCAACGACGACAAGCTGCGCGAGTATCTCAAGCGCTCGATCGCCGAGACCAAGCAGGCCGAGAGAAGGCTGCGTCACATCGAGGCCAAGGCCAGGGAGCCGATCGCGATCGTGGGCATGGCCTGCCGCCTGCCCGGCGGCACCGACACCCCCGAACAGCTCTGGGACCTCGTCTCAGGCGGCCGGGAC
>NZ_JBEPEI010000041.1:0-3684 GCF_040300765.1 Streptosporangium sp. NPDC000239 | reverse complement strand
GAACCTCCACGACCCTCCGCAGCGTGTCCCGCCACCCGGCGGCCAGCCCCGCGACCGTCGCGGCGTCGAACAGGTCCGTGCTGTACTCGACGACGCCGAAGATCCGCTCGCCGTCGTCGGTGATCTGCCAGGTCAGGTCGAACTTCGAGGTTCCGGTCGGGACCAGCTCGCGGGTCCCCGTCGCCGTGCCGAGCCGTACCGGGCGGGCGTCGTGGCGGTGCATCTCGAAGGCGACCTGGGCGAAGGCGGCGCGTTCCCCCGAGTGGTCGCGGGCGACACGGTCGAGGAGGAGCTGGAAGGGCACGTCCTGGTGGCCGAGGTCGGCGAGCACGTCCTCACGCACCTGGCCGAGCAGTTCGCGGAAGCCCACGTCCGTCCGTGCCCGCACCCGCAGCGGGACCAGGTTGACGAAGTAGCCGATCAGGCCCTCCTCGTCGTGCTCCCGGTCGGCGACGGGCGTGGCGACGACGAGGTCCTCCTGCCCGGTACGGCCGCGCAGTGTCAGGCAGAAGGCGGCCAGGAGCACCATGAACGGCGTCGCGCCCTCCGCCCGCGCCAGGTCGCGCACCCGCTCCGCGAGGTCGGCCCCGAGGTCGAACCGTACGGCGGCGCCCGCCGGGGTCCGCTCCCCGGGGACACGGTCGGTGGGCAGGTCGAGTTCCCTCGGGGCGCCTTCGAGCCTGCGCTCCCAGTAGGCGATCCCCTCGTCCAGGGTGTTCCCGCGCACCAGGCGGCGCTGCCGTACGGCGTGGTCGCGGGAGCGGGTGGGCAGTTCGGCGAGCTGGGGCTCCCTGCCGTCGAGGGCGGCGGCGTAGATCTCGGCCAGTTCGGTCTCGAAGACGCCGAGTGACCACTCGTCCCACACGATGTGGTGCAGGACGACCAGCAGCACCCAGCCGTCCTCGCCGTCGCGCGTCAGCAGGGTCCGTAGCAGCGGCCCCCGCTCCAGGTCGAACGGCCTGCGGGCCTCGCGGGCGACGACCTCCTCGGAGTACTCCTCGACGGTGAGCCGTACGGGGGAGGGGGGCAGGACGTCCTGCTCCGGTTCGCCGAGGGTGGCGGGGAAGGCGGTGCGCAGGGCCTCGTGCCGTTCGACGAGCGCGTTCAGGGACCGTTCGAGCGCCGGGACGTCGATCTCGCCACGCAGCCGGAACAGCCACGGCACGTTGTAGAGCGGCGCGCCCGGGTTCCACTGCTCGGCCAGCCACAGGGCGTGCTGCCCGAGGGAGAGCGGCCTGCCCTCCTCCTCGTACGGCGCGGCGGGCTCAGGCTCGGGGGCCGGAGCAGGCTGGGGGGCGCGTTCCGCGTCGAGTCGCGCCGCCAGGTCGGCCAGGACCGGGGTGGCGAAGACGGCCTGGGGCGACAGGCCCTTGCCGAAGTGGCCGAACAGCCTGGCGGTGATGCGGAGCGCGGCGAGCGAGTCACCGCCGAGCGCGAAGAAGTCGTCACCGCGTCCGACGCTCTCGACGCCGAGGACCTCCTGCCACAGGTCGGCCAGCAGTTGTTCCGTCTCGGTCCGCGGGGGTTCGGTCCCCTCGCCGTGCTCCGGGCCGCGCGGGAGCGGCGGCAGCGCGTCGCGGTCGAGCTTGCCGCCCTCGGTCAGCGGCAGCCGGTCCAGCGGGATCAGGTGCGCGGGCAGCAGGTAGGCGGGCAGCCGGTCGGCCAGGAACGCCATCAGCTCCCCGACGTTCGGCGTCTCGGTGACCACGTAGCCGACGAGCCGGGTCCTGCCGTCCTCGTCGTCCCGGCCGAGCACCGCGCACCGCCGTACCGCCGGGTGCTGCTCCAGGACCCGCTGGGTCTCCGCGGGCTCGACGCGGTGTCCCCGGATCTTGACCTGGTCGTCGGTCCTGCCAAGGAAGTCCAGCCTTCCGTCCGCGTCGAGGCGGACGAGGTCGCCGGTGCGGTACATACGCGCGCCGGGGGCACCGTACGGGTCGGGCACGAAGCGCTGGGCCGTCAGCCCGGGTTGTCCCGTGTAGCCGAGGGCGAGGGGGCCGCCGCCGACGTAGAGCTCCCCGGCGACCCCGGGCGGGCAGGGCGTGAGGTCCTGGTCGAGGACGTGGAGCACCCGTTCGCCGCAGGCGGTGCCGATCGGGATCTCGTCCGTCACGACCTCGGTCACCTCGTGGACGGTCGCGGTGATCACACACTCGGTCGGTCCGTAGGCGTTGAGCAGCCGCACGTCCGGGGCGTGCCGAAGCCACGAACGGGCGGCCCGGGGGGACATCCGCTCGCTGCCGGAGATCATCAGCCGGAGGCTGTGCCCCTCGGGCAGGGGAGTCCGGTCGAGTCCGAGGGCCAGCTCGTTCCAGTAACCGGCGGGCAGGTTGGCGACGGTGACCCGCTCACGACGCAGGAGGTCGAGGAGGTCGCCGATCGCGGGGGCGCGTTCCTCGCCGAAGACGACGGTCGCCCCGACGGTCAGCGGCGCGAGCGCCTGTTCGACGGAGACGTCCACGTACGGCTGCGCGAACCGCAGGACACGGTCGTCCTCACGCAGTCCGAACCGCTCGCCGATCCCGGCGAGGTGCTCGGCCAGCGCGCCGTACGAGACGCTGACGCCCTTGGGCCTGCCGGTCGTGCCGGAGGTGTACACGAGGTAGGCGGGGTGGGCCGGGTCGGGCGGGGTGAGGCCGGCCGCCTCGGCCGTCTCGTCACCGAGGTTCGCGTCGAGCCGTACCAGGGGGATCTCCCCCAGGACGTCGCCACCGTCGCCACCGCCGCTGTCGTCGCTGTCGTCACTGAGGAGAAGGCGGGCGGCGCTGTCCCGCAGGGTGAACCGGTGACGGTCGGCGGGGGCGGCGGGGTCGAGCGCGAGATGGGCGGCGCCCGTCCGCAGTACGGCGAGCATCGCGACCAGGCCGTTCACCGGGTCCTGCGCGCGCACGGCGACGACCTGTCCCGGGACCACCCCGTGCCCGCGCAGCAGCCCGGCGAGTACGGCGGTGCGCCGGTCGAGTTCGGCGTGGGAAAGGGTCAGGCGCGGACCCACTACAGCGGGTCCATCGGGATGCTCTTTAGCGCGCAGAGCCAGCAGGGATTCCCACCCAGCTTTTCGTAACATAGCGGTGACCTCGGAGTTCCAGACCCCCAATCCACGTGCTGTTTTGCTCGTGGAAAATGCCTTTGTCATGGCACGGAACTCCTCTGGAAATCGGGCTGGTGCTACTGGCGAGAATGTGGGGGCTGTGCGCTATAACCCGTTTCGGTTGTCCGCGAACGGCGGAGCGCTGGGCCGGGGGACGGCACCCCGGTACATGCGTTTTTCGCAACCTAAGGAATCCTTGCGCAAGCTATCTTGTCAAGATGTGAGTGTCAAGGGGATGCCTTGACAGCAGGGATTTCTGGCCCGGGTTACATGTTGGGGGCGTTCCCCTTCTCATGGTGAGAGGGGGCATAGTGAACGACTATTGAACAGACGGAATGGATTACGGCTGTTGCGGTCGGTGAAACTATTGACACCGCAGGAATCAGTGCACAAGATGTGTTGCGCAAGAGTCCCTTAGGGGTTGATCTCCCAGGAACGGGGGCCACGCTGTTTTTGGCGCCATTGGATGCGCGCCCTAATAGAAGCGTGGTTGCGGGCTACCTGCACATATTTCACCGGCGGCTGTGTGGCGTGATTTTCGGAAGGGTCCCGTGTCATGACCAAAACGTTCTCCAGGAGTCACGCCGATGGTG
>NZ_JBEPEI010000040.1:0-4082 GCF_040300765.1 Streptosporangium sp. NPDC000239 | reverse complement strand
GGGCGGGCGCTGCCGGCGCCTGTCTGCGCGCGAGGGGGTGCAGGGTAAGCCAGGCTGACTTGGTCAAAATCTCGAGCCCTGGGGCTGACCGCCGGGCGAGTTCTGCTGCGCGAGCCGTGGTGTAGGGTAAGCTGCCTGGAGTCGGCCGAGGGCAGGACGCCTTGCTGGCTGGTCCTGGCCTTCCTGTGGTGGTGTAGGGTAGGCCTGGTCGACTTTGCCTTGCGGCAGGGCCTAACCTGTAGGGCGTAGGTGTAGGGTAAGCTGGTGCTAGCTGGCCCGGGCCTTGACGTAGGGGTAGATTGATTCTGGTACACCCTGGAGTGGTGTAGGGTAAGCTGGTTTGGACGTGCCTGGGAGGCTGGTGTAGGGTATTTTAGCGGGAAATCGAAAAGTGGCCAACGAGGGTCGGGTGGCGGGGATGGCGTACTAGGCAGTATGTAGGGCCTATGGGGGAGGGGCCCCTGTGGCTGGTGCCGGGTAGGTAGAAGCGAAAGGGCTGTTAGCAGGCGCTCTGGCTCCTACGTGCTTTGCGAGAGAGGCCTTATGGCGGCGTGCTGGCCCTGGTCGTCGGTGGTGGCGCTAGGTAAGCTGATTTTGTCCTACCCTATAGTGGTGCCAGGTAAGCTGATTTTGACCTACCCTATAATGCTGCCGGGTAGGTTGATTTTAGTATACCTTATGGTGGTATAGGGTAACTGAGGGGTGCCTGGACTACCTACCCTAGACCCCACGACCACGTAAATAAGCCGCCGCGGGCGTATAGGGGCGACCTAGGAGAGGTCGGGGCCCCCTTTAGGGCGGCGTGGGCCTGCCTATATGCCTACCCTACTACTCCTGCTGCGCTGGCTGCGTTTTAGGTGGGCGGGGTGGTTATAGTGCTAGGCTGATGCTTTGTTACGTGCGGCTTCTGGTCAAGCCTGGCGGCCACCTGCTCCCTCTAGCGCCCCCCGTAGATGGGCATAGCGATAGCAGCGTACGCCAGGGCCTTCGGCCAGGGCCTCCCTATAGCGCTTCTAGCCTCTAAAGCCTCCTGGTGGCGCCTGTGTCGGGGTGCAGGGTAAGGCCTACCCTGAACCTACCCTGTACCATCTGGGGGCGGCGGCAAGGGCAAAAGAAATACGTGGGCTGGCTGCTGGCAGGCCTGGGGGCGCGCTGGTGCCGAGAAACCCGGCGCCGAGAGGGGGGGGTGGTGCGTTGTTGGAAATGTATGTTCGTGAGTCGATTTTTTGGATTTGCCATACAAATGAATTTTGCGGGAAATCAAAAGTGGCCAACGAGTGCCGGGTGGCGGGGGCGCCCCACCAGAGAGCTCGGAGGGTATGTGAGAGCGGGTGGCCAGTCGAGCAATCGGCCGGCCACAACACAACCGCAATCAAACAACTGTACCATATCTTGAAGACTTTCATTGCGTGGTCCCTTGAACAGGCTTGCAGGCTCCGGTCTCGCTAGCGAGGGATTCATAGTGTTGGTCGGCCCCCACGAAACCGGTCGCTCAGGCTTCACGGCGTACTGGGGATGCCCTGAAGGCGACGAATGCCCCGGCAATCGCCGCTGTAGGGATGGGTTCTGTGGATTACTGGCCTCTGGCGAGTTCTACCATCGAGCAACGGAAGGCAACCACGCCCGCCGGACGCCGCAATGGCTGAAGTCGGGCGCTGAGTCCTTCTCCTGGCGTGCCCCAGGCCACACGCCGCCCGTTCGGGCTCAGTGTGGTCGACGGCTTCGCTGGGGAACACATGAGTGGGAAAGCGGATTGCCGGCTCGCACGGCGCCCACGGCTCCTGCCGCAGGTGCTTTGCCCGGCGCGTCTCCGGACGCCACCCAGTGAACTTGACATCTCTCCGGCGCTGCTCGCAGCACCGGTTGCCGTTTTTCCGCGGCGGACGATAGTTATCTGGTTGATTCTGCCAGTAGTCATATGCTTGTCTCAAAGATTAAGCCATGCATGTCTAAGTATAAGCAATTATACAGCGAAACTGCGAATGGCTCATTATATAAGTTATCGTTTATTTGATAGTACCTTACTACTTGGATAACCGTGGTAATTCTAGAGCTAATACATGCTAAAAATCCCGACTTCGGAAGGGATGTATTTATTAGATTAAAAACCAATGCCCTCTGGGCTCTTTGGTGATTCATGATAACTTCTCGAATCGCACGGCCTTGCGCCGGCGATGGTTCATTCAAATTTCTGCCCTATCAACTTTCGATGTTTGGGTATTGGCCAAACATGGTTGCAACGGGTAACGGAGGGTTAGGGCTCGACCCCGGAGAGGGAGCCTGAGAAACGGCTACCACATCCAAGGAAGGCAGCAGGCGCGCAAATTACCCAATCCCGACACGGGGAGGTAGTGACAATAAATACTGATACAGGGCTCTTTTGGGTCTTGTAATTGGAATGAGTACAATTTAAATCCCTTAACGAGGAACAATTGGAGGGCAAGTCTGGTGCCAGCAGCCGCGGTAATTCCAGCTCCAATAGCGTATATTAAAGTTGTTGCAGTTAAAAAGCTCGTAGTTGAACTTTGGGCCCGGTTGGCCGGTCCGCCTCACCGCGTGTACTGGTCCGGCCGGGCCTTTCCCTCTGTGGAACCTCATGCCCTTCACTGGGTGTGACGGGGAAACAGGACTTTTACTTTGAAAAAATTAGAGTGCTCCAGGCAGGCCTATGCTCGAATACATTAGCATGGAATAATGAAATAGGACGTGTGGTTCTATTTTGTTGGTTTCTAGGACCGCCGTAATGATTAATAGGGACAGTCGGGGGCATCAGTATTCAATTGTCAGAGGTGAAATTCTTGGATTTATTGAAGACTAACTACTGCGAAAGCATTTGCCAAGGATGTTTTCATTAATCAGGAACGAAAGTTAGGGGATCGAAGACGATCAGATACCGTCGTAGTCTTAACCATAAACTATGCCGACTAGGGATCGGACGATGTTATTTTTTGACGCGTTCGGCACCTTACGAGAAATCAAAGTGCTTGGGCTCCAGGGGGAGTATGGTCGCAAGGCTGAAACTTAAAGGAATTGACGGAAGGGCACCACCAGGAGTGGAGCCTGCGGCTTAATTTGACTCAACACGGGGAAACTCACCAGGTCCAGACACAATGAGGATTGACAGATTGAGAGCTCTTTCTTGATTTTGTGGGTGGTGGTGCATGGCCGTTCTTAGTTGGTGGAGTGATTTGTCTGCTTAATTGCGATAACGAACGAGACCTTAACCTGCTAAATAGCCCGTATTGCTTTGGCAGTACGCTGGCTTCTTAGAGGGACTATCGGCTCAAGCCGATGGAAGTTTGAGGCAATAACAGGTCTGTGATGCCCTTAGATGTTCTGGGCCGCACGCGCGCTACACTGACGGAGCCAGCGAGTACTTCCTTGGCCGAAAGGCCCGGGTAATCTTGTTAAACTCCGTCGTGCTGGGGATAGAGCATTGCAATTATTGCTCTTCAACGAGGAATCCCTAGTAAGCGCAAGTCATCAGCTTGCGTTGATTACGTCCCTGCCCTTTGTACACACCGCCCGTCGCTAGTACCGATTGAATGGCTTAGTGAGGCGTCCGGACTGGCCCAGGGAGGTGGGCAACTACCACCCAGGGCCGGAAAGCTCTCCAAACTCGGTCATTTAGAGGAAGTAAAAGTCGTAACAAGGTCTCCGTTGGTGAACCAGCGGAGGGATCATTACCGAGTTTACAACTCCCAAACCCATGTGAACATACCTTTACGTTGCTTCGGCGGAGCCGCCCCGGCGCCCGGAACCTCTTCGGTTTCGCGGCCCGGAACCAGGCGCCCGCCGGAGGCCACAAACTCTTTTGTTTTTACAGTTTCTTCTGAGTGTGCCGCAAGGCAAAATACAAATGAATCAAAACTTTCAACAACGGATCTCTTGGTTCTGGCATCGATGAAGAACGCAGCGAAATGCGATAAGTAATGTGAATTGCAGAATTCAGTGAATCATCGAATCTTTGAACGCACATTGCGCCCGCCAGAATTCTGGCGGGCATGCCTGTTCGAGCGTCATTTCAACCCTCGAGCTCCCCTCTTTTTGGGAGAGCCCGGCGTTGGGGACCCGGCGCTAAC
>NZ_JBEPEI010000039.1:0-9127 GCF_040300765.1 Streptosporangium sp. NPDC000239 | reverse complement strand
AAACCACGGATCTTCACCTGGTCATCACTACGACCGACGAACTCGATCTCCCCCGAGGCGTTCCACCGGACGACGTCCCCGGTGCGGTACATCCGTCCGCCGTACGGGCAGGCCACGAACCGCTCAGCCGTCAGACCGGGCCTGCCGGCATACCCACGGGCCAGGCCCGAACCGGCGATGTACAGCTCGCCCGCGACCCCGTCCGGGACCGGCCGCAGGGCCTCGTCCAGCACGTAGAGGCGCATGTTGTCCAGCGGACGGCCGATGGGCACCGAAGCCTGGGGAGCCGAGGACTCGTCCATGCGATGGCAGGTGGCGAAGGTCGTGGTCTCGGTCGGGCCGTACCCGTCGACCACCGTCAACCCGGGACACCTCTCCAGCACCCGGCGCACCGAAGCCGCAGAGACCACGTCACCCCCGGTCCACACCTGCCGAACCGCCGCGAAACACTCCGGCGCCTCCTGCGCCACCAGGTTGAACAACCCCGCCGTCAACCACAGCGCGTCCACCCCACCACCGGACAACAACCGGGCGAAATCAGCCGTGGCGAGCTGCCCCGGCGGCGCCACGACCACCCGGCCACCCGACAGCAACGGCACCCACAACTCGTAGGTCGAGGCGTCGAACGCGGTCGGCGAGTGCAGCAGCACACTCCTGGAGGTGATCCCGTCGAAACAGCGGCTGTGGGCCAGGTCGATCACGTTCTGGTGGGTGATCGTGATGCCCTTGGGCGTCCCGGTCGATCCGGAGGTGAACATGACGTAGGCCGTGTGTTCTGGCCGGGCGGTGTCCGGTGGGGCCGTGACGGGCACCGGGGTCGTGGGCGGGGTGATGGTCAGGGTGGTGATGTGGAGATCGTGGGTGGTGTCGGTGAGCAGGAGGGTGGCACCCGCGTCGGTCAGGATCCGCTGGAGGCGTTCGGTGGGCTGCCGAGGATCGAGGGGGAGGTAGGCGGCTCCGGCCTTGAGGATGCCGAGGATCACGACGACCAGGGCGGGAGAGCGGTCCATGAGCAACGCGACCGGCATGTCCTGCCGGGCGCCCGCCTCGATGATCCGATGGGCCAGGTGGTTGGCGTTCGTGTCGAGGTCGGCGTAGGTGAGGTGGGTGTCGCCGGAGACGACGGCCACGGCGTCGGGGATTCTGGCGGCCTGTTCGGCGAACAGCCGGTGCAGGGTGGAGACGACCTGCGGGGCGGCGGTGTCGTTCCGCGTGACCAGCAGCAGTTCCCGCTCCTGGTCGCAGAGCACGTCGATGGCGCCGACCGCCAGTTCGGGGTCGTCGGCCACCGCCCGCAGCACCCGGACCAGCCGCTCCGTCAGGGTGGTGGCGGTGTGGTGGTCGAACAGGTCGGTGGCGTACTCCAGCAGACCGGTCAGCCCATCGGGAGTCTCGGTGAAGGAGAAGGACAGGTCGAACTTGGCGATGTCCAGGTCGAAGGGATACTCCCGGCACTCCAGTCCGGCGAACTCCTCCGGCAGCGGAGTCTGGCTGTCCAGGGTGACGGCGGTCTGGAACAACGGATGCCTGGCCGGGACCCGCTCCGGATTGAGATGCTCCACCAGCCGCTCGAACGGCACATCCTGATGGGTGTAGGCGTCCAGATTCGCCGTACGAACCCGGCCCAGCAACTCGGTGAAGGTCGGATTCCCCGACAGATCCGTCCGCAGGACTAGGGTGTTGACGAAGAAGCCCACCAGGTCGTTGAGCGCCTCGTCGGTGCGTCCGGCCGTGGGGGTGCCGAGCGGGATGTCGGTTCCGGCTCCGAGGCGGCTGTAGAGGGTCGCGACGGCGGCCTGCAACAGCATGAACAGGCTGACCTGCCGCTCGGCCGCCACCCGGACCAACCGCCCGTGCAGTTCCGCGTCCAGCCCGAACCCGGCCACCCCACCCCGATGACTCGGCACAGCAGGCCTGGCCCGGTCATACGGCAGCGCCAACTCCTCGGGCATCCCCTCCAGTGCGTTGCGCCAGTGGGCGAGCTGTTCGTCCTGGACGGTTTCGAGGAGGTCGCGTTGCCAGAGGGCGTAGTCGGCGTACTGCACCGGCAGCGGCGCCCAGTCGGGGGCGTTTCCAGCTAATCGTGCCTGGTAGGCGACGGCCAGGTCGTCGAACAGTGGCCGCAGTGACCAGCCGTCCCCGGCGATGTGGTGCAGCAGCAGGACCAGCACGTGCTCGTCCGCGCCGTACGACAGCAACCAGGCCCGCACCGGCAACTCGGCCGAGATGTCGAAGACCCCGACTGCCAGGTCCTCCACGACCGCCCGCGCCTGTTCGTCGTCGGCGCAGTCCCGAACGTTCAGCGTCAGCCGGGCGTCCTCAAGCACCTTCTGGTACGGCACGCCGTCCACCGACGGGAAGACCGTCCGCAGTGCCTCGTGCCTGGTCACCACGTCCGTCAGCGCCGCGTCGAGTGCCGAGGTGTCCACGGGGCCGCGTAGCCGTACGGCCAGAGGGGTGTTGTAGAGGGCGCTGGGTCCTTCGAGTTGTTCGATGAACCACAGGCGTTGCTGGGCGAAGGACAGCGGGACGTGCTCCGGCCGGGTCATGGCGGTCAGGGCGGGCCGTACGGTACCGGCCTGCTCGGTGGCCAGGTACCGCTCCAACCTGGCCACGTCCGGGTTCTGGAAGAGCGCCCTGATCGGCAGCTCGACTCCGAGGACGGTGCGGATCCGGCTGACCAGCTTGGTCGCGAGCAGCGAGTGCCCACCCAGGTCGAAGAAGCCGTCGTCGACCCCGACCCGCTCAACGTCGAGGATCTCGGCGAACAGGCCGCAGAGGATCTCCTCCCGGGGAGTGCGCGGCTCGCGACCCTCGGACGTGCTGAGATCGGGGGCGGGCAGCGCGCGGCGGTCGATCTTGCCGTTGGCCGTGACCGGCAGGGCGTCGAGAACCACCACGAACGGCACCATGTAGGCCGGCAGCCGGGCGCCCACGTACTCGCGCACTCCCTCTGGGGTGGCGTCCCCGGTGACGTAGGCCACCAGCCGCTTGTCGCCGGGACGGTCCTCCCTGACGATCACCAGGGCCTGCCGTACCGAGGGATGCTCCGCGACGACGACCTCGATCTCGCCCGGTTCGATGCGGAAGCCACGGATCTTCACCTGGTCGTCGGTACGGCCGACGAACTCGATCTGTCCGGAGGTGTTCCAGCGGACCAGGTCCCCGGTGCGGTACATCCGCCCGCCGTACGGGCAGGCGACGAAGCGTTCGGCGGTCAGGTCCGGCCTGCCGACGTAGCCTCGGGCCAGGCCTTCGCCCGCGAGGTAGAGTTCGCCCGCGATCCCGGCCGGGACCGGTTGCAGCGCCTCGTCCAGGATGTAGGCCCGCATGTTGTCCATGGGGCCGCCGATCGGCGGAACCGCCTGGTAGGCGAACGGGCGCCGCACCGGGTGGCAGGTGGCGAAGGTCGTGGTCTCGGTGGGACCGTACACGTGGACGAAGGCCAGGTCCGGGCAGCGTTCGACGGCCCGGCGCATCGCGGTGACCGATCCGGCCTCGCCGCCGCTCCACACCTCCCGCACCCCCGCCAGGGGACGCGACCCGTGCTCGGCCAGCAGGTTGAACAACGCCGTGGTGAAGAACGCCGCCGTCGGCCGCCGTTCGATCAGCAGCGTGGACATGGCGTCCAGGTCGAGCTCGCCCGGCGGTGCCACGACCACCTGACCGCCGGAGAGCAGCGGCACCCACAGCTCGTAGGTCGAGGCGTCGAAGGCCAGGGGAGAGTGGACCAGCACCCGGCGGTGTTCCTCCTTGCGGAACCGGCCGTCGGCGGCCAGCGCCACCACGTTCCTGTGGGTGACGGCCACACCCTTCGGCACCCCCGTGGACCCCGAGGTGAACATGACGTACGCCAGCTGATCCTGATAAATGGGCATATTTTGCCCGGTGGGTTCTACGTCCGGTTCGTTGAGCAGGGTGGCGACGTCGAGCACCGTCATGTCGTCCGGGAACGTCACCCGCCGGGCGGTCTCGTCACCCAGGACCAGGTGAGCCCCGCTCTGCCGCAGGATCACCTCGATGCGCGAGGCCGGATAGCGAGGATCGAGCGGAACGTACACGCCACCCGCCTTGAGCACCCCCAGGACGGCGATCACCGCCTCGAAGGAACGCTCCAGGAAGAGCACCACCGGGGTCTCCCTGGTCACCCCCTCGGTCGTCAGGCGCCGCGCCAGCCGCTCGGCGCGAGCGTCGAGTTCCGCGTAGGTCAGCGTCCGCTCGTCCTGGTTGAGCGCGACCGCGTCCGGGGTGCGCGCGACCTGCTCGGCGAACAGTTCGGGAATGCTTCCCCCGGCCACCGGACCGGCGGTCTCGTTCCACTCGTCCAGGATCTCGGCCCGCTCCTCGGGGGCGAGCACGTCGATGGCGGCGATCGGCAGGTCCGGGTCGTGGGCGACGGCCAGCAGTACCCGCAGGAGTCGTTCGGTCAGGGTGGTGGCGGTGTGGTGGTCGAACAGGTCGGTGGCGTACTCCAGCAGACCGGTCAGCCCATCGGGAGTCTCGGTGAAGGAGAAGGACAGGTCGAACTTGGCGATGTCCAGGTCGAAGGGATACTCCCGGCAGGCCAGTCCGGCGAACTCCTCCGGCAGCGGGGTCTGGCTGTCCAGGGTGACGGCGGTCTGGAACAACGGATGCCTGGCCGGGACCCGCTCCGGATTGAGATGCTCCACCAGCCGCTCGAACGGCACATCCTGATGGGTGTAGGCGTCCAGATTCGCCGTACGAACCCGGCCCAGCAACTCGGCGAAGGTCGGATTCCCCGACAAGTCCGTCCGCAGCACCAACGTGTTGACGAAGAAACCCACCAGGTCGTTGAGCGCCTCATCGGTACGTCCGGCCGTCGGCGTCCCCAGCGGGATGTCCGTTCCGGCCCCCAGGCGGCTGTAGAGGGTCGCGACGGCGGCCTGCAACAGCATGAACAGGCTGACCTGCCGCTCGGCCGCCACCCGGACCAGCCGCCCATGCAGTTCCGCGTCCAGCCCGAACCCGGCCACCCCACCCCGATGACTCGGCACAGCAGGCCTGGCCCGGTCATACGGCAGCGCCAACTCCTCCGGCAACCCCTCCAACGCACCCTGCCAGTAGGCGAGCTGCTCATCCTGAACGGTTTCGAGAAGGTCCTGCTGCCACAGCACGTAGTCGGCGTACTGCACCGGCAACGGCTCCTGGATCGGGAGCCGCCCGGCCAGCCGCGCCTCGTAGGCCGTCTCCAGATCGACGAAGAGCGGGCCCACCGACCAGCCGTCGCTGACGATGTGGTGAAGCAGCAGGACCAGCACGTGCTCATCGGCGCCACGCGACAGCAACCAGGCCCGCACCGGCAACTCGGCCGAGATGTCGAAGACGTACCCCGCCGCCCGCTCGACCGCCCGCCGCACCTCGGCGTCGTCCGCGCAGGTCAGCACCTCAAGCACCGGCCGGGCCCCGGCCTCCCGGATCTCCTGGTACGGCCCGGCGTCAGAGGAGACGAAGACCGTGCGGAGCACCTCGTGCCTGGTCAGCAGGTCCCCGAGGGCGGCCTCCAGGGCTCCGGCGTCGATCCGGCCGCCGAGCCGCAGCACGAGCGGCGTGTTGTACAGGGCGCTCGGCCCCTCAAGCTGTTCGATGAACCACAGGCGCTGCTGCGCGTAGGAAAGCGGAATCATGGTCTTCCTCCGACGGAGATCACGGGCTGCTCAGCGCCTGGGCCGCAACGCGGGCCTGGCCGGGCCGGACTTGGGGAGTTCGTCGACGACACCGGCGACGGTGGGGGCGTTGAACAGGGAGCGGATCGGCAACTCGGCGCCGAGAACGGTGCGGATGCGGCTGACCAGCTTGGTCGCGAGCAGCGAATGGCCGCCCAGGTCGAAGAAGCCGTCGTCGATGCCCACCCGTTCGAGGCCGAGGACCTCGGCGAACAGGCCGCACAGGATCTCCTCCCGCGGGGTGCGCGGGCCACGACCACCGGCCGTGCCGAAGTCGGGTGCGGGCAGCGCGCGCCGGTCGATCTTGCCGTTGGCCGTGACGGGCAGGGCGTCCAGGACCATCACCGTCGGCACCATGTAGGCGGGCAACCGGGCGGCGACGTGCTCACGCACCTGTTCGGGGACGGCCTCCCCGGTGACGTAGGCGACCAGGCGTTTGTCTCCCGGCCGGTCCTCACGGGCGACCACGACCGCCTGCCGTACCGAGGGGTGCTCACCGGTCACGGCCTCGATCTCGGCGAGTTCGACCCGGAAGCCACGGATCTTCACCTGGTCGTCGGTACGGCCGACGAACTCGATCTCTCCCGAGGCGTTCCAGCGGACGACGTCCCCGGTGCGGTACATCCGCCCGCCGTACGGGCAGGCCACGAACCGCTCAGCGGTCAGACCGGGCCTGCCCACGTAACCGCGGGCCAGGCCGGTGCCCGCGATGTACAGCTCGCCCGCGACCCCGGCCGGGACCGGCCGCAGTCCCTCATCCAGCACGTAGACGCGGGTGTTGTCCATCGGGCGACCGATGGACAGCCGCCCCGACCCGGCCTCGAGCTGGGTCACGCAGAGCGTCGTCTCGGTCGGACCGTACAGGATCCGGATCGTGACGCCGGGGTTCGCCTCACGCACCCGGCGCACCGCGGCGGGCGAGACCACGTCGCCTCCGGTCAGCACCTCCCGCACCCCCGCGAAGGCGTCGGGGTCCTCCTCGGCGATCACCCGGAACAGACCGGCCGTGACGTGGACGTGGGTGAGGTCGTGCCGTCCGACCAAGGCACGGATCCCGGCCGCGTCCACGTTGCCCGCCGGCGCGACGACCACCTGGCCGCCGGAGAGCAGCGGCACCCACAGCTCGTAGGTGGAGGCGTCGAAGGCGTGCGGCGCGTGGAACAGGATCCGCTGTTCGTACGGCTGCCGCCAGCACCTGTCCATCACCAGGTCGATCACGTTCTGGTGGGTGATCGTGATGCCCTTGGGCGTCCCGGTCGATCCGGAGGTGAACATGACGTAGGCCGTGTGTTCTGGCCGGGCGGTGTCCGGTGGGGCCGTGACGGGCACCGGGGTCGTGGGTGGGGTGATGGTCAGGGTGGTGATGTGGAGATCGTGGGTGGTGTCGGTGAGCAGGAGGGTGGCGCCCGCGTCGGTCAGGATCCGCTGGAGGCGTTCGGTGGGTTGCCGGGGGTCGAGGGGGAGGTAGGCGGCTCCTGCTTTGAGGATGCCGAGGATCGCGACGACCAGGGCGGGAGAGCGGTCCATGAGCAACGCGACCGGGGTGTCCGGTGCCAGGTCTTGGCCGATCAGGGTGTGGGCGAGGTGGTTGGCGTGGGTGTCGAGGTCGGCGTAGGTGAGGTGGGTGTCGCCGGAGACGACGGCCACGGCGTCGGGGGTTCTGGCGGCCTGTTCGGCGAACAGCCGGTGCAGGGTGGAGACGACCTGCGGGACGGCGGTGTCGTTCCACCCGGTCACCAGTAGCTCCCGCTCCTGCGGAGCCAGGATCTCCAGGGTGGCGACGTGCTGTCCGGGGTCGTCGGCCACCGCCCGCAGCACCCGGACCAGCCTTTCGGCCAGCGTTGTCACGGTGCCGTGGTCGAACAGGTCGCAGGAGTACTCGATCATGCCGGTCAGGCCGTCGCCGGTCTCGGCGAAGTTGAAGGCCAGGTCGAACTTGGCGACGTCCAGGTCGAAGGGATACTCCCCGCACTCCAGCCCGGCGAACTCCTCCGGCAGCGGGGTCTGGCTGTTCATCGCGATGAGGGTCTGGAAGAGCGGGTGCCTGGCCGGGACCCGCTCGGGGTTGAGGTGCTCGACGAGCCGTTCGAAGGGCACGTCCTGGTGGGTGTAGGCGTCCAGGTTGGTCGTACGGACCCGGTCGAGCAGTTCGGTGAAGGTCGGGTTTTCCGACAGGTCGGTGCGCAGCACCAACGTGTTGACGAAGAAGCCGACCAGGTCGTTGAGCGCCTCGTCGGTGCGTCCGGCCGTGGGGGTGCCGAGCGGGATGTCGGTTCCGGCTCCGAGGCGGCTGTAGAGGGTCGCGACGGCGGCCTGCAACAGCATGAACAGGCTGACATGGTGCCCTGCGGCCAGCCGGACGAGCCTGGCGTGCAACTCGGCGTCCACCTGGAACGGGGCGTTCCCGCCCCGGTGGCTCGCCCGATCCGGCCTGGGCCGGTCGTACGGCAGCGCCAACTCCTCCGGCGTCCCGTCCAGTGCGTTGCGCCAGTGGGTGAGCTGCCCGTCCTGGAGGGTGTCGAGGAGGTCGCGCTGCCAGAGGGCGTAGTCGGCGTACTGCACCGGCAGCGGCGCCCAGTCGGGGGCGTTTCCAGCCGATCGTGCCTGGTAGGCGACGGCCAGGTCGTCGAACAGTGGCCTCAGTGACCAGCCGTCCCCGGCGATGTGGTGCAGCAGCAGGACCAGCACGTGCTCGTCCGCGCCGTGCGACAGCAACCAGGCCCGGACCGGGATGTCCACGGCGATGTCGAAGACGTGCTCGACGGAGATGCGTTCGACCGCCGCGCGGACGTCGGCGTCGTCCGCGCACACGCGCGTCTCCAGCACCGGGCGGGCGTTCTCGGCGAGCCGCAGACGGGGCAGTCCTCCGACCGAGGGGAAGGTCGTCCGCAGTGCCTCGTGCCTGGTCACCACGTCGGCCAGCGCCGCGTCGAGTGCCGAGGTGTCCACGGGGCCGCGTAGCCGTACGGCCAGAGGGGTGTTGTAGAGGGCGCTGGGTCCTTCGAGTTGTTCGATGAACCACAGGCGTTGCTGGGCGAAGGACAGCGGGACGTGTTCCGGCCGGGTCATGGCGGTCAGGGCAGGCCGTAGGGCGCCGGCCTGCTCGGTGGCCAGGTACCGCTCCAGGCGGGCAACGTCCGGGTTCTCGAAGAGCGCCCTGATCGGCAGCTCGACCCCCATGACCGTGCGGATCCGGCTGACCAGCTTCATCACCAGGAGTGAGTGTCCGCCCAGGTCGAAGAAGCCGTCGTCGACGCCCACCCGCTCCACGCCGAGGACCTCGGCGAACAGGCCACACAGGACTTCCTCCCGGGGAGTGCGCGGCTCACGCCCCTCGTTCGCACCGACCTCGGGCTCGGGCAGGGCGCGGCGGTCGATCTTGCCGTTGGCCGTGACCGGCAGGGCCCCAAGCGTCACGACCACCGGCACCATGTACCCCGGCA
>NZ_JBEPEI010000038.1:0-40604 GCF_040300765.1 Streptosporangium sp. NPDC000239 | reverse complement strand
GGCGCCTTCGCCGAGAAGACCCTGGTCGCCGCCGGGCAGTGCACCAAGGTCGACCCGGCGGCCCCGGCGACGGCCGCCGGGCTGCTCGGCTGCGGCGTGATGGCGGGCATCGGCGCCGCGATCAACACCGGCGGTGTGACCAGGGGCGACAGCGTGGCCGTCATCGGCTGCGGGGGAGTGGGCGGCGCCGCGATCCTGGGAGCCTCGCTCGCAGGCGCGGCGAAGATCATCGCGGTGGACGTGGACGACAGGAAGCTGGAGTGGGCCCGCTCGTTCGGCGCCACCCACACCGTCGACTCCCGCGAGAGCGACCCGGTCGAGGCCGTCCGCGACCTCACCGGAGGATTCGGCGCCGACGTCGTCATCGAGGCGGTCGGCCGTCCCGAGACCTACGTGCAGGCGTTCCACGCCCGCGACCTGGCCGGGACCGTGGTCCTCGTGGGCGTCCCGACCCCGGAGATGACGATCGAGCTGCCGCTGCTCGACGTCTTCGGCAGGGGCGGGGCGCTGAAGTCCTCCTGGTACGGCGACTGCCTGCCCAGCCGTGACTTCCCCATGCTCATCGACCTCCACCTCCAGGGACGGCTGAACCTGGACGGCTTCGTCTCCGAGACGATCGGCCTCGGCGACGTCGAGGAGGCCTTCGCCAAGATGCACCGCGGCGAGGTGCTGCGCTCGGTGGTGGTCCTGTGATCGAGCGCGTGATCACCTCGGGAACGTTCTCGCTCGACGGGGGTACCTGGGAGGTGGACAACAACGTGTGGATCGTCGGCGACGACACCGAGGTGGTCGTCATCGACGCGGCGCACGACGCCGGAGCCATCCTGGAGGCGGTCGGTGATCGCCGGATCGAGGCGGTCGTGTGCACACACGCCCACAACGACCACATCAACGCCGCCGCCCCGCTCGGCGCGCCCATCCGGCTCCACCCCGCCGACGACGTGCTGTGGAGGCGGCACCACACGGACGGCCTGCCGTACCTGCCGCTGGAGGACGGTGAGACGATCACGGTCGGCGGGATCGAGCTTGAGATCCTGCACACACCGGGGCACACGCCCGGTGCGGTGTGTCTGTACGCGGCCGCCGAAGGGGTGGTATTCACCGGCGACACCCTGTTCAGGGGCGGTCCGGGAGCGACCGGACGGTCGTTCTCCTCCTACGACACGATCGTCGAGTCGATCCGGACCAGACTGATGACCCTGCCACCCGACACGGTCGTGTACACCGGTCACGGCGACACGACCACGATCGGTGCCGAAGCCGTCGCCCTCGCCCGCGTCAGAACGGCCAGTGGCGGTGACCCGAGCCCGGGCGGCTCGTCGACGCCACTGGCCGTTCGGTGACCGCTCGACCCCCGTCTACGGCGTGGACAGGGCCTCCGTCGGGGACAGGCGGGAGGCGCGGACGGCCGGGTAGAGTCCGGCGACTGCGCCGATGAGGAGGGTCGCGGTGAGGCCGCCGACCGTGGCCCAGGCCGGCACGACCGAGGGCCAGCCGCTGTAGAGCGCGTACCCCGTCGTCACCCCTGTCCCCAGCAGGGTGCCGCCGGCGCCGCCCAGCGCCGACAGCAGCAGGGACTCGACCAGGAACTGCGTCCTGATCTGCCCCCTGGTGGCCCCCAGCGAGCGGCGCAGCCCGATCTCGGCGCGGCGTTCCAGCACCGAGATGACCATCGTGTTGGCCACCCCGACCCCGCCCACGAGCAGCGCCACCGCGCCCACCCCCAGGAGAAGGCCGGTGAACGCCTGGCTGGTTGCCTGCTTGGCGGCCAGCGCGTCGGACGGGCGGGAGATGTCCACCTCGTTCGGCGCCTCCGGGTTGGCCGTGCCCGCCAGCACCTGGCGTACGGACTCCAGCTTGGCCTCCTCCGAACGGGTGTAGAGCGTGGTCGGGTGCCCGTCGAAGCCCAGCCGTTCCTCGGCCACCGGCCAGCCGACGAGAACCCCGCTGTCCAGCTCCGCGGCCAGCGCCACGGGCTTCAGGACGCCGACGACCGTGAAGCGGATGCCGCCGACGACAACCTGGGTGTCCGGCCCCGCCGCGCCGATACCCAGCCGTTGGGCGGTGGACGAGCCGATCACGGCGGCGGGATAACGTTCGGTGGCCGCGTTCAGCCAGGTGCCGCTGTGCAGGGTCGCGCCCACCGTGTCGAGCAGGTCGAGGCGGGCCGCGTACGTGTTGAGCCCGCCGGTCTGGGCCTGCGGGATGTGCTCCGAGCGGTAGACCTTGGCCTCGGTGATCTTCGCGATGGACGAGGCCGACTCGACGGGCCCGATCCGCTCGATCATCGCCTCCGCGCCCTTCGGCATCTGGGCCGCCTCGCCGGTGATCGTCGAGCCCGCGGAGACGGTGAGCAGGTTCGTGCCCAGCGCGGAGAGCTGACGGTCGAGCTCGGCGCCCGAGGAGGACGAGAGCCCGACCACGCCGACCATGGCCGCGATGCCGATGGCGATGCCCAACGCCGACAGGAACACCCGCAACGGCCGGGTACGCAGGCCGACCGCGCCGACCCGCATCACGTCGCCCGGCCGCATCCGGGCCGGGGCCGGTCTGGGCCGCCGCGTCTCGACGACCGCCATCACGCCACCCCTGGTTCCACGGGCTCGGGCTGCCTGGCGGAGTCGGAGACGATCTGGCCGTCACGCATGCTCACCCGCCGGGGCAGGCCGGCGGCGATCTCACGGTCGTGCGTGATGATCACGATGGTGGTGCCGCCCCCGTTCAGCTCGTGCAGCAGCTCCATCACCCCGGTGCCCGAGACGGAGTCGAGAGCACCGGTGGGCTCGTCGGCCAGGAGCAGCGGCGGATCGCCCGCCACGGCCCTGGCGATGGCCACGCGCTGCCGCTCCCCGCCCGACAGCTCGTGCGGCTCGTGGTCCATGCGGCGCTCCAGCCCCACCCGCCTGAGCGCCGCCGCCGCGCGGTGGCGCCGCTCGGACCTGGTCAGGCCGGTGTAGACGAGACCGTCGGCCACGTTGTCCAGCGCGGGGACCCTCGCGGCCAGGTGGAAGGACTGGAAGACAAACCCGATCGTGGTCGCGCGCAGCGCCGACAGATGGTTGTCGGACAGCTTGGAGACGTCGTAGCCGTCGATCTGGACGGTCCCCGAGGAGGGCTGGTCGAGCGTCCCGACGACATTCAGCATGGTCGACTTGCCCGATCCAGAAGGCCCGGAGATGGCGACCAACTCGCCATGCTCGATCCGCAGCGACACCGACTTCAGGGCCGCCACCCCGCCCGAATACGTCTTGGACACGTCCGTCAGCGCGATCATGGGGTACGTCATCTCGGCATCCCCACGATCATGCCCTCGCTCAGCCCGTCTCCGGACACCTCGACCCGACCGCCGGCAAACAACCCCGTCTCAACAGCGATATAGCTGGACTTTCCGCCCTTGATGACCTCCAGGCCGAAACCGCCCTCCCGCAGCGCCACCAGCGCCGCCACCGGCACGGTCAGCACGTCCTTGCGCTGCGACGCCGTGAACGTCACGTCCACCGACGCCCTGTCCAGCCTCCTGGCCGACCTGGCGGCCCCGATCGAGACCAGCGCCTCCACGCGCGTCTCCGGCTCAGCGTTCTGGCCGTCGCCCGGCTCGATGATCGTGGCCACCTCGGTGACCTCGCCCTTCACACTCCTGCCGTCCGGCAGCGTGACCTCGACCATGGCGCCCTCCTTGGCCATCGGCTGGTCCTCGGCCGCCAACCGCACCGTGATCACCTTGGACGTGCCCGTGTACGTCAGCACCTGCTGCCCTGGCCGGGCCGGCTGACCCTCCTCCGACTCCAGGCTCTCCACCCGCACCTTGCCGGGGGTGAAGACGACCCGGCCCAGCTCGACCACGCCGGTCTCGTCCAGGCCGCGGTCCTCCTGCCACTCCCTGACGGCCACATAGGTGGCGTAGGTGTACTCCTCGTCCACCGTGAAGCCGTCGTAGCCAAGCTTGCTGAGGTTGCGCTCCAGGTTCTCGACGTCCTTGCCCTTCATGCCGATCCTGAGATCCCGGTAGGCGGGCACATTCCCGTACAGAAGCATGACCGGCTTGTCGTCCAGGCGGTACAGCGACTTGCCACGTGTGATCGTCGCGCCGCTGTCGGGCAGCCAGGTGACCGTGCCGGCCTGACGGGCCATGGCCGAGGTCACGGGACCGTAGCCGAGCTCGCCGTCGGCCTCCCTGGTGTCGTTCAGGGTCTGCCTGGTCACCGTCGTGGTGGCCGGAGGCAGGGCCGCGGCCGACTGCGTGCGACCGGCGCCGCCCTCGAACAGGCCGACGCTGTTGACCGCGACGAACCCGCCGCCCGCCGCCGCTGCGAGCAGCAGTCCGGCCACCAGCCTGCCCCTGCCACGGCGGCGCCGCCTGGGAGGCGTGGCCCCCGGCTCCGTCCTGCCGTCGACGGTGGCCGTCGCCATCAAGAACCTCCCGGGCCGGCGTCAGCCGACTCCTGCTTGCACTTCTCCTCCGCGGCCTTGAAGTCGGGGTCCTCGCCGACCTCCCGGGTGATGCGCATCATGCCGCCCTCGGGGTCGGGATAGGCCTCGACGCCGTTGTCGCGCATGCACTGGGCGAGCCTGCGCAGGTTCTCGGTCGCCTTGGGGTCATTGCGGACCTGCCGGCCGCTGGGGGCGTACCGCCTGCACGCTTCCTGAGCCGCCTCGACTTTCCCCTGTGGCGTGTCCTTGTCGAACTTCATCATCATCTTGCCGCTGGAATCGGGGTCCGGCATGTCGACGCCGTTCTCCCGCATGCACTGGGCGAACTTCAACGCCATCTCCCGCGGGTCCGCGCTGGGCGGGGCGCTGTCCGCGGCCCTGGCACCGGCGCCGTCGTTCACCGAGGCCACGTCCGCGCCGCCTCCGTCGCCCGAGCCGCAGCCGGCCAGAAGCAGGGTGAGCGCGAACGGTGCCGTGACCAGCGCGCTGAGGACTCGTCGTCTCATGGGAGCTCTCCTTGTCGAATGAACCGTCGGATGAACTGTTCGAGGGTTGGGGCCGGACACGTTCGGCGTCTCCGCTGCACGGCTCATCTCGTCGTGATCCTCTCTGCGGGAACGTTGAGAGGGATCACATCTACCGGCCGGCGCCTATCGACGGGCGATCGGCGGACCATACGTGGTCCATATGCGAGCGTTGCGATACTGCCCGGATGCGTGTGCTCCTGGTCGAAGACGAGCAGCCCCTCGCCGGATACATCCAGGCGGGGTTGCGCAAGCACGGCTTCACCGTCGACGTGGCCCTGGACGGCCGCAGCGCGCTGGACAAGTGCGAGCTCACTCCGTACGAGGTGGTGGTCCTGGACCGGGACCTGCCCATCGTGCACGGCGACTCCGTCTGCCGTCGGCTCGCCCAGCGAGGCGAGTCGCGGGTGCTGATGCTGACCGCCTCCGACGCCGTGGAGGACCGGGTCGGCGGACTGATGCTGGGAGCGGACGACTATCTCGGCAAGCCGTTCGCCTTCTCCGAGCTGGTCGCCCGGGTTCACGCCCTGGTACGGCGCAGCGCACCGGCCCGTCCGCCGGTGCTGCGCATCGGCGGGGTGAGCCTGGATCCGGCCCGGCGCAGCGCCGAGCGGGACGGCAGGCTGCTGCGCCTGACCCCCAAGGAGTTCGGCGTGCTGGAGCAGCTGCTGGCCGCCGACGGTGACGTGATCAGCGCGGAGACGCTGCTGGAGAGGGTGTGGGACGAGCACGCCGACCCGTTCACCAACGCGGTCCGGATCACCGTCGGCACGCTGCGCCGCAAGCTCGGCGACCCGCCGTTGATCGAGACCGTCATCGGCGCCGGTTACCGGATCGGCCCGTGAGGCTGACCGCCCGGGCCCGGCTCGCCATCTTGCAGACCGCCCTCGTGCTGGCCGCGGGGGCCGCGCTGACCGGACTGACCTACCTGTTGACGAGGCGGCGCCCGGCGTTCTTCACCCGACTGGTCTCGCCCGGGCCCAACCCGCGGGGCGTGTTCCAGCCGGTGCCGCTGTGGCCACAGCCGCAGGACCTGCTCTATCTCGCCGACCAGGTACAGGCCGACACTCTGGCCGCGCTCCTGCCCCAGGCCGGCCTGGCGCTCGTCACGGTGACCGCCCTGGCCGCCGTACTGAGCTGGCTGGTGGCCGGCCGGGTACTGCGACCGATCCGCGTCATCTCCGTCGCCGCCCGGCGGCTGTCGGCCGAGAACCTCACCGAGCGGGTCCCGGTCACCGCCCCGGCCGACGAATTGTCGGCGCTGGCCTGCACGGTCAACGACATGCTGGACCGCATCCAGCGCGGCGTCGCCGAGCGAGACCAGATCCTGGACAGCCAGCGGCTGTTCACCGCCAACGCCGCCCACGAGCTGCGCACCCCGCTGACCACAGCCCGCACCGCCATCGACGTCACCCTGGACGGCCACCCCGGCCGTGACGAGCTGCTCACCATGGCCGGCGACGTCCGCGACGCCGTCACACACATGCAGCGCGTCCTGGACGGGCTGCTTCTCCTGGCACGCAGCCAGGCCGGTCTTACAGCGCGGCAACCAGCCGACCTCGCCGCCATCGCGGCCACGGCCCTCGACGCCGCCCAAGCGCGAGCGGCGGTCGCCGACGTCACAGTACGGCCCCGGCTCCGGCTGGCACCGGTCACCGGCGAACCAGTCCTGCTGGAACGAATGATCGGCAACCTGATCGATAACGCGATCCGCTACAACCAGGCGGGCGGGCACCTGGCCATCGACACGGACACCGCGGGTGGATGTGCCGTCCTGCGGATCTCCAACACCGGCCGGGAGATCCCGCCCGAGGCGGCGGAGACGCTACTGGAACCGTTCGTGCACGGGCAAGATCCCCGAGTCCGCACCGACGGCCTGGGACTGGGACTGACAATCGTCCGCGCGATCACCCTCGCCCACCGGGGACGCATCGCGATCAGCGCCCGCTCCGGCGGTGGCCTCGACATCACCGTCGACCTCCCGCACGACCCGACGGCCACGGAGATCGGCCGGCACGACGACGCGACGCGGTCGCCGCTCACGCCTGGCGTCCACCACGCGCGCGGCAGAGCCAAGAGCCGTCCTGTCGAACGAGCGCACCGGCACCTGCCGGATGCGGGACGCCCCCGGCGGTGGCCTGGCTCAAGGAGACGACGCTGAGCGCCTCCTGCCGGGTGGTGGGGCATGACGAGCATTCGAGCTGTGGAGCGGCTGTCGTGACTTTCCGTTCGAACGCGCCTCGCCGAAGGGGTCACGGCTGACACTTCACCGGCTGTTCCGGTGCGGCTCCTGCGCGGTGATGACCTCGCCGTCGCGCGGCAGTGATCCTCTGAACGTCACGGGCACCGCGTTGGCGTGCTCGACGTCGCGATTGTCGATCGCCTGGACGTGGACGTGGGGCTCGGTGCTGTTGCCGGAGTTCCCGCAGCGGCCGAGCACGTCGCCGACGTGCACTCGTTGCCCGGGCCGGACCTCGACGCCGCCGTGTCGGAGGTGGCAGAGGGCGACCACGACGTCCGCGTGCTCGATCAGCACATGGTTTCCGGCGAGTGCCACCCAGCCTGCGGCGGCTCGCCGGCGCTGGCTCAGGGCGTAGCCGATCGAGGGCAGGCCGCGATACGCCGGGTGGTCAGGCTCGGTGTCGTGCACGGCCAGGACGACACCCGCGACGGGTGCCAGGATCGGGCGTCCGAAGCCGGGGAACCTCTCGGGCGGTTCCGGGCGTACGAGAGAGCCGAACGTGATCGGTGCCGTGCGCCCGGTGCCGCCGACGGGCACGAAGTCGATCGCGTAGGACGTGGCGAACAGAGTTGTCCCGTGGCTGGGCACCCGGTTGGCGGGGCTGTTCTGGACCAGCCAACGGCCGGTGAACGGGTAGTCCAGATCGATGGAAGCGGCCACGCGGTTCCTCTCTCCGACCTGACGCGAGCCCGTGAACGCGAACGAGCGGGTGTTCTCATTCTCCCACCGTGACGACAACGGCAGGGGAAGCGGCCAGATCGTGACCGCTTCCTGCGGCATGACGACCTTCATGCCGAAACCCTCAGCACGGCTGCCGGTGTTGCCGCCGCCACTCCAAGCCCGCTTCCAGTTTCGGCGGTATCGCGAAAGTGCCGTTCCCGCTAATTGAAACAGTCCTGCTTGCTGAGCGAGATACTGTAATCGGCGACCTTGCCGCGCGTGATGTCGAACAAGTAGTAGGCCTTCTTGTTGCCGGGGACCGTGATCGAGTAGAAGCCCTGGAAGGTTTTCTCGATGTGCGGGTAGGCCGCCTTCAACTGCTTGGCGGTGGAGCCGATCTTGATGCCTTCCGGGGTTGTCATGCCCTTCGCGGCGAAGATGGCGGCCAGTCCCACCTTCGACGAGATATAGACGCCAACCGAGTCCTTGGGGGTCGGGAACTGCTTCAGGTCCCAGCCGGAGCAGCCGTCGTTGCTCGGGGCGCCCGGCGTCTTCTTGACGACCTTCCTCGTCGCCTTGGCCTGCTTGACGGTCATGCCGAGCTTGACGGCGCCATAACCGTAGGGGCCCAGCGTCGGCTTGGCCTGGGCGTTCGCCGCGGTGGCGCCGGAGACCAGCAGCGAGCCGGCGAGGAGCGAGGCCCCGATCATCGTTTTCATCATGTTCTGTCTGACTGCGAAACGCCGGTAAAGGTTTTGGGTAGAGCTACCTTTCCTCCGGTGACGCCGATCCGAGCCAGGGGCCGGGAAATTTGATGTCATGAGGATTCCTCCGTGCATCAGGGGTGGATGAGACCGTCGCCCATAGGCGCCGCCCGGTAGAGCCGCAGATGATTACCGTCGCTGCGGAGTTTCCTCTGGCCAGGGCGTTGACATGTCAAGCATTCTGAGAGGCGCCTCCGAGGAGGGTCGATTTTTGGCGGCAGCCCGGTATCGGCCGGGCATAAACAACACATCGGGGGCGCGGACGGTGTCTCCCATGGCGCTGTCCTCCGAACTACCGATGGCCGCGATCCGGTTTCGCGGTCGACCGTGGTTGTCGGCCGCTGATGAGAAAGGTAGGAACGCAGGACCCCGCCCCGAATCACCCCGTGGTGGACATTCCGTGTAGCTCGCACGAGGGACAAGTGAGACAACGGCGTGGGGACCGTAGGCCGGCTGATCGCCGGATTTTCCCTCTCGTCGTCACCTTCATGGCATCATGCTGCGCCATGGATTATCAGGGGCGGTTTCGTCGTGCAGCGCTCGCCTTGAACGTCCCAGAGGACGAGATCAGCAGATTCATCAAGCACCTCCGGTTGTCGATCGGGTTGTGCGGAGGCTCCGGCGGTGTTCCGGTCGGGCGGTTCGGCGGATCGCCCCGACTGCCGGTGGGCCGGGACCGGCCGTCCCACCGGGGCAACCGGTTGCCGTTCGTCTTCTCCGTCGACTGCGCGAAGCTGCCGAAGGTCGACGGCTCCGGCCTACCGGCAGACGGCTCGCTGCTGTTCTTCCTCGACCATGAGAACGACTACGGGGCCGGCAGGGTGGAAGGAGATCGGGGGTACGCGTGCGTCGTGTACGTACCGGTCGGCACCGGTACCGCGGTCGCAGAATCACCCGACTCCGAGTTCGTCGGCAAACAGTACGACCTCAGCGCCACACTCCTGGCAGAGCTGCCCGACTGGTTCCCACCACACGACGAGGACGAGGAGGACCTGTCACCCTTCCAGCGGCAGCTGGCCCGTGACCTGGAACATGACATGCCGCACCTGGACGAACTCCGCTCTGTGGCCTACGACCTCTGGCCGCCCGACGAAGGGCTCGCCAGCACCTATATCGGCGGGTATGTCGACGACGAGGTGATCACGAGCATCGCGGAGCAGACCCTCGCGGGGCGTGAGAAGGCCGGCGAGATCGTCATCCCGATGGGGAAATGGTATTCCCATGTGGAAGAGGAGAAACACCGGCTGACAAGTGAGTGGATGTCGCTCGCCTGTTTTCCCGTGGCCGATGAGTTTTATTCCGGGAGTTTTGTGACCCGCTACGACGACCTGGCCGCCGGTCGGCTGGACAAGGCGTATTCCGTGACCGAGTTCAGCGAGTAGAACCCCCGGCGCCCATCGCGATGACCGGCCGGCCACCCCTGCTGAGCTTCGGAGTGCCGTGGAACTCGGTGACACGAGTTTTAACGACACCTCCTGTAGGGAGGAGACACCTGAGGTGCCGTACCGGCTGATAACCCTTGAGGTCAACTGGCTTCTTGGGCCTTTTTCAACCTGACGGTGCCGGTCAGCGCGGGTGCAGGGAATTGGGGGAGACGAGTCCCCCGGCAAGACAGCAGCCGCCCCAGATCCGACACCCCAACCGGAGCCTCGTCGCTGTCTACCCCGCCGCGATCGCGCTGTCCAACCGCGCTCTTGTCCGCCTGGCCGACCTGATCCGCGCTCACCACGCCGAACGGTGCTCCCGATGGCGCCGGGGGAAGGCCGCAGTCGCCGCTCCCTGCCGTGTGGCGCGGGATCCGCTGGGGAGGCGCGCCGTCTGCGGCGGCGTCGGAGGCCGCCGAGGGGCGTTGTTGTCCCCCATGCGAGCTACTGGTGATTGTCCACCTGATGGGGACGATCCCGGCGCGCCGGATGCCTAGCGTTTCCCGGTGTAGCGGCGGAGCCCCGCCGTGTGACCCGCACGTGAGGGAGTCGTCATGCGGTTGTTGAAACAGTTCGTGCCGGTCGCGGTGGTCGCCTTCGGCGGTAATGCGATCATGGGCGTGGTGCAGGGCAGTCCACTTCTCACCCTGCTCTTCGGCGTTGCGATGGCCGCACTCGCCGTGTTCGTCTACGCGCGGACGGTGCGGTGGTCCGAGGGCCGCACACCGGCTGAGGTGGCGACGCAGGGAGCCGCCGGCACCGTCGCGAAGGGGGCGCTGATCGGTGTCGCGCTGTTCGCGGCAGTCATCGTGAGCATCGCCGTCGTGGGCGGCTACCGGATCGACGGTCTGGGTTCACCGGCGGCTGCGGTCGGGCTGCTGGGCGTCATGGCCGCCGTCGCGGTGAACGAGGAGCTGTTGTTTCGCGGCATCCTGTTCAGGATCGTCGAAGAACGCGTCGGTACGTGGCTGGCGCTGGTGCCGACCAGTCTGCTGTTCGGCCTGTCGCACCTGTTGAACCCGCATGCCAGCCTGTGGGGTGCGATCGCCATCGCGATCGAGGCGGGCAGCATGCTCGCCGCGGCCTACGCCGCCACGCGCACTCTGTGGGTGCCGATCGGTGTGCACTTCGGTTGGAACTTCGCGGTGGCCGGCATCTTCGGCGCCGAGGTGTCGGGCGGCGGCGTGGCGCAGGGGTTGCTGCGTGGTGTGACGTCGGGTCCCGCTGCGCTGACGGGCGGTGCGTTCGGTCCGGAGGCGAGCCTGTTCGCGGTGGTGGCCGGCCTGCTGCTGACGGTCGTGTTCATGCGACTGGCCCGTCGGCGCGGAAACGTGGTCCCGTTCCGGCGCGGCGCGGACGCTACGCTCGCACGGTGATCGATCTGCGGCGGATCATGGAGCTGTGGCGGCGGTGTGACGTCGTGATCCGGGATTCGGTGTTCGGGCTGCTGGTCGCCGTCGCGTCGCTACTACCGGCCCTGCACGGCAAGGGGACGCAGGTCGGTGACCTGCCGATGGGCCCTTTCGACGGGCTGGCCTTGGTGGCGATCGCCCTGCAGTGCCTTGCGCTCGCCGTGCGTCGACGGTGGCCGGCGATGTGCCTGGTTCTGGTGTCGCTTGGTTTCGTCCTCGACCAGGTACGCGCCTACCACGTGTTCGCGAGCAACGCGATGCCCATCGCGCTCATCAGTGCGGGCGCGCACCTGGAGCGGTACCGGCGCGTCACGGTGGTCGTGCTGTCCATGGCGTATGTCGCGCTGGCGCTGGCGCTGGACCGGTTGGGCGGGACCGAGAGGGTGGAGGGTTATGTGGCGTTCTACCTGGCGCTGACCCTGGCGTGGGGCACGGGGGCGTGGTTGCGCTCGTCTCGCGCGGCCGAGGCCGAACGCCGTCGCCATGCCGCCGAGGCCACCCGTGCCGCCGAGCGTACGCGGATCGCCCGCGAGCTCCATGACGTGGTGACACACCATGTGACGGCGATGGTCGTGCAGGCCGAGGCCGCGCGTTATCTGACCGCGGCTCCCGACCGCCTTGACGCGGCGCTGGGTACCGTCACCGACACCGGTCGGCGGGCCATCTCCGATCTGCGCCACATGCTCGACCTGCTCAAGGCCGATCATGACAGTGAGGCCGGGGTGCCTTCCGCGGGTGAGCTGGGCACGCTCGTGGAGCAGACCCGTCAGGCCGGGCAGCCGGTGGAGTTCACCGAGGAGGGCAGCGCGGCGGAATCGGCGGGCAGTGCCGAGTTCGTGGCCTACAGGGTCGTGCAGGAGGCCCTGACGAACGCGCTCAAATACGCCTACGGCAGCCGTACCGTGGTTGCGGTGCACTACGGGGAGAAGGAGATCGGCGTGGAGGTGAGCACCGACGGTTCGGGTTCGCGGACCGGTTCCCCCGGTGGTAGCGGGCGAGGGCTGGCCGGGCTCCGCGAGCGGGTCAACGCCTTGGGCGGTGAGTTCAGCGCGGGCCGGCGGACGGGTGGCGGCTTCGTGGTGCGGGCCCGCATCCCGGCGGGACGCCCGTCGTGACGGCGCCGCTTCGCGTGCTGGTCTGCGACGACCAGGCGCTGATCCGCACCGGTTTCGCGACGATCATCGATGCTCAGCCCGACCTTGAGGTGGTGGGCGAGTGCGGCGACGGCCGTACCGGGGTCGATCTGGCCCGGCGGCTGCGTCCGGACATCGTGGTGATGGACGTGCGGATGCCGGTGCTGGACGGCATCGAGGCGACTCGCAGGCTGGCCGGCGCCGGGGTGGCCGACCCCGTCAAGGTGCTCGTGGTGACGACGTTCAACCTGGACGAGTACGTCTATGAGGCGTTGCGGGCCGGGGCAAGCGGGTTCCTGCTGAAGGACGCGCCGCCGGCGCAGTTGCTGCACGGTATCCGCACCGTCGCGACGGGTGCGGCCCTGTTGGCGCCGGAGGTGACGCGGCAGCTCGTCGGCAGGTACGCGGCGCGCATCCGTCCCGTCAGAGGAACGGAGAACGATGTCCCGTTGACTCCGCGTGAGCTGGAGGTACTGCGCTTGATCGCCGATGGCCTGTCCAACGGCGAGATCGCCGCCGCGCTGGTGATCAGCCAGGAGACCGTCAAGACGTACGTGTCGCGCATTCTCACCAAGCTCGATCTGCGCGATCGCGTGCAGGCGGTGGTCTACGCCTACCGCCGGGGCCTGGTGACCTGAGAGGCGCTGCGCGACCCGGTCTGCAGGGTCAGCAGGGCGCTGAAGTGCGGGCTGAGCGTCAGCCAGTCAATGTCGTCCCGGCTGAGCTGCCCGCGCGGCTGGCTACGGGCCTCGGTCACCCACGACAGGTACTGCCCGTGCAGCTCGGCGACTGAGGACGGGCTGTGCGCGAGGTTGACGGCGGCCGTGTGCACGTGACGCAGAGCCGCCAGCACGTTGGACCGGTCGGCGTTCGCGTCAAGGGTGATCAGCACGCAACCCAGCGTGCCCGACTACGGCGGCCCGCCGTCACCGACTAAGCGAGGGCGCGCACCGGCAGCCCCACGGCCCCGCCCCGGCAGTAGTCTCCGATGCCGCCGGGCGGCGTCCCTGGGTACCCGTTTCATGAGCGGGTCACAGGGTCTGGACCTGCCACTGCCACCCGGTCGCCTCCTGGCAGGCCGCATGAATGGTGTGGCCCTGAGGGGAAGTCGTCATGAGATGGTTGATCTTCGCCAGCAGTGCGATGGCGAACCCCTGGGGCAGGTCGGGCTGGCCATGGGCGCGGGAGACGATCTGGATGGGCTCGCGGCCGCTGGCGGGAACAATCTGCACACCGCGAGCATCGGCGTGCGCCGCAACGATCAAATCAGCGCGAACGGCGCGCCCCTGAGTGTGGACGAGCGGCCAGGGCGTTGGCCCGTTTCAGAGGTCAGTTCGGTGACAAGGGCCGCCCACCCGCCAGTCGCGTACCTGACCTCTCAGGTCAGTACACCTAGCCGCGACTACACCCCAGTCCCTGGGAACAGGTCACGTGTCGAGGAGTCCGCGATCACGGCCGCTGGCGGAAGCTGATACGCATCAGTCGGCTGTCGGCCCAGTCTTCGAGTCGTGTCGGCCGGATGGTGCCGGGGTCGTGGGGTTGATTGAGATCCGCGACGATCTCGGTCAGCACGGTCTGACGTTCAGCTGGGTCGGTGACCGGCATGGCTCGTGCGGGCAGGTCCGCACGGGTCCCGTTTTTGAGGTGGAAGGTGAAGTTGGGATTGGCGAGAAGGTTCGCATGCCAGTCGGTCGCGGCCCCGCCCGCGCCGCTGCACAGGTAGGTTGCGCCCGCAGCCCGGTAGAAGAAGATCTCGATGCGGTGTGGCCGGCCGGTGCGTCGCCCCAGCGTCGTGATGTCGATGATCCGTTCTCTGGTGCCCGCGGCGGGGGTGATCTCGATGGCTCGCCGGACGTGGTCGGGCAGGTGGGATAAAGACGCGTCCCGTGCGGAGTCGTTCGACCCGGTCGTGTCTGGAGTGCTCATGCGGTCTCGGTCTGAAGGGCGGGGCCGAGGAGGAGTCCACCGTCGATGACGTACTCCGACCCTGTGATGAACGACGCGTCCGATGACGTGAGGAACAGGAGGAGCCGGGTGACGTCGGTCGGCTCTCCGAGCCGGGGGACGGCGAACGGCTCGGGTGAGTAGAAGTCGGCGATCGCCGCGGTGGCGCCGGCCGCTGGTTCGTGGATGAAGGAGGTCGCGATCACACCGGGGTGGATGGTGTTCACCCGGATGTGGTCGCGGCCGAGTTCGAGTGCTGCCGTTCGGGTGAGGCCTCGTACGGCCCACTTGCTGGCGACGTACGGTGCGTAGTGCGCCGTGCCGCCCAGGGCCATGGTCGAGGCGATGTTGACGATGGCTCCCCCTGCCGCGCGGCGCAGAGCGGGGGCGGCGACCTTGATGCCGAGGAAGGTCCCTGTGAGGTTGGTGTCGAGGATGCGCGACCACGTGGCCTGCTCCGTGTCTTCGATCGTTGCCGGCGGGTTCTGCACGCCCGCGTTGTTGACGAGCACGTTCAGGGCGCCGAAGGCGCTCTCGGCGGCTAGCACAGCGTCGGACCATGAGCTCCCGTCGGTGACATCGAGGCGGGTGAAGCGAGCGCGGGTCCCGAGCTCGTCGGCGAGAGCGGTGCCGCGTTCGGCGTCGATGTCGCCGATCACCACGTTTGCTCCCTCCGCGTGAAAAGCGCGTACGTGGCTCGAGCCCTGGCCGCCGGTCCCACCGGTCACGAGCACGGTCTGGTCGTCGAAGCGGGGCATCAGATGTTCCTTCGGTACGGGGATGACCGGCCGGGAGTTTCGGAGACGAACGCCGGCCGATGGTGAGCTGATTGACTCACCACTGCCCTGACACTAGATCGATGGCAATGGTGAGTCAAGCCACTCATCTTGTATGCTCGGCCCATGAGCAGGGTCGTGACGACGTACCACCAGCGCGTCGCCCAGGAGAAGCGCGCGCTGATCGTGACGGCCGCGACCGCACTGTTTCTTGAGTTGGGCTACGACCGGACGTCGCTGGCGCGGATCGCAGAGCGCTCGGGCGTTTCGCGGGCCACCTTGTTCAAGCAGTTTCCGAGCAAGGCTGCCCTGTTCGACGCCATCGTGACCGAGTCCTGGGCAACCGCTGACGAAGAGGATCCTCCGTCGGCAGGCAACATCGTCGACGGGCTCAGCACCATCGGTCGCCGCTACGCCGAGCTGTTGAGCCGCCCCCAGATGACCGACCTGTTCCGAATCGTCATCGCCGAGCTGCCGCGATTTCCCGAACTCGCCAATGCGCAGTTCTCGCACGGGAAGATGCCCTACTTCGAGTCCGTACGCGGCTATCTCCTGGCCGAGCACGAGGCGGGAACGGTGCGGATCGAGGACGTGGAGCTCGCAGCCACCCAATTCCTGGGCATGATCTCCAACTACGTCTTCTGGCCGACACTCCTCGTGCCGGGCTGGAAGGTGAGCGCCGAACGCGTCGCTCAGGTAGTGGACGAGGCCGTCCACACCATCGCCGCCCGGTACGCCGCGCCCGGACCAGGGCCGTCCACCCACGACTGACCCGCCGACCGCGACTGAGTTCCACCGCCGCCAAGGAACTGCTGCTTGAGCAATCGAGTCTGTCGGCCCCAAGGACGTTCGCGAGGCACCTCCGTGGAGGCAACAACGCCCGTTCCGACCAGGTCACGGCTATGCATGGACCAGGCGTGATATCAGAGGGAGCCGGTAACGTCGAATTCCTCCGGGAGAGGTCCAGGGGGAAAAATCGGTGATGCCGCCACTCGGCTGGGGTCGTCCGGGAGATCAGGCAGATGCGCTCTCGCACCCACTCACCGATCCTCCGCGGACGGCCTCCGCTCCATTTTGGGTCCAAAGCCTCGAACCCTCGCTCGTCGAACGCATGCACCACCTGGCGAACGTAGTCATCACTGACCTGCATCAACGTCTTGATGGCGGAAGCGGACTGTCCTTGTGCGGACATCAGCACCACGATCGCCCGCCGCAGCTTCACCGGATCCTTGGCTGAGCGGGTGATCCTCTGCAGGCGCCGCTTCTCCATCGTCAACGCACGGACGAACACCTCGGGTTTACGTGCCACGGCCACCTCCCAAAACTCCTCCGGGACCAGGCTGGCCTGCTCCCCCGCCGAGATCAAATAGCCCAGCAAGGTTCGGTGACACTAGCCCGCCGTACTGGGGCTGCGGCACTACTGCGACGGCGAGTATGGCCAGGAGCCCACCCCCGAGGCGTACGTCGAAAGACTCCGCGTGACCTTCGCCGAGACCCGCCGGGTCCTGTCCGAGGCCGACCCGAACGACAAGGCCGAGGTCCACGCGCAGACCGGCCTGCGCCTGACCTATCAGCCCCAGAAAAAGCTAGTGGAGGCTCGGGTTCAACCCGGCCTCCACATGTGCGAAAGGTACGTGTCCGAGGGGGAGCCGTACCAAACGCACACGCTTTCACGCTGACCACCAGGTTCCTGCTGGGCCAGGGGTGAGCGGCGATGGTGCCGAACTCGCTCACGGTGCGCCGGATCCAGCGCACGACCATCGCCTGTGTCGCTCTTCTGACGGTCATCGCGGCCGTCGTCCCGTTCCGCCACATGCACGAACTGTGCCTGCGCCACGGTGAGGACCACCTGGCGGCGGTGCTCATCCCGCTGGCCGTCGACGGCATCATCGTGGCGGCCTCGATGTCCATCCTGCTGGCCAACCGGTACGGCTCCCGCGGCGGAGCCCTAGCCTGGACCCTGCTCGTCGTTGGCAGCCTGGCCGGCCTGGGCGCCGACATCGCCGTGGCCGAACCCGGGCTGATAGGCCGCGTCATCGCCGCTTGGCCGAGCGTCGCGCTGATCGGTAGCTACGAGCTCCTGATGTCCCAGATCCGCCGGGTCTCCTGGAACACCGGACGGCAGCCTCAGCAGGACGGGGAGCAGGAGCCAGAAGACGATCGCCCCCGAGAAGGTGTGGTGGTCTTGCATCGGGAGGCGTGGCGGTGGGCGAGGGAGAACCGGACGCTCCCTTCGGGACGGGCGATCGCCGAACGTTTCGAGCGCAGTCCCCGCTGGGGCCGCTGGATCAAACGAGCGGGCCTGACCGGAAAACTGGAATGAGGCGGCTTCGTGATGCTGCTCTGGCGGCCTCCGCCGCTCTGCTGTCGAACAGCTCTAGGGAACCGAATCGGTGAAGGAACCGGGGTAGGGGCGTTGACCTGGGTGACGACGCTAGGCGAGGACTCTCGCCCCTGTTCTGGTCCAACGCCAACCTGTACGGCACGATCGACATCGACATGGGTCGCCGTCTTGACCTCGACCTTGTCGCCTGACCCTTCCCGTCGATCACGCCGATGGCTGAGGCAGGACGCCCTGGCCGGGTAGGAGGTCGGCCAGGGCGGTTCGCACGGCCGCCCGGCTTACGCCAGAAGCCCGTGCCAGGGCCGCGATCGAGGGAAGGCCGCCCGCACGTCCTCGCGCCGGTCACCGTCCAGCGCGGGCGGCTGGCCGCGGCGGCGGCGACCCCCTCGACGGTGAGCTTGTTTTGGATGTCACGTTGGAACTGGCCGACTGCGGTGATCACGTTGATGACGGCGGTGGTGGCGTCGCCTGCGGCCAGGTCGTGGAAGTTCGACAGCGGTCCGGACAGGGCGTGCAGGGCGATGCCGCAGGCTTGGCATCGGTCGCGGACGGCGTGGATGTCGAGCAGGTCGCGGCAGAGCCGGAACAGCTCCGAGACCGTCAGGGTGTCGCCGGGGTGCGCCTTGCGGCGATCTTGGGGTGCCGTTAAGAAACGTGCAATGAGCCGCCAAGCCTACGGAGCTGGATCATTGTCCTCGCGTGACGTCGTTGAGGCTCTCACTGATCGACATCCTCAAGGAGGCGATTCTGTGGACCGGTTCCCGGCCAAGATCACTGATGACCGCGCTGTGCCTTCGCGTCTTGCATACATCGCTCTCATGGTGAACGCCTTGGTACTGCAGGGCGTCCTGGCCGAACCAGGTTGGCCGCCCTGCTCACCCCGGCCGACCGGCGCGGCCTGATCCCGTTGTTCTGGTAGCGCGTGCGTCCGTACGGCGAGGTACGGCTGGATGTCTACGTCCGCTTGGAAATCCGACGGTTCACCGCCGGTGCGTGACAGGCGACAGGCGATCGGTGAGCGCTTACCGGTCAGGCCAGACCGATGTGCTGGGGATGGGTAGCGCTCGGCGGGGTTAGGCCGATAAGGCCATGGACGCCGTGAGGGGCCGAGATGCTGCTCCACTGCGGCCTCTGCCGTCGTCACGCTATGTCGGCCTGTCATATCGCATGGTCAGGAGCAGTGTGAGCCATCCCGGTGAGCAACTCCCCGAGCCGCCTGAGCCGCCCGCGCCGGATGGTCATGGCCTGCCGCCCGAGCAGATCGCCGCGGCCCAGAACGGGGCGCGCGGCTGGGTGCGGCAGGCGGCGTCCCAGTCCGCGCGGGGGATGGGCTGGGCGAGCCCGCGGGCGCTGCTGGCCGTGCTGTGCGCGAGCGCCCTGGCTCCCCTGGCCTTGGCCGAGCCGGGCCTGGCGGTGGCGGCGGCCGGGATCAACGTGGTCGGCTCGGTCGGGGCGAACCTGCTGTCGGACATTGTCGGCGCCTCCCTGGCCGCCGCCCGCGCCAAAACCAGTCTCAAACCCCACGGTGATGCGCACGCCGCTGCCCAGAGTGCCGACGGCCGGGACGTTGCCGGCAACGATGAGGCGTCGGCCGCGCAGCTGGCCGACCGGGTGCGGCAGGTGGAGCGGGAACTGGCGGCGCGGCTGGAGCAGGTCCTGCAGGCCGGAGACGCGCACGCCGAGGCGCTCGCCGAAACGCTGGAGAGGGTGCTGGCCGAGGTCGAGGTCACCCAGGTGGTGATCGGTGAAGCACTCACCCGGGGAGATGCCCGGCTGCTGGAGCAGATGATGGAGGCCTTCGCCGAACTCGGCCGGCAGAGCGCGGCGCTGGCACCGATGCTGGGACGGCTGGATGCCGCCGTAATGCGTATCCAGCAGACCCTGTATCGGCAAGATGCCGAGTATCACTTCGACCGCACCCAGACCCAGCAGCAGATCGCCTTGCTGCTGGTGATCCACGAGCATTTGAGTGAGCTGATGGCCCGTCAGCCCGCTGCCTCTGCTTCGGCGCCGAACGCGAGAGACACCGTGTGGACGGGCGGGTGCCCGTATCAGGGGCTGGCGCCGTTCGGTCCGGCCCAGGCAGGCGTCTTCTATGGCCGAGGCCAGGCCACCGCGCAGCTGAAGGCGATGGTCACCGCTCACCGTGACGACGGCTTGATCGTGGTGACGGGTGCGTCCGGAGCGGGCAAGTCCTCCCTATTGCACGCCGGGCTGCTGCCCGCACTGATCGCCCCCGCATCCGCCGCCGTCTCTTCTGCCGACCCCGATCGCGCAGGGTGGACGCCGGTGGCCTTCACCCCCGGGCAGCGGCCGCTGCGGGAACTGGCCACGCACCTGGCGGTGCGCTGCGGCGCTGACCCCGACACCGTGCTGCAGGAGATACGTGCTGACCCCGCCCAGGCCCGCCAACGAGCCTTGCAGGTGCTGTCCGCCGAACGGATCCGCCGCCACCAGCAGGGCACGAGTGGCGATGGCCCGCAGCGCCTGGTCGTGGTCGTCGACCAGTTCGAGGAGCTGTTCACCCTGGCTACACGTGAACATGGCGAACAGGCACAGACGTTCATCGCCGCGCTGGAAGCGATCACCACCGGCAGCGGTGTCAGTGGCAGGCAGGGGGCGGGCGCGCAGGCGCCCGGAGTCGTGATCGCGGCGGTACGCGGGGACTTCATTGACCGGTGCGCCGCCCACCCGGCGCTGGCGCGAGCGCTGCAAGAACGGGCGTTCGTACTGGGCCCGATGAGCGAGCAGGAACTACAGCGGGCGATCACCGGCCCCGCAGCCGCAGCCGGACTGCGGGTGGAAGAAGGGCTGGCCGAACAGGTGGTACGGGAGCTGACCGGCCACCTGCGCACCCCCGCCAGAGAAGGAACCGACGGAACCACCCCGGCGGAACTGACGGGGGCGTTGCCGCTGCTGTCGATGGCGATGGTCCGCACCTGGGCTCAACGGGAGAGTGGGCGGCTGACCCGGCAGGGCTATGACCGCTCCGGCGGCGTCGCCTCGGCCGTCAAGGGCACCGCAGAAGAGGCCTACGCCTCCCTCACCCCCCGCCAGCAGCACATCACCCAGCGCCTGATCTTGGCGTTGACGATCACCGGCGCCGACGGGCAGCCCAGTCGGCGCCGCACCACCATGGGCGAGCTGACGGCCTTGTGCGTCCCCGAGCCCGAGCTGGCCCGGCAGGTCGTGAAGGTGTTCACCGCCGCCCGGCTGATGGTCACCGGCCCCCCACCCCTAGCGGGGGCGGCCCCAGCCGATTCCGCATCAAACACCATTCCGGGCACCTCCCCGGCATCTGATTCTCTTGAGATGGCGGGGGCGGCTGGCACGGTCGAACTCGCCCATGACGCGCTGATGAGTGCCTGGCCACGCCTGCGGACCTGGCTGGCCACCGAGCACACCGACCGCGTCTTGCACGGGGAGATCCTCCGCGCCGCCACCGAATGGAGCCGAAACGATCGTGATCCGGCGTTCCTATATCGGGGGATCCGGCTGGAGAACACCCACAGCGCCGCCACGCGCTGGCAGGCCGAGCCCAGCCGCTACGTTGGTTTCGATCTGCCCAGCCCTGCTGAGGCGTTCCTGCGGGCTGGTATTCACGCTGCCAGCCGGACCCGGCGCCGCTGGCAAGGTGTATCCGCCGCCTTAGCCGGACTGCTGGTAGTCGCGATCATCACCGCGGTGGCCGCAGTGCGTTTCGGCCAAGACGCCAATCAACAACGCGCCGAGGCCAACCAGCAACGCACCCTGGCGCTGACCCGCAGCGCCCAGGCTGCCTCCCGGGAGGCAGCCGCCTACAGCCGATCTCTGCCCGACGACCCAGTGGCCTCGGCACGACTCGCCGCCGCGGCGTGGACCATTACCCATACCGATGAGGCACGGGCGAGCATGGCCGCGCTCCTCAGCCAGCCTGCGCGCGCTGTTCTGGCCGGTCACACCGGCGCGGCGTGGTCGGTGGCGTTCAGTCCGGACGGCACCCGCCTGGCCAGCGGCGGAGACGACAGGACGGTGCGGATCTGGGATGCGGCCACCGGCAAACCGGTCGGCGCCCCCCTCACCGGTCACACCGGCGCGGTGGCGTCGGTGGCGTTCAGTCCGGACGGCACCCGCCTGGCCTCAGCCGGGAAGGATAAGGTGGTGCGGCTTTGGGATGCGGCCACCGGCAAACCGATCGGCGCCCCCCTCACCGGACACACCGACATGGTGAATTCGGTGGCGTTCAGTCCGGACGGCAAACGCCTGGCCTCCGCCGGGTACGACGGGACGGTGCGGCTTTGGGATGCGGCCACCGGCAAGCCGATCGGCGACTCATTCACTGGACACACCGGCGCGGTGATGGCGGTGGCGTTCAGTCCGGACGGCAAACGCCTGGCCTCCGCCGGGTACGACGGGACGGTGCGGCTTTGGGATGCGGCCACCGGCAAGCCGATCGGCGCCCCCTTCACTGGACACACCGGCGCGGTGATGGCGGTGGCGTTCAGTCCGGACGGCAAACGCCTGGCCTCCGCCGGGTACGACGGGACGGTGCGGCTTTGGGATGCGGCCACCGGCAAGCCGATCGGCGCCCCCTTCACTGACAACACCAGCTCGGTGATGGCAGTGGCGTTCAGTCCGGACGGCAAACGCCTGGCCTCCGCTGGAGCCGATAAGGCGGTGCGGATCTGGGCGGTGGCCACTGGTAAGCCGGTCGGCGCCCTCCTCACTGGACACACCGACATGGTGAATTCGGTGGCGTTCAGTCCGGACGGCAAACGCCTGGCCAGCGCCGGGACCGACGAGACGGTGCGGATCTGGGATGTCGAGCTGCCGAATGATCTTCTGCGAGCGGTGTGCGGTATCGCGGTACGAGCCTTCACGCCTGAGGAGTGGCGGCAATACATTCCCAACGAGCCATACCGGCCCAGTTGTCCGGCCCGCTGATGGGTGCCGCCGTGACTCACGTGCTGTAGGTGACAGGTAATTCGCATTAGGTGTCACACTGGTCTCCCGGGCCGGGCAGATGCCCAGCTCGTCGCCGCCGCCGTCCACAGGTACCTCGACTCCGTCCAGACCACGACGACCCCGACAGCTACGCCGAGACCCTTGCACGGCTCACCGCGCTCGTCGGGGACCTACCCGCCAACATGCTTGCCCCCGAGGACTACGCCGCGGTGATGAAGCGATGGGCCGAGACCGCGGCCGCGACCTGGAACCGGCACCTGTCCATGCTCATCTCCTTCACCACCTGAACACAGCGCCAAGAAATCCTCGCCACCGACCCCGCCCGGCGGATGCAACGCCGCAAGAACGCCCGCCGCGGTGACCGCTCCATCCCGCGCGCCCGTCTGGGCAAGCTGTTCACCGACGACCGGCACCGTCTGCGCGAGCGGCTGCTGTGGCGGATGCTGTATGAGACCGCCACCCGCGCCGAGGAACTCCTGTCCCGCAACATCGAAGACCTCGAGCTGGAGTTTCGGCGCGGCCGCGTCACCTCCAAGGGTGGCGCGATCGAGTACGTTCACTGGCCCACCGGGACCGCCCGGCTCCTGCCACGTCTGCTGCGCGGCCGTACCACCGGCCCGCTTTTCCTCGGCGACGCCTTCGGTGCGCACGAGAAGGCCGGCCTCGGTGAGGATGTGGCGCTGCTACAGCAGGGACTGGGTCGCGGTGGAGACGCGGAGAGTAGACGATCTGCACCAGGCTTTCCTCGGGAAGGGGGGAGCCCGATCTTCCTGTTGGGAAATCCTGTCGTCAATTCGTGTGCGGAACCGGCCATCCGACATCACGATTTGTCACTTGATGTCCGGTTTTCGGGAGGGGTTGCGGGGCCCCGCCAGAGGGGGTCGGGAAGTCTTCTAATTCCGATACCCTCTGTCGCCGATGGGCCTCCACTGGGGAGCGCGCCTCTTGTCACTGTTGTTGTCGCTGTCCGGGGCGCAGGATTCGGTCGATACGTGATCACGCAACCGCATTGCGTGGCTTTGCCGGGTGATCGATGATGCCGGTATGCGCGGGCGTGGGCTGGTATGGGGTGGAGCCGCGGTGGCGGTGGCAGCGCTGGGTGCCTACTTCACGACGATGGAACTGGAGCAGGCCGATCATCTGGCTGGTGTGATCAGCCTGTTCGTCGCGGTGGCGGGGCTGGGGGTGGCGATCGTCGGGCTGCGCTCCGGGCCGGGGGGCCGTGTGCGGCAGGTGGCCAAAGCCCGGGGAAACAGCCGGATCTATCAGGCCGGTCGCGATCTGACTCAACATCCGTCGGCGCGGCCTGGGTCGAAGGCGGGTGAGAGCGGGCGGAGCTCTGATGGCGCGCAGGGTGACGGCTCGCAAGAGGAAGGGGCGCTGGGGGACGGCCCCCGCGAGGTATCGCAGCAGGCCGAAGCCGATAGGGGCAGCCAGGTGCGTCAGGTCGGCCGGGACCTCACCACGAGCGATGCCGACGAGGGCTACAGCGACGACGCGGACGAGGAGGGCGACGCGCGGTGAGTCTGTTCCGCAGGTCAGGTAAGGCGGCTCAGCACGCGCGGGCCACGGGGCTGGCGCAGATCTTCCAATCTGCCGGTGACATGGTCGTCTACGAAGACGGAGAGCCGTACCGGTGGGCGACCTGGCCCGCGCCGTCGGCGGACGCGGCGGGGTCGCAGGTGTGGCAGCCGAGTGAGCTGCTGCGGGCGGCTCACGCGGTGGTCGGCTTCACCGGCCGTGAGGGGGTGCTGAAGGACCTGCTGGCCTGGCGGGAGGGCAGCGGGCCGACCTCCCCGGGCGGGGCCTCGCGTTCGGAGGTCGCGGTCGAGCTGATCCACGGGCAGGGCGGCCAGGGCAAGACCCGGCTGGCCGGCCACCTGGCCGGACTGTGGCAGGGCGAGGGGTGGGCGGTGCTGTCGGCCCACCACCGGCGGGACCGCTCCGTCGGCAAGGCCTTCGCCGTCCCGGACCTGAAGCGGGCAGCCGGGATGCTGGTGGTGGTGGACTACGCCGAGCGGTGGGACACCGCCGATCTGCTGACGCTGCTGGGCGACACGTTGATCCGCGGGCGGCTGCCGGTGCGGGTGTTGCTGCTGGCCCGCCCCTCGGGCACCTGGTGGCAGAGCCTGCACGGCCGTATCCAGCGTGACCTGGGCGTGATGGCGAGTTCGCGCGAGCTGGGACCGCTGGAGAACGAGGCGGGCATCACCCGCCAGGGGCTGTTCGCCGCAGCTCGCGACCGGTTCGCCGACCTGCTGGACCTGCCCGCCGCCCGGCGGGTCGCCCCGCCGGCGGCGCTGGAACACCATGAGGCCTACCGGCTGGTGCTGACCGTGCAGATGGCCGCGCTGGCCGCGGTCCTGTCCGCGGCCGGTGGACAGGACCCGCCCACTGACCCGGTCGAGGTGTCCCAGGTGTTGCTGGCCCGCGAGCGGGATCATTGGGAGGCGCTGCACGATCGGCGGGAGCGGCCGCTGGCGACCTCGCCGGAGGCGATGGGCCAGCTGGTCTACACCGCCACGGTGACCGGCCGCCTCGGGCACGCCGACGGCGGGGCCGCCCTGGCGCGTGCCGCGATCGAGTCGCATCTGCATCCCGGGCAGATGCTGAAGGATCACGCGGTCTGCTACCCGCCGTCCGGGGCCATCGCCGGTTCTGACCGCGCGCCGGAGGCGGTGGGCGGGGGTGAGGTCACGGTGTTGGAGCCGTTGTATCCCGACCGACTGGGCGAGGACTTCCTGGCGTTGTCGACCCCCGGCCACTCCTACGCGTTTCCAGCCGACCCGTGGGCCGCTGACGTCCTGGCCCGGCTGCTGACCGTCCCCGGCGGTACGGCCGAGCCGGTACGCGGCGCCGATGGTGATGCGCCGGTGTGGATCCGGCAGGGGCTCATCACCGTGGTGGAGGCCTGTCGGCGCTGGCCGCATCTGGCCCGGCTTCAGCTGTATCCGCTACTGGAGGCCCGCCCCGACCTGGCGTTGCACGGCGGAGGGGCCGCGCTGGCCGCGCTGGCCGACCTGCCCGGGATCGATCGGGGGCTGCTGGAGCGGATCGAATCGGTACTGCCCAACCATCGGCACATCGATCTGGACATCGGGATCGCCGCGGTGGCCGTCCGGCTGGCCGAGCATCGACTGAGCGAGGCTGACCCCGCCAACCCTGCCGCCCGCGCCCACATCCACACCACGCTAGTCATTCCCTTGACCAACGCCGGTCTGTACGCGCGCGCCCTGACCGAAAGTGATCAGGCCACCCGGTTATGGCGTCGGCTGGCCGAGCTTAACCGCGATGCCTACCTGCCCAACCTGGCCTCCTCACTGACCAACCACGGCGTCCAGCTGGCCGAAGTCGGGCAGCGCCAGGAAGCGCTGTCAGTCAGTGAGGAGGCCGTCCGTCTCTACGGCGAGCTGGCCGAACTCAACCGTGACGCCTACCTGCCCAACCTGGCGATGTCGTTGAACAACCACGCCAACCGGCTGGCCGAGACCGGCCAGCGCCGGGAGGCGGTACCGGTCAGTGAGGAGGCCATCCGTCTCTACGGCGAGCTGGCCGAACTCAACCGTGACGCCTACCTGCCCAACCTGGCGATGTCGTTGAACAACTACGCCAGCCTGCTGGCTGAGAGCGGTCAGCGCCGGGAGGCGGTACCGGTCAGTGAGGAGGCCGTCCGTCTCTACGGCGAGCTGGCCGAACTCAACCGTGACGCTTACCTGCCCAACCTGGCCGCCTCACTGGCCAACCACGGCGTCCAGCTGGCCGAAGTCGGGCAGCGCCAGGAAGCGCTGTCAGTCAGTGAGGAGGCCGTCCGCCTCTACGGCGAGCTGGCCGGGCTTAATCGCAATGCCTACCTGCCCAACCTGGCCGCCTCATTGACCAACCACGCCATCCGGCTGGCCGAGAGCGGCCAGCGCCGGGAGGCGGTACCGGTCAGTGAGGAGGCCGTCCGCCTGCGTCGAGAACTGGCCGAACTCAACCGTGACGCCTACCTGCCCAACCTGGCGACGTCGTTGAACAACCACGCCAACCTGCTGGCCGAGACCGGCCAGCGCCGGGAGGCGGTACCGGTCAGTGAGGAGGCCGTCCGCCTGCGTCGAGAACTGGCCGAACTCAACCGTGACGCTTACCTGCCCAACTTGGCGATGTCGTTGAACAACTACGCCATCCGGCTGGCTGAGACCGGCCGACGCCGGGAGGCGGTACCGGTCAGTGAGGAGGCCGTCCGTCTCTACGGCGAGCTGGCCGAGCTTAACCGTGACGCTTACCTGCCCGACCTGGCGATGTCGTTGAACAACTACGCCATCCGGCTGGCTGAGAGCGGCCAGCGCCGGGAGGCGGTACCGGTCAGTGAGGAGGCCGTCCGCCTGCGTCGAGAACTGGCCGAACTCAACCGCGATGCCTACCTGCCCGACCTGGCGATGTCGTTGAACAACCACGCCAACCGGCTGGCCGAGACCGGCCGACGCCGGGAGGCGGTACCGATCAGTGAGGAGGCCGTCCGCCTGCGTCGAGAACTGGCCGAACTCAACCGTGACGCCTACCTGCCCGACCTGGCGGTGTCGTTGAACAACTACGCCGTCCTGCTGGCTGAGAGCGGCCAGCGCCGGGAGGCGGTACCGGTCAGTGAGGAGGCCGTCCGTCTCTACGGCGAGCTGGCCGAACTCAACCGCGATGCCTACCTGCCCGACCTGGCGATGTCGTTGAACAACTACGCCAACCGGCTGGCTGAGAGCGGCCAGAGCCGGGAGGCGGTATCGGTCAGTGAGGAGGCCGTCCGCCTGCGTCGGGAGTTGACCGGGCTCAACCGTGACGCCTACTTGCCCGACCTGGCGACGTCGTTGAACAACCACGCCATCCGGCTGGCTGAGACCGGCCAGAGCCGAGAAGCGGTACCGATCAGTGAGGAGGCCGTCCGCCTGCGTCGAGAACTGGCCGAACTCAACCGTGACGCCTACCTGCCCAACTACGTTCAGAGTCTTACCGCGATGGGATATGTCCTGGTCAAAGGAGCCCGGTTCGGTGAGGCGACCGCCCCGTTGGCCGAGGCGCTCATCGCCGGGCAGCAGCTGCCCGAGTACGCCCAGGGCATCATGGAAATGGTCGTCGGTCTGCTGCGCCACGCCTATGTGGGGGATGTCAGGGGGGTGAGCAGAAGCTTTCGCGAGGTCACCGGTCAGGGCGTCCCCGATTGGATGAAGCAGCCGCCCACCGTCGAGGGGTGAGGAGATCGCTGGTCAGCTGTGCCATGACCTGCGGTTGGGCCGTTCGGCAGGGGCGTACATTTCTGGGCCACCTACGGCGGGTCATGCATCGTTGTAGTTCCGAGCTTCGAGCCCGAATCTGCCGTATTCCGGTGACATCCGATCACCGTGGAGAGCTACGCGGCTACGTCGCCGAGTACGGTGAGCCCGCATAGTCACGGAGGTAGCTGGCCATGCGCAATGCTCACCTGCGAACGTACGCGGACAGGCAGGAGGAGCCGCCATCTGACGCCGACCTCATGCGGGAGTCGTTCTCCATCGATGTCCCAGGTGAACTGGTCGTCGGTCGCCGTAAGGACCGGACCGGTGTCGACATCCAGCCCGCGGGACTGAGCCTCGGTCTGACCGGTCCGGGAGCCGACGACGCGATCCGCGTGATCGTCCTGGACTTGCTGCGACAGGCTGATCGTTTCCGGGTTGAGGTCATTCTGAGCGCCCCTGACGGGCAGCGCCTGTTCGCCGTCTCCGCGGAGGAGTTGAAGGCCGTACCGGGCCTGATCGTCACCGGAACTTCTGATGCCGCCGTTGACCGTTTCGTGGGGACGCACTTCACTCGAAGCCGCATGCTCGTCGAGCGGGGAGCCGACGGCATCGACGCCCTCAGGAGGGAGGATCCCGGCGAGGTACTGCCTGCCGTTCTGCTCGTCACCTCGGTGCCCGACGAACTCTTCGACCAGGGTGTCGCCGAGATCCTGATGTCCGCCGACCGGAGCGGCGTCGGAGCGCTGTTGAAGGGGAACTGGCCGACGGGGACCACATGCGATGTGCGGGAGGACGGCAGGGTCGGCTCAGCCGAGGGGCCGAAGGCGGCCGGCTTCCAGGGCGCCTACTTCTTTCGCCTTCCCGTTCGGGACGCGACCGACTGCCTTCGGCAGCTTGCCGACGCCCACGAGGGTCACGCAGAAGTCGAAGAAGAGGCCTTCGCCGGGCTGGGAGATCCTGCCTGGGATGGGCCCGGACTTGTTCGGCTGTCGGTTCTCGGCCGACCGGTCGTCCAGGTCATAGGCCGTTCCGGGACGGTGCCGCTGACCGGTCTGCAGCTGCAGTTGTTCGTCTTCCTCGCCCTTCATCCGAACGGAGCCACGCGTGATGAGATCTGCGCCGCTCTGTGGCCGGAGAAGGCGGTGGACGTAGGTGTTCACGACCCTCTCCGCCATCTGAGAGACGCCCTCCGATCGGCCACCGGCTACGTGAACACGGGACGTCGCGGTGCCCCTTCGTCAAGGCACACGGCCGGACGTACCGCATCGAGTCGACCTGTGGGATTTCCAGAACGCGATCAGCGCAGCCCGTACCGCCGGCGACAAGGCGGCACGAGTCATCGCTCTCGGCCAGGCCGCTCAGCTCTGCCGTGGCGTGCTCGCCGAAGGACTCACCTGCGGATGGATCGACGAGAGACGCGGTCCCCAGACGCGGATCCAGGCCGACGTGCTCAGCCAACTCGCCGAACTCCAGGAACGGGACGATCCGGAAGCCGCTCTCGACGTCCTCGAACGAATCATGGTCCTCAACCCGGACCCGGAGGAGACCTGGCGGCGCATCATCCGCCTCCGACTCCGCCTGAACCGCCGCGACCAGGCACGAAACACGGCGGCGCTCCTGCGGAAACGCCTGCAGGAGTTGGGAGTGAGGCCTATTCGCGAGACGGAGAGACTGTTCTCGGAGCTGTGATCGTTCCGATACGGCACGTCCGGGGTCGAGCACGAACCAGGAGGTGCCGTTGAAGAACGACACGGGCACTGGCCCGGCCTCAGGGCCGGGTCAGGCTGTGCGACGGGAGCGTGCCAGAGCCAGCCCACCGAGGACCATGGCGATCAGCCCGATCGCCAGATCCACGAAGCCCCCGACTATTCCGTAGCCGGTGCCGGGACCACCTTCGGCGGCGGCCACGACCAGCCCGCCGATGACCATGCAGGCCAGCCCTGCCACCAGGGCCACGATGGCCCTCTTTCTCCCGGTGTCGGCACCGATACGACCGGCGGAGCGGGCCAGAGCCAGCCCGCCGATGACTACGCCGGGCAGTCCCAGCAGAGCGGCCACCACAGTCCAGAGACGCCCGGAGGTCAAGGTGTAAGCACCGACGGGCTGGACCAGGACGTGCGCGGCTGCCGGTGTGGCGAGTCCCACGATTCCGATTAGGGCGGCTGCGGCGGTGGCTAGCGAGTGACGGATGGACATGAGGATCCTTTCTGTCGGTAGCGTGTTCAGCGCTCGCGGAATCGATCATCGTGCCGTCGAGGTGGTCGCGGCCTCCGACAGCGGACGGCAGTGTCTACGCAGTTCCGCGTAGACACCTCGTGCCTGGCTACATCCGTCGTCGTATGCGGTCGCGCATCTGGGCGGAGTGGTCTCATGTGCGGGAACCGTAGGATCGCGGGATGAAACACCGCGTGGTGTCGTTGCGTCTGCCTGCGCTGGTGCAGGAGGTGTTGCTCGCGCTCTTCATCACCGTGACGCAGGTTCAGGGCACGATCGTCCGAAACGCCGGCGAGGTGGTGCAGCGACCCCTTACCGACCTCGGAAACCTGGGATATGTCCTGCTGGTCGTGAGTGGCGTGGCCGTCGCCGCCCGCCGCCGATGGCCGTTGCCGGTGTTCGTCACCACCGCCCTCGCCAGCTTGGTGTACTACGGCCTTGACTTCCCGGACGGACCTGGCTGGCTCGGGCTCTACGTCGCCCTGTACACCTTGGCAGCCTATGGGGACGGGCGCCGGTCGCTGGTGATCGCCGGTGTCGGTACTTCGGTGCTCGCCATCGCCTGGCTGGTCGCCGCGGCTGACATCGAGCCACGCGCCGCCATCGGCTGGGTGTGGTTCCGGATCGGCGCGTCGGTCATGAGCGCGGCCCTTGGCGAGTCCGTCCGGTCCCGACAGGTCATCGCGGCCGAAGCCAAGGAGCGCGCTGAGCTGGCCGAACGGACTCGCGAGGAGGAAGCGCGGGCGCGTGTGGACGCCGAACGGCTCCGGATCGCGCGCGAGGTCCACGACACCGTCGCCCACGCCATAGCGATCATCAACGTCCAGTCCGGTGTCACCGCGCACGTACTCGACAAGCGGCCGGAAGTGGCGCGCGAGGCGCTGCGAACCATCGAGCAGACCAGTTCCCGGGCGCTGCGGGAGATGCGGGCCATTCTCGGGGTGCTCCGTGACGACGACGGTGACGGTGACGGGCGGGCGCCGTACCCCGGGCTGGGGCAGATCGACGAACTGGCCGCCAAGGCACGTGAGGCCGGACTCGACATCACGCTTGAGGAGACCTTGCCCTCGGTGCCGTTGCCCAGCGCGGTGGGAGGTGCCGCCTACCGAATCCTTCAGGAATCGATCACCAACGTGATCCGCCACGTCGGTCCGACTCGGGTGACCGTAGCGCTGAGCCCCGGGATCGACGCCTTGGAGATCCGCGTGACGGATGAAGGCCGCCGTGCCGCCCGGCATCCGAGCGGCACGGGCGACTCGGCCGAACCCGGTCGCGGGATCGTCGGCATGCGCGAGCGCTGTCAACTGCTGGGCGGAGAACTCGACGCCGGGCCCCTTCCAGGCGGCGGGTTCGAAGTCAAGGCCCGACTGCCCCTCACACCGACCGGGTCAAGCCTATGAACACAGCGGCCGTCTCACCGTTGACCAACGCTCCGATCAAGGTGTTGCTCGCCGACGACGAGGGTCTCGTGCGATCCGGGTTCAGGGTTCTGCTCGACCTTGAGGACGACATCACCGTGGTGGGAGAAGCCACCAACGGTCACGAAGCAGTCGAGCGGGCCCGCGCCATCCGCCCCGACGTCGTGCTGATGGACATCCGCATGCCCAAGGTGGACGGGATCCAGGCCACCGCCCAGATCGCCGGGACGCACGGCTTGGAGCAGGTCCGGGTCCTCATCCTCACCACCTATGACACCGACGCTTATGTCTTCGACGCCTTGCAGGCCGGTGCCAGCGGCTTCCTGCTCAAAGACGCCGGGCCTGCCGAACTCCTGCATGCCATCCGGGTGATCGCCGCCGGAGACGCGCTGCTCGCGCCGCGGATCACCCGACGCCTTATCGGCCAGTTCACGGCGCGACGAACGGCTGTCCGTGCCGCGGAGGACCGGCTCGCAGTGCTGACCGAGCGCGAGCGCCAAGTGCTTGCCCTGGTGGGGGAGGGCCTGAGCAACCATGAGATCGGTGCCGAGTTGTTTCTCAGTCCGGCCACCGCGCGCACCCATGTCAGTCGCGCGATGGCGAAACTGGGTGCGCGCGACCGTGCGCAACTGGTCGTCATCGCTTACCAAACAGGACTGGTCAGCCCTGCGGTGTAGGGCACGGCCACGCCGCGCTCGTACGGCGACCGAGCGTAGATGATCACGTCGTTGTCGAACGCCGGGGACGCCCGCCGTCGCGGCCGCGCTCGCGGTCGGCGGATGAGAGAACGTGGTGTCTGACCGGTATTTCTGCGAGACCGAACGCTAAGGGTTGTTATCGCAGATAGTGAATGATTGCCTGGGGTGACGTCGATCCCGTCCCGGGAGATTAACGGGGGCGACTCTCGCTGCTTGTCTGCGATAGCCCGTGGGAGGGCACCGGGGGGTCGCTCCACCGCCTGTAATCGCCGTCGGCCGCTCTGGCGCTGGAAGCGGCGGGTGCGTTTCTCACTCAGGTCGCCAACGCCAACGCTGCCCGCGTCTACGGCATCGCCTTGCGCGCCCTGGTCGCCGAACGCTTCGAGACCGCCATGCCCAACGTGCGGGCGGACCGTGGGCCCTGCAGCGGTTGCGCCACTCCGCTCTTACCCACGCCGCCGAAGACGGCGCCAACACCTCCACTCTGCTGGTCTACTCCGGCCACACCTCGGTCGCCTTGCCGGCCCGCTACGCTCGCGTGTCCCCGAGGCGATGGCCCGTTGGCAGGCCAACCGGGGCCTGGCGACGCGACGCCGGTAACACCCACGACGCCGAAACCCCAATTCCGGGGCAGGGCCATGGCTCCTGTTCGGCACGCCGATCACTCGATCTTCATGCGGTGCCTGGCCGGTGGGGAACCGGACGTCCGCCGCGCCCGGCCATGAAGTCGTGGGGTCGGGTGCGGCGGGTACGTCCCTGGAGGGGCTGGGTTACGGTCCCCGTGCATCGTCAGATGGAGCGCCCCTTCTGCGGGATGGGGTCACCGGGCGAGGGTGAGTACCGAGACGCTGTGGGAGCCGGTGTTGGTGACGTAGAGGAAGGTGCCGCCGGGGCCGGAGGCGGTCCAGCGGGGGTCGTCGCCGACGGCGACCTCGCCCAGGACGGTGTTGGTGCGGGTGTCGAAGGTGAAGACGCTGTCGGAGCCGGAGTTGGCGACGTAGGCGATGCGGTTGCCGGTGTGCAGGGCCAAGCCGCGCGGGTTGGCGCCGACGGTGATGGTCGCGGTGACGGCGTTGGTGCGGGCGTCGATGACCGAGACGGTGCCGCCGATGGTGTTGCTGACGTAGACGGTGCGGCCGTTCGGGGTGACCAGGACGCCGCGGGGCTCGTCGCCGACGGTGATGGTGGCGGTGACGGTGCGGGTGGCGGTGTCGACGACTGAGACGGTGTCGGAGTCGGAGTTGGCGACGTAGGCGGTGCGGCCGTCGGGGGTGAAGGCGATGCCTCTGGGGGAGCGACCGACGGTGATGGTGGCGGTGACGGTGTGGGTGGCGGTGTCTATGACGGTGACCGCTCCGGAGCCGGTGCTGCTGACGTAGGCGAAGCGGCCGTCGGGGGCGATCGCCACCCAGCGGGGGGCGTCGCCGACGGGGATGGTCTTGATGACCTTGCGGTGTGCGGTGTCGATGACGGACACCTCGTCGGAGTCGCGGTTGGCGATGTAGGCGAAGGCGCCGTGGCGGACGAAGCCGACGCCGTAGGGGAAGGCACCGACGTCGATGGTGTCGATCACGGTGCGGCGGCGCACGTCGATGACCGAGACGGTGTTGGATCCGGCGTTGGCGACATACGCCTGGCGCCAGCCGGGGGTGAAGGCGACCGCGCGGGGGTTGAGGCCGACGTCAATGGTGGCCAGCACCACGGGGCGTCCTGGGCCGGGGTGGGTTTCGACGTGGCCGTTGGCCGTCACGCCGGACAGCGGGCCCGCCGGTGTGGTCACGGTGACCGCCGCGGCCGGTGTGCCGACGGTGATCAGGGCGGCGCAGGCCAAGAGGGGCGGCAGGAGGCGGCGGGCGATGTTCTGGCGGGGACCGAGACGGTCAGGTGACATGGGTGAGGTGACCTTTCGTGAGGAGGGAAGGCTGCGGGGCCGGTCATAGAGGACGCAGTGGCCGGCCCGGCGGCTCGCCGTACCAGGAGGCGAAGCGCGCATGCCTGGGGTGGCGAAATCGGCACCGACGGTTCGGTGATCGGTGCGGCGGGTGAGCGGAACGAGGAGCGGTCAGGGGAGCGGGTCAGGCGGGGGCGCCGGGTGCCGCCGTAGTCGGCGGGGACAGCGGTTCGGTGCGGGTGCGCGCCAGGGCGTAGGCGGCGGCGCTGACATACAGCGTGATCGGCAGCACGTAGTCGCCGTCGCGTTCGACGAACTGGAACCACTCCTGGCCGACCAGCGGACGCAGCAGTTCGGTGCCGAGTTTCCAGACCAGGACGAACAACAGCAGCGACCGCCACGGCTTTACCAGGATCGCCAGGCCAAGCAGGATTTCGAAGGCGCCGACCAGCACCATCAGGTTGGCCGAGTCCACGGCTGTCTTGCCGAGGCCGAAGAAGGCGAAGAAGTCATACCAGTAGCGTTTGTGCTCGAAGGCGCCGAAGCCGCCGTGGCCGATCAGCAGCAGGGCCAGGCCGCCGCGCATGGCCCAGTGGATGGCGATGAGGGTGCGGTCGGAGATGGCGGCGGGCTCATCCACGCGCTGCAGCCAGCGGCGCAGTGACCAGCCGCCCCAGCCGGCCATGATCAGCAGTGCGAGTGGCATGCCGTAGTTGCCGCCGCGCTCGAGGAACTCCCACCAGCCTTCGCCGACGGTGGGGCGTAGCAGGGCGGTGAAGATGCCCCACACGGTGGTGTGCAGCAGCAGGATGCGGGCGGGCCAGAACAGGATGAGCAGCCCGATGGTGATGTCGATGGCGCCGGTGACGTACATCAGGTAGTTCAGGGCGACGTCGGAGGAGATGCCGAACAGGTCGTAGTAGGGCAGCCAGGCCCGTGAGCGGCTCAGGCCCGCCCAGCCGTGCCCGATGAACTCGATGCCTACCCCGATGCGCAGCAGCCAGTAGAGCTTGGTGGTGACCGAGGCCTCGGCGATGGTTTCGCGCAGGGATTTTCGGCCTGGAGAGAAGAGGGTTTGGCTCATCACGGACGCCCCAATCTTGGACGGTGGGGGTGATATCCGAAAAATAGGCTTAAGAGATGAGCAAGGAAAGAGGGAAATTGCGCATATTTTTGCGGAAGCGTGCCACGTATTCCGAATCAAGGCGCGCAAAATTCGCCTCTGAGCTGCAGCTTCCGTTGACGCGTCAATATGACGCCGGGCGAGGCCGGTCGCGCGACAAATCGCCTGTACCGATGGCTTCGCGATGCGGCAAAAAGGCGGGGATTCTATTTTCGGTCCCATTTTTTACGAGTAGGGGAAATAAGAAATCCTTTCCGTCGTCATGTCACTGGAGTGCATGGGGTTGCCGGTGGCCGTCGACGACCGGGTCCATGCCGTGAACGCCTTGGGGGCGCGGGTCCGACGGCCCCCTGGGGGTGTCGGCGAACGGGGTGAGGGGGGTGCGGGGCGTGGTGATCAGGTGCGGCGTTGACTCATGAAAACACCTCAGCCACCATTGACTCAATGGACATTGAAGGAAGGGTGTCGCCCGAGCGCCTCGCCCTGCACCAGGCCCTGGCCGACCCGGCCAGGCTGGCGATCATCGACGCCCTGGCCGTCGGCGACCTGTCGCCTGGAGAGCTGGGCCACGCCCTGGACCTGCCGTCCAACCTGCTGTCCCACCACCTGCGTGTACTGACACAGGTGGGCCTCATCACCCGCGGCCGCTCCCACGCCGACCGCCGCCGCGTCTACATCCGGCTGATCCCCTCAGCCCTTGAGGCCCTGAACCAACGCCGGGTCGTCACAGCGCCGCGGGTGGTGTTCGTGTGCACCCGCAACGCCGCCCGCTCCCCCCTGGCCGCCGCGCTCTGGACATCACGCAGCGCCGTCCCGGTCACCTCCGCCGGCACCCAACCCGGTCCCCGTCTCAACCCCCGCGCCATCGACACCGCCCGCCGTCACGGGCTGAGCCTGGAGCGGCACGGCACCGCCGACGTCCGCGACGTGCTCACCCCCCACGACCTGGTCGTCGCCGTCTGCGACAACGCCTACGAACACCTCGCCCCGGGCCTGCGACAGGTGCACTGGTCGATCCCCGACCCCGGCCCCGTCGACACCGACGAGATCTTCGAGGACGTCCTGGCCCTGCTCGCCGAGCGCGTCGACCGGCTGGCCACCCTGACCGGGCCCACGACGGCACCCGGCCCGCCGTGAGCGGCGCCCGCCAGGTGATCGGCGCTGATCGCCGCAGAACCGGCCCGCCGCACCGGTCCCGCTGTGCACCTTGCCCCGCGTTTCCCCTCATGCTCGGCGGCGTCGTCGGCGGGCATCGACCCGTCTCCAGGAGGAGCCATGACCGGTGAGCGCGAATGCCCCTACTGCCACCTGCAGGAGGGCGGCCAGGACCCGATCGGCGGATGGGTTCACAGCGACGAGCACTGGCTGGTCGGGCAGGGGCCCGCCGAGACCACCATGCCCGGCGCCCTGAAGATCACCTCACGGCGGCACTTCATCGACTTCGCCGAGATGACGCCGGACGAGTCGGCCTCCTTCGGCGCTCTGCTCACCCGACTGGACACCGCGCTGCGCGCCACGACCGACGCCGAACGCGTCCACCTGGTCTCCACCCGCGACCGCGTTCAGCACTTCCACGCCTGGCTGTATCCGCGCCCGGCCTCGCACGCGCTGCGCGGCACCGCCTTCCTCAACGCCCCGCAGCGCAGCGATCCCGCCGACGCCGCCGAGACCGCCCGAGCCGTCCGCGATCATCTGGACCACACGATCACGGCCGGCCCCACCTCACCGGCCCCCTGACCCGCCAGCGAACACCGATAACCGATATCGGCCCGTGTAAGAAAGACACCGGTTTCCCGTGAGCCCGCAACCACCCAGCCCGAACGGCACCTCGAACGACCCAGGCGACCCCGACCGCGAAGCAGCCCGGCGCCGCCTGCGGGAGGTGACGCTGGTGTTCCTCAAACTGGGCACGATCGCCTTCGGCGGCCCGGCCGCGCACACCGCGATGATGCGCGACGAGCTGGTGCGCCGCCGCGGCTGGGTCAGCGACCAGCGGTTCGTCGACCTGATGGGCGCCACCAATCTCATCCCCGGCCCCAACTCCACCGAACTGGCCATCCACCTGGGCTACGACCGGGCCCGCCGGCGCGGCCTGCTCGCCGCAGGCGTGTGCTTCATCCTCCCGGCCGCGCTCATGGTCACCGCACTGGCCTGGGCGTATGTCACCTACGGCCACACCCCCGCCATCCAGGGCATCCTGTACGGCATTGTCCCGGTGGTGATCGCGATCATCGCGCACGCCCTGTTCAGCCTGCTCCGCACCGTCGTCAAGAACATCTGGCTCGGCGCGCTGGCGGTCGCCGCCCTGGCCGCCTACCTGCTGGGCGTCAACGAACTGCTGATCCTGGCCACCGGCGCCCTGTCGGCTGCGGCCGTCCGGCTGGCCCGCCGGCTACGCCGCGATTCCCCCCAAGGGATGCTGGCCCTGCCGCTGCTCGGCCTCGGCGGCTCCCCGGTCTTTCCCGATCCAACCGGCGGGCAGCTGGCGCAGTTGTTCCTCACCATGCTGAAGATCGGCTCAGTGCTGTACGGCAGCGGGTACGTGCTACTGGCCTTCCTGCGCGGAGACTTCGTCGACCGGCTCGGCTGGATCACCAACCAGCAGCTCATCGACGCCGTCTCCATCGGCCAGGTCACCCCGGGCCCGGTCTTCACCACCGCCACCTTCATCGGCTACCTGGTGGCCGGGCCCATCGGCGCGTTCCTCGCCACCGTGGCGATCTTCCTGCCCTCCTTCCTTTTCGTCGGCCTGCTGACCCGGCTCACCGACTGGCTGCGCTCACGGGCCTGGACCGCCGCCCTGCTGGACGGCCTCAACACCGCCGCGCTCGCCCTGATGGCCGGAGTGTCGTATGAGCTCGGCCGGACCGCGATCGTCGACGGGTTGACTGCGGCCATCGCTCTGGCCACGCTGGTGCTGCTGTGGAAGACCCGGCTCAACAACGCCTGGTACATCGCGGCAGGCGCCCTGATCGGCTTTGCCCACACCCTGCTCGGCTGAGAGCCTCGACCGGAGCCAGGTCCCCTTCACCACACCTCCTTCCGGTTCACCACCCATCTGCTGGCGGCCGGGATCGATGCCTCCGTCGGTACCGTCGGAGATGCGCTCGACAACGCCCTGATGGAGGCACAGATCGGCTTGTACAAGACCGAGCTGATCAAGCCCCGAGGGCCTTGGCGAAGCCTGGCCGACCAGCACCTGAAACAGCAGCCCGAGCGTGTCCACGACGATGTGCCGCTTGCGGCCGTTGATCTCCTTGCCGCCGTCGTAGCCGCGCGTCGCGGACCGGACCGAGGCGGCGGCCTTGACCGACTGCGCATCGATGTTGCCCGCGGTCGGCTCCACCGCCCGGCCCTCGGCGATGCGGCACCGCGCGCAGCCGGTCGTGGAACTCGCCGGCCAGGCCTTGGCCGCGCCAGCGGCGGAAGAACGCGTAGACGCAGGTCCAGGCCGGGAAATCGGCTGGCATCGCCCGTCACTTGATCCCGTTGCCGACGGGGAAGCGCACCGCGTCGACCATCTCCCGGTGGCAGTACGCCTCCGGCTGCCCGCCCCGCCCTTCCAACCAGGCGGGCACCGGCAGCGCCGCCCGCACGACCCGCCACTCGGCGTCGGTCATGTCCGACGGGTACACGCGTGCCCGGACCGGCCGGTCGTCCGCGTTCCCGTACATGTGCGCGAGGCAGTCACACTCACGGTGGAACGGACCGGACTCGCCCGCCGCGACCGTGTACAACCGTGGCAACAGGGCCTCCTGGGCCTCCCGTTCGGCTTCGACAACCACTGAGATTCCAAGAGGCCCTGCTCGCATGCGCGACAGCACAGAAATCGCCCTGCCAGGAAACCAAGTCCTGTAACCCGACGCCGAGGTCGGCACGACAACGGCTTCTCAGGCACCCGTCGATCGGGTCGCTGCGGTACTGGATTTCGCGGAGTCCCGCCGAAGGTGACGGACGAACTGATCGGTGCCGGTAAATGCGGTGTTGGCCTGCGAGCCGCGCCGGAGCAGCGACCTCTCCAGCACCGCGAACAGGTCCGCGCGCAGTTTGGGCCTGGCCCCGGTCCGCGACGCCGCCAGTTTCACAGTCCCGTCGCCAGCCGTCATCGCGCATGTGCCACGCCTGTGGTCGCACCTCATCGGACCGGGAGCCTACGTCCTGCGTCTGACAACGCCGCGACAGGTCTGGACCTCGGGATCGACGCCTTCGGCAGCAGGGCTCGGACGGATCGTGACCTGCGACGGGCGACGCTCGGATGAAGGAACTCGGAGAAGTGACCTTCACTCGGATCGCCCGTCAGCATGCTGTCGTAGCTGTGAGGGAGGATCACGGCAGCTATCGAACGCTGCGGCGGCGACCACCCGCCGATGACCCCACTGTCGAAAGGGAGAGGCATGTTTCTCGAATCGCCCACCGCAAACTGGGATGCCGTGCCAGTTGAGGAGGCGCTGGAGCAGTACGACATGGCCGAAGCGAGCAACCGCACCAGCTGGGATGTCGACGACTATTTCGGTGAGGAACCCGAGCATTTCTACGTCCACCGCGGTGACCTGACGATCGACGGTGCGCTGGCGCTGGGCAACACGCCCTGCGAGGACGAGGACACGGTCTACGTCATCGATGGCGATCTGACCGTCAGCGGTCCCATCACCTTTTGCAACGCGGATGTCTACACTTCGCTCTACGTCACCGGCTCGGTCGTGGCACAGGATCTGGTGTGCCTCTGGGACAGTTGCCTGTTCGTCGGCCGGTCTTTGACCGTCCGGAACCTTCTCGCGACTTCGCTGTACGACCCGGCCGCCCTCGTCGTCAAAGGGCCGGTGTCTGCACACACCTGGCTTGAGATGGGCGGCCGGGGCTGTATCTACTTCGCCGGCAAACCAACGACCGACACCTGTGTTCGCGGTCACCTGGACGAGTACGCCGAGGGAGCCAATGCCGCTGTCTACCTCGGCGGGGAAGGCAAGGTCGCCAGCGTGGCGGAGGCGGTCCTGCCTGAGTTCCTCGAAGAGGACGGAATCGGCGACAGCCTGAAGATCCTGAAGGCGGTGCTTGAGGGCAGGCCCGTCCTGCGGTAGGCACCCGCCCAGGCGCGCTGTTGTGCCGGTTCGGGGTTCCCGCGAGCGCGTGGACCCCGACCGTCGAGGCCGACGGCACCGTCGGCGAGGACGTGTGGGACGGGGCTGGTCGTGCGGAAGGAACGCCCGCACCCCGGCGCCCGATTGTGGGCCACCGACGTGGACGTAAACCGCGTTCGCTGCGAACACCCTGGGCTCACCAGCGGAAACGCAGGAACTACATTCGGTAAGACAACGGCTTTTAAGGGGTCACGTCCAGTGAAGTGGTGTACGAGCTGACCTTCGCGTGATCCTGTTTCTGCAGGTTAAGCGGTAAGTGTCTGCGGTAGTGGGTTGTGGGC
>NZ_JBEPEI010000037.1:0-40629 GCF_040300765.1 Streptosporangium sp. NPDC000239 | reverse complement strand
GACGCCGAAGTCGTGCCTGGCTATCCTGCGCAGGTCGTCCAGGTAGGACTGAGGAGTGAGGGAGCGCAGCGGACGAACGACGAGGGAAGACACCGACGCGCCCAAGCCCGCGACGCCGCCAGGCGGAGCAAGGAGACACAACCCGCGACGCCGCCAGGCGGAGCAAGGAGACACAACCCGCGACGCCGCCAGGCGGAGCAAGGAGACACAGCAAAGGGACACAACCCGCGACGCCGAAGGCGTCGCGGAGAGACACAACTAGTTTTCCAGGCGCGGAGAGAAAGCTCCCAGAGGGAGGTCGAGGGTTTGGTCGTGTTCCCTGAGATCTCTCAGGGAGAGTTCGGCGAGGGTCACCAGGTAGCCCGCCTCACCTGGCCAGACGACCGCCCACAGCCAGTTTCCCAGGGCCTCGCCCGCGTAGACCGCCCGGTCGGGGGCCGCTTCGACGCACCACATGGGCGTGGGATGGCCCATGATCTCGACCTTGGCGTGCGGCGGCCCTTCGCCGAAGCCCTCTCCCGGGTCGGTTCCCGCGATTCCGGCGAACCCGGCGCCGAGTCCCACTCCGGGTTCCTCGGCGATGATCAGCATGTCGGCGGGGCCGTGGGTCAGTGAGGGGCCGGAGATCGCGACCACGGTGCCTCTGACGCCGCTGCGTTCGTCGCCCGCCTCCGCGAAGCCCGTCACCAGCCATCCCTGCGGCAGCGGCCACGGAAGCCAGGCCGGGACCCTGGAGTTTCCGAGGACCTCGATCGCAGCCTGAGAGGGGCGTTTCGGCGACTGCAACGGCAGGACGTCACCGTGCGGTCCACACCGCCAGGCGCTCGACCAGGCACTGGGCGGGCGGAGGGGGCCGAAACAACGCGGACAAATGGGCTCGGCTCTCACGCCTACCCACGGTGCTTTGTCCACACCCGGTTCGTCAAGGGCGCTTCTCGTTGCGCAGCCGTAATCTTGTTCATGTGCGCGTAAATTGTGTGGGAGCGATCATCCGTGACGCGGAGGACCGGTTGCTCCTCGTACGGCGAGGCCGTCCCCCGGGGAAGGGCCTGTGGTCCATCCCCGGAGGGCGGGTCGAGCCGGGCGAGTCCGACGCCGAGGCGCTGGCCCGTGAGCTGCGTGAGGAGACGGGCCTGACGGTCAGGGCCGTCGGCCTGGCGGGCACGGTCGACCGTCCGGGCCCCGGCGGCGTCGTCTACGAGATCCACGACTATCTCGCCGAGGCCTCCGGCGGCACGCTCCGCGCCGGGGACGACGCGGAGGACGTCGGCTGGTTCACCGAGGACGACCTGGCCCGGCTGCCTCTCTCGCCGGGCCTGCTCGACGACCTCATCGGCTGGAAGATCATCGAGAGGCCGTCAGGGTCGAGCGCCACAGGGTGAGGTGGTCGCTGTCGTAGGTGGTCGAACGCCCCAGGGCGACGACCTGGTCGCCGGCGACGGTGACGGCGCCGAGCCGTTGCGCGCCCTCCCCGGCGAGGCCGTCCTCCGTCTGGGTGTGCGGCTGCCACTTCAGGCCGTCCTCCGAGGTCCACGCGACGCCGTCCCCCTCGCCCGGCGCTCCCTGCCAGCCGACCGCGACCACGCCGTCGGCCGTCGCCGCCATGTCCAGTACGGCGGCCGCCCCTTCGGCGGGCAGCCAGGAGAACTCCCATGAGATGCCGTTGTCCTCCGACATCGCCCCGAAGGCCCGTTGCCCGTCGCCCGTGACGGCGGTTCCGGTGGCGACGATGGTCGTGCCGTGCTGGACCACGTGTCTCAGGCCCGCCGCCGTCGCGCCCTCGGGCAGCACGGGTTTGCGCGCGACCCAGTTGATCCCGTCGGCGGACACCCAGACCACACCGGTCTCGTGGCCGTCGGTGCCCATGCCGCCGACGGCGACGTACCCGGAGGAGGTGACGGAGACGTCGTACAGGCGCACGCCGACACCGCCTGCGGGCAGACGCGCCGCCCGGGTGAAGCGTTTGAGGTCGGCGGTGAACCACAGCACCGGGACGGTCGCAGACGGCCCCCGGTCCTCTCCGGCCAGCACGTAGCCCGAGGGACCCGCGGCCACCGCGTGGGGGGCGAGGAAGTCGTGTTCCGCGGCGGGGGCGAGGGGGCCGGTCGCGGGAAGCCTGCGCCAGGTCGCGCCGTCGGCCGAGGCGACCAGGAGCGGCCCCGTCGAGGAGGCGTCGGTCATCGTGCCGCCGACGGCGAGCCAGCCCTGCCTGCCCCGGGTGACGTCGCTGAGGGCCTGGCGCCACGAGCCGCCGAGAGCCTGTGCCGGGCCCGCGCCCTTCCAGGTGTGGCCGTCCCTGCTGGTCCATATGCCCGCGTCTCCGGCGACCGCGCCGACGGCGACGAACGCGCCGTTCCCGGCGGCGATCCTGGCGGTGTCGCGGGAGGCCCTGGTCAGGCCGTCGATCCGGTCGAGGGCTACGGGACGCGCCTGTCCTCCCTCGGGGGCCGTGATGAGGACCAGGCGGTTGTCCACGTCGGCGGCGCGTTCGTCTCCGCCGACGACGAGGGTGCCCTCCTCCGAGATGGCCAGGGCCCGGAGCGAGCCGGGCACGTCGCCCAGGTCGGTGGACCTGCGCCAGTCACGGCCGTCCCTGCTGGTGTAGACGGCGTACCGTTCGAAGCCGGATTCGGCGACCGCGGCGATTCCGGCGTCCGAGGAGGCAAGGCGCCTGACCCCGGAGCCCTCCCGGGCCAGGCCGGTGATGCCGCCGCACCGCTCCCAGTCGTCGCCCCTCTCCGAGCAGTAGACGACGACGTCGCCCTTCGCGTCGCGCCGCTGGATCGGGACGAGTACGAACCCCGAGGAGGAGGCCGCGAGCGCGCCCGCCTCAGGGGTGACGCCCGAGGGCGCGGAACCGGCCCGCGTCCAGGTCTTCCCTCCGTCCGCCGAGCGCAGGACGGCCGGGGAGCCGCTCCGTCCCGGGTCGCCGAGCGCGACCACCGAGTCGCCTCTGGCCACGACCGCCTTGAGTCCCCTGACCCGGTCCGGGGTGCCGAGTTCACCGGCTTCGACCCTGCTCCACCCCTGCCCGTCGGGGGAGGTCCAGGCCACGGCCCCCGATGAGCCGTCCTGGAGCACTCTCGTGCCGACCGCGACGAACCCGGAGGAGGTCCTGGCCAGGTCCATGATCTTGTCGCCGGTCATGAACGCGCCCAGTTTCGCCGGGGCCACGGCGGTCCAGGTGGTGCCGTCCTCGCTGGTCCACAGGCCCCGGCCCGCGCCCAGGAGGTCGTTGCCCGCGGCCAGCCAGAGGCCGTCGCCGCCCGCGACCCTGCCCACGGTCGTGGGGCCGTTCTCGTAACCGGCCGGGCCGGTCACCTTGCCCAGCTGCCAGGTCACCCCTCCGTCGGGGGAGACGAGGAACAGCGGCCTGGGCACGGGGCTGGTCGTGTCGCTGCCCACGGCGACCATGACGGAGCCCGCCGAGGCCACGGCGTTGAGCACCTGGCTCGATCCGGTGCCGCCCGCGTCCGCCGGCGGGGCGAAGTCGGTGTCACCGGGACTCACCTCGGCTCCGACGAGTTGCAGGCCGGTGGTGAACGGCCCGCCGTTCCAGCTCCACAGCACCGCCCCCCCGCCGACCGCGGCGGCCAGTACGGCGGCGACCACGACGGGCACGACCAGGCCTCTGCGCCCGCGTCCGGCCGGGCTCGAACGGCGCAGCGCGGAGGGGGCGGTCGTGGAGCGGTGGTGCCGTCCGCCGGACCCTCTCCTGCCCGGCGGCCCCTCGGCGACCAGCAGGTCGGGCCTGGCGGGCCTGCCTCCGGGGGGACGTCCGAGCCGGTGCACCGGCTCAAGGTCGTCGTCCTCCCCCGGTACGGCGGGCTCGTCCTCGTCCGGTTCCCACGGCTGGGCCGGCGCCTCCTCCTGGAGGTCGTGCCACACGTCGTACGGGCCGGTCCGGTCCTCCTGGACGGGCTCGGCGGGGCTGCGCGGCGGCCCCGAGGCCACCAGCAGGTCGGGCCGGTCGCCACGGCGGCGTCTGACCGGTTCACGGGGGACGTCCGGCTCCTCGGTCTCCCCCCAGGACGCGTCGGGACCGGGGGCCGAGAAGACCGCGTGGGCGTCGTCGCGCCCCGAGTGGCCGAGAAGGTCCCCGTAGTCGCCCTCTCCGGTTCTCCTGGGCGTCTCGGCCGCCGGGCCGAGAGGGTCGGAGTCGTCGAACCAGGAGGGGCTCAGGAGGTCTCCGTAGTCGCCGTCACCGGGGGCGTCGTCCCGCTCGCGGGACGGCCCGGAGGCCACCAGCAGGTCGGGGCGTTCGCCGTCCCGCCTGCCGTGCCTGCGCTCGGGCGGGCGGTCCGGCCACAGCTCGGGGCCGGAACGCTGGTCGGGGTCCGGCGGGCTGCCCGCCGGGGAGGCGTACGGCTGGGTGTGGGCGCGACGGCGCTCACCGCCCAGGCCCTCGGGGCGGGCCCTGGGGGGCTCGTCCTCCGGGGTGGGCGCGGCGAACGGCGGCAGCCTCCACGGGGAGGCGAGCGGAAGTCCTCGGGGGTCGTCGTCAGAGGGGCCTGGGGGGGAGTGCTGGATCGTCGGAGGCGAGTCCGGATGCCGCCGGCGTCCGCCTCCGTGCGTCCCTTCGTCGTCCGCCGGCCACTCTCGTGAGCGCGGTTCGTGGGGGCCCGGGGCCACGCTCAGCACCTCCTCGCAGGAAGCCCGTCCAGCCCGGGGTTGGGCACTCCGGACCGTTCCATTCATCTCCGTGACACTCCGTCGCGTCACCGTACGGCCACGGCGAAGCGCAGGAGACCTTACTACTACCCCGTTCCGCGGAAACGATCACCTCCGTGGGGCGGCGGGGGTTCCAACCGTGCACATCAAGAGCAACACGCCGGAGCCCCGATGACGAGACCTCTCTAGTCAGATTTATCGGCGCGGCGCCGGAATTATCACTATCTGTGGCTTTAATTCCGAGATTTCATGACGGGAAAAACCCTCGGGCCGGGAGTCAGGGGGCCGGTGGGGTGAAGGCGGTGGTCCGGGTCATCCCCGCCGCCCTCCCCTTGGCCGTCACGACCAACGCCATCTTGCGGGACGCCTCGTCGATCATCTCGTCACCGAGCATGACCGCGCCGCGCCCCTCGACCGTCGTGTAGTGGTCGTAGGCGTCCAGGATCAGCTCGGCCCGGTCGTAGTCCTCCTGGGACGGCGAGAACACCTCGTTCGCCGCCTCGATCTGCGTGGGGTGGAGCACCCACTTTCCGTCGAAGCCGAGGGCCGCGGAGCGCCCCGCGACCCGGCGGAAGCCGTCCAGGTCCCTGATCGCCAGGTAGGGGCCGTCGACGGCCTGCAGGCCGTGCGTGCGGGCGGCCATCAGGATGCGCATCAGGATGTAGTGGTAGGCGTCGCCCTCGGTGTAGCCGGGAGGCTGTTCCCCCACGACCAGCGTCCGCATGTTGATCGAGGCCATGAAGTCGGCGGGGCCGAAGACCAGCGTCTCAAGCCGCCTGGAGGCTCCGCCGACCGCGTCCACGTTGACCAGGCCCCTGGCGCTCTCGATCTGGGCCTCGATGCCGATCCGGCCGACCGGCAGGCCGTTGGCCTTCTCGATCTGGGTCAGCAGCGTGTCGAGCCAGACCACCTGGGCCGGGTCCTCGACCTTGGGCAGCATCAGGCAGTCGAGGAACTCCCCGGCGCCCTCGACGACCTCGATGACGTCCCGGTAGGTCCACTGCGTGCTCAGGTCGTTGACCCGCACGACCCGGGTCCTGCCCGACCAGTCGCCCTCCCGCAGGGCCGCCACGACGTTCTTGCGCGCGCCCTCCTTGGCCGACGGCGCCACGGAGTCCTCAAGGTCGAGGAAGACCTCGTCCGCGGGCAGCCCCTGGGCCTTCTCCAGGAAGCGGGGATTGCTGCCGGGCACCGCCAGGCACGAACGTCGTGAGCGCATGACCCAACGCTAGCGGCAGCCCGCCCCGCCGGGGACGACGGGCGAAGGCCGTACATTCGTGCCATGGGAGTGATCGAGGAGGGCGCCAGGAAGTCCGGGGTCCTGTGGCTGTCGCTGGACCGGCAGCGGCTCGCCTGGCACGTGTGGCACGACGGCGCGATCTATCTCGTCACCGGCGGGGACGAGCAGGACCTGCCCCGCCTCGCCGAGGCGGAGCGGGTCCAGGTGACGCTCAGGAGCAAGGACAACGGGGCCCGCCTGGTCGTCTTCGACGCGGCCGTCGAGGTGGTCGACCAGGCCGCCTCCCCCGAGGCGGTCGCCGTGCTGGCCAAGGAGCGGCTCAACGCCCCCGACGCCGCGGGTCTGCCCGAGCGCTGGGCCGCCGCCTGCACGGTGGTACGGCTGACGCCCCAGGAACCCGCCTGAGGCCCGGCTGAGGCCTGCCTGGGACCCGCGGCCTCAGCCGACCCTGGCCGGTTCCCCGGCCTCGACGGGGACGGGCAGGTCCGCGGTGGCGCGCTGGGCCAGGTAGGCGCCGAACAGGACGATGAGACCGCCGACGATCTGGAAGGGGCCGAGCGCCTCGCCGACCAGCACCCAGGCGATGATCGCCCCGGCGATGACCTCAAGCGAGGCGACCGTCGAACCGACGGCGGCCGACAGGCGGCGTACCGCGGTGACACCGAGGATGTAGGCGGCGACGGTCGCGATGAGGATCATCCACAGCGCCGCGGCCAGCACGGGCAGGGGATGGCCTCCTGCGGGGGCGACGACCTGGCCGAAGGCCCGCCACGGGATGTTCCACGGCTGGGAGACCGGCACGAGCACGATCGCCGCGCCGACCAGGCCCCAGGCGATCAGGCCGAGCGGGTCGACGTCCCCGCCGAAGCCGTCGCTGAGCAGGAAGTAGCCCGTGCAGCAGGCGGCGGCGCCGAAGGCGAGCAGCAGTCCGAACGGGTCCAGGGCCATGCCCGACCACACCTCGACCACGATGCCGAGACCGACGACCGCGACCACGGCGCCGACGAAGGCGGCGCGCGGCAGCCGTACCCGGCGGACGAAGCGCACCCAGAGCACGACCAGCACCGGGGCGGTGAACTCGATGAGCAGGGTGACGCCGACCGGCAGCCTGGTGATCGCCGCGAAGTACAGCGCCTGCACCCCGGCCACCGCGACGACCGCGTAGGCCACGAAGAGCGGCAGCCGGGAGCGCGGGATGCGCAGCGCGGCGGGCCGCAGGAGCGCCAGTACCCCGGTGAGCAGCAGCCCGGCTCCGGCCATCCGCACCCAGACGGCCTCAAGAGGGGACAGCCCGGCCGCGCCGAGATATTTGGCCATCGGCCCGGAGAACGCGAAACACCAGGACGACGCGAAGGCGATCAGCAGACCGTCACGCCGCACGGATTCACCACCCATGTAACTACCGTTCGCATGCTTTGATGCTGACATATCGGATATGCGCGCAGCAAGGGGACGTCCGAAATGTGAGCGAGCCTTGAACCGCCCCGGCGAGAAGGCGACCTACCCTGCAAATGTGAAGATCTTCATCGCGCGACTCGCGGGAACCCCGGTCTTCGACCCGGTGGGTGACCAGATCGGGCGGGTGAGGGACGTCGTGGTGGCGTTCGCGGGCGCCGCTCCCCCACGCGTGCACGGCCTCGTCGTCGAGGTGCAGCCCAGGCGGCGGGTCTTCCTGCCGATCACCAGGGTCCGCGGCATCGAGGCGGGCTCCGTCGTCTTCAGCGGCCAGATCAACGTGCGGCGCTTCGAGCAGCGGGCCACGGAGAGCCTGGTCATCGGCCAGATGCTCGACCTGGAGGTGCAGGTCGAGGGCGAACGCGTGACCGTCCTGGACCTGGCCATGGAGCAGGTCAGACGCGCCGAGTGGCTCATCACCAAGGTCGCCGTCGTCAGGGTGGGCCAGGGCCTCGGCCTGCGGCGGCGCGGCCCGGCCAGGATCGTCGACTGGGCCGAGGTCAGCGGTTTCAGCGCGGTGCAGAAGGACCAGGGCGCGGCCGGCCTGCTGGTCGCCTTCGAGACGATGCGCGCCGCCGACCTGGCCGGCGCGCTGCACGAGCTGCCCGCCAAACGCCGCACCGAGGTCGCCGCCGCCCTCGACGACGTACGGCTCGCCGACGTGCTCGAAGAGCTCCCGGAACGCGACCAGATCGGCATCCTGGGCAGGCTCACCCCCCGGCGCGCCGCGGACGTCCTTGAGGAGATGAACCCCGACGACGCGGCCGACCTGCTCCAGGACCTCCCGGCCGAACAGGCCGAGGCCCTGATGGCGCTGATGGAGCCCGAGGAGGCCGCCCCCATCCGGCGGCTGCTGGTCTACCCGGAGGACACCGCGGGCGGCATGATGACCAGCGAACCCGTGGTGCTCCCGCCGAGCGCGACCGTCGCCGAGGCGCTCGCCCACATCCGCCAGCGGGAGGTCACGCCCTCCGTGGCCGCGCAGGTCTACGTGGCCAGGCCGCCCATCGAGACCCCGACCGGCCGCTTCCTCGGGCTGGCGCACTTCCAGCGGCTGCTGCGCGAGCCTCCCTCGACGCTGCTCGGCGGGGTCGTGGACAGCTCGCTCGACCCGATCAGGCCCGAGTTCACGCTCAACCAGGTGGCCTCCTACATGGCCACCTACAACCTGATGGCGGTGCCCGTGGTCGACGAGCTCGGCCGTCTGGTCGGCGCCGTCACCGTGGACGACGTTCTCGACCACCTGCTGCCCGAGGACTGGCGGGAGCGCAACCACGAACCGGGAGCCGAACATGGTTGACCGTCTCGACCAGCCGAGACAGCAGGGCCTGCGTCTGCGCGCGCACTACGACCCCGAGGCCTTCGGGAAGCTGTCCGAACGCATCGCGCGTTTCCTCGGCACCGCCAGGTTCCTCGTCTACATGACCGTCTTCGTCGGGGTCTGGGTGGTGTGGAACGCCCTGGTGCCGGGCGAGGGGAGGTTCGACCCCTACCCGTTCATCTTCCTCACCCTGATGCTCTCGCTCCAGGCCTCCTACGCGGCGCCGCTGATCCTGCTCGCCCAGAACCGGCAGGACGACCGGGACCGCGTCCAGACCGACATAGACCGGGCCGCGGCCGAACGCAACCAGGCAGACCTGGAGTACCTGACCCGGGAGATCGCGGCTCTGAGGATCGCCCTTGGCGACGTGGCCACCCGCGACTACGTCCGCTCCGAACTCCAGCGCCTGCTGGAGGACCTCCAGCAGCCCCGGCCCCCGGCGAACGACCTCCTCTGAGGGGTCAGTCGTCCGCGGGGAAGAGTTCGGTCAGGATCGAGGCGCACCGGCGCAGTTCCTCAGGGCCCAGGGTGTCGAGGAGCTGGGCGCGGATGCCCCGCAGATAGGTGGGCCGCGCCTGCGCCAGCCGTACGGCACCGGCCTCGGTGAGCACCGCGAACAGGCCACGCGCGTCGCTGGGACAGGCCTCGCGGTCGACCAGGCCGTCACGCTGGAGGCGGTCGATCAGCCGGGTCAGGCCGCTGCGGGAGAGCAGGACCCGCTCGGCCAGGTCGTTCATGCGCAGTCTGCCCTCCGGCGCCTCCGCCAGATGGGAGAGCACGTCGTAGGAGGCCAGGGCGAGGTCGTGACCGACGAGCAGGTCGGTCTCCAGTGCCCGGGTGACACGCGCCTGGACGCGTTGCAGCACCCTCCAGACCACCAGCTCCTCTGAACTGACGGCCTCCTTCGGCTCGTCCGCCGTAACGGTCACGCAGTAACCTTAGACTGTTGCACGCGCACCTACATAGGGGATCACCCGGGTGCGGGAGCCCGGAATTCCCGGCGTCAACTCCCGGTTCATACCATGGGTCCGTGACCCCTCCCACTCTCAGCCGGGAGCGGCACGAACTGTCCGTGAAACGCCTGGACGACAATAGACAAGGAGGGACGGCAGCCCCGCCGCCTCATCGCGACGCCCGTTGCCGACACTTCGATGGCACCTACCCCGGAACTGGTCACGGCCGCGCTGGCGACCGTCAACGACCCTGAGATCCGTCGGCCGATCACCGAACTCGACATGGTCAAGAGCGTCGACATCTCCCCCGAGGGGGTGGTGCGCGTCGGAATCTACCTCACCGTGTCCGGCTGTCCCATGCGTGACACCATCACACGCGACGTCACCACGGCCGTCTCCAAGGTCGAAGGGGTGACCGGCGTCCAGGTCGAGATGGACGTCATGAGCACCGAGCAGCGCAAGTCTCTCCAGACGAAGCTGCGCGGCAACCGGGGGCCGGAGAAGGAGATCCCCTTCGCCCAGGCCGGTTCCCTGACCCGGGTGTTCGCGGTCGCCTCGGGCAAGGGCGGAGTCGGCAAGTCCTCGGTGACCGTCAACCTCGCCGCCGCGATGGCCGCCGGCGGTCTGAAGGTCGGTGTCGTGGACGCCGACATCTACGGCCACAGCGTGCCCCGCATGCTCGGCGTCTCCGACCGTCCGACCAAGGTCGAAGACATGATCATGCCGCCGGTCGCGCATGACATCAAGGTCATCTCGGTCGGCATGTTCAAGCCGGAGGGCAACACCCCGGTGGTGTGGCGCGGCCCGATGCTGGACAGGGCGCTGCACCAGTTCCTCGCCGACGTCTTCTGGGGCGACCTCGACGTCCTGCTGATGGACCTGCCCCCCGGCACCGGTGACATCGCGATCTCGGTGGCGCAGCGGATGCCCTCTGCCGAGATCCTCGTGGTGACGACCCCGCAGCAGGCCGCCGCCGAGGTGGCCGAGCGCGCCGGTTCGATCGCCGTGCAGACCCACCAGCAGATCGCGGGCGTCATCGAGAACATGGCCTGGCTGCCGTGCCCGCACTGTGACGAGCGGATCGCCGTCTTCGGCGAGGGCGGTGGCCAGACGGTCGCCGACGCGCTCACCCGCACCCTCGGCGCCCGTGTGCCGCTGCTCGGCCAGGTGCCGATCGACATGCGGCTTCGCGAGGGCGGCGACGAGGGCAAGCCGCTCGTGCTGACCGACCCCGACGCCCCGGCCGCCGCCGAGCTGATCAAGATCGCCTCGGGCCTGAGCAGGAGGTCGAACAGCCTCAAGGGCATGCAGCTCGGCATCTCCCCGACCAGGGGCCGCTAGAGCGGGACGTACGGCGGGCCTCAAGAGGCCACTGCGGGGTCACCGAGAGGTCAGGTGGCCTCGGAGTCGTAGGGCGGGAGCTCGCCGTACCCCAGTTCGTCGAAGTCGTCCAGGACGTCGGTCCCCGTGCGGCCGGAGACGGCGGCCCCTCCGGCGACGCCCGCCGTGGCGCCGCGCCATTCGTCCTCCAGGTCACCGGTGAGGTGCTTGCGGACGAAGTTCTTCGGGTTCAGGTCGGTCGGGTCGAAGTTGGCGAACTCCGGCCCGAGGCCGTCCTGCAGGTCCTGCTTGGCGTTGTTGGCCATCTGCCGCAGGGAACGCAGCGTCTTGCCCGCCTGCGCGGCCGCCTGGGGCAGCTTGTCCGGCCCGAAGACGAGGAGCGCGATGACCACAAGCGCCAAGATCTCAGGCCAGCCGAGTCCGAACACCGTGATCTCCTAGCGGGATGACACCAAGGCGGCGCTCCGGGCACACGCCCGGAGCCTTTTCCAGACTAATGCCCACGACCCGTGCCCGCACCAGCCCCTCCATCGATCATGAGGGACTGGGCGTGGGCTGCGGGGACGCGGCACCGACGGTCACGACGACCGTCTTCTCCTGGCCGCCGCGCTGGAACTTCACCGTCAGCCTCTCCCCCGGCGCCTTGTTGCGGATCAGCGCGATCAGCTCGTAGCCGTCCTGCAGCACGATGCCGTTGACCTCGGTGATGATGTCCCCGGGCTTGAGCCCGGCCTTGTCGGCCGGCCCCTCGGGCTCGACGGGCTTGGTGGCGCCCCTGACCTCGGTGTCGATGCGGACGCCCGCGCCCTGGTAGGACTGGTCGATGGTGACGCCGATCCGGGACTTCTTCGCGGTGCCGGTGGTGATCAGCTCCTCGGCGACCCTGCGGGCGTGGTTGACCGGGATGGCGAAGCCGAGGCCGATGCTGCCGCTCTGGCCGCCGACCGACCTGCCGAGGGTGGCGATCGCCGAGTTGACGCCGACCACCTCACCCGCCGAGTTGACCAGCGGTCCGCCCGAGTTACCGGGGTTGATGGCCGCGTCGGTCTGGATGGCGCTCAGCCAGGTCGTGTCGGTGCTGTTCTCCTCACCGGCCTGGACGGGACGGTTGAGGGCGCTGACGATGCCCGAGGTGACGGTCCCGGTCAGGCCGAGCGGGGAGCCGATGGCGACGACCGGGTCGCCGACGACCACGTTGTCGGAGTTGCCGAGGGCGATCTCCGGGGCGCCGAAGGTCTCGTCCGGCTTGACCACCGCGAGGTCGGACTCCGGGTCACGGCCCACGACGTGGGCGGAGGTCGACTTGCGGTTGCTGAACTGGATCTGGATCTGGCTGTTGTTCGGCTCGGCCCCGGCGACCACGTGGTTGTTGGTCACCACGTAACCGCCCTTGATCAGGAAGCCGGAGCCGGTGCTCGCGCTCGTGCCCGCGTTGACCGACAGCGAGACCACGCTGGGCAGGACCTTGGAGGCCACGCCCGCGATCGACTCCGGAGCCCTGGAGTTGGAGCCGCTCGGCGCCGTCCCCAGCCGGTAGGACGGGTCGAGGTCGGAGTTGGCCGGGCGGGTGAGCAGGTAGGTGCCGAAGCTGCCCGCCGCGGAGGCCAGCAGCGCGATCACCACGGCCAGTACGGCCAGCGTGCCGGTGCGCGGGCCACGCCGCTCGGTGACGGCCGACCCGCCGAAGGTCCCGTCGTACGGCCCCGGCCCACCGGGAACCGGAGGCGCGGGCGGCGGTGCCCAGCCCAGCCCGAGGCCGTGCGCCCGCGACGGCGGGGGCGGCTGGTTCCCCGGAAAGCCCCCGGGGGCGGAGAAGACCGCGGTGTCGCGGTAGGTCCTGCCCGACGGGTCTCCCCAGCCGCCGTTGGCGGGAGGCGCGGCCTGACGCCCGGTCCAGTCCTCGTATCCGGGCCCCTCGGGCTCCCGGGCGCCCCAGCGGGCACGCCCCGGGGGCTCACCGAGCTGGCTCCAGCCCTCGCCGTACCCCTGGGAGCCCTGGACTCCGTGGGACCGGTCCACCGGCGAGGGAGGCGTCTGCCCTGCGGGCAGGAACTCCGGCCTGGAGAACTCCGAGGTCGCGCCCGCACCGCCTCTGTCGTCGGTGAGGCCCGACTGCGTACGCCCCTCGGCGTCGTCCGCCTCGTGGGTACGGTTCTCGTCGGTCATCGAATGTTCACCACTCCTCGCCTCGCATGAGGCAACTCACCGGGGGGCACCCGGCAATCTTCCCCTGAACGGCATACGAGAGACGTAAAACGCGCCCTATCCGAAGGGATTGACCCAGGAAAGCAGGCGGTGGGCTCCTCTGCCCAGCCGGTTCCACAGGTTCGGGGCGGGTTCGTGGGGCAGTGCCGCGACCGCGGCGTCGACCGTGTCGGCCGGAGCGTCCGCGAAGACGGTGTAGACATGGTCCCCACTGGCCCAGATCGTCCCCTGCTCGGCTGAGTTCCGCATCCAGATCGTATGCCCGTCATGACGCTGGGCATGCCACCCACGGAGCTTTTCCCCATCAAGCACACCAGAGTCCACGAAAACCGACACGACCGACAACCCATCCGAATATCCCAGATACAAGTATCCGGCAGGTGCGGTGTGCGCCGCGAACAGCTCAAGGCGACCGGGCAACTCGGCGGGGAAACGCCACCCCCGGTCCAGGAGCTCGGGCACCTCGCCCAGGTCGAGCCCGCCCGGAGGCGGCACGGGGACGACGCTCCCACGCGCCACCGGATCGAGGGTCAGGTCGAGGAAGCCGCCCACGTGGACGGTCCGGCCCCGGCCGTCGAACAACTCACGGCGCAGCGCCAGGCCCCCCGACTCGTCCAGCCAGTAACGCGCCGCGGGTGTGCCGTCCATGCGCAGGACGTCCACCAGGTGGGCGGCACGTCCGCCGGTACGGGTCCTGCCCGCGTCGACCACCCGGTAGTTGCGGGCCAGCACCTCAAGCATCGTCTCCGAGGGGGCGGCCATGCTCCCCGCGGGGGTGCCGGGGTCGACCCAGCCCGCCGTACCCGAGGGGCGTGAACTCACCGACAGGCCGCGCCCGGGGACGTTGCGGACCTCGACCATGGAGGAGAAGGACCCGGAACGGCCCCAGGTCGTGACGTACTGGGTGCCCGAGTAACCGCGCCCCCTGGCCGCGGCGGCCGCCTCACGCAGCAGCCGCAGGCCCGTGTCCTCGTCGCGCTCGCCCTGCTGCACAGACTGCTGTACGGCTCGCGCCGGGCTGCCCGCCACCAGGCCCAGCACCATGGCGACCACCACGGCCAGGCAGGCGGGCAGCCGGATCACGGAGTCGGCGAGAAGCTCGGAGTCGCCGAGCCTCCGTACGGGGCGGTGTTCCTGTGCTGGTTGGCGAACATGTCGACCGGAGGCACACGCGGGCCGGGGTCGGGACCGCCGACGACGAACAGCGTGCCGATGGCGACCGCCGCGGAGGCGACGCCGACCGCGACGTAGCCGACCCTGCGGGCACGGCGCGTCGACGCGGCCCGCCCGCGCGGCCGGTTGTCCGGCGGCGCGACGGTGTGCATGCCGGGGATCGGCGCCCCGCCGAAGGTCCGCGAACCGCTGGGAAAAGGCCGCTCACGCGGCGGTAGCGGGTCGCCGGGGTCGGCCATCCGCAGCAGGGACATCGTCAGGTCGGCGGGCATCGCGGGCCCGTCGAGCGACCTCAGGCGGCTCTTCAGCGCCCGCATGGCCTCCACCTCGGCCCTGCAGGAGGCGCAGAAGGCGAGGTGGGACAGCGCCCGGTCACGCTCGTGGTGGTTCAGCTCGCCGTCGACCAGCGCGGAAACACGTTCTCCAAGATGACTCATGACCACTCCTTGCCAAGCGGCTCGTCGTGACATTCGTCATAACTGCGGCTTCTCATGCGAGTTCCTCCCCGCGGGTGATGGTCGGGGGGAGTTGATCTCCGCGGGGCGCGCGGTGTTCCAGCGCGTCACGCAGCTGAGCCCGGCCACGGTGGATACGGCTGCGGACCGTGCCGAGCTTCACGCCGAGTGTCGCGGCGATCTCCTCGTAGGACAGCCCCTCGATGTCACACAGAACGACGGCCGCGCGGAACTCGGGCGCGAGCGCGTCGAGTGCCGCCTGGATGTCGGGTTCGAGATGGGTGTCGTCGTACACCTGGGCGGGGGACGGCTCACGGCCACGCAGCCGTTCCGCCGCGTCGTCCGCCAGGCCCTCGAACCTGATGCGCTGCTTGCGCCGCGCCATGTCGAGGAACAGGTTGGTGGTGATGCGGTGCAGCCAGCCCTCGAAGGTCCCCGGAGTGTAGTTCGACAGGGACCTGAAGACCCGGACGAAGACCTCCTGTGTGAGGTCCTCGGCGTCGTGGACGTTACCGGTCAGCCGATAGGCCAGCCTGTAGACACGCGCCGAATGGGTCCGAACCACCTCCTCCCAGGTGGGAGGTGTCCATTCAGACACGGGAGTATCCGTCTGGTGGTCGAACTCGTCCACCAGCACTCCTCTCTCCGGGACCACCGCTATCGCCATAGTGCCTGGTTTCGTCCCTTCGTGCGCACTCACTACCCTCAGGACCGGCAAAGGCCGCTTAAACCGTGCAACGCACCAGGCATGACATGAGTTCCCGATCGGGCTTGGCTCCCCTAGGCTGCGACCCAGTCCCTATATGGCTCTGTACGGAGAAAGCGGGAAGGAGAGGCCGATGGCAGAGACGCCGACAAGTCCGTTGGAGGCCGCTCTGGCCTATGCCGAGGAATTCCACCGGGAGGACGAGATCCTCTGGGAGGCGCGCCGACGCGCCGCGGAGGTCGGGGTCACCCCCATCCCGCCCGGCACCGGCGCCGCGCTCTGTTTCCTCGCCTCGGCCACCAACGCCAAGGCCGTCGTGGAGGTCGGCACGGGATGCGGTGTGTCCGGGCTGTGGCTGCTGCGCGGCATGCGCCAGGACGGCACGCTCACCAGCGTGGACGTCGAGCCGGAGTACCAGCGCCTCGCCCGGCAGAGTTTCGCCCAGGCGGGCTTCCCCGGCGGCAGGACCCGCCTCATCACGGGACGGGCCCTGGACGTGCTGCCTCGTCTGTCCGACGGCGGCTACGACCTGGTCTTCTGCGACGGAGCCAAGCAGGAGTACGCCGACTACCTGGCCGAGGCGGTCCGCCTGCTGCGTGTCGGCGGCATCGTGATCTTCGACAGCGCGCTGTGGCAGCACAGGGCGACCGACCCCACCCGGCGTGACCCGGACGTCGTGGCCCTGCGGGAGCTGGGCAAGCTGGTCCGCGGTGACGAACGACTGCGCCCCCTGATGATCCCTCTCGGCGACGGCGTCCTGGCCGCCGTCAAACTCGGCTCCTAGCCGCCCGGCTCAGCTCCTGGTCAGCCAGTCGAGCAGCAGGCGCACGCCGTAGCCGGTGGCGCCCTTGCTGAGGAAGCCCTCGTCCGCGGTGCTCCTGCCGACGCCCGCGATGTCCAGGTGCGCCCACGGCCGCCCGCCGGTGAACTCACGCAGGAACAGCGCCGCCGTGATGGAACCGGCGCCGTAGGTCGATCCGGCCTCGATGTTGGCCAGGTCCGCCACGCTCGACTCCAGCGCCGGAGAGTAGTCCTCGATGAGCGGCATCCGCCACAGCCGCTCCCCCGCCTGCGTGCCCGCCTCGGTCAGCTCGGCCGCCAGGGCGTCGTCGGAGGCGAAGACGGCCCCCACGTCCTTGCCCAGGGCCACACTGATCGCGCCGGTGAGCGTCGCGACGTCCACCATGACGTCCGGGTCGAGCTCGGCGTCGGCGTAGGCCAGCGCGTCGGCCATCACCAGCCGGCCCTCCGCGTCGGTGTTGAGCACCTCGACGGTCCGCCCGCCGTACTGGGTGATCACGTCGGAGGGGCGCTGGGCCGTACCGGAGAAGGCGTTCTCCGCGGCGGCGACCAGGGCGGTGACCCGCACCCGCGCGCCCAGCGCGGCGAGCGCGGCGACGGCCGCGATGACGGTCGCGGCGCCCGCCATGTCGGTCTTCATGAACTTCATGCCGTCGCTCGGCTTCAGGGACAGGCCGCCGGTGTCGAAGGTGATGCCCTTGCCGACCAGGACGACGTGCCTGATGGCGCCCTGCGGGCTGTAGGAGAGCCGGACCAGGCGCGGCGGGCTGACCGAACCCTGACCGACCGCCAGGATGCCGCCGAAGCCCTCGGCGCGCAGCTCGCGCTCGTCCCACACCTTCACCTCGACGCCCCCGGCCGCCTCGGCGCGCTCCGTCGCGCGCTCGGCGAGCCACTGCGGCGTCTTGATCGAGGCCGGGGTGTTGGCCAGGTCCCTGGCGAACGAGACGGCCTCGGCGACCACGGCGCCCCTGGCGACCTCGGCCTCGACGCCGTCACCGACGAGCTCGACCAGGGCCGCGGGGGCGGACCTGGTCTCGCCGATCCTGAAGGTGTAGGTGGCCAGCAGCGCGCCCTCGACGAACGCTGCCACCGGCCCCTCCGGCAGCACGACCCTGATGGAGGACCTGCTCCTGCCCCGCCGTACGACCGTGGCGCCGGCCTTGCGCAGCGCGCCCGCCGAGCCGTCGCCGACCCCGTAGAGCAGCACCCGGCCGACGCCGTCGCCGTTGGCCACCGGGACCTCGACGACCTCACCGGCCTCGCCCTTGGCCTCGTAGTGCGCCAGCAGGGCCTCGACGGGCAGTGGCAGCTCCACCTCGGGCGCGCGGTCGGCGGAGAAGGGTACGGCGAGCAGCCCTGCCTCCCCGAGCGGCGGCACCCCCGCCGGGACGGCGGCCCCGGGTTCCGAAGGGGCACCGGTGAGCAGGGTGTACGGAGAGATGGGCATGTGGAACTCCAGTCATCAGCCGGGGGACACCGCGGCCCTGGCACGAGCCGCGCTCCGGCGGTCCGGTGGCCAGGGCCGTGTTCGTCGATCGGGGGCGCACGGGCCGCAGTGGCTGTCGTGCTCCGCGAACGAGATCGAGTCGGGGCCCGGCGTCACCGCTGGTCTCAGGCCGGGATCAGACGACGACCTTCTTCAACTCTTCGCCAAGGGCGCTGGCCTCGTCCGCCGAGAGCTCGACGACGAGCCGGCCGCCACCCTCAAGGGGAACCCGCATGACGATGCCCCTGCCTTCCTTGACGACCTCCAGCGGACCATCACCGGTCCTCGGCTTCATAGCCGCCATGCGTGTATCCCTTCCTGCTTCGGGCTCCGGATCTCCGACTGACCCGAGGGTGGCCGACGCATTCACGTCTTCTGTGATGTCCTATTATCCCGTCTCCGCGCTCGGAATGGGAACGATCAGCCCCAGCATCGACTCATCGGGCAATCAAGACCGTCCTTCGCGCTCGGGGACGGCCCCGCGGACATCCGGGCCGTCGCGGTCCGCGGGACCTCTCACTTCCCTGACCAGGCCACAGAGGTGGCAGGTTACGAAGCGGTCCCGGAGCGGGCGGGACGGGCGCGCGTGGCGGCGCGGAGAATTTACCGGACCGAGACGATCAACTGAACGGCTCGGGGGCCGCCGGGAAGGCGTTCCGGCTCGGCGGGGTCAGGTCCGAGGTCAGTAGGTGCCCCGCACCCAGCAGTCCTCCAGATGGTCGTTGACCAGTCCGATGGCCTGCATCAGGGCGTAGGCGGTCGTCGGGCCGACGAAGCGGAAGCCGTTCGCCTTGAGCTCCTTGGCGAGGGCCTTCGACCCGGGCGTCTGGGGAGGCACGTCCGCCAGTGTCCTGGGGACGGGCGCGCCGGGATCGGCGTGCTTCCAGATCAGGTCGGACAGGTCGACGTCGAGCGCGGCCCGCGCGTTCGCGACGACCGCCTCGATCTTGGCCCGGTTGCGGACGATGCCGGTGTCGGCGAGCAGCCGCTCGACGTCGGCCGCGCCGAACGCCGCGACGGCGGGGATGGAGAAATCGGCGAAGGCCGACCGGAAGTTCTCCCGTTTGCGAAGGATCGTGATCCACGACAGGCCCGACTGGAAGGCCTCAAGGCACAGGCGCTCGAACACCCGGTCGTCACCGGTGACCGGACGGCCCCACTCTTCGTCGTGGTAGGCGATGTACTCGGGCGCGGAGCTCACCCAGCCGCAACGTGTCGGTTCCGTCACCGGCTCTCCTTCACGCCCTGCTTCTCCCGCTTCTTGTCCTTCTCATCTTGCTCGTCCGGGTCCTTGTCGGCGCTCTCGGCGGGCTCGACGGCGCCCGCGGCGGACTCCTCAGGGGACCGTACGGTTTCCAGGGGCTCCTCGGGTTTGGCGGCTTCCTCGGCCGCGGGCTTCCCGGTTTCCTGAGGCTCCGAGGCTTTCCGGGGCGCTGCGGCCTCCCCGGGTTCTTCGGCCTCCTGAACTTCCCGAACGGCCTGGGGCTCGTCCGGCTCCTGAACCTTCCCGGGCGCGTTCGCCTCACCGGTCTCCACCGGTTCGCCGGCTTCGGAAGCCTTCTGAGCTTCCTGAACCTTCCCGGGCTCCACGACCTCGTCCGTGTCCGTCTCTCCGGCCGCCGGCGGCTCCTCGGACTCGGGGTCCGCGCGCCGTACCGTGTCCGTGGACCCGGGGAGGGCCTCGCGCATGACCGGCGGGGCCGTGAGGGCGGCGTCGTGGCGGGCCTGGAGCCTGCCCGCGAGCAGTTCGGCGATCTGCTGTTCGAGGACCGCGATCCTGGTGTCACGCTCGCTCAGCGCGTTCACCACACGGTTGAGGGTCTCGTCGACGCTCTGCGTGTTGTAGCCGATCACGCTCACCGGCAGCTGCAGGGCCATGAAGTCGGCGGCCCCGAGTCTCTTCGGCTCGGGCAGCTCAAGCGGGGGGACGTCGGGGACGAATCTGGCCAGTTCACCACCCCGCCCCATGGAGACCGCCACGACTGCGGCGATGACGGCTAAGGCGGCGAGGGCGAGTACGACCAGCACATACGAATCGTGCCACAACTCCCACTGATCTAGGATCGCCTCATGACCGCTCTCACGGTGCTCACCCCCGGCGACCAGGGCGATTCCTCCTGGGCCGAGGCGAGATCGATCGCCGAGATCGAGAAGTTCGTCCGGGCCGGGCACACCGTCGTCGTCACGCCCGCCGACCTCGCGGGGCACGACGGAGAGGCCGCCGAACTCGCGGCGGCCTCCGTCTGCGCGTGGGCCGGAGCCAGGGTGTTCCGCACCAACCGTCCCGAGCAGGTACGGCTCGCGGTCGAGATGACCGAGTCGCTGGCCGGGCGGCGTCCCCCCGCGCTAACCCGCCGTGGCCTCGCCTAGCTCCTCGATGCCCGGCTCCAGGTGCCTGGTCCGCTTCTCCAGGTGCTCGAAGGCCTCCTCGACCGTGGTGGTCCAGGAGATCGCGTCGAAGACGTTGGGCCGGGTGAAGCCCTCCGCGTGCATGCCCTCGACCAGGCTCCGCAGCGGCGCGTAGAGCCCCCACGGGTCGAGGAGCACCAGCGGCCTGTCGTGGAGACCCAGAGTCCTGGTCGTCCAGATCTCGAACAGCTCCTCCAGCGTCCCGATGCCGCCGGGCAGCACGAGGAAGGCGTCCGAGCGGGCGTCCATGACCCCCTTGCGCTCACGCATGTCGGTGGTGACGACCAGTTCGTCGGAGTCGTGGTCGGCGACCTCGACGTCCACCAGGGCCTGCGGGATCACCCCGACCGTACGGCCGCCGCCCGCCCTGACCGCTCTGGCGACCGCCCCCATGCACGAGACCGTCGCCCCGCCGCTGACCAGGGTGTGCCCGCGCCAGGCCAGTTCGGCCCCGACCTCCTCCGCCAGCGTCAGGTACTTCCTGTCGATCTTCCGGTGTGATGCCAGGAAAACGCATATGAACACATCGGAACCATAGTCGTGGCCCGGGATCGCGGGGAAACCCTTATTCGGCGTCGGCGACCGTGCTCCGCGCGGCCTGCTGTCCCTTCCCGAGACCGCTCGCCCGGTCCCTGTCGGCCTCGACGATGATCCGTACGGCCTCGTCCACGTCGTCGGTCACCTGGATGAGGTCGAGGTCGGCCGGGGAGATCTTGCCGGTGTCCACAAGGGTCGTCCTGATCCACTCGTACAGGCCGCCCCAGAACTCCGTGCCGAGCAGCACGACGGGGAAGGAGGTTACCTTGCGCGTCTGGACCAGCGTAAGCGCCTCGAACAGTTCGTCCAGTGTGCCGAAGCCGCCGGGCAGCGCGACGAAGCCGCGGGAGTACTTCACGAACATGGTCTTGCGTACGAAGAAGTAGCGGAACTCGATGCCGAGGTCCACATATTCGTTCATGTGCTGTTCGAAGGGCAGCTCGATGCCCAGGCCGACGGAGACGCCGCCCGCCTCCCTGGCACCGCGGTTTGCGGCCTCCATGCAGCCGGGACCGCCACCGGTGATCACGGCGTAGCCCGCCTCGGAAAGCCTGCGGCCGAGCTCCACGCCCAGTTTGTAGTCCGACGACTCCTGCGGGGTGCGCGCGGACCCGAAGACGGTCACCGCCTCGGGCAGTTCGGCGAGCTGACCGAATCCCTCGACGAACTCCGCCTGGATGCGCATAACCCGCCACGGGTCCATGTGCAGCCAGTCGGCGGGGCCCCTGCGGTCGAGAAGGCGCTGGTCGTGGGTGGAGTCGGAGACCAGGTCACCGCGGACGACCGCGGCTCCCTGACGGCGTTCGGGGCGTGTCTTCTTCATGCCGAACACGCTAGCGCCGCTTCTGGAAAAATCTTGAAAATTCTGGGGGAAAACCGGGAACCGGATTTCTCCGGAGCCACGTCTAACTGCCGAGGGTGCTGCTCGGGACTGAAAGTGGCTTTCCCCGCCAAATGGCCGGCGAGGAAAGCCACTTTCATTTGTGCCCGTGTACCGTGCGGCGCTCAGCCGCGGAGCCAGCCGATCATCCTGCGTTCACAGTCGGCGATCTTCTCCAACGAGACGTACTCCCCCCGCTGGTGCGCCAGATTGGGGTCGCCGGGACCGTAGTTGACCGCGGGAATCCCAAGCCCGGAGAACAGCGAGACGTCGGTCCAGCCGAGCTTGGCCCTGGGCGTGCCGCCGACCGCGGCGACGAAGGCCCCGGCGACCGGGTCGGTCAGCCCGGGACGCGCGGCCGGGGCGAGGTCGGTGAAACGGAGCTCGAACCCGTCGAAGACCTCGCGCACGTGCTCCTGCGCGGCGTCGAGGGAGAGATCGGGGGCGAAGCGGTAGTTGACGGTCACCACGCACTCGTCGGGGATCACGTTGCCCGCGACGCCGCCGCAGATCGCCACCGCGTTGAGCCCCTCGTGGTATTCGAGCCCGTCCACGACCGGCTGCCTGGCCTGGTAGGCGTTGAGGATCTCCAGCACCGGCATGGTCCGGTGCACGGCGTTGACGCCGAGCCACGACCTGGCGCTGTGCGCCCTCCTGCCCCGCACGGTGATCTCGGCCCTGAGCGTGCCCTGGCAGCCGCCTTCGATCTCGCCGTCGGTCGGCTCCATGAGGACGGCGAAGTCGCCGGTGAGCCAGTCGGGGTGGTCGAGGCTGAGCCTGCGCAGGCCGTTGCGCTCGGCCTCGATCTCCTCGCAGTCGTAGAAGACGTAGGTGACGTCCCTGGCTGGCTCGTCGAGCGCGGCGGCGAGTTTCAGCGCGACCGCGACGCCCGCCTTCATGTCCGAGGTGCCGCAGCCGTACAGCAGGCCGTCCTCGACGTGGCTGGGCAGGTTGTCGGCGACCGGGACGGTGTCGATGTGGCCCGCGATCACCACCCGCTCGCTCCGGCCGAGCCCGGTCCTGGCCACGATCGACTCGCCGTCACGGTCGACACGAAGGTGCGGCAGTGCCCGCAGTGCCTCCTCGACCGCGTCCGCCAGGACCTTCTCGTCTCCGCTGACCGACTCGATGTCCACGATTCGCGCGGTCAGCGCGCCGACGTCCTGTGTGAGGTCCAGCCGCGTACTCATGCGGCGACCCTATCCTCAGCCGGTCTTCGGCCGCCCCGGACCCGGCCGTCCGCCGTCACGAAGGGCGATCCCGTTCGCAAAACCTGTGAAACGATAACAGAGCGCGACGGCTCCTCCGGGGGTTCGCAGGAAGTGCCGTCGCCTTCCCGCTGTCTGCGATCGGTAGGTTCTTCAGCGTGCGTCGGCGCTTCTCCAAAGGGGTCATCGCGATCGTCGCGATCGTGACCGTGCTCGCCGCGGCCATCACCGTGGGGGTCTTCACCCTGATCAACCGGGTGACGCCGTTCCGGGAGACCGGTGAGGGGTGCAAGATCACAACGCCCGGCGGCACGCTCGAACTGGAGATCGACCAGGCCCAGGTCGCCTCGGTCATCGCGGCGGTCGCCGCCCGCAGGAAGCTGCCCGAACGGGCGGTGGTGATCGCCTACGCCACCGGCATCCAGGAGTCCAAGCTGCTGAACCTGCCCTTCGGCGACCGTGACTCCGTCGGGGTCTTCCAGCAGCGGCCCTCACAGGGCTGGGGCACCCCCAAGCAGCTGATCGACCCGGTCTACGCGTCGGGGAAGTTCTTCTCCGCGCTGGTCAAGGTGAAGGGCTACCTCAAGCTGCCGCTCCACGAGGCGGCGCAGCGGGTGCAGCGCTCCGCCGACGGGTCGGCCTACGCCCAGCACGAGGACGAGGGCAAGATCCTGGCGGCGGCCTTCACCGGGCGGGTGCCCAAGGCCGTGCACTGCTGGTTCCCCGAGCCGACCTCGACCCCCCGCACGTCGGGCACGGCCACCACGACACCGCGCCCCCCTGCGGACAGGGCGATGCGCGGGCTCGTGCACGCGCTCGGCGCCAATGCCACGTTCGAGGCGGCGTCCTCACGTGACGGCTGGCTGATGGCGAGCTGGTCGGTCGCCCACGCGCAGAAGTTCGGGCTGCGGCGGGTCCGCTACAGCGGCCAGGCGTGGACGTCCGCCGACGGCGAGAACGGCTGGCGGCCCGACACGACCACCCCCAAGGGCAAGGTCGACATCTCCTAGGCCCGTTTCTGGATGGTGATGGAGCCCGGGGCCAGGGGCTGGGCGTAGGAGGAGGTCCAGGGCTCGTCCTGGGGACGGTCGAAGGAGAGCAGGCGGCCGTCGGAGGCCCGGTAGTCGGCGAAGTCGAGCAGGCCGCGTTCGGGCATGAAGGTGACGCCCTCCGAACGGAAGGCCGCGGTGCCGCGGCCGACGGGGAAGAACTCGACGCCCTCGACGCTCAGCGTGGTCCTGGCCGGGACCATGCCCTGTGTCGGCACCGGCGTCCACAGCAGCACCTCCAGGTGCGGCGCGTCGGAGTCGGAACCGGTCCGCGTCTCGATCGACAGCCACTGGTAGCGGCGGCTGCCGTCGTCGAGGAGGTACTCGGTCCACTCGACGCCCTGCGACGACAGGTACAGGGCGCCCAGGACACGGGTCCGCACGCCCTGGCAGTCGATCGTGTCACCGACCTTGATCGTGCGAGGGTCGGGGTAGTCGATGCCGACATGGCCCGCGCTCGGCCTGGCAGGCTCCGCGGCCTGTGCCGCCTGGACGGGGGACTCGCCGGGGGCCCCGGACCCGCGTGGCCTCCTGTCCTGACGCGTGGTCGCGAACAGCGCGCCCAGCAGCAGAACGAGCGTGACCGCGCTCAGTCCCAGTATCGCGGCGACCTCAGGGGTCATGGCGCGCGATCCTACTGGAGGCGGCTCACCGCCGCACTTATGCGCTCGTCACTCGCGGTCACGGCGATCCGGACGTGTTCCGCGCCGGCCCTGCCGTAGAAGTCTCCGGGCGCGACCAGGATGCCCTTGTCCGCCAGCGAGCGCACCTGCTTCCAGCAGTCGGTGCCGTTGGTCGCCCACAGGTACAGGCCCGCCTCGGAGTGCTCGATCCGCCAGCCGGCCGCCTCAAGGGCGGGGCGCAGGAGCGCGCGACGGGCCGCGTAGCGCGCGCGCTGCTCGTCGGCGTGCGCGTCGTCGTCGAACGCCACGGCCATCGCCGCCTGGACCGGCCCCGGCATGATCATCCCGGCGTGCTTGCGGACTTCGAGCAGCCGCCCGACCAGCGCCGGGTCTCCGGCCACGAAGCCCGCCCGGTAACCGGCCATGTTGGAGCGCTTCGACAGCGAGTGCACCGCGAGCAGGCCCTCGTGCGAGCCGCCGCAGACATCGGGGTGCAGGATCGAGATCGGCTGTTCCTCCCAGCCCAGCTCGATGTAGCACTCGTCGGAGGCCACGACGGCGCCGCGCTCACGGGCCCACGCGACCACCTTGCGCAGGTGCTCGGCGGGCAGGACCTTGCCGCTCGGGTTCGAGGGGGAGTTCACCCAGACGAGCGGCACCCGCTCGGGGCCGAGGGAGAACAACCCGTCCGTCGCGTACGGCTCCGCCCCCGCCAGGCGCGCTCCGACGTCGTAGGTGGGGTAGGCCAGCGCGGGGAAGACCACCCGCTGCCCCGGCCCGACACCGAGCAGGGTCGGCAGCCAGGCGACGAACTCCTTCGAGCCGATCAGCGGCAGCACGTCGGCCTGGTCCAGGTTCACCCCGTGACGGCGGGAGAGCCAGCCCGCGGCCGCGGAGCGCAGCCGTTCGGTGCCGTAGGTCAGCGGGTAGCCGGGACTGTCGGAGGCGTCGGCGAGCGCCTGCCGTACGAGAGGGGGCACCGGGTCGACGGGGGTGCCGACGGAGAGGTCGACGATCCCGTCGGGATGCTCCTGCGCCAGCGTCTTGAGCGGCGTGAGCCGATCCCACGGAAAATCTGGCAGGCCGATCACAGCTCTCCCCGCTGATGACTGTCCCCCCGCCTCACCGGCCGGGAGAAGGGACCTCTTCGCCCGGGACGTCCGGGTGACTGACTCTCGCGGGCGGACGGCGTCGCCCCCCGCCCGCGGGGATGTTTTCTAGTGCTCCTCGGCCTGCGGGGGCAGCGCCGAGACGACGGAGTGGTCCTTGGCGATCTTGCCGATCTTGGAGGCGCCACCCGGGGAGCCCAGGTCGTCGAAGAACTCGACGTTGGCCTTGTAGAAGTCCTTCCACTGGTCGGGAAGGTCGTCCTCGTAGAAGATCGCCTCAACCGGGCAGACGGGTTCGCACGCGCCGCAGTCCACGCACTCGTCGGGGTGGATGTAAAGCATGCGCTCGCCCTCGTAGATGCAATCGACGGGGCATTCCTCGATGCACGCCTTGTCCAGGACGTCCACGCAAGGCTGCGCGATGACGTAGGTCACCTCGGGCTCCTTCTTTTATCCGCACCTAGGCACGACTTCGACCGCGGGTTGCTACGCCCTAGTATTGCCGTGCCCACCAGATGTCTGAAACGGGAGGGGGCAAAAGACGATGATCCTCGGTATCAGCGCTGCCCTCAAAATCACCCTAACCCCTTCCGACGTGGGCAAAAGGGTAACTACCCGGCGTCGTGTTCCCGAGGGCTTCCGTGACGCCGTCGGCGAACTTGAGTTCTGGCGTGACGATCTTCTCGGGGTGCGCAAACGCGACGGCACGCTCGTTGAGATCCGCCGTTCCGAACTCGTCGCGGCGAAGGTCGTCCAGGGCGGACGGCCCGGCCGGACGTAAGTCGTTCCCCAGTCGTTTCCCAAAAAAGGCCGCGCCTCCTCGACCCACCGCGCGATCACCGAGAGTATTCGATGAGTGACCGTACGCATCAGCGCCGCCGCCATGCTCCTCATCGCCACGACCGCCGGATGCGGCGGCACACAGGCACAGGACGACGGGAAGCTCCCGCCGATCAAGCCACAGGCCGCCTCCCTGAAGGACGGCTTCTCGACGATGGACCGCCTCGTCGAGGCCGCCAGGAAAGAGGGTTCGCTCACCGTCATCGGGCTGCCGCGTGACTGGGTGAACTACGGCGAGATCATCGACACCTTCTCCGACGAGTACGGAATCAAGGTCAACCAGGTGGAGCCCGCGGCCAGCAGCCGCCGGGAGATCGAGGCCGCCGCGCAGCTCAAGCCGGACGTGTTCGACCTGAGCCTGGAGGTCGCGGTCGCCAACGCCCCGATGTTCGCCCCCTACCGGGTGCAGCAGTGGCCGGACGTGCCCGACAACCTGAAGGACTACGGCGGGCGCTGGTACGCCGGATACGGCGGCTACATGTCCATCGGTTACGACCCGCGCAAGGTCGCGACGCCCGCCTCCTACCAGGACCTGCTCAAGCCCGGCTACAGCGTCTCGCTGCCCGGCGACCCCCGGCAGACGGCCGCCGCCTTCAACGGGGTGATGGCCGCCTCGCTCAGCGCGGGCAAGGCCGAGGCCGCCAGGGGAGTCGCCTTCTTCGGCCGCCTGAAGAAGGCGGGCAACCTCGCGGCGAACGAGCGGGCGGCCACCGTGGTGGTCGACTGGGACTACCACAACGCCGAGCGGGCGGCCCACGAGGCGAACGGCTGGAAGGTCGCCATCCCCGGCGACAGCGTGCTCAGCGCCTACTACGTCCAGGCCGTCAACAAGGACGCCCCGCACCCGGCGGCGGCCCGCCTCTGGCAGGAGTTCCTCTTCTCCGACCGGGGTCAGAACCTCTTCCTCAAGGGGTACGCCAGACCTGTCAGAATGGAGGCCCTGCAGATGCGTGGCACCCTGGACACCGAGGCCGCCGCCAGACTCCCGGTGACCGGCGCGAAGCCGGTGATCCTGACGATCCCCGAGACCGACACGGCCAAGACCTACCTCAAGAAGGAGTGGGGGGAGAGGGTCGGTTAAGCCGGAGGCTGATGCGACTGATATGTCGGGACATCTTTGAGGCTCTAAAGTGTCTGGGGAGGACCGATAAGAGGCCGTGGCGTCTCGGAATGTGAGCTGATCGTCTTGCGATACGACACCCCGAGTCAGATGAGGTGGAACGCTCGCGCCTACGACAGCAGCTTCGGATACGTCTCGGCCCACGGCGCGCCCCTGGTCGACCTGCTCGACCCCCAGCCGGGGGAGCGTGTCCTCGACCTCGGCTGCGGCACCGGGCTGCTGACCGCCGAGATCAGCTCACGGGGGGCACGGGTGCTCGGCATCGACGGCTCCTCCGCGATGATCGAGAAGGCGCTCTCCCTGCATCCCGGGCTTGAGTTCATCGTGGGGGACGGGCGCGACTTCACGGTCGCGGAGCCGTACAACGCGGTCTTCTCCAACGCGGCCCTGCACTGGATGGGGCGGGAGCCCGACACGGTGATCTCCAACGTGTGGCAGGCGCTGACGCCGGGCGGGCGGTTCGTCGCGGAGATGGGCGGCGCCGGCAACTGCGCCGCGCTGACGGCGGCGCTGTCCACCGCCTGGCGGGAACACGGGCTCCCCGAACCCGATCTTCCGTGGTACTTCCCCAGTCCGGCCGAATACGCCACACGGCTGGAGAAGGGCGGTTTCACCCTCCGCCTGCTTGAGTACTTCGACCGGCCGACCCCGCTCGACGAGTGCCCGGGGGGAGCCGCCGACTGGGTGCGAACGTTCGCCGGTTCCCTGATTCAGGGAAAGCCGGTGGAGCTGGTCGAATCCCTGCTGCTTCGGGTGAACGAACTGGCCGCTCCCGCCCTGCGGCGGGAGACCGGTTGGATGGCCGACTACGTGCGGCTCCGCTTCGCGGCCGTACGACGCTGACCAGACCCGATGCGCTGGGGCGATTTGCCAGACTATGGTCTGTTCCATGAGTCTCGTTCCCCGGCGACGAGGAGTGACTCGGGCGGCTTGAGGGGCTGGTGAAGGGAACGGATGAACTTCTGTCTGAGTGACCTCGTGCCGCCGCTCCGCTGGAGCGACGCGGCCACGATTCCACTCTTGCGCGACCAGTCTGAACTGCCCGGCGCGTGGTGGCGCAGCCTGCCCGTCTCCCGGGTGCTGGCCCTGCTCGGCCCCGAGCGGTTAGCCGGGATCCTCGCCGGGATCACCCTGGAGCACTGGCCCGCCGCCGCCGTCGGCGACGTGTTGCCCGCCCTGTACGTCCTGGACCCCGAGGACGCCGACGAACCCTGTACGGCCATCGCCCTCGACCGCGCGGGCTCGTGGGCGGGGCTGCTGGCCCTGACCGGTCACGAGCTGCGCGAACAGCCCTTCATTCAGCCGCTCCCCGTGCTGAACGCGCTGTTCGGCGCGGTCTTCGCCCGTCTGGCCGCCCCCGGCGTCACACCCGCCCGTACCGGTGGGACCGTCGAGGACGTCGCGGAGAACGCCGAGGCCGCCGGAAACGTCAAGGACGCCAAGGCCACCGAGGCCGCCCAGGACGTCGCGAGCGCCGAAGGTGCCGGGAAGACCGAGGACGTCGCGAGCGCCGAGGGCATCGAGGATGCCGGGGGCATCGGGGGCTCCGAGGATTCCGGGGGTTCCGCGGACTCCGGGGAGGAGGCCGCGCCACAGGACGCCCCTGAGGCTCCTCAGGAAGCCCCTCAGAAGGCCCCGCAGGACGACGCCGAGGCCGTACCCGAAGCCACGCCTGAGGCCGTGTCCGAGGGCATGCCTGAGGCTTCCGAGGCCGAGAAGGAGGACGCGGAGAGGGCCACGGACAAGGCCGGGGAGGAGCCCGTGGAGGCTCCGGCTCCCCCGGACGTCCCGTTGGCCGTCTCCCCTGCCGCTCCCCCGGCCCCGCCCGAGCCCAAGCCGATCCCCCTTCCCGTACGGCCGAAGCGGACCCCCGGGTCCACGCTCCCCAAGCCGCCGCCCCAGGTGGGCTCCACTCCCGAGCGCGGGCTCTTCGAGCCGATGACCGCCATGAGCCCGGAGACCGGACCCGAGCCGAAGCCCGAACCGGAACCTCAGCCCGAGCCTCGGCCCGAGCCTGAGGCCGCACCGGAACCAGAGGCCGCACCGGAACCGGAGGCCCTGCGGGAGCCGGAACCGGAGCCCGTTGAGTCCGTCGAGCCCGTTGAGGCCGTCGCCGAGCGGGCCCCTCAGCCGGACGACCTGTACGCGCTGCTCGACGGTGCCTTCGCCGACCTCGACGACAGGAGCTGGGCCGTCGCGCAGAACAGGGTGTTCACCGACGCGCCCGCGGCCGTCGAGGCCCTGTCCAAGCTCTTCGCGGTGCCGCCCGAGGTCATCGACGAGGTCGAGGCCGCCCTGCGGCACCGGCTCGGCGAGTGGCTCGCCTCAGCGGAGGCGGAGCCGTACCGGGAGCATCTGGCGGAGGTCGGCAGGGCGCTCGGCAAGGCCGCGCCCAAGGCCCGTCTGGCCACGGTCGCGTCCTGGCACGCCCGTGAGCTGCGCTCGCTGGACGTGCCCGCCTGGCAGTTCGTGCTGGCCACCCTGCCCCACCACCGGCTGGCCGAGGACTGGCTCGTCGAGGGGGACATCACCGAGCTGCGTCACCTCACCCGCGACGTGATCAGCGGCGCCAAGCCCCCGCTGACCATGTCCAAGGCCCTCGACCTGGTCGCCTCCCTGGGCATCCACCACGAGGTGGCCAAGGATTGGCTCGCGGGCGTCCCGCAGCTGCGCATCCTCGGCGCCGGGCAGCGTCCTGCGCAGCAGGGGCCCCCACAGCAGGGATCCCCGCCTCCGCGGCAGGAGCAACCCGTCCAGGAGGACGAGGAGCGCAGGGAGGGCCCGTTCCGCCCGCTGAAGGACGTCTCGCTGACCCGGCGCTGCTTCAGGCAGCCCGACGGCCGCTGGTGGCTCAGGATCGACGTCACCGCCGAGCACCTCCAGGGCGTCGAGTGTCCGCTGCCCAGCGGGTTCGCCGCCTATCTCGGCCTGTCGCCGGGGAGCGCCCGCAGGGTGCAGAGCGCGGTCGGCGAGCTGGGCCTGAGCTGGCAGGAGCGTCCCGTCCTCGAATCGCTCAGGACACTCCTTGAGGACGCGGGGGCCAAGCCCGGCGGCCACCTGTTCGTGACGCTGTCCGACGAGGGGGTCCTGCGGGCCAGGCACCTGCCCGCGGCGGGCGGTGACACGGAGCCGGTCGCGCGGGCGCTGCGGCTGGTCGGCTACACGGCACCCGGCGGTACGGCGGAGCAGGCGGCCAGGGTCATCGCCACCCGGGTCGGCATGACCGGGCAGGTCGGCCTGCCGGACCTGCTCGCCCGGTTGAGAGAGCGTGGGGACCGCGACCTGTTGTCCCTGCTGGCCTAGCCCATGCCCCGACTCGCGATCTCCCCGGACTTCCCCGCCGAACTCGGCGCGCTGGCCCAGCCCGCGCGCCGGGACGCCGTCGTCGCGGTACGCCGCTTCATGCAGAACGTGGCGGGGGCTCCGCACCCGGAACGGGTCAGGGGGGCCAGGGACCCCAGGGTCGTCACCCTCAGGCTGGCCGAGGGCCATCGCGGCGTCATGGTCAGGCACCGGGACGTCCACTGGCTGCTGACCGTCCTGCCGGAGACGGAGGCCTGGGCCTACGCGAGACGCCACCGCTTCAGCGTCAACACCGCGCTCGGCGTGGTCGAGATGTGGGACGCCGAGGCGCTCGAACGGATCGAGCCCGCCGTGCTCAGGGCGGCCGGGGCGACCTCGGTCCGGTTGTTCGCCGACACCTGTGACACCGACATGGCCGAGCTCGGCGTCGAACGCGGGCTGCTCGGCCTCGTCAGGCAGATCACCGACGAGCTGACCCTGGAGGCGCTCGAACCCCTGCTGCCCGCCACGCAGTACGCCCCGCTGGCCGCGCTGGCCAGGGGTGAGTCGATGGCCGGGGCCTGGCGGGAGCTTGAGACCTGCCGGGCGACCGCGCCCCCCTCCGGGCCGATCGACCCCGACGACCTGACCGCCGCGCTGCTGCGCAGCCCCGACCGTGCGATCTTCGTGGGCAGCCCGCGTGAGCTGAACCACGTCCTCGACGCGCCCGCCTGGTGCGTGTTCCTCCAGCCGACGCTGCACCGCCTGGCCCGCTGGGAGACCCACGAGCAGCCGACCCTGGTCACCGGCGGGGCCGGGACGGGCAAGACCCTGCTGGCCCTGCACCGGTCGGCCTTCCTGGCCAGGCGTGGCGCGGGTCAGATCCTGCTGGTCACCTTCTCCCAGCGGCTGAGCGCCGACCTCGCCTCCCGTCTCGACCTGCTGATCGAGGACGAGGTGACCCGTAAGCGGATCGAGGTCGGCAACGTGGACCGGCTGGCCCACCGCATCGTCGCCGAGGCCGAGGGACGGGCGCCCGCGCTGGCCGGGGCCGCTGAGGTGAACGCGCTCTGGCTGGAGACCGACACCGGCCACAGCCCGGCCTTCCTGCTGCGCGAGTGGGAACAGGTCGTGCTGGCGCAGAACCTCAAGACTCTGCAGGAGTATCTCGACGCCCCCAGGTCGGGCCGTGGCGTCGGGCTCTCCGCCGAGGAGCGGACCGAGGTGTGGCGGGCCGTCGAGCACGTCACCCTGCGGCTCAGGGAGCGCGGCAAGCGCACCCTGCTCCAGCTCGCGGGCGACGCCTGTCAGCTGCTCGGCCGTACGACCGGGGACCTGCTGGCCGACAGCGCGCCGCGGCGGGAGCCGTACCGGCACATCGTGGTCGACGAGGCGCAGGACCTGCATCCGGCGCAGTGGCGGCTGCTGCGGGCGGCGGTGCCGTACGGGCGGGACGACCTGTTCATCGTGGGAGACCCGCACCAACGGATCTTCGACACCCGGGTGACACTCGGTTCGGTGGGAATCGACGCGATCAGACGGCGTCTGCAGGTGTCGTACCGGCTTCCACAGGAGATCCTCACCTGGGGCGTGCGGTTGCGCGGCGGCGGCCCCGCGGACGGCCTGGTCGACGGAGTGCAGGAGCTGTACGGCTTCCGCGCGACGCGGAACGGGGCACGTCCGATGGTCCGTGCCTACGATTCACCGGAGGAAGAGCTGACCGGTCTGGCCACACAGGTGGGACAGTGGGTCCAGGAGGGCGTGCCGCCCCAGGAGATCGGGGTGGCCGCCAGGACGGCGGGCCTCGTGCGCGACGCCCGTGACGCCCTGCGCGAGGTGGGGGTGAGGGTGACGACGTTGCACGGCATGAAGGGCCTGGAGTTCCGCCGGGTCGCCGTGATCGGAGTCGCCGACGGTGTCGTGCCCGCTCCCGACTCCCTCACCCCGGCCGAGGAGGACCCGACCGCGCGGGCGCACGACCTCCAACGGGAGCGTGGCCTGCTCTATGTCGCGTGTACCCGAGCCAGGGAGCTTCTTTACGTGTCCCACTCCGGACGAGCAAGCCCCTTTCTCCCGACCTAACGACATACTCTGAACTGCGGATATATTCCCCTTTGCCGGTTGGACCTCAATGAACCTCAGCCTGAGCGACATCGCGCCCCCCCTGCGCTGGACCTCTCCCGGCCAGGTAGCGCCGATCGCAACCGACCCCCGTCTTCCCGAGGCGTGGTGGCAGGCGCTCCCGCTCGACCGGGCCTGCTCGACCATCGGGACGTCCGAGGTCGCCGGACGCCTGGCCGACCTCGCCCTGACGTGCTGGGGCCACCTGATGCTCGGCGACGTCCTGCCCCTGCTCAGGTTCTCCGACCCGGCTTCGAGCGTCAGCACGCCGGAGGGCCTGGGACGCGAGGTGGTGCACCGGATGTTCACCGGGGTCATCGAACGCCTCCTGGAGCCCGTCACCGAGGAGAGCGTCGGCCAGACCCGTCCCACCCGCCCTGACCGGCCGCTGCCCGAGCTGATCGACGAGGTCTTCGCGACCCTGGACGAGCGGCAGCGGGCCATCGCCAGGGACCGCCTCTACGCCTCGCAGCGGGCCACGCTGGACGACCTGGCCCAGCGTTTCTCCGTGACCAGGGAGCGCATCAGGCAGATCGAACGCGACCTGCGCGACCACGTCGAGGCCTGGCTGACGAGCGAGGACGCCGCCCCGCTGGTCGGGCACGTCTCCTGGCTGCGCGGCAGGCTCGGCTCCGCGGTCCCCGCCGACGACCTGGCCGCCGCCGTCCCGTGGCACCGCAGCGACCTGGCCACGCTGGGCATCCCGTCCTGGCGGTTCGTGCGGACCCTGCTCACCGGCTACGACCAGGTGGACGGCTGGCTCGTCGCGGGCGGCGCCGACGAGCTGCGGGAGAAGACCAGGCAGCTGTTCACCGACGGGCCGCGCCCCCTTGAGGAGGCCGTCTCGCTGGTCAGCCAGCTCGGCATCCGCGAGGACGTGGCCGAACGCTGGCTCATCGCCGTACCCCAGTTGCGGGTGCTCGACGGGCACGTGGTGCCCTGGCCGCGCAGCGTCAACGACAAGGCCGAGGCGGTGCTCGCGGTCGCGGGCACCGCGCTGACGCCGGAGGAGATCCAGGAGCGCATCGGCGAGGACTACAGCCTGGTCGGCATCCGCAACCAGCTGACCGCCGACGACCGCTTCCTGCGCCTCGACCGCAACAAGTACGGCCTGGCCAGGTGGGGCGGCGAGGAGTATCTCGGCATCCGGGAGATGATCGCCAGGGAGATCGAGCGGGCCAACGGAGAGGCCTCGGTCAACACCATCGTGACGAACCTGACCTCGCGCTACGACGTGAGTGAGAGCTCGGTGCGCGCCTACGCGGGCGGCCCCGGGTTCGAGCGCACCCAGCGCGGCTGGATCAGGGTCGCGGGCTCGGAGCAGTCGGACTACCAGCCCCGCAGGGACGTCTCCTCGACCAGGCGGTGCTTCCGCAGCCGTGACGGGCGCTGGTGGCACCGGGTCGACGTCAACGCCGAGCACCTGCGCGGTTCCGGCTCCCCGCTGCCCACCGGGTTCGCCGCCTACCTGGGCATGGCCCCCGGAGGCCAGCTGACCGCCTCGACCCCGTCCGGCGACGTGGTGATCAGCTGGCACAACCAGCCGACCATGGGCTCCATCCGCCCCATCCTGGTGGCCGCGAACGCGGCGGAGGGCGACCACGTCTTCCTCACGGTCTCCGACGGGGGCGAGCTGCTGACCCGCTACCTGCCCTCGGCGGCGGCGACCCTGCCCCCACTGAACCGGGCCCTGCACCTGATCGGCTACACCGCGCCCGTCGCCTCGGAGGCCGAGGGCATACGTCTCATCGGCGCCCGCATCGGCCTGCCGGACGGCTCTCCGAAGGAGGATGTCGGCGCCCGGCTGCGTGACCGGGGCGATCGCGACATTCTCGTCCTTCTTGAGGGGGCCGTCTGAGGCTTCCCGTAGGCTCGAAGAATGCTACGGCTGTATGACACGCGGCACCGCCGCGTCGAACCGGTCCTCCCGCAGGGTGCCCGTTCGATGCGCGTCTACGGCTGTGGCCCGGCCGCCGGGCGTGTGACGAGCCTGGGCGACCTGCGCGCCGGTCTGCTGGCCGACCTGGTCAGGCGGGTGGTGGAACGGCGGGGCGTCCGGGTCGTCCGCTGCCTGGGCCTCACCGATCTGGGCCGCCCTCCCGCGGGCCACGGGACCGAGGGGCGTGGTCAGCGCGACGCGTTCGAGGCCGAGGCTCTCGCGCTGAACATCCATCCGCCCCAGCACTCCCCCGAGGTCTCCGAGACCGTCGGCCCGGTGATCGAGATGATCGCCAGGCTGGTCGAGCGGGGGCACGCCTATCCGGCCTCCGACGGGTCCGTCCTCTTCGACGCCACCTCCTTCCCCTCCTACGGCGAGTTGTCCGGCAACCGCCCCGAGCGGCTGCGGCCCCGCGCCGGGGAGGCCGGCCCGCGCAAGCGGCACCCCGCCGACTGGGTGCTGTGGCGGCCCACCGAGGAGGAACCCGCCTGGCGGGCGCCGTGGGGGCGGGGGGTGCCCGGCCGTCACATCGGGTGCTCGGCCATGGCCCTGCGCTCCCTCGGCGAACGGATCGACCTGCACGTGGGCGGGATCGACCTGTGCTTCCCGCACCACGAGAACGAACGCGCCCAGTCGGACGCGGTCACCGGGCACGAGGTGGTCGCCCACTGGGCCCACTCCGGTCACCTGCTGTTCGACGGGCACGAACTGGACGGACGCGCGGGCGGGGCGCCGGCGCTCGGGGAGGTCACCCGGGCCGGTCTCGACCCGCTGGCCGTACGGCTGGCGCTGCTCGAACACCGCCACCGCGGGCGGCTGGACCTCACCTGGCAGGCCCTGCGCGTCGCCGACGCCACGCTGCGGCGCTGGCGTTCGCGGGTGGCCGGGTGGGCGGAGGCGCCGAGCCGCCCGATGCCCTCGGGGCCGGTCTCCGCGATCGAGGACGCCTTCGACGACGACCTCGACACACCGCTGGCGCTGCGCCTGCTGCGCGGGCTCGAACGCGACGAGGCGGTCGCGCCCGGCGCCAGGCTTGAGGCGTTCCTGCATCTGGACCGTGTCCTGGGCCTCGACCTGTCCTGCGGGATCGGCCGCTCCGAGAGCCTGCCGCCGGGCGCGGCCGAGCTGCTCCAGCGGCGCCCGAGGGCGCGGGAGGCCGGAGACTGGGCCGCCGCCGACCGTCTCCGCGCGGAGCTGGCCGGTCTCGGGGTGCTCGTCCGTGACACACCCGAGGGGCAGGACTGGTCGGTGCGGCCCTCCTGAAAGCCGTTTGTCGGTGGCGACCGGTAGCGTCCCGATCATGAGTGACAATGGCGTTGTCGTACGGCCGGCCACGGCCGCCGACCTCGACGGGGTCGTGGCGTGCAGTTCGGCCCTCTTCGCCGAGGACGCCGGCAGGCGTGACCCCTCTCTCGACGTGAACTGGCCGAAGGAGCACGGCCCGGTCCACTTCGCCGCCGCGCTGGGCGACCCGGCGCGCCTGGTGATGGTCGCCGACGACGGGGGCAGGGTCGTCGGCCACATGACCGGCTCGCTGTCGGGGCCGACCCCGATGCGGCCGGTCGCGGTCGCGACGCTGGGCAGCATCTACGTGCAGCCCGCCTACCGGGGGCAGAAGATCGGCAGCAGGCTGGTCGCCGAGTTCAGGACGTGGGCCGGGGGCAACGGGGCGCAGTACGCCGGGGTGACGGCCTACGCGGGCAACGAGGGGGCGGTCCGCTTCTACCAGCGCAACGGCTTCGCCACGCGCTCCGTCGTCCTGGAGACACCGCTGTGACCCATCGTCGTCGCCGGTGACCGGCTGTCACCGTCCTCCTTGAGTCGTTCCACCGTCTTTTCCCGTCTCACCGCGGGTTTTCCCCTGTTGTACACGGGGCCGCCACGCGGTTCCCCGGGGGTCGCGGAGGTGGAAGCGGCGTTCTGACGTGCGAAGAGCTGCCAAACTTGTTCGAGCACGCCGCCTAGGAGGTGTTTGTGAAGTTCCGGCCATATGCCCGGATGCCCCGACCGCTCATGTGGCTCGCGCGGGTGGTGACCACCCTCGTGGTGCTCTGCCTGGCTCTGGCCGGAGCGGGGGTGCTGGCCGTACGAGCGTCGTTCCCGCAGGTGTCGGGCGACCTCAAGGTGAAGGGCCTGACCGGAAAAGTCACCGTATATCGCGATAAAACAGGGGTGCCGCATATCTATGCGGACTCCTCGGAGGACCTGTTCCTCGCCCAGGGCTACGTGCACGCCCAGGACCGGTTCTTCGAGATGGACTTCCGCAGGCACGTGACGGCCGGACGCCTGTCCGAGATGTTCGGTCCCTCGACGCTCCCCGAGGACAAGGCCATCAGGACCATGGGCTGGCGGCGGATCGCCGAGCGGGAGCTGCCGATGCTCTCCGAGCAGACCCGCCGCTATCTCGACGCCTATGCCAGGGGCGTCAACTCCTGGATGGAGCAGCACGAGGGCGCCCTCGGCAAGAGCCTGGAGTACGGCCTGCTCAGGCTCACCAACTCCGGCTACCAGCCGGAGCCGTGGACCCCCGTCGACTCGGTCGCCTGGCTCAAGGCCATGGCCTGGGACCTGCGCTCCAACCTCTCCGACGAGATCGGCAGAGCGGTGGCGGCGAGCAAGCTGCCCCGTGAACGGGTCGAGCAGCTCTGGCCCGGCTACCCCTTCGGCACGCACCGGCCGATCGTCACCAAGGGCTCGGTCACCGACCACGGCTTCGACCAGGCCCAGGAGCCGCGTGGCGCCTCGCCCGGCCCCGAGGAGAGCGCCGACCCCACGGCGCTGACCGGGGCCGCCGCGACCGTCGCCGCGGTACCGAGCCTGATGGGCGACCCCAAGGGGGGCAACGGCATCGGCTCGAACTCCTGGGTCGTCGGCGGCGCGCACACCGCCTCGGGCAAGCCGCTGCTGGCCAACGACCCGCACCTGGCGCCGGGGATGCCCTCGATCTGGTACCAGGCCGGGCTGCACTGCCGTACCAAGAGTGAGCGGTGTTCCTTCGACGTCACCGGGTTCACCTTCTCCGGGCTGCCCGGCGTGATCATCGGGCACAACGACCGGGTCGCCTGGGGGTTCACCAACCTCGGCCCCGACGTCGCCGACCTGTATCTCGAACGGGTGAGGGACGACTCCTACCTGTTCATGGGCGAGTGGCGGCCGCTCACCACGAGGGCCGAGAAGATCGAGGTCGCGGGTGGCGATCCGGTCACGCTCACGGTGCGCGAGACCCTGCACGGGCCGATCATCTCCGACGTCATGGGCGACGCGAAGGACGCCCTGCCCGGCGCGGCCGCGGTCTTCAGGGAACCGGCGGACGCGGTCGCCCTCAAGTGGACCGCGCTGGAACCCGGCAGGACCGCGGACGCGATCTTCGACCTCAACACGGCACGTGACTGGCCGAGTTTCAGGGCGGCGGCGAGCAAGTTCGAGGTTCCCTCGCAGAACATGGTCTACGCCGACGTGGACGGCAACATCGGCTACCAGGCGCCCGGCCGCATCCCCGTCAGGACCAGGGGCGACGGCACCTGGCCCGTCCCCGGCTGGACCGGCGAGTACTCCTGGCAGTCGACCATCCCCTTCCAGGACCTGCCCAGCGCCTACAACCCGCCGGAGGGCTACGTCGTGACCGCGAACAACGCGGTCGTCGATCCCGGGCGCTACCCGCACATGCTGACCAAGGACTGGGCGTACGGCTACCGCTCCCAGCGCATCCTCGACCGCCTTGGGGCCGAGATCGCCAAGGGCAAGGTGGACGTCGAGACCATGGGCGCGGTCCAGCAGGACACCGGCAACGGCCTCGCGCCCTTCCTGGTGCCCCGCCTGACGGCCCTGAAGGTGGCCGGGGACCCGGCACGCGCCCTCGACCTGCTGCGTTCCTGGGACGGCTCGCAGGGTGTCGACTCGGCCCCCGCGGCGTACTTCAACGCCGTCTGGCGGCACCTGCTCATCGAGACCTTCAACGACGACCTGCCGGAGGTGGCCTGGCCGACCGGCGGCGACCGGTGGTTCGAGGTGGTCCGCGTCATGCTCGACCGGCCGGAGGACCCGTTCTGGGACGACACGCGGACGCCGCAGCGGGAGACCCGCGACGACATGCTGCGCCGGGCCATGGCGCTCGGCTACGACGAGCTGCGGCGGCTCCTGGGCGAGGACGTCAAGGCGTGGCGCTGGGGTGAGGTGCACACGCTCACCCTGACCAGCCAGACCTTCGGCTCCTCGGGGATCTCTCTGGTCGAACGGCTGTTCAACCGTGGCCCGTTCCCGGTGCCGGGCAACGACGACGCGGTCGACGCCGCGGGCTGGGACGTCCAGGAGGGGTACGAGGTCAGCTGGCTGCCGTCGATGCGGATGGTCGTCGACCTCGCCGACCTGGACAGGTCACGATGGATCAACCTGACGGGCGCCTCGGGACACGCCTTCCACGCCAACTACTGGGACCAGGCGCCCCTGTGGGCCGACGGCGGGACGACGCCGATGCTCTCCCGCGAGGAGTCCGTCAGGAAGGCCGCCGTCGACACCCTGACCCTCACGCCGTGACCCGTCTCACGGCAGGACGCGGGACTCGCCGACGGCCAGGTCCCACAGGTCGGCGCGGTCTCTGCCCGCCGCGGCCCATGCCGCGCGGGCCTGTTCGACCGGGGCCAGCAGCGGCTCGCCGGACAGCAGGAAGGTGCCCCAGTGCATCGTCGCCATCCGCCGCGCCCCGACGTCCGCGCACGCCTGTACGGCCTGCGCCGGATCGACGTGCGAGTTCTTCATGAACCAGCGGGGCTCGAACGCGCCGACCGGCATCAGGGCCAGGTCGACGCCCGCCGGATAGCGCTCCCCGATCTGGGCGAAGCGCTCGCCGTACCCGCTGTCCCCGGCGAAGTAGACCGTCTGGTCCACGGTCCTGATGACCCAGCCGCCCCACAGCGTCCTGCAGGTGTCGCTGATCGACCTGCGGCTCCAGTGGTGGGCGGGGACGAAGTCGAAGGACACCTCGCCGATCTCGGTGCTCTCCCACCAGTCGAGTTCGACGACGTCGGTGAAGCCCCGCCGGGTGAACCAGGGCCTCAGTCTGGCCGGGACGAGGACGGGGGTGTCCCTGGGCAGGCGCCGTACGGTCGGGGCGTCCAGATGGTCGTAGTGGTTGTGGCTGATCACCACGGCGTCGATCCTGGGCAGGTCCGTCCAGGCGACGCCGGGCGGGGTGAGCCTGGGCCTGCCCCCGGGGATGCGCCTGGCCCAGACGGGGTCGGTGAGGATCGTCAGGCCGCCCATCTGCAGGACGTAGGTCGCGTGCCCGACCCAGGTGACCACGGTCTCGGTCGCCACCGGCCTGGGCAGCCCGTTCCTGGTCACCGGGATCAGGTCGGCGTCCCCGGTCTCCGGCCGGAACCCGCCGTGCCACATGGCGGCGAGCAGTTCCTGGAAGGCGGGCAACGGAGAGGTCAGCCGGTCTCTGAAGCTACGTGGCCACGCCCGTTCCGGTGCGCGCGGCGAGATCTCAGGCTGGATCGTCTGAGACATGGGTGACCCCCTTGGCAACCACCGGTCCGGGCGATGATCCCTATATGAGGTGATTTATTCCCATTAAGGTGACTTAAGCCGAAACCGCCAGGGCGATTTACGGGTCCAGTTCCCGTCTTCCAGGTTCGCGAGGCGCTCGGGCACGCGCGGGGCCCCATGCCGGAGGGGCCGGGCCGCGCCCCCGCGCCCCCCCC
>NZ_JBEPEI010000036.1:0-50918 GCF_040300765.1 Streptosporangium sp. NPDC000239 | reverse complement strand
ATGAAGACGGGCAGGACCTGGATGTTCACGCCGCCTTCGTGGAGTTGGGGCAGCCATCGGTCGCGGAAGAAGGAGGCCCATCGGTGGGGCGGCCGCGCGGTGACCGCCATCAGCAGGTCGTTGTGGGTATCCGCGACGACGGCGCGGTGATGTAGATCAGCGGACACGTGCCAACCCTTCGATGCGTGGTTATCGCGACGGTATGACAGGTCGGGGTCAGCGGAATTCGTCAGGTTTACCGAAGAGCGGAAGGTTGTTCGTGCGTCCGGACAGGGAGGCGCGGGCCGTACCGCACGGCCGGACCGGGCGCTACGGCCCCGCGCTTCGTATGATCGACGCAGGTCATCGGGCCCGCCGTATGAGCGGCGGGAGCGGTGCGAGGCGGGGGAGGGGCCGGTGGGAGAACGGGGAGTCCGGGAGATGACCGCGGCGGACGCGGTGGCCGTCGGCGAGGTCGCGCGGGCCGCGCTCACACTGGACGCCCGGGAGGCGCCCCTGCTCGTCGCCAGGCTGCTGCGTCCGCCGAGGCAGCGCAGATGGACGGCGCTGGTGACCGAGGACCTCGACGGGGTGCTGTTCGCCTCGATGTCCGCGACCACCTCCGACGGGCACATCGACCTGCTGGCCGTCGCCCCCGGCGCCGGGAGGCGGGGCAGGGGCAGGGCGCTGGTCGGGGCGGCGGAGGAGTGGCTGCGCGGTCAGGGCGCGACCGAGGCGAGGTTCGCGGGCAACCCGCCCTGCTACGCCTGGCCCGGCGTGGACGTGCGCTACACCCCCGCCGCCTGCCTGGCCGAGCGTCTCGGCTACGAACGGTACGACACCGCCTGGAACATGACCGCCGACCTCACCGGGGACCTGTCCGTCGAGGCCGACCTCGAAAGACTGGCGGCGGCGGGCGTCACCGTGCGCCGGGCCACCCGGCAGGACGCCGGAGCCGTGACCGCCTTCGTCGAAACGCACTGGGGCGGCGACTGGGCCTGGGAGACGGCACAGGCGTCCGGCTGCCACTACGCCTCCCGCGACGGCGAGATCATCGGCTTCGCCGCGTGGGGCACCAGGCCCGCCTGGTTCGGCCCGACGGGCGTCGCGGAGGCCGCCAGAGGACTCGGCGTCGGCCAGGTGCTGCTGCGCCGCTGCCTGGCCGAGCAGCGGGACGCGGGCCTGACCGAGGCGCAGATCTCCTGGGTCGGGCCGCTGCGCTTCTACTCCAGGGCGGTCGGAGCACGCGCAGAACGCGTCTTCTGGCTCTACCGCAGGAAGCTGGGGCGGCCGTGACCGGTGATGCGCCGACCGAGCGGCGCGACCCGCGCTACGACCGGATCGACCGGCTCGGCACCGAGGAGCTCGCCCGGCTGATGAACGCCGCCGACGCGACCGTGCCCGCCGCGGTGGCCGGGGCGATCCCGGCGATCTCCGCGGCGATCGACGCCGTGGTCGCCAGGATGCGCGCGGGAGGCCGTCTGCTCTACGTCGGCGCGGGCACCTCGGGCAGGCTCGCCGTGCTCGACGCCGCCGAGTGCCCGCCGACCTTCGGCACCGACCCCGGACTTGTCCAGGGCGTCATCGCGGGCGGCGAGCCCGCGCTGAGCCGCGCCGTCGAGGGCGCCGAGGACGACGCGGAGGCGGGGACCGGGGCGATCGCGGACCGGCGGGTCGGCGCGCTCGACGCGGTGGTCGGCGTCTCCGCCGGGGGAGGGGCCCCGTTCGTCCTGGCCGCGCTCACCGAGGCGGGCCGCAGGGGCGCCCTGACCGTCGCGCTGACCTGCAACACGGGCACCGCGCTCTCCCGGGCGGCCCGGCACCCGATAGAGGTGGTCGTCGGTCCCGAGGTGGTCGCGGGCTCGACCAGGCTCAGGGCGGGCACCGCGCAGAAGCTGGTCCTCAACATGATCTCCACCATCACGATGGTCAGGCTCGGCCGCACCCACGGCGGCAGCATGGTGGAGATGACGGTGACGAACGCCAAACTCGCCGGCAGGGCGGTGCGGATGGTCGGCGACCTCACCGGCGTGAGCCCGCAGGAGGCCCGCGCCGCGCTGGAGGCGTCCGGATGGCGGGTGAAGACGGCGGTTCTGGTGGCCGAGCGGGGCGTCGGCCCCGGCGAGGCCGACGCCCTGCTGGACCGCCACGGGGGCGACCTCACCGCCGCCCGCGAGGCCTGAGCCCCTGCGTGATCTTCCTCACCGAACATGGGATGATCGGGAAACCGTCGCCCGGCCGTACGCGGGCGCGGACGGGGTCCGGAGCGGATCCCGCGCGTTCCACGGGGTTGATCGGAGAAGAACATGGGCATCGGCCAGGTCGGCGTGTGGCATCCGCTGTTCGGCAGGGGCGAGGCGGCGGCCGTGCGCCGGACGGCGGCGGCGATCGAGGGGCTGGGCTACGGCGCCCTCTGGTTCGGCGAGGCGCCGGGGACCAGGGACGCGTTCGCCACCTCGGGAATCCTGCTGGCGGCGACGGAGCGGGTGGTGGTCGGCACCGGCATCGCCAACATCTGGGTCCGGGACGCGACCGCCATGGCGGCCGGGGCCGTGGCGTACGGCGAGGCCTACCCGGGCAGGTTCGCCCTGGGCATCGGGGTCAGCCACGCCCCCCTGGTCTCCCAGCGGGGACACGACTACGCCCGCCCGCTGGCCGCGATGAGCGCCTACCTCGACGCGATGGACGCCGTGACGGGTGAACTGCCCTTCGTCGCCGAGCCGCCCACCCCCCGCCTGCTGGCCGCGCTGCGGCCCAGGATGCTCGAACTCGCCAGGGACAAGGCCGACGGCGCCCACCCCTACTTCGTGCCGCCGGAGCACACCGTGCTCGCCAGGAAGATCCTCGGGGAGGGCCCCCTGCTCGCCCCCGAGCAGGCCGTGGTCCTGGAGACCGACCCCGCCGAGGCCAGGCGGATCGCCCGTGAGCACATGGCGGGCTATCTCAAGCTGCCCAACTACGTCAACAACCTGCTGCACCTCGGCTACGGCGAGGACGATCTGACCGACGGCGGCAGCGACCGCCTGGTCGACGCGATCGTGGCCTGGGGTGACGTGGAGACCGTCGCCGCGCGGGTCAGGGCGCACCTGGACGCCGGAGCCGACCACGTCGCCCTTCAGCCGCTTCCCGTCGACCTGGACGGCGCGGTCGTCCAGCTCGCCGAACTCGCCCCCGCCCTGGGCGTCCGGCCCGCCGGGTAGGGGTCCCATGTGGCTCCGGTGCCACCGTTCCGTGGCTGAATGATCGTATTTCTTGGAAAACATTCGGTTCAGGGCTGTGAGCTGGGAACAAACCGTGTGAGAGGTCACGCGAAGGGAGTTCCCGCGGGTGGAGGACCCTGATGAGGAACGGGCGCTGCGAGCCCTGGGGACGGCGCTCGACGCGAACGCGCCCGTGATCCGGCATCGGCTCAGGCGTTTCCCCGAGGGCACGCCGTTCCTGCGGCTGCGCCTTCCCGGGGCCAGTGACGCCGCGCTCTTCCTCGACGGGCGCCAGTGGATCTACCTGAGCGAACCGGGACGGGGCGCGCCCGTCACCGAGTTCGCCGCGGGCCAGCTCGACGACGACCCCGAGGTCGTCGTCGAGCGCCTGATGTCGGTGATGGGGCGTTCGCAGGGCCGTACCTGGCGGCCGGGACGCCTGTTGCGGGCCCTGGCGTTCGGGTTCGGCGCCGCGGCGCTGGTCTGCGTGCTGAGCGGACTGATCATGGCGGTCCTGGTCGGGGGGAGCGGTTACGTCTCCGAGGCCTCGACCAGGGGCGTCTACGTTCTGGCGGTCCTGTTCGGCCTGATCGCCGGGGTGTGGGTCGGCGTCCGCCGCTGGCGGCGCCTCCCCTGACCCCGTCCTCTCCGGCGGCTCAGCCGAGCGTCTCCGAGACCAGTTCCCTGGCCGCCTCCTGGACCAGCGCCAGGTGCTCCGGCCCCTTGAACGACTCGGCGTAGATCTTGTAGACGTCCTCGGTGCCCGAGGGGCGGGCGGCGAACCAGGCGCTGTCCGTCGAGACCTTGACACCGCCGAGGGCGGCCCCGTTGCCGGGCGCCGAGGTGAGGATCCCGGTGATCGGCTCCCCGGCGAGCGTCGTGGCGGTCACCCGGTCGGCGGAGAGCCCGGCGAGCACCGTCTTCTGCTCCCTGGTCGCCGGGGCGTCCACCCTGGCGTAGGCCGGGTCGCCGAAGCGGGACACCAGGCCGGCGTAGTGCTCGCTCGGCGAGCGTCCCGTGGTCGCGATGATCTCCGCGGCCAGCAGCGCCAGGATCAGGCCGTCCTTGTCGGTGGTCCACACCGAGCCGTCGCGGCGCAGGAACGACGCCCCGGCGCTCTCCTCGCCTCCGAAGCCGAGGGAGCCGTCGAGCAGCCCGGGGACGAACCACTTGAACCCGACGGGCACCTCGTACAACCGCCTGCCCAGGTCCGCGGCGACGCGGTCGATCATTCCGCTGCTCACCATGGTCTTGCCGACGCCCGCGCCCGCGGGCCAGTGCGGCCGGTGGGAGTACAGGTAGGAGATCGCCACGGCGAGGTAGTGGTTGGGGTTCATCAGGCCGCCGTCCGGGGTGACGACGCCGTGCCGGTCGGCGTCGGCGTCGTTGCCCGTCGAGACGTCGAAGGCGTCCCGGCCCGCGATGAGGGAGGCCATCGCGTACGGCGACGAGCAGTCCATCCGGATCCTGCCGTCCCAGTCCAGCGTCATGAAACGCCAGGTCGGGTCGGTCAGCGGGTTGACCACCGTCAGGTCGAGGCGGTGCCGCTGCGCGATCTCGGCCCAGTAGGCCACGCTCGCCCCGCCCAGCGGGTCGGCGCCGACGCGCACCCCCGCCTCCCTGATCGCGTCGAGGTCGAGCACGGAGGGCAGGTCGTCGACGTAGGCCGCCAGGAAGTCGTGGCGGCCGGTGGTGTCGGCGGCCAGCGCCCTGGCGTAGGGCAGCCGCCTGACCTCCTTCAGCCCGTCGGCGATCAGCGCGTTGGCCCTGTCCTGGATCCACGAGGTGGCGTCGGTGTCCGCGGGGCCGCCGTTGGGCGGGTTGTACTTGAAGCCGCCGTCCGTCGGCGGGTTGTGCGAGGGGGTGACGACCACGCCGTCCGCGGTGCCCGCCGTACCCGACCGGTTGTGGGTGAGGATGGCGTGTGAGACCGCCGGGGTCGGCGTGTAGCCGTCCCGGCTGTCCACCAGGACCCGCACCCCGTTGGCCGCGAAGACCTCAAGCGCCGACACCCGCGCGGGCTCGGAGAGCGCGTGACTGTCCGCACCGAGGAACAACGGGCCGTCGATCCCCCGGGCCGCGCGGTACTCCACGATGGCCTGGCTGGTGGCCAGGATGTGGTCCTCGTTGAAGGCGGCGTTCAGTGACGAGCCGCGGTGGCCCGAGGTGCCGAAGGACACCCGCTGGCCCGCCTCCCCGGGGTCGGGGTGCAGCGCGTAGTAGGCGGTCACCAGGCGGGCCACGTCGACCAGGTCGGACGGCTGGGCCGGCTGCCCCGCGCGATCGTGCGTCATCGTCATCTCCTCATGTCATTTCTGGCAAATGCTTATTTACCCCGACCATGGGAGATGTCGCGTGGCAGGGGCCGTCACCGCAGCCAGGGAGGCGGAGCGGGCAGCGGTCCCGCGGGGCTGACCGTGAGCCCGGCGCCGTCGCTCCTGCCGATCAGCCAGGCGAGCAGCGCCCGGCTCCTGCCGGTCACGAGCGGTCCGGGGCCGAAGTCGTGCCTGATCTCCCCGTCGGTCGCCACGATCCGCATACCGGGAACGTCGCGCCTGGCCGCCAGGTCGGCGACCACCCTGCGGCACTCGTCGGCGGCGAACCAGCCGGGCCAGTCGTCGGGCGTGTAGGCGGTGCCCAGGTCCACGTGATGGATCTCCAGTTCCTGCAGCAGGCTGGAGACCGTCTCGTGCACGGGGCGCCCCGACTCGTCCGGCCAGCGGACCGGGCGGCGCCAGGCGGCCCGGGGATGCTCGCGGATGGCGGTCAGCACCCTGGTGACCGAGGAGCGCAGCCGCTCCATGAGGTCGGCCGCGGGGCCCCTGGCGTCCCGTTCGACCTGTTCGGCCCGGTCGCGCTCTCCGGGGTAGCGCGGGATGGGCAGGCCGGTCCGCGCGGCGACCAGCAGCCTGAAACGGGATTCGGCGCCCGCCGTGAGGTGGGCGACCACGTGTGCCCGGGTCCAGCCGGGCAGTCGTGACGGGGCGCGCAGTTCGGCCTCGGGCAGGCCCGCGGCGTCCTGGAGCAGTCTGTCGGCGCTCTCACGCAGGTACGGCAGGAGCGTGAGCGGCACCCCGTCGGCGATCTCCAGAGTCATGGTTCCCCGCTTGCCGCCGGGTACCTCTGGTGTCACGTCTTCCTCCACATCTCATCGGGGATCAGGCCGATTCCGTCCACCCTCTCTCTCCGGCGTCGTCCGTGACGGCTTTATGCAGCGGTCGTGCACGGAAAAGTCATGATTTACGCCCTGAGCATGGCGGACGGCACCCACCCCGTGACCCCGTGGGCAGGCGTCACCGGCGGTCCTCCCGCGGCCTTCAGACCGGTCAGGCCTGGTCCTCCGCGGGCACGCCGCCCTCGGCGTCGCCCGAACCCTCGGCGAGGCGGGTGCGGAGGCGGTCCCGGATCTCCTCGGGGGTGTAGGCGCGCCGCCGCCGCTCGGCTCTGGCGATCACCACGCCGGTCGCCGCGACGCCCGCCACCCCGGCGAGACCGAGTATCTTCCACCACCGCATATGCCTAGGCTACAGAAATGTCCGGCAAGAGCATCAGCCTCGATGAGGCGGTCGATCTGACCCGTACCGGCGACGTATGGCTGTTCCGCGGCCGTACCGTCCCCGACAGAGCCATTCAGACCATGACGAACAGCCCGGTCAACCATGTCGGAATGTCCGTCGTCATCGACGACATGCCCCCGTTGATGTGGCACGCGGAACTCGGCCGGTCGCTGCCCGACATGTGGTCAGGGACCAACCAGCGCGGAGTCCAGCTGCACGACCTGCGGGACGCGGTCGGCGTCTGGGCCACCCGGTACGGCCAGCGCGCGTGGCTGCGCCAGCTCGAACCGCAGGCCACCAGGGAGATGGAGGACGCGGCGCTGCGCACGGTCGCCCTTCTGGACGGCACGCCGTTCCCCTCGACGGCCAGGCTCGCGGGCCGCTGGATTCGCGGCAGGGTGCCGAGGATCTTCAAGAGGGGCGCCTCGCAGGACGCGCTGGAGAGCGCCTACTGCGCCGAGGTCGTCGCCGTGACCTACGAGGCCATGGGCCTGCTGCCCGCGGACCGCAGGCCCAACTGGTACGACCCGGGACGTTTCTGGAGCGGGGACGACCTCAGGCTCGCCGAGGGCTTCCGGCTCGGCGGGGAGATCCGGGTGAACACCGGAGTCGCGCGGCGGAGATGACCGCATTTAGAGAATGATCTCCTGATTATTCGTGATCTACAGGCTTAAGCGTGCTCTGTAGGGGTGTGTCAGGTTTCTGTGACTATTGGAGGTACATGGGAGATATGTAGTCAAGATTCACTCAGTGGGGCATTTGTCGCGAAAGGAGGGGGCATTGATCTACGACAGAGCGATGAGGCATCGGGACCCGTCCGGTGGGCCCGGGCGGCCCATCCGTCCAACCAAGGAGATCAACGTGAAGTCCTCTCTTCTCGCAGCCGCTCTCGCCGCGGTGGCCCTGGCGGCCCTCCCGGTGGCCGCCCAGGCGAGCGCCGCCGGTTCCGTCCTCACCTTCACACCCGCGCCGGAACCGGAACCGTCCGAGATGGTTCCCGTCGAGCCCTCGGGCGCTCCTTCCGAGGGCCCGTCCGAAGGCGCCTCCGAAGGTCCCTCCGAGGGAGCCGCGGCCGTGCCCTTCGGGCCGGGCTGCAGGAAGCTCCCCGAGACCGGTCCGGGCAGCCCGGTCGAGATCGCCAAGGAGAAGGTCGCGACCGCCGTCGAGCAGAGCCCTCTGCTGTCCCAGCTCGCCGAGGCCCTCAAGAAGTCGGAGCTGGTCGAGCAGCTGAACTCCTCCGAGGGCGTCACGGTGTTCGCGCCGACCAACGAGGCGTTCTCCGCGCTGCCGCAGGACGTCAAGGACAAGCTCAAGGCTGACCCCGCCCAGCTCAAGAAGGTCCTCACCTACCACGTCGTCTCCGGCAAGGTGAAGCCCTCGGAGCTGCAGAGCGGCTCGCTTGAGACGCTTGAGGGCGGCAAGCTCACCGTGAAGCAGGAGAACGGGGAGTACACGGTCAACGACGCCAAGGTCGTCTGCGGCAACCTGCCCACGGCGAACGCCGTCATCTACCTCATCGACAAGGTGCTCACCCCGCCGCAGTGACCGGCGGCCGTACGGCTGAGGGGCATCCGCCGCCGGTGCCCCTCACCGGGCTGTCCGGGTCTTTCAGGTGGTGGGTTTGCGGCCGACGCCGCCGACCGCCCACGTCCTGTCCGGTCCCCGTGTGGTGAGCGGATTGTCCGGGCGCCAGTGGCGCAGGTGGACGAGGCCGGGATCGACCAGGTCCAGCCCGTCGAAGAAGCGCAGCACCTGTCCCCGGGTGCGCCTGGTGTCCTCGCTCCTGCCCAGGGCCCGCTGGTAGACGGCGACGATCGGCCCCGCGACCTCGGGACGGGTGTCGAAGACCACGTGGGCGAGGACGAGGTGGCTTCCCGGGGCGAGCGAGTCACGCAGCAGCGCCACGCTCTTGAAGGGGTCGTCCTCGTCCGGGGTGAACTGCAGCGTGTGCGGGATCAGCGCGGCCACGGGGCGGCCCGGATCGATCAGGCACCGCAGGTCGGGATCGGCGAGCACCTCCTCCGGCCTGAGCGCGTCCCCCATGACGACGGCGGTCCTGGGGTCGGTCGCCAGCAGCGCCCTGGCGTGGGAGAGCACGACCGGGTCGTCGGCGACGTAGACCACGCGGGCGCCGGGCAACCGGGACTGGGCGACCTCGTGGACGTTGCGTCGCGTGGGAAGCCCGGCGCCCAGCACGAGGAACTGGTCCACGCCCTGCCCGGTGAGGTAGCCGACCGCGCGGGCGATGAAGGCCTGCCGCTCCCTGGCCATCGTCCTGATCTCCGGGGCCACGGCCAGTACCTGTTCCGCGGCCCTGCGGTCGGCGGCGAAGTTGTCCTTGCCGCCGAGGAAGTAGTCGTTCATCCGCGCGGCGTTCGGCACGCTCGTGTCCAGAGCCGCCGGGAACCGCCTGACCGAGTCGCTCATGCGTCACCTCCCCGGTTGCCTGTGAGACTAAGGAATCAGGCCGTCCATTGGTAGACGCCTACTCCCTGGCAATGGAGAAAAGTGATAACTATTCAGTATTTATCGCATGGCATTCGTGATTTGACGCACTTAAAGGGTGTTTTCGGATATGCCACACCGACGTCCGGGTCCGCCGGGGCCGATGTCAGTGGCAGGGCTCCAGGCGCCGTCCCTCTCCCGAGGGGAGGGCGAAGGCGGCCCACACGGCCTTGCCGCGGCTGGCCAGCGGGGCCCAGCCCCAGGTCTGGCTGATCCCCTGGATCACCTGAAGCCCTCGCCCGCTCTCGGCCTCGTAGTCGGGCTCGCGCAGGCTCGGGCCCTGGTCGCTGGGGTCGGTGACCGCGCACAGCACCGTGTTCTCCGTGCAGCAGAGGATCACCCGGACCTCCTGCACCCGGTGGGTGCCGACCACCCCGCGGACGCCGTGCCGTACGGCGTTGGTGACCAGTTCGGAGACGACCACGCCGGTGTCGTCGATGAGCGGGTCGAGCTGCCAGGCGCGCAGGGCGGTCGAGGTGAACTCCCTGGCGGTCCTGGCCGCGTAGGGGTCGTGAAGAAGGCTGCGGGCGGCCATCTGGAGATGGGCCGACTGACCTTCGCCCTCCGTCCACGGCGGCAGGCCGCTCGGCGGGAGCACGTGATCAAGCATTGACAACCACCGTTCCCACCCACCGATCTCTGTCCGGATGGATGTGGCTTGATGTCTTTGGCGAGCAGTCATCTGCGACCTTGGGGAGGCGTGGCGATCGCGTTGCGAGGGCAATCCGTCTAGTCATCTTGCACGGCGTGATGTGCATAGGCAAGTACAGATGCACGTGCATCTGCACAAAGAAGTATGATCGTACGAGAGTTTCCCTCCCTGGACAGGTGAGAGGCGAGGATGAGTCAGTTGCACAACGGCATGTCGGCGGCCCTGCTGGACGGAGTCGTCTGGCGCAAGAGCCGGTTCAGCAATCCCAGCGGCAACTGTGTTGAGCTGGCCGTACTTCCAGGCGGCGGGGTGGCGATCCGCAACTCGCGCGATCCCCTCGGGCCCGCCCTGATCTACACCTCCCGGGAACTCGGCGCCTTCGTCCGGGGGATCAAGGGAGGCGACTTCGACGACCTGATCGCCGCGGCCGACTGAAAGAACAAAATTCTGGGTGGCCGGGAGGGCTTGACGGGGGTACCGTGAAGGCTCGCGATCGCCACAAAGAGTGGGCGGGGGCTCGCGTTCCGCGCTTGAAGGACTACCAGATGATCACACCTCACGCAGAGGGCGAGCCGGTCCCTCCGACCTCGATGGCCGTGCCGCGAGGCAGCTCGACGGTGCTCAGGATCGTGCTCGGTGCCCAGCTCCGCCGCCTGCGCGAGGAGCGCCACATCACCCTGGAGGCGGCCGGGCGGACCATCCGCGCCTCGCACTCCAAGGTCAGCCGCATGGAGCTGGGCAGGGTCAGCTTCCGTGTGAGAGACGTCGCCGACCTGCTCACCCTGTACGGCGTGACCGCCCCCGACGAGCGCCAGGCGCTGCTCGGCCTGGTCGAGCGGGCCAACGTGGCCGGGTGGTGGCACAACTACAACGACGTCCTGCCCTCCTGGTTCGAGACGTACGTCGGCCTTGAGGAGTCGGCCTCCGTCATCCGTAACTACGAGGTCCAGTTCGTGCCCGGCCTGCTGCAGACCGAGGACTACGCCAGGGCGGTCGTCCTGCTCGGCTACCCCAGCGCCTCGGAGGACGAGGTCGAGCGGCGCGTACGGCTGCGCATGGCGCGCCAGCGCATCCTGCACGCCCAGGATCCGCCCCGCCTGTGGGCCGTGGTCGACGAGGCGGTGCTGCGCCGTCCCCTCGGCGGCCCCGAGGTGATGCGCGGCCAGATCGACCACATCCTGAACTCGCTCGAACTGCCCAACGTGACCGTCCAGATCGTGCCGTTCAGCGTGGGCGGTCACGCCGCGGCGGGCGGGCCCTTCAGCATCCTGCGCTTCTCCCAGCCCGACCTGCCCGACGTGGTCTACATGGAGCAGCTCACCAGCGCGGTCTACCTGGAGAAGCGCGACGACGTCGACAGCTATCTGGAGGTCATGGAGCGCCTGTGCATCGAGGCCGAACCGGTCGGGCGCACCAGGCAACTGCTCCTCGAACTCCGCGAAGGGTTGTAACACACGGCGCGGGGTCGCAACCGCGCGCGCCCCGCCGTACGAACATGGTCGAGTGAAGTGCCTTGTCACCGGTGCGACCGGATACGTCGGCGGGCGGCTCGTGCCCGAACTGCTGGAGGCGGGTCACGAGGTGCGCTGCATGGCGCGCTCGGCGGCCCGGCTGCGTGACCACCCGTGGGCGGGCCGGGTCGAGACGGTCCAGGCCGACGCCACGGACGAGGAGAGCACGGCCAGGGCCCTCGACGGCGTCGAGGTCGCCTACTACCTCATCCACGCCATGGGCGGGGGCAGGGACTTCGCCGCCTCCGACCGCCGCGCCGCCACGGTCTTCGCCTCCGCCGCCGCGCGGGCCGGGGTGCGCCGCGTCGTCTACCTCGGCGGGCTGACCTCCGAGAGCGGGCCGATTCCCGAGGGAGGGCCGATTCCCGAGGACGGGCCGGCCTCCGGGCGTGAGCCGGCGCCCGGGCAGGGGCTGTCGCCGCACATGCGCTCCCGCGCCGAGGTCGGGCGCATCCTCCTCGACGCCCCGGTGCCCGCCGTGGTGCTGCGGGCGGCGGTCGTCATCGGCTCCGGCTCGGTGTCGTTCGAGATGCTGCGCTACCTCACCGAGCGGCTGCCGGTGATGACGACGCCGAGCTGGGTGCGGACCAGGACGCAGCCCATCGCGATCCGTGACGTCCTGCGCTACCTCGTGGGATGGGCGTCGGTCGAGGAGGAGGTGAACCGCTCCTTCGACATCGGTGGCCCGGACGTGCTCACCTACGCCGACATGATGCGCGTCTACGCCCGCGTCGCCGGGCTGCCCCGCCGCGTCATCATCCCGGTGCCGCTGCTCAGCCCCGGCCTGTCGAGCCACTGGGTGGGGCTGGTCACCCCCGTCCCCGCGGGCATCGCCAGGCCCCTGGTCGAGTCGCTGCGCAACGAGACCGTCTGCCGCGAGCACGACATCGCCCGTCACATCCCCGACCCGCCCGAAGGGCTCGTCGGCTTCGGTGACTCCGTCGCGCTCGCCCTGCGGCGGATCAGGGAGGCGAAGGTCACCACCCGCTGGTCCTCGGCCTCGACGCCGGGCGCGCCGAGCGACCCGCTGCCGACCGACCCCGACTGGGCGGGCGGCAGCCTCTACACCGACCGGCGGGCCCGCCGTGTCCGGGCGTCGCCGGAGGCCCTCTGGGCGGTGATCGAGTCGGTCGGCGGGGAGAGCGGCTGGTACTCCCTGCCGGTCGCCTGGCGCGCCCGCGGTTTCCTCGACCGTCTCGTCGGCGGGGTCGGGCTGCGCCGGGGCCGCCGCGACCCACGGCACCTGCGCGTCGGCGACGCGGTCGACTTCTGGCGGGTCGAGGAGGTCGAGCCGGGACGGCTGCTGCGGCTGCGGGCGGAGATGCGCCTGCCCGGCCTGGCCTGGCTCGAACTCGGCGTCGGCCGCGCCGGGGAGGAGACCGTGTACCTGCAGCGGGCGATCTTCCACCCCCACGGGCTGGCCGGTCACCTCTACTGGCACGCCCTGTCGCCCTTCCACGGCCTGATCTTCGGCAGGATGCCGCGCAACGTCGCCGCCGCGGCGCGACGCGAGGCGCGCGAATGGCGAAGAAGTCCGGTGGGAACCGGGTCGGGAAACGATTCCAGCGGGCACAACCGGCAGGACATCGTTTCCAGCTGAACCACAGGAGGGGCCCCGACCATGGCCAAGATCCTGCTCGTCACCGGCGACGCCGCGGAGGACCTGGAGGTCTTCTATCCCTACCAGCGTCTGCAGGAGGAGGGCTACGAGGTGACGATCGCCGCCCCGGGCGTCAAGCGGCTGCAGTTCGTCGTGCACGACTTCGTCGAGGGCTTCGACACCTACACCGAGAAGCCGGGCCACACCTGGACGGCCGACGCGGCCTTCGCCGACGTCGACCCGCAGGAGTACGCCGCCCTGGTGGTGCCCGGCGGCAGGGCGCCCGAGTACATCCGCTCCGACGCCGACCTCCAGCGGATCGTCAGGCACTTCGACGAGGCGGGTAAGCCGATCGCGGCGCTCTGCCACGGCCCGCTCGTGCTGGCCGCGGCCGGGGTCCTGCGGGGACGGTCGAGCAGCGCCTACCCCGCCTGCGCGGCCGACGTCGAGGTAGCGGGAGGCACCTGGGTCGACAGCGCCGCGCACATCGACGGCAACCTGGTCACCGGGCGCGCCTGGCCGGACCACCCGGCCTGGATGCGGGAGTTCGTGAAGATCCTCAGGGTCGAGGCGCCGATCTGACCGTCGCACGGGACCGCCCCCGTGCGACCGCCGTACGGGGGCAGGTTCTCTTTCCGCTTCCTTCGCGGGAAAAACCTCAAGAGATATCCCTTCAGGGGTTCTTCCGGGGATGTTGAGAAATATGTCAGGCATCCCGAATTATCTTTGCGAAATCTCCGATTGTCGTTTTCTCCCGCCCAGGTAGCCCCGCCGTACGGTCGTTAGGACAGGGATGACGTCCGGCGCGAGGGGAGAGAACCGGTCGTGGACCAGACGCCTTTGGCCCGTGCCCAGGACGCGTTCGCGCGCCGGGTCGAGCCTGCCCTCGCGCTGGCGGAGGACGCGGGCCGGGTGGCCGGGGCCTGCCACGCCATGGCGGAACGCTTCCACGGCGGAGGCAGGCTCGTCGTCTTCGGCAGCGGGGAGGCCGCGACCGACGCCCAGCACATCGCCGTCGAGTTCGTCCACCCGGTGATCGTGGGCAAACGCGCCCTGCCTGCCTTCTCCCTGACGAACGACGTGGCGACCATCACCGGCATCACCGCGGTCGCGGGGGCCGAGGAGGTCTTCGCCCACCAGCTCCGCCACCTGGCCGTCCCCGGCGACATGGCACTCGGCGTGTCCGCGACCGGGAACTGCGCCGACGTGCTCAGGGCGCTGGAGACCGCCAGGGCCCTCGGCCTGCTCACGCTGGCGCTGGTCGGCGGGGACGGCGGGGCGATCCGGGAGAGCGGTGCGGCCGACCACGTGCTCGCCGCCCGCTCCCACGACCCCCGGGTGGTCAAGGAGACGCACGTCACGATGTACCACGTCCTGTGGGAGCTGGTGCACGTGTTCCTCGAACAGCCCGGCGTGCTCGCCCCGAGGGTGGTCGCGTGACCGGCCGGGAGCGGGCGGACGGCACGGCGGACGGCACGGCGGGCGGCGCTGCCGGGGGCCGGACCCCGCCTGAGCCGTGCCACGAGGAGGTGTGCCTGACCTGCTCCGACGAGGCGGTGCCGGCCAGGGTGGTACGGCTGCTCGACGCGGGCCTGGCCGTGGCGGAGGCCGGGCGGGGCGCCGGGCGGGAAACGGTGGAGATCAGCGTCGCCCTGGTCGACGCCCAGGTCGGCGACGTCGTGCTCGTGCACGCCAGGGAGGCCATCGCCGTACTCAGGGGAGTGGACACATGAGCGCGCCGGACACCTCGGTCGAGTCGCTGTACCCGTTCCTCTACGCGGGCCCGACGGACCTGGAGGCCGTGCTGGCGGCGGTGCGCCGCTCGACGGAGGAGAAGGCCGGTGAGATCGTCGCCCTGCGCCGGGAGGTGCTCGACCGCGACGGCGCCGGGATCGCCGCCTGCGCCGAGGCCCTGGCCGAGGCCTTCGCCGGCGGCGCGAGACTGTTCGCCTTCGGCAACGGAGGCAGCGCGACCGACGCGCAGGACGTGGCCGCCCTGTTCCTCGGTCCCGGATTCCTGCCGGACGTCGGGGCCACGAAACCGCTGCCCGCCTTCGCCCTCACCGGGGACGTCGCGGTGATGACGGCGCTGTCGAACGACGTCGGCTTCGAGGTCGTGTTCGCCCGCCAGCTCGCCGCCTCGGGACGCGCCGGGGACATCGCGTTCGGGCTCTCGACGAGCGGCAACTCACGCAACCTCGTCGCCGCCTTCGAGGAGGCGGACCGGCGGGGGATGACCACGGTGGGACTGGCGGGCTACGACGGCGGTCAGATGGCCGAGCTCGGCACCGTCGACCACCTGTTCGTGGTGCCGTCGAGCTCGGTGCACCGCATCCAGGAGGCCCAGACGACCATCTACCACGTGCTGTGGGAGCTCACCCAGCACGCGCTCTCCCGGCACGGGACTCCGGCCGGGAGCGGCTCAGGCTGACAAGCACTCGTCCGACGGCGGGCAGGAGCCCGCGAAGGTGGTGAGGCGCATGACCACGCAGAGCGGGTCGAAGGCGACCAACGCGGAGACAACACAAGAGCCGGTCGTTCACATTCTGTGGATCAATGCGGGCCTGAGCTGCGACGGCGACTCGGTCTCGCTGACCGCGGCGACCCAGCCGAGCATCGAGGAGATCGTGCTCGGCGCGCTGCCCGGCCTGCCGAAGGTCGCGGTGCACTGGCCGCTGATCGACTTCGAGTCCGGCCCCGTGCAGGGGGCGGACGTGTTCATCGACTGGTTCTTCAAGGCCGAACGGGGCGAACTCGACCCGTTCGTACTGGTGGTCGAGGGCTCCATCCCCAACGAGGGGATCAAGCAGGAGGGTTACTGGTGCGGTTTCGGCAACGACCCGGAGACCGGGCAGCCGATGACGACGAGCCAGTGGCTCGACCGGCTGGCTCCGAAGGCCACCGCGGTGCTGGCCGCCGGCACGTGCGCCACCTACGGCGGAGTCCACGCCATGGAGGGCAACCCGACCGGCGCCATGGGGGTCGCCGACTACCTGGGCTGGGACTGGCGCTCCAAGGCGGGGCTGCCGATCGTGAACGTGCCGGGCTGCCCGGTCCAGCCGGACAACCTGTCCGAGACGATCGTGTACCTGCTCTACCAGGTCGCGGGCCAGGCCCCGATGATCCCGCTGGACGAGGCCCTGCGGCCGACCTGGCTGTTCGGGGCCACCGTGCACGAGGGATGCGACCGGGCGGGCTACTACGAACAGGGGCAGTTCGCGACCGAGCACGGCTCGCCACGATGCCTGGTGAAGATCGGGTGCTGGGGGCCGGTCGTCAAGTGCAACGTGCCCAAGCGCGGCTGGCTGAACGGGGTCGGCGGCTGCCCGAACGTGGGCGGCATCTGCATCGCCTGCACGATGCCGGGCTTCCCCGACAAGTTCATGCCGTTCATGGACGAGCCGCCGGGGGCGCTCATCTCCTCGACGGCCAGTGCCGCCTACGGCGGGGTGATCCGCAGGCTGCGCGCCATCACCCTCAAGACGGCGGACAAGGAACCGAAGTGGCGCAGGCGGGGGCACGAACTGCTGACCGGCTACCGGGCGCCCTGGTGAACGGCACCGGGGTGACCGGCCCGCGATGTCCGGCAGGACACGGGCGTAACGAACACGGCGAGGGCAGGCCCGCGCGCACGCGGGCGGGACGGGGCTGACATGACGACGACACCGCACCAGGGCGGCGCGAAACCCGGGAAATCCGCGGCGGGACCGGGTCCGGGGGACAGCGAACTGGTGGAGATGGCCTGGGACCCGATCACCAGGATCGTGGGCAGCCTGGGCATCTACGCCAAGGTCGACTTCAAGCAACGCCGGGTCGCCGAGTGCTACAGCACCTCGTCGATCTTCCGCGGCTACAGCATCTTCATGAAGGGCAAGGACCCCAGGGACGCGCACTTCATCACCAGCAGGATCTGCGGGATCTGCGGCGACAACCACGCCACCTGCTCGGTCTACGCGCAGAACATGGCCTACGGCATCCGCCCGCCCGCGCTGGGGGAGTGGATCGTCAACCTCGGCGAGGCCGCCGAGTACATGTTCGACCACAACATCTACCAGGAGAACCTGGTGGGGGTCGACTACTGCGAGAAGATGATCGCCGAGACCAACCCCGGCGTGCTGGCGACGGCCGAACGCACCGAGGCCCCGCACGCGGGCGAGCACGGCTACGCCACGATCGCCGACATCATGCGCTCGCTCAACCCGCTCGAAGGGGAGTTCTACCGCGAGGCGCTGCAGATGAGCAGGCTGACCAGGGAGATGTTCTGCCTGATGGAGGGCAGGCACGTACACCCCTCGACGCTGTACCCCGGCGGGGTCGGCACGGTGGCAACCGTGCAGCTGTTCACCGACTACCTGTCGCGGCTCATGCGGTACGTGGAGTTCATGAAGAAGGTCGTGCCGATGCACGACGACCTGTTCGACTTCTTCTACACGGCGCTGCCCGGCTACGAGGAGGTCGGCAGGCGCCGGGTCCTGCTGGGCTGCTGGGGCAGCTTCCAGGACCCCGGCTACTGCGACTACGACTACCGCACGATGAGCGACTGGGGACGGCGGGCCTTCGTCACCCCGGGCGTCGTGGTCGACGGCAGGCTGCTGACCACCGACCTGGTGGACATCAACCTGGGCATCAGGATCCTGCTGGGCAGCTCCTTCTACGACGACTGGGAGGGGCAGGAGAAGTTCGTCACCCACGACCCGCTGGGCAACCCGGTCGACGCCCGCCATCCGTGGAACCAGCACACCATCCCGCACCCGCAGAAACGGGACTTCGCCGACAAGTACAGCTGGGTGATGTCGCCGCGCTGGCACGACGGGGAGAACCTGCTGGCCCTGGACACCGGCGGCGGCCCCATCGCCAGGCTGTGGGCCACGGCGCTCGCCGGGCTCGTCGACATCGGCTACGTCAAGGCCACCGGGCACAGCGTGCAGATCAACCTGCCCAAGAGCGCGACGAAGCCGGAGAGGAGCTTCGAGTGGAGGATCCCCGAGCACAACGGGCAGCCGCTGTCGAACGCCCTTGAACGCAACCGGGCGCGCACCTACTTCCAGGCCTACGCCGCGGCCTGCGCGCTGTACTTCGTCGAGCAGGGGCTGGCGGAGGTGCGCGCGGGCCGCAGCGACACCTGGACGCCGTTCACGGTGCCCGAGGAGGCGGTCAGCTGCGGCTTCACCGAGGCGGTCCGCGGGGTGCTCTCGCACCACATGGTGATCCGCGACGGGAAGATCGCCAACTACCACCCGTATCCGCCGACGCCGTGGAACGCCAGCGTGCGCGACAGCCACGGCACGCCGGGGCCGTACGAGGACGCCGTGCAGAACACGCCGATCTTCGAGGAGAACCCGCCCGAGCGCTTCAAGGGCATCGACATCATGAGGGCGGTGCGCAGCTTCGACCCCTGCCTGCCGTGCGGGGTCCACATGTACCTCGGCGGCGGTGGCGAGTTGCGCAGGCTGCACACCCCGCACGCGTTCGGCGCCTGAGACGGGGGCGGGCGGATGTCGGAGACCACCGGCGCGCAGGCGACGGGTGAGCGGGTCGAGGAGCTGCTGGCCGAACTGGCCGCGCTCGGCGACCCCCTCGCCCGCGCCAGGGCCGAGGAACTGGTGCGGGCGCTGGTCGGCCTGTACGGCGCGGGTCTCGAACGCGTCATGGAGATCGTGACGGAGGAGGAGGCCGCGGGGGTGCTGCGCCGGGTGACCTGCGACCCCCTGCTGTGCGGGCTGCTGGCGGTGCACGACCTGCACCCGCTGGACACCGGCGAGCGGGTACGGCTCGCCCTTGAGGAGGTCAGGCCCCACCTGGGCGGCCACTCGGGGGACGTGGAACTCGTCTCCGTCGAGGAGGACACCGGCGTGGTACGGCTGCGCCTGCGCGGCGCCTGCGACGGCTGCCCCTCCTCCAGGATCACGGTGCGGCACGCGATCGAGCGGGCGGTGACCGGGGCGGCCCCCGAGGTGGTCCGCGTCGAGGTCGAGGGCATGGTCGAGGTCGCGGCCGAGGGCGCAGCCGGGGACGGCTCGCTGCTGCAGATAGGCACCAGGCCGCCTCCCGGGCCGTGCCCGGTCCCGGAACCGGGAGCACAGCCGGGCGCGCGGTCAGGGGCGGGGACGGTGGCGCGGTGAGCACGGGACTGCGGCGCTTCAGGGAGCCGGCCGTCCCCGGGCCGCCGGTAAGCCCGGGGGCGCGGTGCTGCGAGCTGTGCGCCGAACCGATCGGCGAACGGCACGCCCACGTGGTGGACGTCGGCGGCCGCGCCCTGATGTGCGCCTGCCGCGGCTGCCACCTGCTCTTCACCACCGAGGGGGCGGCCATGGGCAGGTTCCTCGCGGTGCCGGGCCGTCACCTGTACGCACCCCGCCTCGCCCTGTCGGAGGCCGACTGGCAGGAGCTGCGGATCCCCGTGCGGATGGCGTTCTTCTTCCGCAACTCGGCACTCGGCCGTACGGTCGCCCTCTATCCGAGCCCCGGAGGGGCGACCGAGTCCGAACTGCCCGCGGAGACCTGGGAACGGGTCCTGGCGGCCAACCCCGCCCTCGCCGGCGTCAGGCCGGACGTCGAGGCGCTGCTCGTCGACCGGGGGCCGGACGGCTTCGCGGGCCATCTGGTGCCGATCGACGCCTGCTACGAGCTGGTCGGCCTGGTCAGGACCCTGTGGAAGGGCTTCGGCGGCGGGCAGGAGGCGTGGGAGGCCATCGACTCCTTCTTCACGGACCTGCGTGAACGCGGCCGGGTCGTCGGTGGGCCCGCCGGTGAAGGGGGCGGGGACCGTGACTGACCTCGGCTTCTCCTGCCTGGACGCCCGTCCCGACCCCTTCGCGGCCGCCCCGACGCTGCTCTTCCGGCTGCGCCTGACCGAGCCGGACGGCGGCAGGGTGCAGGCCGCCGTGCTGCGCTGCCAGATCCGCGTCGAGCCGCGCCGCCGCCGCCACACGCCGCAGGAGGCCGAACTGCTTGGCGACCTGTTCGGCGACCCCTCCCGCTGGGGCACCACGCTCACGGCGCTGCAGTTCGCCAACGTCTCGGCCACGGTGCCCGGCTTCACCGGCGAGACCGAGATCGACCTGCCGGTGCCCGTCACCTACGACCTGGAGGTCGCGGCGGCCAGGTACTTCGCGGCCCTCGACGACGGCGAGATCCCGCTGATCCTGCTGTTCAGCGGCACCGTGTTCACCCGCACCCCGCAGGGCCTGTCCGCCGGGCAGGTGCCCTGGGACCGGGAGGCGCGCCACCGGCTGCCGGTGGCCGTGTGGCGTGAGCTGATGGACCGCCACTTCCCCGGGCAGGGGTGGCTGCGGCTCGACCGGGAGACCCTGCGCGAGCTCGGCCGCTTCAAGTCCGCCAGGGCGCTGACCACCTGGGACGAGACCGTGCGGGCGCTGCTCGCGCAGACGAGGGAGGCCGCCGGATGAGCACCCCGATGGAGACCGCCCGGCAGGTCGCCGACACCGTGCTGTACGAGGGCTACCTGCTCTACCCCTACCGGGCGTCGGCCGCGAAGAACCGGACACGCTGGCAGTTCGGGGTGCTCGTGCCGCCCGGCTACACCGCGACCGCCGAACCGTCCCGCTGCCAGACCGAGTGTCTCCTCCAGGCGGGAGAGGAGGCGACGGTCCACGTCAGGCTGCGCTTCCTGCACCTGGTCGCCAGGACCGTCGAACGGCTCGAAGCCGACGGCGCCCACCGGCCGGTCCCCTCCCTGCGGATCGGCGAGGAGACCCACCTGAGCTTCGACGAGGCCGTCGAGCGGGAGTGCGAGGCCGTCCTGCCGCTGGCGGAGCTGCTCGGGGCCGGGCGGACCCTGGAGGCGGGCTTTCCCGGGGGCCGTACGGCCGAGCCGCTCCTGGCCTCCTCGGGGCGGGCCGCAGGCCGTGTCGTGCGCGAGCACCTGCCGGTCGAGGTGGTGGTGCGGATCGGCGCCGAACGGCTCGCCGGGCCGTACGGGCCGGTCAGGCTGCGGGTGTGGGTGGAGAACACCTGCGACTGGGAGCCGGGGCCGGAGGCGGGCCGTGACGACGCGCTGCGCAGGTCGCCGATCGCCGCCCACACGCTGCTCGCGGTCACGGGCGGGGAGTTCCTGTCCCTGCTCGACCCGCCGGAATGGGCGGGAGAGGCGGCGCGCGCCTGCCGGAACCTGCACACCTGGCCGGTGCTCGTCGGCGAGCCGGGACGGCGCGACGCCGTGCTCTCGGCGCCGATCATCCTGTACGACCACCCGGCCGTCGCCCCGGAGAGCCCCGGCGACCTCTTCGACGCCACCGAGATCGACGAGATCCTCAGCCTCAGGACGATGACCCTGACCGAGGAGGAGAAGCGGGAGGCGAGGGCCACCGACCCGCGGGCCGCCCGCATCGTCGAGCGGACCGGGGACATGCCGGGCGAGATGCTCGAACGGCTGCACGGCGCCATCCGCTACCTGCGCTCCTGCGGGCCGGAGCCCGTACGGCAGGAACAGGGGAGACAGCCGGTGCCGTGGTGGGACCCCGGCGCGGACACCTCGGTCTCCCCGGGGAGCGACGGCGTCGTCGTCGCGGGGGTGACCCTCGCCCGGGGCAGCAGGGTCCGGCTGCTGCCCGGCGGGGGCGCCTGCCCGGGGGCGCCCGGCGGGCGCCGCGCGGACGCCCACGACATGTTCCTGACCGGGCGGGCCGCGACGGTCGAGGCCGTCCTGCTCGACGTGGACGGCGTCCACCACCTGGCCGTGACCCTGGAGGACGACCCGGGAGCCGACCTGCAACGCGCCCAGGGCCGCTTCCTGTACTTCTCGCCGGACGAGGTCGAGCCGCTCGACGGCGCCCCGGCGGAGAGGGAGGGCCGATGAGCGGCGGGATCCTGGTGGCGGGCGTCGGCAACGTCTTCTTCGGCGACGACGGGTTCGGCGTCGAGGTGGTCAGGCTGCTCGGCGAGCAGGGGCCGCCGGAGGGCGCCGTGGTGGCCGACTTCGGCATCCGCGGCGTCCACCTGGCCTACGAGCTGCTGGCCGGGTACGACGGCCTGATCCTCCTCGACGCCGTCCCCAGGGGGGAGCGGCCGGGGACGCTGTCGGTCATCGAACCCGGCATCGACCGGGGGGCCCGGGACGAGACGCCGCTCCTCATGGGGGCGCTCGGCGACTCCCACGGCATGACGCCGGACGCGCTGTTCGCGCTGTTCGGCCCGCTCGGCGTCACCACCGAGCCGGTCCTGCTCGTCGGCTGCGAGCCCGCCGACACCTCGCCGGGCATGGGACTCAGCGAACCGGTCGCCCACGCGGTCCCCGTGGCCGCGGGGCTCGTCCGGGAGCTGGTCGCGGAACAGGTCGCGGCGTCAGGCGCCGCGCGTATCGAGAGGGGAAGGACATGATCGGGAAAGTGCTGCTGCTGACGGCCGCCGCGGGGGTGGCGGTCGTGATCGCCGTCTCCCTGCCCGACATCCTGCGCTACAAGCGGATGAGGGAGATGTGACCGGCCGGTACGGCCCCGCGCGGGCCACCCGGGGTGAAGGACCGACACGAGAGGCGGCGGGGCCGTGCACGAGTTCGGAATAGCCGAGGCGGTGCTCGACGCGGTCGAGCGAAGGGCCCGGGGACGCAAGGTGGCGCGCCTGCGCGTGCGGGCCGGGGCGATGCTGCGGATCACCGGGCCCGCGTTCGACCAGGCGTTCTCCCTGGTCGCGCCGGGCAGCGTGGCGGAGGGCGCCACGGCGGACCTGGTCGTGGTGCCCGCCAGGCTCACCTGCCGCTCCTGCGGCGAGGACCGGGAGACCTACGACGCGCTGGCCGTGTGCGGTGGCTGCGCGAGCACCGACGTCGACCTGCTGGGCGGCGACGAGCTGACCCTCGAATCCATCGAGCTTGAGGAGGTGGTGAGCCATGTGTCTGGGGATTCCGGGGGAGATCGTGGAGATCCTGGCGGATCACACTGACCTCGCGAGGGTCGACGTGAGCGGGGTACGGCGGGCGATCAACGTCGGCCTGCTCGAAGGCGAGGAGCTCAGGCCGGGCGACTGGATCCTCATCCACGTCGGCTTCGCCCTCTCGAAGATCGACGAGGACGAGGCGAAGGCCGCGATGGAGTTCCTGGAGAGCATCGGCCAGGCGTACGACGACGAACTCGCCGCACTCAAGGAGTCCTCGCTGGACCCCTTCGATCCGATCGGCCGGGGTGAGGTGTGATGCGTTTCGTCGACGAGTACCGTGACGCGGAGAAGGCGCGGGCCCTCGCCGCGAAGATCGCGAACCTGTGCGAACCGGGGCGGCGCTACAAGTTCATGGAGGTCTGCGGCGGCCACACGCACACCATCTACAAGCACGGGCTTGAGGACCACCTGCCGGAGAACATCACCCTGGTGCACGGCCCCGGCTGCCCGGTCTGCGTCATCCCGATGGGACGGGTCGACGACGCCATCCACATCGCCGAGCGGCCAGATGTGATCATGACCTCCTTCGGCGACATGATGCGGGTCCCCGGCGGGCGGGGCTCGTTCTTCGACTCCATGGCCCAGGGCGCCGAGATCCGCATGGTCTACTCACCGCTGGACGCCCTCAAGATCGCCCGGCAGAACCCGGACAGACGTGTCGTCTTCATGGCGATCGGCTTCGAGACCACGGCTCCCTCGACCGCCATGACGGTCATGCGCGCCGAGGCCGAGCGGATCACCAACTTCTCCGTCTTCTGCAACCACGTGACGATCATCCCCGCGATCAAGGCCATCCTGGACTCCCCGGACCTGCGCCTTGACGGGTTCATCGGCCCCGGCCACGTCTCGACGGTCATCGGCTGCGGGCCGTACGAGTTCATCGCCCGTGACTACGGCAAACCGCTCGTCGTCGCGGGGTTCGAGCCGCTCGACCTCCTGCAGTCGATCTACATGCTGCTGCTGCAACTGGCCGAGGGGCGCTCCGAGGTGGAGAACCAGTACGCCCGCGTCGTGCCGTGGGAGGGCAACCCCAGGGCGCTCGCCGCCGTCAACCAGGTGATGCGGCTGCGGCCCTACTTCGAGTGGCGCGGCCTGGGGTTCATCTCCCACTCCGCGCTCGGCATGCGGGAACGCTACGCCGTCCACGACGCGGAACAGATCTTCGGCATCCCCGGCGTCCGGGTGGCCGACCCCAAGGCCTGCCAGTGCGGCGAGGTGCTCAAGGGCGTGCTCAAACCGTGGGAGTGCAAGGTGTTCGGCACCGCCTGCACCCCGGAGACCCCGATCGGCACCTGCATGGTCTCCTCGGAGGGGGCCTGCGCGGCCTACTACAACTTCGGCCGTTTCTCCCGGGAACGGGTGCGGGAGGCGACACGGTGACCGGCGCCGAGGGAACCGCGGCCTGGGCCGAGGCCCTGGTCCGCGAACACGAGAACCAGACCGTACGGCCGGGCCGCGAGGAACAGGTCCTCGAACGCGTCGACCGGGCACGCCGCCGCAAGGCCACGGTGCGGGAGGAACACATCACCATGGCCCACGGGGCGGGGGGCAAGGCGACCCAGTCCCTGGTCGAGGCGGTCTTCCTTGAGTCCTTCCGCAACCCGTTGCTCGAACCGCTCGAGGACGGCGCCGTGTTCGACGCCGGCACCCAGCGCCTGGCCCTGACCACCGACTCCTACGTCGTCTCCCCGTTGTTCTTCCCCGGGGGGAACATCGGCGACCTCGCGGTCAACGGGACCGTCAACGACCTGGCGATGTGCGGCGCCCGCCCGCTGTACCTCTCGGCGGGCTTCATCCTGGAGGAGGGGTTCCCCGTCGGCGACCTCAGGCGCGTCGTCGCGTCGATGGCCGAGGCGGCGCAGGCGGCCGGGGTCCGGATCGTCACCGGCGACACCAAGGTGGTGCAGCGCGGCAAGGCCGACGGGTGCTACGTCAACACGGCCGGGGTCGGGCTGCTCGACCGGCCCGGCGCCCTGGGTGTGGCGGGGGCGCGACCCGGCGACGCCGTCATCGTCTCCGGGCCGGTCGGCGAGCACGGCGTCACCATCATGCTCGCCCGGGGCGAACTGGACATCGAGGCCGACCTGGTCTCCGACACGGCGCCGCTGAACGGGCCGGCCGCCGCGCTCCTTGACGCCTGCCCCGGCGCCGTGCGCTGCATGCGCGACGCGACCAGGGGCGGGGTCGCCACGATCCTGAACGAGATCGCGCGGGCCTCCGGCGTCGCCGTGGTCGTCGAGGAGGACGCGGTCCCGGTACGGCGGGCCGTACGCGGCGCGTGCGAACTGCTCGGCATCGACCCGCTCTACGTGGCCTGCGAGGGACGTCTGGTCGCCGTGGTCGACGGCGCGGTGGCGGACGCCGCGCTGGCGGCCCTGCGCGCGCACCCCCTCGGCGAGGGCGCCGCGCTCGTCGGCCGCGTCGGGCAGGACCCGCCGGGGCTGGTGCTGCTGAAGACCGGTTTCGGCGGCACCCGCATCGTGGACCTGCTGGTCGGCGACCCGCTGCCCCGCATCTGCTGAGGGAGCCCGCCCACAGCCGCCCACAGACGTGCCCAGGCACCCACGGACGCCCGGGCCAGCGCCGGACGTCGCGGGCGCACGCGTCAGAGCCGGACGTCGCGGGCGCCCGCGACGACGGCCTGGCCCAGGCTGACGCCGCCGTCGTTGGGCGGCACCCGCCCGTGCGTCAGCACGTGGAAGCCGTCCTCCTCCAGGAGGGCGGCGGCCCGCACGAGCAACAGCGCGTTCTGGAACACGCCCCCGGAGAGCGCGACCGTGGACGGCCCGCCCGCCCGCCTGACCCGGGCGCAGCCCTCGGCGACGATCCGCGCGACCGTGTTGTGGAACCTGGCGGAGACCACCCCGGTCTCCGTGCCCGCCCGGACGTCCTCGGCGACCGCCGCGACCAGGTCGGTCCCGTGGACGACGAAGGGGGCCGAACCCGTCAGGCGGAAGCCGTAACGGCCCGTCTCCGCCGGGTCGGCGAGCCGTTCCCACTCGATCGCCGCCTGCCCCTCGTAGCCGATGACGTCCCGGACGCCCGCGACCGAGGCCACCGCGTCGAACAGCCTGCCCGCGCTCGACGTCAGGGGGGCGTTCACCCCGCGCCTGCCGAGCGCCAGGACCCCCTCCCAGGCCTCGGCGTTGCGCCGTACGACGTCCAGGTCACCGGGTACGGCACCGCCGTACGCCGCGTCGAGGTAGGCGGCGGCCATCCGCCACGGCTGCCTGACCGCCGCCGCCCCGCCGGGCATCGGCACCGTGGCCAGATGACCCGCCCGCTCGAAGGAGACCAGGTCGGCCACCAGGAACTCCCCGCCCCACAGCGTCGCGTCCGGACCGTAGCCGAGCCCGTCGAAGGCCACCCCGATCACCGGCCCCGCGACCCCGTTGTCGGCCAGGCACGAGGCCACGTGCGCGTGGTGGTGCTGTACCGCCACCGGGCGGGCCCCCGCGAGAGGCCCCTCAAGGGCGAGCGCGTACTTGGTCGACAGGTACTCCGGGTGCAGGTCGTGGGCCACCACCTCGGGGACGACGTCGAACAGCCGCAGGAAGTGGCCGACCCCTTCGGTGAAGGACCGGAACGTCTCGTAGTTCTCCAGGTCGCCGATGTGGTGGGAGACGAAGGCGTGGGCGCCCCTGGCCACGCAGAAGGTGTGCTTCAGCTCCGCGCCGCAGGCCAGCACGGGCCCGGGCAGGGCGCGGGCGAGCGGCAGCGGGCGCGGGGCGTACCCCCGGGAGCGCCGCAGCGGCAGCTCACGGCCCCGCAGGACCCGCACGACCGAGTCGTCGGTGCGCGTGTGGATCGGCCGGTCGTGGACGAGGAAGGCGTCGGCGACCCCGCCCAGGCGGGCCAGCGCGTCCTCGTCGCGGTAGGCGATCGGCTCGTCGGAGACGTTGCCGCTGGTGAGCACCATGGGCGCGTCCAGGCCGCGCAGCAGCAGGTGGTGCAGCGGGGTGTAGGGCAGCATCACCCCGAGCCACCGGTCCCCGGGCCTCTCACCGGAAGGGCCGCCGGAGGGGGCCACGGAGGGGGCGACGAGACGGGTGCTCTCCTCGCGCCCGCGCAGCAGCACGATCGGGCGCGCCCCCGAGGTGAGCAGCCGCTCCTCCGCCTCGTCCACCTCGCACAGCAGCCGCGCCGCCGCCAGGCCGGCCACCATCACCGCGAAGGGCTTCTCCATCCGGTGCTTCCTGGAACGCAGCGCCGCGACGGCGGGCTCGCGGGAGGCGAGGGCGGCCAGGTGGTAACCGCCAAGCCCCTTGACCGCGAGCACCCCGCCGCCGCGCAGCAGCCGTACGGCCTCCTCGACCGGGTCGCCCGGCAGCGGGCCGCCCGCGGGGCCGAGCAACCGCAGCCGGGGGCCGCAGACCGGGCAGCACACCGGCTGGGCGTGGAAGCGCCGGTCCGCCGGGTCGTGGTACTCCCGCGCGCAGTCCGCGCACATGGCGAAGCCCGCCATCGTGGTGTTCGGCCTGTCGTAGGGGACGTCCCGCACGATCGTGAACCGGGGCCCGCAGTTGGTGCAGTTGACGAAGGCGTAGCCGTACCGCCGGTCCGCCGGGTCGTCCATCTCGCGCAGGCAGTCGTCGCAGGTGGCCACGTCGGGGGAGACGAGCGTCCGCCGCGGCCCGCCCCCGGAGCTGCCCGCGATGGCGAAGCGCGTCTCACCCGTCGCCGTCGCGGGCCGCGCGCTGACCCGTTCGACGGTGGCCAGCGGCGGCGGGCTCGCGCTGAGCGCCGCGGTGAACTCCGCCACGAGGGCCGGAGCCCCCTCGACCTCGATGAACACCCCGCGTTCGTCGTTGCCGACCAGCCCGCCGAGGCCGAGCCGCACCGCCAGGCCGTACACGAAGGGGCGGAAGCCGACTCCCTGCACGACGCCCTCGACCCTGATCACGGAACGCACACGGGTGATCACCCGATCATTGTCGGCCGGGCGCGCGGGAGGCCGCAACGAGGCGCGCCCCGCGCACCCGCCCCGGTACGGACTCCCGCACGGCCCCCGGCTCACAGTGTGTCGTCGCGGACCTTCGCGAACAGGCGCGACGCGGCGGCGCGGTCCCAGTCGAGCCTCATGGGATCCACGGCGGACGGGCGGACGGGCACCGTGAGGAACTCGACGGAGCCGGGGGCCGTCCCGTCCAGGCTCTCGGCGATCGCCCGCAGCGTCGCCAGGTCGAGCCCGCGATCCGCCTTGACCGATTTCGCGGCCTCGCCGAGGAAGGCGGCGAGGCGGACGGGGTCCGACGTCAGGCCCGCGGCCTTGCGCGCCAGGGACGCCATGAACCGTTGCTGACGGCTGATCCGCTCAAGGTCGGAGCCGTCGCCCAGGCTGTAGCGTACCCGCACGTAGCCGAGCGCCTGGTCGCCGTTGAGCACCTGTCTGCCCTTGGGGAGCCGTACCTTCGCCTGCCGGTCCTCGACCGGGGAGGGCAGGGTGACCTCGATCCCTCCGATGGCGTCGACCATGCCCTTGAAGCCGGAGAAGTCCACCTCGACCGCGTGGTCGACGCGGACCCCGGTCAGGGTCTCGACCCGCTTCCAGAGGCAGGCCATGCCGCCTTCGGCGAAGGAGGCGTTGATCATTTCGATCCTCGCGGGAACGGTCTTGCCCGCCGGACTCGAACAGGGGGGAACCAGGACCATCGAGTCCCTGGGGATGCTGATGACGGAGACCCGCTCGCGGTCGGCGGACAGGTGCACCAGGAGCAGTGTGTCGGCGCGCGCGGCGTTCGCCCTGGGGTCCCCGACGTCCTCCCCGCGGCTCCTCCTGGCCCCCGCCTGGCCGTCGGTCCCGGCGACCAGCACGTTGATCGCCTCGTTCGCCTTGACCGGGCGCGCCCCCACCGGGGAGGGCACCTCGTGGCCCCGCAGCAGCAGGTTCGGGACGACGAGCACGGCGGCGGTGGCCGCGGCGGCCAGGGCGAGCATCACCGCGCCGCGCGCACCGGGCCTGCGCGGCCATCGGCGTCCACGTCTCCCGCCGTCCAGGGAGCCGAGCAGGCGTCGCCGCTGGCCGTCGAGCGCGGCGGCGGACGGTTCGTGCTCCAGTTCGCCGCCGAGGGCGCGGAGCGTCGTCAGGTCGTCCATGGTCACTCCTCCTCGTGCATCGGGTTGGTCTCGCCGAGCGCCGCGCGTATCCTCCTGCGGGCCCTGTTCAGCCGGGAGCGCACGGTGCCGACCGGGACACCGAGGGAGCGGGCGGTCTCCTCGTACGACAGGTCGCCCCAGGCGATCAGCAACAGGACGTCACGGTCCCTGGGCGGCAGCCCCGCGAGCGCCTCCGCGAGCACGGGCCTGCAGGCCAGGGCGGTGACCTCGGCGGCCACCCGGTCGGCCGGGTTCTCGACCACGCCCTCCCCGGGGCTGCGCCGCAGCGCACGGTACCTGGCGGCCTCGGTGCGGTGATGCCTGGAGAGGAGTTTGGTCACGATGCCGAACAGCCAGGGACGGGCGTCGGCGTAGGCCAGGTCGTAGCGTCTCCTGCGGTCGAAGGCGACCAGGAACGTCTCACCGACCAGGTCCTCGGCCGTCTCGGGGCCGAGCCTGCGGGAGACGTACCGGTAGAGCATGCCGGCGTAGCGGTCGAACAGCGCGGCGAACGCCTCAGGACGTGTCCAGGACTCGCGTACCAGGTCGCGGTCACACGTGCCGGTCGTGGGCGGTGCGGTCATCGTCGGCACCATGGCATCGGGCCGGCCTTTCCGTAGGGGCAGGGGTCGGCGATGTCTTGCCACAACCCCCCGATCGGGTTCACGCCCCGCTCCCGGGCCTCGGAGCGGGACTCCTCTACAGTTCCGGCCATGACAACGCAGAAGTATCTGTCGGACCTGTTCTCACTGGACGGCAGGGTCGCCGTGGTGACCGGCGGGAGTTCCGGCATCGGCCGCTGCATCGCGGGGGCGCTGGCACGGGCCGGGGCGGCCGTCGTGGTCGTGGCGCGCAGGCCGGAGGAACTGGCCGCCACGACCGCCGAGCTTGAGGCCGACGGCTGCCGCGTCGCCTGGGTCAGCGCCGACCTGAGCACCCGCGAGGGCGTGCGCGCCGCGGCGGAGGAGGCGGTGAAGGCGTTCGGGGAGCCCGACATCCTCGTCAACAGCGCCGGGATCAACCAGCGTCCCCCCATGGGGGAGCTGGGCGAGGACGTGTGGGACATCACCATGGCCGTCAACCTGGAGGCGCCCTACCTGCTGGGGCAGCGCTTCGGGCCGGGCATGGCGGAACGGGGGTTCGGCCGGATCATCCACATCAGCTCCCAGCAGGCGCACCGGGCCTTCGTGCAGAGCGGCGCCTACGGCGTCTCCAAGGGAGGGCTCGAATCGCTGTCACGCTCCCAGGCCGAGGCGTGGTCGCCGTACGGCGTCACCTGCAACACGCTCGTGCCCGGGTTCGTGATGACGCCGCTCAACGCGCGGCTGTCGTCCGACCCCGAGCGGGTCGCCGCGCTGGCCGCGCGGACGATGGTCGGCCGCAACGGCCTGGCGGAGGACTTCGCGGGCGCGGCGGTCTTCCTGGCGAGCCGCGCCTCGGCGTACGTCACCGGGCAGTCGATCTTCGTGGACGGCGGGCTCTCCGTCCACTGAGCGGGGCCTCAGGGACCGACGAGGCAGAACTCGTTGCCCTCGGGGTCGAGCATCACCTGGAAGACGCCCGCCGCGTCGCGCACCGGCCCGCCGCAACGGCGGCCGCCGAGGCTCAGCGCGCCCTCCGCAGCCGCGACGACGTCCTCGACGGCGACGTCCAGGTGGAGCCGGTTCTTGCCCGCCTTGGCCTCGGGAACCCGCTGGAAGGCCATCCTGAGCCCGCCCGGGGGGTCGAGACTGGACCAGGCGGGGTCCCGGTGCACCGGGACCCCGCCGAGCAGACGGCTCCAGAACACGGCGAGCGTCTCGGGGCGGGCGCAGTCGACGACGAGCTGACTCTGGCGGGCGGTCATCCGCCGATCGTACGGCCCGCCCGGGGCGGGCGGGCCGTGCCCCGGGCCCCTATCCGGCGACGGCGGGGCCGGGGGCCTGGGCGTCCGCCCGGCCCAGGGGGCGCCAGGCGACGGCCAGGACGACGAGCATCGTCCCGGCGGCGATCCAGAACGGCGCCGTGATCCCCAGCGCGTGGGCGACGACACCGCCGAGCAGCGAGCCGAGGGCGGCGCCGCTGACGTCGAGCAGCGCGTACGCGCTGGTGACCCGTCCGAGGAGGCCGCCGGGCACCGCCCGCTGGCGCAGCGTCACGACGATCACCCCCCACACCATCGCGTGTGTGCCGAAGACCACCAGGATGGCCGCGGCCACCCACGGCCGCGTGGTCAGGGCGAGGACGAGATGGGTCGCCGCCTCGATGAGCAGCCCGGCGCGCAGCAGCGCGGTCGCGCCGAACCGCGACCACAACCGGCCCGCCGTCAGCGTGCCGAGCAGGCCGCCGGCGGCGAAGGCGGTCAGCAGCAGGCCGTACCCCACCTCCGACAGGCCCAGACGTTGCCGGGCGTACAGCACGAAGACCGCGAAGGCCCCGCAGAACATCAGGTTGCCCACCCCCATGCTCAGCGCCAGGGTCCGCAGTAACCGGTGCCGCCACAGCCGGCGCACCCCCTCGGCGATGTCGGCGCGCAGACCGCCGCTCGGCCCGGGAGGGGAGGCGAGAGGCAGGGGCCGCATGGCGGACACCAGGGCGGCGGCCACCACGAAGGTCAGCGCGTCGAAACCGAACGGCAGCGCGGCCGAGACGGTGAACAGCCATCCGCCGAGCGGTTTGGCCGCGAACTGGTTGCCGACGGTGAAGGTGGCCATCAGCCGTGTGTTCGCCCCGGCCAGCAGCTCCGGCGCGACGACGGCGGGAAGCAGGGCGGCCGAGGCGGTGTCGGCGACGGTCTCCGCCGTGCCGAGCAGGAAGAAGACGACGTAGACGAGGGGAACGGTCAGCGCCCCCGCCGCGATGACGGCGCAGAGCGTCCCCAGGGCGAGGGCGCGGACCAGGTTGACGGCGACGATCAGCCGCCGCCGGTCGAGCCGGTCCACATAGGCGCCGCTGACCAGGGAGAACAGCACCCATGGGAGCTGCTGGGCCAGGACGGCGCCCGCGACGAGGACGGGGTCGTCGCTCAGTGAGGCGACAAGGAGGGGACCGGCCGTCAGGGTGACCCCGTCGCCGACGTTGGAGACGGCGGAGGCGGTCCAGAGTTTGCCGAAGTCCGCGCCGAGACGCGCGGACGTGCGAGCACGCAAAAGAGCTCCTCGGAAGGAAGGAACGATCGGGGAAAAGGTGATCGTTCCGGGGCGAGGAGCACGGACCGCCGCGACCGGGACCGCGCGCGGGCGGCCTCAGGTCAGGACGACGGGACGGGTCCCCGCGCCGGAACCTGGAAGGCGGCCTCGTCGAAGCTCATGCGGAACCTCCGTCGTGTGGGCGGTCTCTGGGCGGATGTTACCTCTCGGCGGGGGGCGGTGGAATTGATCGGTTACCCGTGATGTTCGATGGGTCGACAGGCACATCACGCGACTGCGGAGGTTCCCGTGGGAAAGCTGAACGACGACGCCAAGGCCCTGCTCAGCCAGCCCATTCACGGCTGGGTGACCACCCTGCGCCCTGACGGCTCGCTGCACAGCACCGTCGTCTGGGTGGACGTCGACGGAGACGACGTCATCTTCAACACCGCGGTCGGCCGCGCCAAGGAGCGCCACCTGCGCGACAACCCGCAGGTCTCGGTGAGCGTGCTCGACCCGAAGGACGCCTTCCACCTGGTGAGCGTCTCCGGTGTCGCCGAGTTCGAGCTCGACGGCGCCGACGAGGTCATCGACGGCCTGGCCAACAAGTACCTCGGGGTGGAGACCTACCCCTACCGCCAGCCGGGCGAGCAGCGCGTCACCGTCAGGATCAGGCCCGAGCAGGTCATCTACAGCGGGGGCAGCTGACGCCCGTCACGGGGAGCGCGCGGCCGTCGGTAGTCTGCTGCGAACCACACACCGCGACCCTGGAGGCATGACGGATGGAAGCAAGCGGCGAGGGCACGGCGAGGCAGATCACGTTCGTGGGTGAGCCGGTGCTGCACCGCCCGTGCCAGGACGTGACCGGCTTCGACGAGGAGCTGGCCGCGCTCGTGGCCGACATGTTCGCCAGCATGTACGCCGCGGAGGGAGTCGGCCTGGCCGCCAACCAGATCGGCGTGCCGCTGCGGGTGTTCGTCTACGACTGCCCGGACGAGACCGAGGAGTACCGCAAGGGCGTCGTGGTCAACCCGACCCTGGTGCTGCCCGGTCACGGTGAGCGGAACCTGGACGACTACGACGAGGGCTGTCTGTCCGTTCCCGGGCAGCGGGCCAGCCTGGCCAGGCCGGACCGGGCGGTGGTGCACGGGTTCGACGTCACCGGCGCCCCGATCACGGTCGAGGGCACCGGGCTGCTCGCCCGCTGCCTGCAGCACGAGACCGACCACCTGGACGGCATGCTGTACATCGACAGGCTCCCCGCCGAGCGTCGTCAGCAGCTCCTCGCGGCCTACAAGGCGTCCAAGGAGACGGCCGACGAGGCGGCGGGGGAACAGGCGTCCGCGGCGGAGTGAGTCCCGGGCCCGGTGGAGCCGGTCCTCCGCCGGGCCGGCCTCCCGGCTAGCATGTCGCCCCGTAGACAGCAGCCATGGGGAGGGACAGCCGGTGTTGACGGATCGCGAGGACGGTTTCCACGCCTTCTGGCGGGAGTACCACCTGTGCACGCTGACCACGCTGCGGGCCGACGGCACGCCGCACGTCATCCCGGTCGGCGTGACGCTGGACGCCGAGGCCGGGATCGCCCGGGTGATCACCTCGGACGGCTCGCGCAAGGTCCGCCACATCGAGGCCGCCGGGGACGGCGGCGCGCGCGTCGCCGTCTGCCAGGTCGACGGCGGGCGCTGGTCGACGCTGGAGGGCAGCGCGGTCATCCGCAGGGACCCCGGCTCGATCGCCGAGGGCGTGCGCCGCTACGCCGAGCGCTACCGGCAGCCCAGGGAGAACCCCTCCCGCGTCGTGATCGAGATCCGCGTCACCCGAGTTCTCGGAAATGTCTGACCGGATAACCGTCGTCGGCGTCGGAGCCGACGGCTGGGCCGGTCTGTCCCCGGAGGCACGCGAGGAGCTGCTCGCCGCCGAGGTGCTGATGGGCAGCGCCAGGCAACTCGCCCTGATCCCCGCCGGTACGGCCGAGCGCGTCACCTGGCCGTCGCCGCTGCTGCCCGCGCTGCCCGGCCTGATCGAGGCCGGTCGCGGGCGCGCGGTGTGCGTGCTGGCCAGCGGCGACCCCATGTTCCACGGCATCGGCACGACGCTGGTGCGGCTGCTCGGCGCCGGACGGGTCAGGGTGCTGCCGTCCCCCTCCTCGGTCTCGCTGGCCTGCGCCAGGCTCGGCTGGGCCGCCGACCGCGTCGAGGTGGTCAGCCTCGTGAGGCGTCCCGCCGAGGCCGTGCACACCGCCGTCCACGACGGGCGCAGGGTGCTCGTCCTCAGCGCCGACGGCCGCACCCCGGCCCGGGTCGCCGCGCTGCTCACCGCCCGTGGCTACGGCGCGAGCCCGATGACCGTCCTGGAACGGCTCGGCGGTGAGGCCGAACGCCTGGTCTCCGGTACGGCGGGCGGCTGGTCCCTGACCGAGGCCGACGACCTCAACGTCGTGGCCGTCGAGTGCGTGGCCGCGCCGGGGACCGTCCCGCTGCCGGTCCTGCCCGGCCTGCCCGACGAGGCGTTCGAGCACGACGGCCAGCTCACCAAGCGCGAGGTGCGGGCGGTCACCATGTCCCGGCTCGCGCCCGTCCCCGGCGAACTGCTGTGGGACGTCGGCGCCGGGGCGGGCAGCCTCGCGATCGAGTGGATGCGCGCCCACCCGGAGAACCGGGCGATCGCCGTCGAGAGGGACGGCGACCGGGCCGGGCGGCTCACCCGCAACGCCTTCGCCCTCGGCGTGCCCGGCCTGAACGTGGTGACCGGCGCCGCCCCCGGCGCGCTCGGCGGGCTCACGGCCCCGGACGCCGTCTTCGTCGGCGGCGCGGTGAGCGTCCCCGGCGTGATCGATGCCTGCTGGCGGGCGCTGCGGCCCGGCGGCAGGCTGGTGGCCAACGCGGTGACCGTCGAGTCGGAGACCACGGTCGCCGCCTGGCACGCCAGGATCGGCGGCTCCCACAGCGAGATGGTCAGGCTCGCGGTCAGCAGGGCCGCCCCGGTCGGTGGTTTCACCGGCTGGCGGCCCATGATGCCGGTGACGATCTGGACGGCGGTCAAACCCGCCGGGACACAGGAGGAACGGTGACGGTGCGGTTCGTCGGGGCGGGGCCGGGGGCCGCCGACCTCATCACCCTGCGGGGGCAGCGGGTGATCGCCGCCTCACCGGTGTGCCTGTACGCGGGCTCCCTGGTCCCGGAGGCCCTGCTGGAGTGCTGCCCGCCGGGCGCGCGCCTCGTCGACACCGCGAGGATGGCCCTCGACGAGATCGTGGCCGAGATGCTCGCCGCCCACGAGGCGGGGCACGACGTGGCCAGGCTGCACTCGGGGGACCCCTCGGTCTACAGCGCGATGGCCGAGCAGATGCGGCGCCTGGACGCCGAGGGCGTGCCGTACGAGGTGGTTCCCGGGGTGCCCGCCTTCGCCGCCGCGGCGGCGTCGCTGAAGCGGGAGCTGACCGTGCCCGGCGTCGGCCAGACGGTGGTGCTCACCCGTACCTCGGCGCGGGCGACCCCCATGCCGGAGGGGGAGGACCTGGACACCCTCGGCAGGTCGGGGGCGACGATGGTCCTGCACCTGGCCGTGCAGCGCGCCGAGGAGGTCGTGGCGGAGCTGGTCCCCAGGTACGGCCTCGACTGCCCGGTGGCCGTGGTGGCCAGGGCCAGCAGGGACGACGAGGTGATCCTGCGCGGCACGCTCGCCGACATCGCCGGGCAGGTCCGCGCCGCGGGCGTCGTGCGCACCGCGGTGATCGTGGTCGGCAGGGTGCTGACCGCCTCGGAGTTCCCCGACAGCCACCTGTACTCCGCGGCCCGCTGCCGTGACTGACCCGGGCACGCTGAACGTCCTGGTGCTCGGCGGCACCGACGAGGCGAGAAGACTGGCCGCCGCGCTCGCCGACCGGCCGGGGACGCGTGTGATCTCCTCCCTGGCCGGGCGGGTCCGTGACCCCAGGCTGCCGGTCGGGGAGGTGCGCGAGGGCGGCTTCGGCGGACCCGCCGGACTCAGGGCCTGGATCGAGGAGAACGGGATCGGCGTCGTCGTCGACGCCACCCACCCCTTCGCCGCCAGGATGACCGCGTCCGCGGCCGAGGCGGCGGGTCTGGCCGGGGTGCCGCTGCTGATCCTGCGGCGGCCCGGCTGGCGGCAGGGGCCGGGAGACGACTGGCGCTGGACGCCCTCCCTTGAGGCCGCCGCCGAGTCGCTGCCCGGCCTGGGCCGCAGGGTCTTCCTGACCACGGGCCGGCGCAGCCTGCCGGTCTTCGCGGGCCTGGACGACCTGTGGTTCCTGGCCCGCTCCGTCGACCCGCCCCAGCCGCCGCTGCCGCGCAACCTCCAGGTGCTGCTCAGCCGGGGGCCGTTCACCGTCGAGGGGGAACTCGACCTCATGCGGGACAACCGCGTCGAGGTGGTGGTCACCAAGGACAGCGGCGGCCGGATGACGACCGCCAAACTGTTCGCCGCCCGCGAGCTCGGGCTGCCCGTCGTCGTCGTGCGCCGCCCCGCCGTACCCGGCGGGGTCCCGGCGGCCGAGACGGTCGAGCAGGCCACGGCGTGGCTGGACGCCGTGGCGGGCGGTCAGGCGGGATAGCGGCGGGGGGTGAAGACCACCCGCCTCCCGTCCTTCCTTTCGGCGACCCTGGTGGTCGAGGAGCCGACCAGCAGCAGGCAGCGCATGTCGACCGTGGCCGGGTCGAGGTCGCCGAGGGTGGTGACGGTCAGGCTCTCCCCGGCGCCGCCGACGTCACGGCCGACGACCACGGGCGTGTCCGGCGAGCGGTGTTCGAGCAGCAGGTCCCTGGCCGCCGCGACCTGCCAGGTGCGGCTCCTGGAGGCCGGGTTGTAGATCGCCAGGACCAGGTCGGCCCGCGCGGCGGCGCTGATCCTGTCCGCGACGACCTCCCACGGCTTGAGCAGGTCGGACAGCGACAGCACGCAGTAGTCGTGGCCGAGCGGCGCCCCGACCCGGCTGGCCACCGCGTGCGCCGCGGTCAGGCCGGGCAGCACCCGCACCGCGACGTCGGCGAACCTCGGCTCGCAGGAGACCTCAAGCACCGCGCTGGCCATCGCGAACACCCCGGGGTCGCCGGAGGAGACCACCGCGACCCGCGCCCCGGCCGCGGCCAGTTCGAGGGCGTGCGCCGCCCGTTCGGCCTCCACCCGGTTGTCCGTCGGGTGACGGCGCTGGCGCGGGTTCGGCGGGACGCGGTCCAGGTAGGGGCCGTACCCGACGAGGTCGTCGGCGGCGGCCAGCGCCTCCTGAGCCTCCGGCGTCAGCCAGGGCCGCCCGGCGGGCCCGAGCCCGACCACGACGACCTCGCCGCCCTGGACGCGCTCCGGGGCCCGGCTCTCACCGTGGGTGCCGGGAAGGCCGGAGTTGACCGGGCTCGGCACCAGCGCCAGCGAGAAGTACGGCACGCTGTCCGGGTCCACCTCGGCGAGCGGGGCCAGGCGCTGCGCGCCGGTGGTCGCGCGCTCCACGTACCACGCCTCGTCGAGACGGCCCGCCTCGGCCAGCGCGTCGCGAACCTTGGTGAAGGTACGGCCGAGCTTGAGGATCGCCGCGGAGTCGGTCGCGGCCAGGCGTTCGGCGATGACCTCGGCGGGCAACGTGCCGGGAAGCACCGTCAGGACCTCGTCCCGCTCGACCAGCGGCCTGCCGAGCACGGCCGCGGCGCCGCTCACCGACGTCACCCCGGGCACGACCTCGGTGACGTAGCGGTGGGCCAGCCGCTTGTGCATGTGCATGTAGGAGCCGTAGAAGAGCGGGTCGCCCTCGCACAGCACGACCACGTCGCGGCCCGCGTCCAGGTGGGCGGCCAGCCGCAGCGCGCAGTCGGCGTAGAAGTCGTCGATGGCGCCCTGGTAGCCGCCGGGGTGGTCGGTGGTCTCCGTGGTGAGCGGGTAGATCAGCGCCTCCTCGATCTGCCCCTCCCGCAGGTACGGCGCCGCCACCGAGCGGGCGATGCTCCTGCCGTGGCGGGCGCTGTGGTAGGCGATGACGTCCGCCTCCCCGATGAGCCTGGCCGCCTTGACGGTCACCAGTTCCGGGTCTCCCGGGCCGAGCCCGACGCCCCTGAGCCGTCCCGCTGACGTGTCGTTCACTCGACCTCACTCGCGATCGCGTTGACCGCGGCGGCGGCCATCGCACTCCCACCCCGGCGCCCGTGCACGACCAGGTACTCCAGACCCGCCGGATGCCCGGCGAGCGCCTGCTTCGACTCGGCGGCGCCGATGAAACCCACCGGCACGCCGAGCACGGCGGCGGGCCGTCCCGCCCCCTCCTCGACCATCTCCAGCAGCCTGAACAGCGCGGTCGGCGCGTTGCCGATCGCGACGACCGCCCCTTCGAGACGGTCGCGCCACAGTTCGAGGGCGGCCGCGCTGCGGGTGGTGCCGAGCCGTACGGCCAGCTCGGGCACGCCGGGCTCACCCAGCGTGCAGAGCACCTCGTTGCCCGCGGGCAGGCGGCGCCGGGTCACCCCCGAGGCGACCATCATCGCGTCGCACAGCACGGGTGCCCCCGCGCGCAGGGCCGCCCTGGCCGAGGCGACCACGCCCGGCGACCAGCCGAGGTCGGCGACCAGGTCCACCATCCCGCAGGCGTGGATCATGCGGACCGCCACCTGGGCGACGTCCGGCGGCAGGCCGTCCAGGTCGCTCTCGGCGCGGATGGTGGCGAAGGAACGCCGGTAGATCTCCGCGCCGTCCCGGACGTAGTCGGTCACGTTTCCCCTCTCAGAGCCGCCACGGCGGCCGTGGTCTCCTTGGTGTCCGCGCAGTTCAGGCCGCTTTCCGGGCCACTGTTCAAGCCGCTGTCCAAGCCGCTGTCCTCCAGGAGGACCCGGTAGCCGGTCGTGGTCGCGACCACGTCGACGGCCCGTCCTCGCGGGCGGCCGCAACGTCGTTCGCAGCCCGCCCAGTGCACCGGGAGCGTACCGGGGCGGGCGGGGACGGCCGAGGGCGGGTCGCTCTCGGCCGCGATCCAGCGGGCGGCGTCGGCCCGCACGTCGGCCAGTGACTTCGCGCAGCCGGGCCGTCCCGCGCAGGCCGTCACACCCGTCCACGGCGAGGCCGGGTCGAGGACCAGCCCGGCGGCGACGAGCCGCCCGGCGACCTCGGAGAGAGCGGCCGGGGACAGGCCGGGCAGGACGACGCCGCGCCACGGCGTCAGCCGTACCTCCTCGACGGCCAGGCCGGCCAGCAGGGCGGCCTGGGCGGAGGTCAGCCGCCCCAGCGGCGCCGTGACGCCGAGCGTGTTCAGGCCTGAGGGCTGTTCGACGGTCCCGACGGGCCCGTGGGAGGGCGCCGGGACGGGGTCCCGCCGTACGGGGGCGGAGGTCGTCTCCAGGGTGGCCGCGACCCGGGCGGCGACGCGCTCCGCGCAGCCGGGCAGTTCGCCGATCCGCCACACACGGCCCTCCCGCACCCCGGGCTCGGTCAGGAACGCCTCGGCGGCGGTCAGCAGCGCGGCGACCGCCGATCCCGGTGGCATCCGCAGGCCGCTGTCGGCCTCGGCCAGCAGCAACGCCACCTCGCCGGGGCCGGTCGGCAGGATCGCGGCGTCCGCCCCGAGCCAGGCCACGTCGCCCCGGCCGTCGTCGAGCGCGAACAGGAACCGCCCCGGCAGGCCGGCGAGCGCGGGCGTGCCGCACAGGCGCAGGTCGAGCTCACGGGTCAGCGGTCCCACGTCGAGAATCCCCCGGCCGTCGAGGCCGCTCAGCGGTGAGGCCAGGACGTTGCGGACCCGTTCGTGGGTGGCCGAGGGCAGCAGCCCCGCCTGTGCCATGCGGGCCGCGAAGGCGTCCCCGGCGCCCAGTCCGCGCACCTGGACGTTCGCCCGGGAGGTCAGCTCGATGACGCCGTTGCCGCAGGTCTCGGCGGCCGAGGCCAGCTCGCGCAGCTGCGGGGCCGTCAGGCGCCCTCCGGGCACTCTGACGCGCGCCAGGCCGCCGTCGGCCGCGGAATGCACCTGGAGCGCCCCCGGGCACGCGTCGGGATGAGATCGTCCGGAGAAGTGACCTTTTGACACGCTGAGGATGGTAACTCCAGTTTCTTGCGGGGACCTCGCTGCCGTAGTCTCATCGTTGGCGACGGCAAAAGGGAGGAAGCCGGTGTGAATCCGGCGCGGTCCCGCCACTGTAACCGGGGAGCGAACCCCATCCAGCCACGGTCCGGCAACGGGCGGGAAGGCCGGGGGGAGCATCGATCCGGGAGCCAGGAGACTCCAGCCGTCGTAGCCGACGACGACCCGGGGCGAGGACCCCGAGGGAGGAAAGCCCTGTGCGCTGTTCGCCGTTCCCCAGCCGCAAGCCCGCACCGCCGTTCACGGCCGCGCCGCTCCCCGCCGGGGAGCGTGGCGAATGATCCTCCTGCTCTCCACCTCCGACACCGACCTGCTCAGCGCCCGCGCCAGCGGCGCGGACTACCGGCTCGGCAATCCCGCCAGGCTCACCGCGGGGGACCTGCCTCCCCTCGTCGAGGGCGCCGACCTGGTCGTCGTACGGCTGCTCGGCGGGCGCCGCGCCTGGGAGGAGGGCCTGGACGCCCTGCTCGCCGGGCCGCTGCCCGTCGTCGTGCTCGGCGGCGAGCAGGCGCCGGACGCCGAGCTGATGGAACTGTCGACCGTGCCCGGCGGGGTGTGCGCCGAGGCGCACGCCTACCTCGCCCACGGCGGGGCCGCCAACCTCGCCGAACTGGGCCGCTTCCTGTCGGACACGCTGCTGCTGACCGGCCACGGCTTCGCCCCGCCCGCCCCGACGCCCGCCTGGGGCGCGCTCGAACGCCGGGCGCGCCGCGAGGAGGGCCCGGTCGTCGGCGTGCTCTACTACCGCGCCCACCACGTCGCGGGCAACACCGCCTTCGTCGAGACGCTCTGCGCCGCGATCGAGGACGCGGGCGCCCGCGCGCTGCCCGTCTACTGCGCCTCCCTGCGCAGCGCCGAGCAGGGCCTGCTCGACACCCTGGGCACGGTCGACGCCCTGGTGGTGACCGTGCTGGCCGCGGGCGGCACCCGCCCGGCCACCGCGTCCGCGGGCGGCGACGACGAGGCCTGGGACGTCGGCGCGCTCGCCGAACTCGACGTGCCGATCCTGCAGGGCCTGTGCCTGACCGGCGGCAGGGCCGCCTGGGAGGCCAACGACGACGGCCTCTCCCCGCTCGACGCGGCGACCCAGGTGGCGATCCCCGAGTTCGACGGGCGGATCATCACGGTGCCGTTCTCCTTCAAGGAGATCGACGGGGACGGCCTGACCGTCTACGTCGCCGACCCCGAGCGGGCCTCCCGCGTGGCGGGCATCGCCGTACGGCACGCCGTCCTGCGGCACGTCCCGCCCGCAGAGCGGCGGATCGTGCTGATGCTGTCGGCCTACCCGACCAAGCACTCCAGGATCGGCAACGCCGTCGGCCTCGACACCCCGGCGAGCCTGGTGCGGCTGCTTGCCGCGATGCGCGAGCACGGCTACGACATCGGCGCCGAGGACGAACTGCCCGGCGTCACCGGGCAGGACGGCGACGCGCTGATCCACGCCCTCATCGCCGCCGGAGGCCAGGACCCCGACTGGCTCACCGAGGAACGGCTCGCGGGCAACCCGGTGCGGATCAAGGCCTCCCGCTACGCCGCGTGGTTCGCCACGCTGCCCGAGGACCTGCGGGCCTCGGTCGAGGAGCACTGGGGACCCCCGCCCGGTGAACTGTTCGTCGACACCTCCGCCGACCCGGACGGTGAGATCGTGCTGGCCGCGCTGCGCGCGGGCAACGTCGTCGTCATGGTGCAGCCGCCCCGGGGGTTCGGCGAGAACCCCATCGCCATCTACCACGACCCCGACCTGCCGCCCAGCCACCACTACCTGGCCGCCTACCGCTGGCTGTCCGACGGCTTCGGCGCGCACGCCGTGGTGCACGTCGGCAAGCACGGCAACCTGGAGTGGCTGCCCGGCAAGTCGGCGGGCCTGTCGGCCTCCTGCGGCCCCGACGCCGCCCTCGGGGACCTGCCGCTGATCTACCCGTTCCTGGTCAACGACCCCGGCGAGGGCACCCAGGCCAAGCGCCGCGCCCACGCCACGCTGGTCGACCACCTCGTCCCGCCGATGGCCCGCGCCGACACCTACGGCGACATGGCCAGGCTTGAACAGCTCCTCGACGAGCACGCCTCCATCGCCGCGATGGACCCGGCCAAGCTGCCCGCGATCCGGGCGCAGATCTGGACGCTGATCCAGGCCGCCAGGCTCGACCACGACCTCGGCATCGAGGACCGTCCGCACGACGCCGAGTTCGACGACTTCCTGCTGCACGTGGACGGCTGGCTGTGCGAGGTCAAGGACGTCCAGATCCGCGACGGCCTGCACGTGCTCGGCGCGGCCCCGCAGGGTGCCGTCCGCGTCGACCTGGTGCTGGCCATCCTGCGCGCCCGCCAGATGTGGGCGGGCGGCATGGCGCTGCCCGGCCTGCGCGAGGCGCTCGGCCTGCGTGAGGACGGCACCGCCGGGCGCCTGGGCGTCGACGAGGCGGAGGCCGAGGCCAGGTCACTGGTCGAGGCGATGGAGGAACGCGGCTGGGACCCGGCCGCCACGGCCGAGGTCGCCGCGTCCGTGACGGGCGGCGACCGGGAGCAGGTCGGGCGTGTCCTGCGGTTCGCGGCCGAGGAGGTCGTCCCCAGGCTGGCGCGCACCGTGGACGAGATCGGCGCGATCCTGCACGCCCTCGACGGCGGCTACGTCCCGGCGGGACCGAGCGGGTCGCCGCTGCGCGGGCTGGTCAACGTGCTGCCGACCGGCCGCAACTTCTACTCGGTCGACCCGAAGGCCGTGCCGAGCAGGCTGGCCTGGGAGACCGGGCAGGCGATGGCCGAATCACTCCTCGAACGCTACCGCTCCGAGCACGGCGACTGGCCGCGCTCGGTCGGCCTGTCGGTGTGGGGCACCAGCGCCATGCGCACCGCAGGGGACGACGTGGCCGAGGTGCTGGCGCTGCTGGGCGTGCGCCCGGTGTGGGACGAGGCGTCGCGGCGGGTCACCGGCCTTGAGGCGATCCCCGCCGGGGAACTGGGCAGGCCCAGGATCGACGTGACCGTCCGCATCAGCGGCTTCTTCAGGGACGCCTTCCCGCACGTGGTCGCCCTGCTCGACGACGCCGTACGGCTGGCCGCCGGGCTGGACGAACCGGACGAGGACAACTACGTCAGGGCGCACGTGCTGGCCGACACCCGTGAGCACGGCGACGAGCGCAGGGCGACCATGCGCATCTTCGGCTCCCGTCCCGGGGCGTACGGCGCCGGGCTGCTGCCGCTGATCGACAGCCGCAACTGGCGCGACGACGCCGACCTGGCCGAGGTGTACGCCGTGTGGGGCGGCTTCGCCTACGGAAGGGGTGTCGAAGGGGTCCCGGCCAGGCAGGACATGGAGGCCGCCTACCGGCGGATCGCGGTCGCGGCCAAGAACGTCGACACCCGCGAGCACGACATCGCCGACTCCGACGACTACTTCCAGTACCACGGCGGCATGGTCGCCACCGTCAGGGCGCTCACCGGCAGGGCCCCCGCCGCCTACGTCGGCGACAGCACCCGCCCCGACGCGGTCCGCACCAGGACCCTGTCCGAGGAGACCTCCAGGATCTTCCGCGCCCGGGTGGTCAACCCGCGCTGGCTGGCCGCCATGCGCAGGCACGGCTACAAGGGCGCCTTCGAGCTGGCCGCGACCGTCGACTACCTGTTCGGCTACGACGCCACCACCGGGGTCGTGGCCGACTGGATGTACGACAAGCTCGCCGCGACCTACGTGCTCGACCCGGAGAACCAGGCGTTCCTGTCCGAGTCCAACCCGTGGGCGTTGCACGGCATCGCCGAACGCCTGCTTGAGGCGGCGGGCCGGGGCATGTGGGAACACCCCGACCCGGACGTCCTGCGCGAGCTGCGGGAGGTCTACCTCGCATCGGAGGGGGACCTGGAGGACGGCGCCTGACCGGTCCCCTCCCGAGGAGTCAGGAACGGCGGCCGAACCAGCGGCGCCTCTTCGCCGGTCCGGCCGTCGGGGCCGCGAAGCCGCCCAGCGGCGGGACCGTCGGCGCGCAGTCGTCCAGGGCGACCGGGTCACCCATCGCGACCACGATCCTGCGGCCGCCCCGGAACGCCTCACGGGCGTGCGCCGACAGGATGTTGTCCACGATCAGGACGTCGCCCGGCCGCCACGTCTCCCTGACCGTCGCCCGCCGGTAGGCCTCGTCGATCGTCTCCACGTCCTGCCTGGAGATCGGCTCGCCGTCGCCGTAGGCCGTGTTGAAGGGCAGGTTGTCGTGTCCGAGGTCCTCAAGGAACACCTCACGCACCTCCGGGTCGAGCGCCCACTCGTTCCAGAAGACCGTGTGGTTGAACCACACCTCCTCCCCGGTCCCCGGGTGGCGGATGGTCGCCGAGCGGCGCTGCGTCGTCCGCAGCCTGTCGCCGTCCAGCCACTCGTGGGCGATGTGGTTGGCCGCGCAGTACGCGGCGACCTCGTCCCTGTCCTCGGTGCCGAAGGCGGTGCGCCAGCCGAGGCTGATGTGGTCGCCGTAGTTGCGCACCAGGGACCAGCCGTGCGCGCGGAACCGGTCGGCGAGCGGCGCCGGGATGTCCCCGAGCACCTTGCGCACGTCGGTCACCGGGGTCGCGCCCCCCTGGTCGGGGGCGACCAGGCAGCCGAACATCAGCAGCCCGGGGAAGCTGAGCGCGTAGCTGTTCTCGTTGTGCGGGCGGATCGCCTGGGACGGCGGCAGGTCCGTCGAGGAGTAGACGTCCTTGCCGAAGTGGCTGCGCGGGGTGGCCTTCTCCACATACCCGGCGGGCCTGGAGACCAGGGCGTCACGCACCTCGGCGAAGTCCTCGACCCCCGTGAGCGGCAGCCCCCGCAGGTAGAGGGCGCCGTGGACGTCCAGGCCCGCCCTGAGGGCCTGACGGTTCTCCCGCAGCCACTCGCAGGTCTCCCTCAGACCGGTCCCCTGGGCGTCGGCCGCGGCGGGGCGGCCGTCCTCGACCTCCCAGGCGATGGTGGTGTTCACGATGCGCGCGTCCTTTCGAGTTCTTCGATGCCGACGAGGTCGTCGGGCCTGGCGTCGGGCACGTCGTCGTCGAAACGCGCCAGGGTCCTGATCCGGAGGCCCGCGACCGTCAGCAGGGCGATGCCGAGCCCGCACAGCAGGTAGAGCAGCCCGATGCCGCGTCCCGGCCCGGTGCCGATCACCACGCCGAGGGTGCCGGCGAGCGGGCCGCCCGCGGCGAGCAGCGGGTCGAGGAGGGGGGCGGCGAGCGGGGCGATGACGCCGAAGCCGATCGGTGTGGTCGCCGCGGCGATCATGGTGTTGACCGCGATGACGCGCCCCTGGAAGCGGTAGGGCACCTTCACCTGGATGATCGTCATGATGACGCCGTTGATCAGCGCCAGCGCGTAGGACATGCCGAAGGCCCCGGCTCCGATCAGCCAGAGGTTGGGCCGCAGCCCGATCAGCAGTCCCGAGACCGCCATCAGCGTCGTGGTGAGGATCACGCCGCGCAGCCTGCGGTGGGTCGGGCCGCCCCACAGGCTCATGGTGACGCCGCCGGCGACCGCGCCCGCTCCGGCCGCGACCGCCATGGCACCGGCGGCGGTCAGCGAGGAGAAGGACAGCACGAGCGGCGAGACCATGACGAACATGGGCGCCAGGAACAGGTTCACCCCGGCGAAGAGGGCGAGCATGGCCCGGAAGCTCCGGTGCCCCAGCGAGAACCGGAAACCGTTGGCGATCTCCGCGGACATCGGCTCACGGCGGCGCAGCCCCAGCGTGGTGGGGAACCTGACGAACAGCACCACGACGACGGCGAAGACGTAGGCCGCCACCTGGATGGTCAGGATGCCCTCAAGGCCGATGGCGGCCAGCAGGCCGACCGCGACGAGCGGGACGAGGAACTGGGCGGTGCCGATCGCCAGCTGCACGATGCCGTTGGCGTGCCCGAGGTAGCGTTTCGGCACCAGCTGCGGGATCGACGCCTGGTAGGCGAGCCGCTGGAAGGTCGCGGAGACCGAGACGACCGCTATCAGCACGTACAGCGGGGCGACCGTGAGCCCGCCGGTGAGCAGCAGGGCGAGCATCGCCGCCTGGGCCAGCCCCGAGCACAGGTCACCGGCGATCATCACCCGCCGCCGGTCGTGACGGTCGACCACGGCGCCCGCCAGCGGCGCGACGCAGATTCCCGGCACCAGGGCGAGCAGGGCGATGAGCCCGAAGTGGACCAGGGACCCGGTGACCGTGTAGATCCAGATCGGCACCGCGAACTCGGTCAGCGCCGACCCGGTCAGCGAGACCAGCTGCCCGAGCGCGACGGCCAGGAAGCGGCGCACGTCCGGCTCCCGCTCCCGCCGTACGGCGGCCCGCCGCGTCACGGAGTCCTGCAGCCACCAGGTGCCGCCCGCCTCCCGCGAGTGCTCCCGGCGCCAGGCCTCGTCGGCGGTGTGGGTGCCCGTCAGGATCTGGGCCAGCTCACCGGCGCGGTACTTGGGGAAGAAGTGGCCCGCCTCGTCGATGACGACCAGCGAGGCCGACTCGGACACGAAGCACCACTCCTTGAAGCGCTCCTGGTAGAACTCGGTGCCCGGGTCGCGTTCGCCGACGACCGAGATGACCGGCGCCCGCAGCCGCGGCTGCTCGGCGGCCAGGATCCGCGTGTAGTACTCCTCGGCCATCCGGCCGTCCTCACGCATCAGCTCGACGGTGAAGGCCACCTGCTCCTCGTCGAGTCCGGACACGTCGCCGCCGATGGCGCGCAGTTCGGCCGCGACCCTCCTGGTGCCCTGCAGCCGGTCGTTGATGAGGCTGCTGAGCGGGCCGAGGAGACGGCCCCTCGGCTTGGCGAAGGGGAAGATGCCGCCCAGGTAGAGGGCGTCGAGCTCACGGCCGGACGCCTCGACGTGGCGGGCCAGTTCGATGGCCAGGGCGCTGCCGGGCGCGCAGTGCCCGTAGATCACGACGGGGCCCCGGACGCGTTCGGCGATCTCCTCGGCGCAGAGCCTGGCCACCTCCTCGAAGGGCAGCTGCCCCTCCTCGCCCGGCTCGCGCCCCGGCGCGGCGACCGCGTAGAGGGAGTAACCGGCGGGCATCGCGTCGGCGAGCGTCTGGTAGACGACCGCGTTCGCGCCGCCGTACGGCACGCAGATGACGGAGCCGACCCGGTCCTCGGGGGAGACCGGGCGGGTCAGCTCGGCCAGGACGCGGCGCGGCGCGGCGGCCCCGGCCCGGCGTTCGGTGACGAGCGTGGCGAGGGCGGCGACCGTGGGGTGGGTGAACATCTCCAGCACGCCGATCGGCGGCCTGCTCTCCGGGAAGGCCTTGCGCATCCTGGCCACGACCTGGGTGGCCAGCAACGAGTGGCCGCCGAGCTCGAAGAAGTCGTCGCCGGTGCCGACCCGTTCGAGGTCGAGGACGCCCGCCCAGATGGCGGCGACGGCCTCCTCCGTCGGATCGGCCGGGGCGGTGTAGCCGGGCCGCAGGTCGGGCCGTTCCGGCTCCGGGTCGGGCAGCGCCGCGCGGTCCACCTTGCCGTGCGCCTGGAGCGGGAGCCGGTCGAGCCAGACGAACCGGCCGGGGACCATGTACTCGGGGAGCCGGTCGAGCAGGAACGCCCGCAGCTCGGCGGCGCCGGTCTCCGGCGCGTCCGGTTCCCGTTCGAGCCACGCGACGAGACGGTCGCCGCGCAGCCCGGCCACACCCTGGACGACGCCGGGCAGGGCGCCAAGCGCCGCCTCGACCTCGCCGGGCTCGACCCGGTAGCCGCGGATCTTCATCTGGTGGTCGGCCCGGCCGAGGAAGTCGAGGCGCCCGCCGGGGAGCCACCGGACGAGGTCGCCGGTGCGGTACATGCGCGCGCCCGGCTCGCCGTACGGGTCGGCGACGAAGCGTTCCGCGGTGAGGCCCGGCCTGCCGAGATAACCCCTGGCCAGGGTGTCGCCGCCGACGTAGAGCTCACCGGCGGCCCCCGGCGGCACCGGGCGCAGCGCCCGGTCGAGCACGTAGACGCGGGCGTCGGGGAAGGGGCGGCCGACGGGCCAGGCCGTACCGCCGGACAGGGCCGACGGGTCCACCCGCTCGCCGGTCACCGCGACGACCGTCTCGGTCGGGCCGTAGCTGTTGAAGATCGCGCAGCCCGCGCGGGAGGCCAGGTCACGGACCCAGGCGGCCGGGGACGCCTCACCCGCCAGGACGAGCGCCCGGCGCGGCAGCAGCCGTTCCGGCTCGACCTCCGCGCCGAGCGCGGCCAGGTGGGAGGGCGTCATCTTCAGATAGTCGAGGCCCCGCACGGCCTCGGCCAGTTCGGGCCCGGAACCGCGGCGGGGCAGCTGGTGCAGGGTTCCGCCGCCGGTGAGCGGCAGGTGGAACATCAGCATGCTGAAGTCGAAGGCGAGCGACTGGAGCAGGCCGAAGGTGGCGCCGGGCACGATGTCGTACTCCTGGCGGATGTACTCCAGGTAGGCCACGATGTGCCGGTGCTGGACGCCGACCCCCTTGGGCCGCCCGGTCGTGCCGGAGGTGTAGATCACGTAGGCGAGGTCGCCGGGGCCCGCCACCGGTTCGAGCGGCGTGTCGTCGCCCGGGCCGTCCAGCCGGTCCATTTCGACGACCGGGCCGGTGAAACCGCTCGCCCGCTCGCGCAGCGCCGAGTCGGTGACCAGCAGCACGGCCGAGGCGTCGGCGAGCAGAAGGTCCATCCGTTCACGCGGCTGCTCGGGGTCGAGCGGCAGGTAGGCGCCGCCCGCCTTGAGCACCGCGAGGATCGCGACGGCGGCCTCCACGGTCTCGTCGAGACAGATCGCCACCCGCGTGTCGGGGCCGGTACCGAGCTCCCGCAGCCGCCTGGCCAGCCGGTTGGCCCGGCTGTGCAGTTCGGCGAAGGTCAGCGACCGTTCCCCGGCGACGAGGGCGAGCGCGTCCGGGGTCCGCGCCGCCTGCGCCTCGGCCATCTCGCCGAGCGTGCGATGCTGCGGCCGCCAGGTACGGGTGCCCGCCCACTCGCCGAGCAGCGTGCGCCGCTCCCGCTCGCCGAGCAGGTCCACCTCGGACAGGCGCAGCGCGGGATCGGCCGCGGCCTGCCGCAGGAAGCGCCGCATCGAGTGTTCGACACGCTCGACGGTCACGGCCTCGAACAGGTCGGTCCGGTAGGTGATGAAACCGCTCAGCCCCTCGGGGGTCTCGCTGACGTACAGCGCCAGGTCGAACTGGGTGGCGCGCAGCCGCAGGTCGAACGGGCTCACCTCAAGCCCCGCGACGGTCGTCTCACGGACCGCCCGGTCGACCAGCGTGAACGTCGCCTGGAAGACCGCGGACCGGCCGGGGTCCCGCTCGACCCGCAGGTCGTTGACCAGCCGGTGGAAGGGGTAGTCCTGGTGCGCCAGCGCGCCCAGCACGGTCTGCCTGGTCTCGCGCAGGTGCTCGGCCACGGTCGGGTCCGCCCCGGTACGGCCGCGCAGGGTCACCATGTTGACGAAGGCGCCGACCACCCCCTCAAGCTCCCGGTAGGGCCGTCCGGCCACCGGCGAGCCGATCGCGAAGTCGTCCTGGCCCGCGTGCCGGGCGAGCACCGCGTGGTAGGCCGCCAGCAGGGTCATGTAGAGCGTGACGGAGTGCGCCCTGCCCAGCTCGCGTACGGTCTCGGTCAGCTCGGCGTCCCAGGTGAAGGAGTGGGCCGCGCCCTCGAACCGCTGCTCGGGAGGCCGGGGACGGTCGGTCGGCAGCTCCAGGTCGGGCAGCCCGGCCAGTTCCGCGCGCCAGAAGGCGCCGTCGGCCTCGGCCGCGGGCCCGGCCAGCCGCTCCCGCTCCCAGACGGCGAAGTCGCCGAACTGCACGGCCGGGCCCGGCGGCGGACCGGGGGTGCCCTCACGCAGCCCGCCGTACAGGGCGAGCAGCTCACCCGTCATGATCTCCAGCGACCGGCCGTCGCTCACGATGTGGTGGACGAGGAGCATGAGCACGTGGTCGCCGGGCCCGACGCGGACCAGCGACGTCCGCAGCGGCGCGTCGCTCGTCAGGTCGAACGGCCGGGCCGCCTCCGCGCCGAGGATCTCGGCCGCCCGCTCCACGTCCTCCGCCTCGGTGACCTCAAGCGTGACGGGCCACGGCTCGTCGACGACGACCCTCGGCCGCCCGTCCTGGGTGGCGGGGAAACGCATCCGCAGCGCCTCGTGCCCGGCCACCAGCGCGGTCAGAGCCTCGGCGAGCAGCGCGACGTCCAGCTCCCCCTTCAGGCGCATGGCGACGGGAAGCGTGTAGGCGACGTTCCCCGGGGCGAGCTGCTCCATGAACCACAGCCGCTCCTGCCCGCTGGACGGTGGCGGTTCGGTCCCCGGAGGACGGGGCAGGACGGTCGCGCTCCCCGCCCGCCCGCGCAGTCGCTGTGACAGCAGGGCGCGTTTGTCGGCGGTGAGGGCGCCGGCACGCTCCGACAGCTGGTCGGTCATCAGGCGGTTCTTCCTTCTATGTCGTTGATGAGCAGCGCCTCGACGGTGTCGGCCAGCCGTTCGACCGTGGGGTCGGTGAAGACCGCGTTGACCGGTATCTCCAGGTCCACGGCCGCCCTGATCCTGGCGGCGACCCGGATGGCCAGCAGCGAGTTGCCGCCGAGGGCGAAGAAGTCGTCGCGCACGCCGATCCGCTCGACCCCGAGCACCTCGGCCCAGACCTCCGCGACCAGCTCCTCGGCCTCGGTCCTCGGCCCCTGTTCCTCCTCGGCCGCCTCCCCCCGCACGGGGGCGGGCAGGGCGTCGCGGTCGACTTTGCCGTTGTGGTTGAGGGGGAGGGTGTCGAGGATGACGAGGGCGGTGGGGACCATGTAGGCGGGCAG
>NZ_JBEPEI010000035.1:0-51585 GCF_040300765.1 Streptosporangium sp. NPDC000239 | reverse complement strand
TGGAGTTCCATCTGCGCAACGCGCGGGCCTGGGCGAACCGGGCCACGGGGGAGGATCTCGCGGCGCAGATCGACCCCGAATTCGTCTTCGGGCCCCAGGTCACGGCCGCGGGCTCCCCGGTCTGAGACGCGGGATCGGCGTCAGGGCTTGCGGCCCACGCCGCACACGATCAGCGCCTCCGACGGGTCGTCGTAGAGCGGGAAGTCGTCGGGGCGCCACTCCGGCAGCCAGACGAGTCCTGGCCTGACCAGGTCGAACCCGTCGAACAGTTGCCGGATGTCCGTCCTGGACCGCAGGGTGAGCGGTGAGCTGGCCCGCCGGTAGACCTCCGTGCCCTTCCTCGCGGCCTCCCGGCGAAGGTCGTGGGTCCCGTGGGAGAGGACCAGGTAGCTTCCCGAGGGCAGGGCGTCCCTGAGTGTGGCGATGATGCGCCGGGGGTCGTCGGCCTCGGTGATGAAGTGCATGATGGCCACCAGGAGCAGGGCCACGGGCTTGGAGAAGTCGAGGTGGTCGTGGATCTCGGGGGCGCCGAGGATCTCCTCGGGCCGCCGCAGGTCGCCGGAGACGACCGTGACCTCCCCCTTCGCCCCTCGTAGGAGGGCCCTGGCGTGTGCCAGGACGATCGGGTCGTGGTCGACGTAGGCGACACGGGCCTCCGGGATGATCTCCTGCGCGACCTCGTGGACGTTGCCCTGCGTCGGCAGCCCGGTGCCGATGTCGAGGAACTGCTCGACGCCCTCGTGGGCGAGGAACCTGACGGCTCTGCCGAGGAAGGCGCGGTTCTCCCTGGCGGCGGTGCGGACCTGGGGGACGGAGGCGAGGATCTCCTCGGCGGCGAGGCGGTCGGCGGGGAAGTTGTCCTTCCCGCCGAGGTAGTAGTCGTACAGCCTGGCGACGCTTGGAGTGTTGACGTCGATCCCGCGGTGCGTCCACTCTTCGTCGGCCACGTTCACCCTCCGCCTGGACAGTCGTGAAGATCTCTAGCCTGAGCGTAATGCCCAATGTGTAGCCATAGGCAATATTTTCAGCAGCAAGCATTACCGGACTTGCGTCCGCCGTACCTGGGGAGATGTGGGAGCGCTACCACGATGCCGCCGCAGTGCTGTCGCAGTGCCGTCGCGGCGGGGCCGCGGGGGTGTCAGGGGGCCGGCCGTACCGGCGCGTGAAAAAGGGGCGGAAGCCCGGGGAAACCCGGGCTTCCGCGCCACGCGAGCCCGCCCGAGGGGGCGGACGTCGCGCTCCTTGCCGGAGGCCGTTGCTTCACGCGAGGGCCTCGGTGAGCCGTCTCAGGGACTCAGCGGTGCCAGCCGCCGCCCCAGACGCGGACCCGGACCGAACGGCTGGAGCTGTCCTCAAGCCTGTCGGTGCCCTCGAAGACGGCGCGGTACTCGCCGCTACGGGAGGCACGGGCCTTGGTGCGGAACTGGCCACGCCAGCCGGTGTCGGCCGAGGCGACCCACTTCCAGGCGCTGGAGCCGCGCGAACGGAAGTAGATGCCGACCTCCTCGCCGCGCGCGCCCGCCCAGTAGCGGTGGTTGCGAACCTCAAGACGGCCGGTGAAGTAGACCGAGCGGCCCTTGCGGACCGAGGTGGGGCTGACGCGGAAGCTGCCGACGCGCGTCTCGGTCTTCGCGGCCTGCTCGTGCTTGACGGAGAAGTTGACCTGGTCGGTGAGCTTCTTGCCGTCCCTGTCGTAGGCGTCGGCGATGGCGAGCCAGCGGCCCTCGAAGTCGTCGCTGTCGAAGCGCGTGCTGAAGCGCCACAGGTCGCCGTCGTGGAAGAGCTTGGCCTCGGGCGCCTCCTGGGCGGCGAGGGTGTTGACGGCCGGCCTGAGGCGGAGCTCGACGCGGATCGCCTCCGTCGTGCGGACCTCGACCGTGACGTTCGTGTCGCGGTCCTCGGTGACCACGACGGGGTTGGGGTTCACGCTGTCGATGTGCACGCTGAGGGACGCGCGCTGGGCGGAGGCCGGGCTCGCGCTCAGCAGGAGGGAGCCGCCCAGGGCCGCGGACAGGAGACCGACGGTGATTCGTTTCATGAAGATTTTTTCCTTTTCCCCGTTACCGAAAACGATCAGAGGCGATCGCTTCCACCTCTATAAGACAGGCAGCTGGGTGCAAAAGTTGCTACAAATCTCAAAAAAGCCCGAAGAAAGTTGCCTTCTAGTAACGTTTGCCGGTAAACCCGCAGGTCAGGGCGGTATCGGTAAGTCTCTCCTTTCTTCGACCTCGAAGTAAATCTTGTCCGTTTTGTCCGGAATATGCTTATTTGGGTGGTTTGGTGGTAAGGGAGTGCGGAGCGACGCGAGATCACGGATAGCGTTTCCCTCATGAGCGCCACCATCGTCGCCAAGGAACTCGCCGCCGGGCACGGCGACCGTGAGCTGTTCTCCGGCCTCGACCTGGTCGTCGCCCCCGGCGACGTGGTCGGTCTGGTCGGGGTGAACGGCGCGGGCAAGTCCACGTTGATGCGGATTCTGGCCGGGGCACTGCCCCCCGAGCACGGATCGGTACGGCTCAGCCCGCCCACCGCCGTGGTCGGCTACCTTCCGCAGGAGCGCGAGCGCAGACAGGGCGAGACGATCGCGGACTTCCTGGCCAGACGCACCGGGGTCGCCCAGGCGCAGCGCGCGCTGGACGCGGCGACCCAGGGACTGGTCGAGGGACGCCCCGGAGCAGACGACGACTACGCCGTGAGCCTGGAGCGGTGGCTCACCCTCGGCGGGGCCGACCTGGAGGAGCGCGCGGAGGAGATCGTCGCCGAGGTCGGTCTCGAAGCCGGGCCCGACCGGCCGATGACGGCGCTGTCCGGCGGCCAGGCGGCCAGGGCGGGAATGGCCTCGCTGCTGCTCAGCCGCTACGACGTCTTCCTGCTGGACGAGCCGACCAACGACCTCGACCTGGACGGTCTCGAACGGCTCGAACGCTTCGTGACCGGGCTGCGCTCGGGCACGGTCCTGGTCAGCCATGACCGCGAGTTCCTCGCCAGGACCGTGAACCGGGTCGTCGAGATCGACCTGCCCCAGCGGCGGATCCGCTCCTACGGCGGCGGCTACGAGGCCTACCTCGCCGAACGCGAACTCGACAGGCAGCACGCCCGTGACGAGTACGAGGAGTACGCGAACACGCTCACCGCGCTCAGGCAGCGGGCCGGGATGCAGCGCGCCTGGATGGAGAAGGGCGTCAAGAACGCGCGGCGCAAGGCCCAGGACAACGACAAGGTCGGCCGGAACTTCCGTACCGAGGCGACCGAGAAGCAGGCGGCCAAGGCCAGGCAGACGGAGCGGATGATCGAGCGGCTCGACGAGGTCGAGGAGCCGCGCAAGGAGTGGGAACTGCGGATGCAGATCGCGGTCGCGCCCCGCGCGGGAGCGGTCGTGGCGACGCTGCGGGGCGCGGTGGCCCGGCGCGGCTCCTTCACCCTGGGGCCGGTCGACCTGCAGGTCGGCTGGGCCGAGCGGGTGGCGATCACCGGGGCCAACGGCTCGGGCAAGTCCACGCTGCTGGCCGCCCTCCTCGGGCGGATCCCGCTGGAGGAGGGCGACGCCTCGCTCGGCCCCGGCGTGGTCGTCGGCGAGATCGACCAGGCGCGTGGCCTGTTCCTGGGGGAGGAGCCCCTGGCGGAGGCCTTCGCGGCCGCGGCAGACGGGATGACCCCGGCGGACGTGCGCACGCTTCTGGCCAAGTTCGGCCTGCGCGCGGCCCACGTGCTGCGCACGGGCGCGACCCTGTCACCGGGGGAGCGCACCAGGGCCGCGCTCGCGTTGCTGCAGGCCAGAGGGGTGAACCTGCTCGTCCTCGACGAGCCGACCAACCACCTCGACCTGGCGGCGATCGAACAGCTTGAGTCCGCGCTCGCCTCCTACCCCGGCACGCTCCTGCTGGTCACCCACGACCGCCGGATGCTCGGCGCCGTGCACACCACCCGGCATCTGCACGTCGCCGGGGGACAGGTGACCGAGCGCTGAGAGCCGCTCACTTCGACAGGTAGACGACCTTCCAGGTGCCGCCGCTGACGCAGTTGAGCGAGGGCTTGGCGGCCTTGGCCTCGGAGCAGACCTTGGCCTCGATCTCGTAGACGTTCCTGCCGGTGAACGTGAAGGACTTGGGCGTGCCGTAGGAGCAGTTGCGGACGCCGTGCTGCTTGAAGGGCAGGTTCCCGCCCGAGGTCCGGTAGGTGACGCGGAAGATCACCCAGCCGCAGGAGGAGCCCCTGGTCAGGTCGTGGACCTTGCCGGAGACACGGGCCGTGGCCGCGGCCGGGATGTCCGCGTGGTCCTCACCGGAGACCGTCAGGGAGCCTGCGGCCCGGGCCCGGTGCCCGGCGGAGTCGTAGGGGCCCCACGGGGAGGAGGCCTTCTGGGAGGCGGCGCTCGCGGCGGCGGGAGCGGCGAGAAGAGCGGTGGCGGTGAGGGCGGCGGCGGCGAGACCGGCGACGGTCCTGACGATCGTCATCGGGATGATCCTTTCCTGCGGTGGTGCCCGTAGTCTGCGCCGGGTCGCTTTCAGACGGGTTGACCGCCCGCTGCAAGCGAGTATCAGGGACATGCCGGGGGCAGGAGCCCGGGACAGGAGGAGGTCGTCATGGAGACGCTGGGAATCGACATCGGTGGGTCGGGCATCAAGGGTGCCCCGGTGGACGTCGCCAGGGGCGAGCTGACCCAGGAGCGGTTGCGGATACCGACCCCGATCCCGTCCAAGCCGAAGGCGGTCGCCGAGGTGGTCGCGGAGATCGTCGCGCACTTCGGCTGGACCGGGCAGGTGGGGGTCACCTTTCCCGGGGTCGTGACCGACGGCGTCGCGCGCACCGCCGCGAACGTGGACCACGAGTGGATCGGCACGGACGCGCGGGCGCTGTTCGCCGGGATGACGGGCCTGCCGACGGTGGTGCTCAACGACGCCGACGCGGCGGGCGTGGCCGAGGTGGCGGTCGGCGCCGCCAGGGGAGAGGGCGGCGTGGTGCTGATGCTGACCTTCGGCACCGGAATCGGCAGCGCGTTGTTCGTCGACGGCCACCTGGTGCCGAACACCGAACTCGGGCATCTGGAGATCAGGGGCAAGGAGGCGGAGAAGCGGGCCTCCGACCACGCCAGGGAGGAGGACGAGCTGAGCTGGAGCAAGTGGGCGGGACGGGTCGAGGAGTACCTGCGCCACGTCGAGGCGCTGTTCTCGCCCTCGCTCATCGTGATCGGAGGCGGGGTCAGCAAGAAGGCCGACAAGTTCCTGCCGCTGGTCAAGGTGAAAACCCGCGTCGTTCCCGCGACCCTGCAGAACGAGGCGGGCATCGTGGGGGCCGCCATGGCCGCGGCTTTGCCGTAAGGCCCTTGTGTCATATGCCGGAAAGGCCGCGAAGATTTGGATCTTCCTTTGACGGACACGCCCTCTGACCTGGGTAGGTAGCGAGAGTTGGCAAGATCGCACCTGCTGGGGGAGACGTGTTGCAGTCGACTGGCGTGCTGGCTCGCTGGGCGGTGGTCGCCGGGGTGGCCGCCCTCGCTGTCGCCGGAGCGGCGGGGACGGCCGTCGCGGACGGGGTGGGCGGCGAGGAGGTACGGCTGTCGCCCTACCGATCCGGACCGGGGGCGGACCTCAGGATCACGGCGTACGACTGTCAAGGGCCCGCCTACGCCCGCTCGGACGCCTTCCAGAACGAGCCCGAGCTGGAGGAGGACGACTCGGGCGTCGCCGTCGGCTGGGCGCAGGTCGACTACGGCGCCCAGAGCGGCCCGCACACCGTCGAGGTGGACTGCCGGGGCGACGGCGGCACCCTCTACGGCGAGTTCTACGTCGTCGACGGGTACGCCCACCGCGCCGTGGGCGGCCTGGCCCTGGCCAGGGGGGCGGCACGGGCGGCCGAGGGCTGGCAGACGGTCCCCCGGCACCGCGAGCCCGGGTTCACCCCGGGCTGGGAGACGGGCGTGGCCGCGGTGCTCGTGGGCGCGGGGGCGCTGGCGCTGCTGCGGCGGCGCGGCCCGGCCGGACGGGGCTGAGGCCGTACCGCGGCGGGAGCGGGCGCGATATTGGAGTGCGGCGGGAGGCGGCCTGGGGCACGATGGGCCGTTGGCCCGTGACCCACGAGCCGAACGTATTCTGGTCGCAGTATGGGAACGCCTCCGTTGACATCTCCACTCGCCGAACTCCAGGCACGCCTGCCCGAGCTCACGCTGCGTGACCAGCGACGGCTACGGCGCAGGCTCGACGGCGCGCGCCGGGTCAGGAACCGCGCGGCGCAGCAGAAGATCGCCGCGGAGATCACCTCCGACATCGAGCGGGCGGAACGCCGGGTCGCCGACCGCCGCGCCGCGGTGCCCGTGGTCACCTACCCCGAGGCGCTTCCGGTCAGCCAGCGCAGGGACGACATCCTGGCGGCGATCCGCGACAACCAGGTCGTGATCGTGGCCGGTGAGACGGGTTCCGGCAAGACGACCCAGCTGCCGAAGATCTGCCTTGAGCTCGGCCGGGGCGTCCGGGGTCTCATCGGGCACACCCAGCCCCGCAGGATCGCCGCCAGGACCGTGGCCGAGCGCGTCGCGGAGGAGCTGGAGACGCAGCTCGGTGAGGCCGTCGGCTACAAGGTGCGCTTCACCGACCAGGTCGGCGAGGACACCCTCGTCAAGGTGATGACCGACGGCATCCTGCTGGCCGAGCTGCAGACCGACCGCGACCTCGCCCAGTACGACACGCTGATCATCGACGAGGCCCACGAGCGCAGCCTCAACATCGACTTCATCCTGGGCTATCTCAAGCAGCTGCTGCCCAGGCGCCCCGACCTCAAGGTCGTCATCACCTCCGCGACCATCGACCCCGAGCGCTTCTCCAGGCACTTCGGCGGCGCGCCCATCATCGAGGTCTCCGGACGCACCTACCCCGTCGAGGTCCGTTACCGCCCTCTCGGCGAGGACGACGACCAGATCCAGGCCATCGGCAACGCGGTGGACGAGCTGTGCGCCGAGGGCCCCGGCGACATCCTGGTCTTCCTGAGCGGAGAGCGTGAGATCCGCGACACCGCCGACGCGCTGTCCAAACGCAAGGACGCCGAGGTGCTGCCGCTGTACGCCAGACTGTCGGCGGCCGAGCAGCACCGGGTGTTCCAGCGGCACTCAGGGCGCCGGATCGTGCTGGCGACCAACGTGGCCGAGACCTCGCTGACCGTGCCGGGCATCAAGTACGTCGTCGACCCCGGCTTCGCCCGCATCTCCCGCTACAGCCACCGCACCAAGGTGCAGCGCCTGCCGATCGAGGCGATCTCCCAGGCCTCGGCCAACCAGCGCAAGGGACGTTGCGGCCGTGTCTCGGAGGGCGTGTGCATCCGGCTCTACGAGGAGGACGACTTCCTCACCAGGCCGGAGTTCACCGACCCGGAGATCCTGCGCACCAACCTCGCCTCCGTCATCCTGCAGATGACCTCCATCGGCCTGGGCGACATCGCGGCCTTCCCGTTCGTCGAGCCGCCGGACCAGCGCCAGGTCAAGGACGGCTACGACCTGCTGCTCGAACTCGGCGCCTTCGACCAGGCCAGGCAGATGACCCCGCTGGGCCGCAAGCTCGCCGGTCTGCCGGTCGATCCCCGCCTGGCACGCATGGTGATCGAGGCCGACCGCAACGGCTGTGTCCGCGAGGTCATGGTCATCGCCGCCGCGCTGTCCATCCAGGACCCCAGGGAACGGCCCGCGGACAAGCAGCAGGCGGCCGACGAGAAGCACCGCCGCTTCGCCGACAAGGAGTCGGACTTCATCTCCTACCTGAACCTGTGGAACCACCTGCAGGAACAGCAGCGGGAGCTGTCGTCGAGCGCCTTCCGGCGGTTGTGCAAGAGCGACTTCCTGAACTACCTGCGCGTGCGCGAGTGGCAGGACGTCTACAGCCAGCTCCGCCAGATGTCGAGGTCGCTCGGCGTCACGCAGAACGACGTCCCCGGCGACGAGCAGAAGATCCACATCTCGCTGCTGTCCGGCCTGCTGTCCCACGTCGGCGTCAAGGACATCGACAGGAAGACCACCAACGACGGTCCTCGCAGGCCCATCACCGAGTATGTCGGCGCGCGTAACGCCCGCTTCGCGATCTTCCCCGGCTCGGCGCTGGCCAAGAAGCAGCCGCTGTGGGTGATGTCGGCAGAGCTGGTCGAGACCTCCAGACTCTGGGCCAGGGTCAACGCCAAGATCGAGCCGGAGTGGGTCGAACCGCTCGCCCCGCACCTGATCAAGCGCACCTACTCCGAGCCGCACTGGGAGAAGAACCAGGGCGCGGTGATGGCCTACGAGAAGGTCACCCTGTACGGCGTGCCGATCGTGGTGCAGCGCAAGGTCAACTACGGCCGCATCGACCCGGAGCTGAGCCGGGAGCTGTTCATCAGGCACGCCCTGGTCGAGGGCGACTGGGAGACCCACCACGCCTTCTTCAAGGAGAACCGCAAACTCCTTGAGGAGGTCGAGGAGCTTGAGGAGCGGGCCCGGCGCCGCGACATCCTCGTGGACGACGAGACGCTGTTCGACTTCTACGACCAGCGCGTCCCCGCCGACGTCGTCTCCGGACGCCACTTCGACGTCTGGTGGAAGAAGACCAGGGGCGACCAGCCCGACCTGCTGAGCTTCGAGAAGTCGATGCTGATCAGCGAGGCGGCGGGCGAGGTCAGCCAGCGCGACTACCCCGACGTGTGGCGCCAGGGCGGCCTGCGCTTCCCGCTGACCTACCAGTTCGAGCCCGGGACCGACGCCGACGGCGTCACCGCGCACATCCCGCTCTCGCTGCTCAACCAGGTCAACGTCGAGGGCTTCGACTGGCAGATCCCCGGCCTGCGCGAGGAGCTGCTCACCGCGCTGATCCGCAGCCTGCCGAAGCACATCCGCCGCAACTTCGTGCCCGCCCCCAACTACGCCAAGCAGGTGCTCCAGCGGGCCAGGCCGACCCAGGAGCCGCTGCTGGCGGTGCTGGAGCGGGAACTGCTCAACCTGACCGGGATCCAGGTGCCCAGGGAGGCCTGGCAGCCCGACCTGGTCCCGGAGCACCTGAAGATCACCTTCCGGGTGATCGACGGCCGCAAGCACAAGCTGGCCGAGAGCAAGGACCTGGCCGAGCTGAAACGGCGGCTCGCCCCCAAGCTCCGTCAGACCCTCTCGAAGGCGGCCGACGGCCTGGAACGTTCGGGCCTGACCGCCTGGAGTGTGGGGGAGCTGCCCAAGACGTTCGAGCAGCGCAGGATGAAGGCCTACCCCGCGCTGGCCGACGAGGGCGCGACCGTGGCCGTGCGGATGTTCGAGACCGAGGTCGAGCAGCGCAGGGCCATGTGGGAGGGCACCCGCAGGCTGCTGCTGCTCAACACCCCGTCCCCGGTCAAATGGGTGCTCGGCCGTCTGGACAACCAGGCGAAGCTCGCACTCAGCCGCAGCCCGCACGCGGGCGCCGTCGCGCTGTTCGACGACTGCGTCGCCTGCGCCGTCGACGAGCTGATGACGAGGTCCGGCGGGCCCGTCTGGGACGGCCCCGCCTTCACCGCCCTGCACGACAAGGTCCGCGCCGAGCTGTTCGACACCACGGCCGAGGTGGTCGACCGGGTCAGGGACATCCTGTCCGTCTGGCACACGGTCGTCACCCTGCTGCCCCAGGGAGCCTCGACTCCGGCCGTGGAGGACATCCGCGACCAGGTGGACGACCTCGTCCACGACGGGTTCGTCACCGAGACCGGCTACCGGCGCCTGCCCGACCTGCTGCGTTATCTCAGGGGGGCCCAGCGCCGCCTGGAGAAGATGCCGGACGACCGTTTCCGCGACGAGGAGCGCATGCACCGGGTCCACGACATCGAGGACGAGTACCACGAGCTGGTGGAGAAGCTTCCCCCCGCCCGCCGTACCGGTGACGACGTCCGGCAGATCCGGTGGATGATTCAGGAGCTGAGGGTCAGCTACTTCGCCCAGACCCTCGGCACGCCGTACTCGATCTCCGACAAGCGCATCCGCAAGGCGATGGAGAAGCTGTGAGCAGCTGATTGATCTTCTTTGTTTCGTGGTGCATTCATGATCGCTTCATGAGTCGTACTCGCTTTGCGCTCTACATTGCTCCCCGAAAGGCCGGATTGTCTGGCTATTTTTCCTGAGGAGCATTGTGAAACCGATTGTGCGTAAGGTCTTAGCGATCATGCTTGTCATGTCGGCGGCCGTGGTCTCCGCCGTCGTGGTCTCCGCCACGCCCGCCCTGGCGGACCGCCCGCCGGCGCGGATCGCCGAGGACTGCGCCAACGCGAGACCCGCGATGCAGGGCGACTACCTGTACTGGGTGCCCGACTGCCGGGTCGATGTGATCTCCGGCACGGAGACGTACGCCGCTCCCAAGGTCGTGGGCCAGGTGGCTCTCGCCTGCAACTCCAGCGGGGGAAGTACGACCGTCAACGCCTCAAGCACCACCTCGACCTCTTTCTCCTTCGGCCTCGACATCGGCGGCAAGCGCAAGTTCGGTGACCTTGAGGGGCAGGTCGGCGCCAAGCTCGGCTGGACCTGGAGCTGGTCCCAGAGCCGGGGCTGGGCCGTCAGCGTGCGCATCCCCGGCTGGTCCGTCGGCTGGATCGAGAGCAGGGACGCGGTGCGCAAGCTGGTCGTGAACATCAAGGCCGACTACGACGACGGCCGTGGCTTCGCCGAGAAGGCCAAGGACCAGGTCATCTACGCCCCGAACCCGAACAAGGACAACCTCTGGGTGCTGCGCAGCAGGCCGCTGACCGACTGGGAGATCAAGAACCGTTGCGGCAACGGCCTCGCCGCCGGCACCGGGCTCAAGGTCACCTCCGTTCCCACCTCCGAGGCCCCGGTCGCCGCCGAGGTCTCGGCGCAGGCGGCCACCTACGGCCCCGACTTCCGCTTCTGGACCAAGAGCCAGGGCCGGCTGCTCAGCACCTACAGCTTCAAGTGCATGACCGTGCACAACGGCGCCTCCGCCGACGGGACCAGGATCGTGCAGAACGATTGCAAGCCCGACCGGCCCAAGGAGCAGCTCTGGGAGACCGTGAAGCGCCCCGACGGCCCGGTCCCCTACGTCATGTACAAGAACTCCAAGACCAAGAAGTGCCTCGACGTCAGCGGGAACGAGCAGGCGGACGGGCTGCCCCTGGAGCTGTACACCTGTGTGCCCACGGCACCGGTGCAGAGCTGGCTGACCGAGTCCGTCACGGCCGGGATGCCGCCCTTCTACGAGGGCCAGCCCGCCTTCTTCCTCAGGAACAAGAAGACCGCCAAGTGCGGGTCCCTGGACTTCTACAACGGCCTGGAGGTCGAGGGCAGCCGGCTGATGCAGTACCCCTGCCACCGCTGACCGGCGAGTCCTGATCCGGGGCGGGCGTACGGCGGGCGGGGCGCCGGGGCCCGTTCCCGGGACGGAAAGTAGGATCGGGGCCGATCGAAGGGGGAGGGCCGTGGTCAAGGCGGTGGTGTTCGACGTGGGGGAGACCCTCATCGACGAGACGCGGATCTGGTCGCGCTGGGCCGACCGGCTGGGCGTCACCCGCTTCACCATGCTCGGCGTGCTGGGCGGGATGGCCGCGCTCGGCAGGTCCTTCGAGGACGCCTTCCAGCTCCTGAGGCCCGGCTTCGACCTTGAGAAGGAGCAGGAGGCCTGGCGGCGGGACGACCCGGACGGGCTGCGGGTCAACTTCGACGCCGACGACCTCTACCCGGACGTACGGCCCGGCCTGGCCGCGTTGCGCGACCTCGGCTACGAGCTGGTCGTCGCGGGCAACCAGCCGCCGCAGGCCTACGACGCGCTGGTCGCGATGGACCTTCCGGTCGACTCCATCCACACCTCCGACGGCTGGGGGGTGGCCAAGCCGGAGCCGGCGTTCTTCGCCAGGGTGGGGGAGGTCTGCGGCCGTGAGCCGGAGGAGATCCTCTACGTGGGCGACCGGCTCGACAACGACGTCCTGCCCGCCCGTACGGCGGGCATGCGCACGGCGCTGATCCGCCGGGGTCCGTGGGGCCACCTGCACGCGCTGAGCCCCGAGGCGGTCCTGGCCGACCACGTGGTCGACGGCTTCCCCGAGCTGGTCGAAGCCCTCTCCTGAGTCCGGGCTCCTTTTCCCCGGGTCTGGGCCGGGTCAGTCCGGCTCGATGTGGATCGCGCGTTCCTCGGCCGACAGGTCGCCGCTGTCGGGGCCGACGTCGGTCGCGTACTCCTCCGAGGTCTCGTCGGGACCGATCCCCTCGTCCGGCGCCACGAGGCGGTCCTCCGGGCGCGGGACGTGCTGACGGTCGGGCGCCTCACGCCAGAGCCGCTCGTCGAGGGTGTCGCGGTGCTCGGGGTCGTCCGGGGCGATCTCGTGCTCGAAGCCGAGGTCGTCGGTCCACTCCTCGACCTCGTTGGCCTGCTCGTCGCTCAGACCTTCACGGTCCGGAGGCATCTCACTCATACTCCCGCCCTACCCGTTTTGTGAGGCGAAACCCCGCCCTGGAAACTGTACCGGTCGGCCGGTACAGTTCGGGCATGCCACGACCGAGTTCGAAGGAACGGCTGCTCGACGCCGCAGCCGAGGTGTTGCTCACCGAGGGGGCCGAGTCGCTGACCCTGGAGGCCGTCGCACGCCGCGCCGGGGTCTCCAAGGGCGGGCTGTTCTACCACTTCCCCACCAAACAGGCCCTGGTCGCCGGGATGGTCGAGCGCCTGGTCGGCGCCTTCGACGCGGCGCTGGCCGGCGCGGGAGAACGCCCCGGCGACGCCCTGCGCGCCTACGTCACCGCGACGATCCCCGAGGCTCCGGAGCCCGCCGGGGGCCTGCCCGCCGACCGGGTCACCGCCGCCCTGCTCGCCGGGGTGCTCGTCGATCCGGCGGGCCTGGCGCCGCTGCGCGAGCGCTACGCGGCCTGGCAGCGCAGGCTCGTCGAGGACGGGGTCGATCCCGCCGTCGCCACCCTCGTGCGCCTGGCCGTCGACGGCTGGTGGGCGGCCCGGCTGCTCGGCCTGGCCGTACCCGAGGCGGGGCTGCACGAGCGGGTCCGCGGACACCTCATGGAGATGATCGACAGGGTGGTCGACAGTGGCCGGTAAGGGTTTCGCCGTGACCAAGAGGCTGATGTTGCTCACCGACGTGGGCTTCCTGGTCTACTTCTCGGTCACGGGTCTGGGGCTCGTCCCGGCCGCCTGGGCCTTCGCCGACTACACCGAGCCGCTGATGGTCTCCTGGAACTGGTCGTTCCTCTGGATCGACTTACTCGCGAGCGCGACCGGCCTGCTCAGCCTCCACCTGCTGCGCCGGGGGGCGCCCGAGGCGGAACGGCTGATGCTCGTCTCCCTGGTCCTGACCTCGGCCTCGGGGCTCATGGCCGTCGCCTTCTGGACGCTGCGCGGGGACTTCTCCCTCGCCTGGTGGATCCCCAACCTCTATCTGCTGCTGTTCCCGATGCCCGCGATCGTCCGTCTCGTCAGGCCGACCGGTCGTATATATCGAAGTTGACTTATATAAGCGACTGTCGATATTTTTTTCTCGTGCACGCGTTCGATGTGCTGGGCGATCCGGTGCGCCGCAGGATCCTGGAGCTGCTCGCCGACGGCGAGATGACCTCGGGTGCGGTGTGCGCGGTCATCCAGCGGGAGTTCGAGATCTCACAGCCCGCCGTCTCCCAGCACCTCAGGGTGCTGCGGGACAGCGGCTTCGCGGACGTGCGTCCCGAGGGGACCCGCCGCTTCTACACCGTGCGGCACGAACCCCTGCGGGACCTGGACGCCTGGCTCGGCCGTTTCCGCGCCTTCTGGGCTCCGCGCCTGGACGCCCTGGCCACCGAGCTGGCCCGGGGCAGGCGCGAGCGGCGCCTGGCCGGACAGGAGCCTCCCGCGAACCCGGCGGAGCCGGAGTCCCCGGCTCCCGACGACAGGAGCAGTTCATGATCGAGACGACCCACCAGATCAACGCCGTACGGCGTCGCGTCGGCACCCGGGTGCTCGACGAGGGCGAGGCCCGGGTCACCGTCATCAGCCAGACCTACGACGCCTCCGTCGAGGACGTCTGGGACGCCTGCACCAACCCCGAGCGCATCCCCCGGTGGTTCATGCCCGTCTCGGGCGACCTGCGGCTGAAGGGCCGCTACCAGCTCGAAGGCAACGCGGGCGGCGTGATCGAGACGTGTGACCCGCCCAACGGCTTCACCGCGACCTGGGAGTTCGGCGGGGGGATGAGCTGGATCGAGGTCAGTCTCGACGCCGAGTCCGACGGCCGGACGCGCTTCACCCTGGAGCACATCGCGCACGTCGACGACGAGCGCTGGGCCGAGTTCGGTCCCGGGGCGGTCGGTGTCGGCTGGGACCTGGCGTTCGTCGGCCTGGCCCTGCACCTGTCGTCCGGGCAGGCCGTCGACCCGGGGGAGGGTGTGGCGTGGACGCTCTCCGAGGAGGGCAGGCGGTTCATCGAGCTCAGCAGCCAGGGGTGGCGCGAGGCGAGCGTCGCGGCGGGCACCGACGAGGCCGAGGCGCGGGCGGCCGAGAGCCGTACCACCGCCTTCTACGCGCCCCCGCAGTGAAATATCCGTTATAACCCTCTGGTCCGAAAGCTCCCGTTACGATGAGCGGCTACTGATCGTTCACAGTGGGGGGATACACGGTGGGGCTCAGGTTGTTGTGCGTGCACGCGCATCCGGACGACGAGGCGATCTGGACCGGGGGGACCCTGGCGAGATACGCCGACGAGGGCGCCACGACCGCCGTCGTCACGTGCACCGGGGCGGACGCGCCCCAGAGGGTCGAGGAGCTCGAACGCTCCCTGGAGATCCTCGGTGCGGGAAAGCCGAGGCTGCTGGGCTACACGGGCCTGGCGAACGGCACCCCGCGCTTCCGCCAGGCGCCGTTCGACGAGGCCGTGGGGCGGGTCGTCGAGCACATCAGGGAGTTCAGGCCCGACATCGTGATCACCTACGACGGATACGGCGCCTACGGTCACCCCGAGCACGTCCACGCGCACCGGGTGACCGTGGCCGCGGTCGAGGCGGCGGGGTACGACCAGCTCTACCGGGACGCGGGTACGCCGTGGCGGCCCCGCGCCCTCTACCTGGCGACCCTCCCGCGCTCCGTCGTGATCGCGCAGTGGCAGGCGGTGTTCGGCACGCCCCCCGAACCGGGCCAGACGTTGCCGGGCGTTCCCGACGAGGAGATCACCACCCGCCTCGACGTCGGGCCGTGGGCCGAACGCAAGCTGGCGGCCATGCGCGCGCACGACTCCGAGGTCAAGCGGGGCGGGTCGCTGACCATGCTCCTGTCCCTGCCCGACGACATGCTGGCGCTCGGCCTGAACAACGAGTGGTACCGCCGCCTGTCCTACGACGGCCCCCAGGAGAGCGCCCTGTCGGCGGACTGACGGCTCAGGTCAGCCAGACGAGGTCGGGGCCCAGGCGCCTGGCGGCGCTGTCGGCGCTTCGCCACCTGCCGTAACCCTGCACGACGCCGACGGTGGCCGCCGTACCGCACGGCAGTTGGAGACCGTAGGCGATCACCTCGGTCGCTCCTTCGTCGATCTCCTGGACCAGTGCGAACGCGCGTACTCCGAAACCGACGTCCCCGGCGGGGGAGTGGGGGACAATCGAGGGGTCGGAACCAGTGGAGTGCTCCATCACGGAGCGCTTCCTTTCGACGTCGGAGGCCGGGACGGGCTGCCCTTCAAGCAGAGCCCGTCCCGGCCTTTCCCTTTTCTTCGCTCTGCCGTGAGTCCGTTCGACTGACGGAGAGCTTCCCGGTGATGTATTCAGCGTGACCTTGTCATTACCGTGTGTATAGTTACACGCACGGGGATCGCTCGACAAGTTGTCCAGCATCTTTGTTTGGAAAGCCCCTTGTGTTGCGTGGATATGCCCGGAAAGGTGGGTTATGGCTGCCGCGAAATGGGTCACGTTGCGTTCCCAATGGCTCGGTCAGCAACTGCGGGAGCTACGTGAGGCCAATGGCCTGATTCTCAAGGACGCCGCCGAATACCTGCAGCGCGACCCCGCGACCGTCAGTCGTTTCGAGACGGGCGGCTACCCCATCCGCCGCCCCGACCTGCTCGCCCTCCTCGACCTGTACGGCGTCGCCGACCCCAGGCGTCGTGAGGAGTTCATCAGGCTCAGCCAGGAGGTCTGGAAGAAGGGCTGGTGGGACGGCTACGCCGGAGAGGTGACCGGGGCGTTCGTAGACTTCGTCTGGCTGGAGTCCCGGTCACTGGAGATCCGAGGCTTCGACAGTATGATCCTGCCCGGTCTGTTCCAGACTTCGCGGTATGCACGGGTGGTGATCTCGACGGTCGAGCGCGGCGCGGCCGAGACGCAGATCGACCGCTGGATCGATTTTCGTATGGGGCGTCAGAAGATTCTCGACGGAGACAACCCGCCGCGTTTCATGTCGATCATCGACGAGTCGGTGCTGCGCCGCGAAGTCGGCGGCAGGGAATGCCAGGCGGAACAGCTCTGCCATCTCGCCGACCAGGCAGCCAGGCCGAATGTGGAGATTCGCGTCCTGCCGCTCAGTGCGGGAGCGCATTCCTGCTCTACGGGCGCGTTCCGGATTTTCACCCTGGGAGAGGGGTTTCCTGGGGTCGGCTATGCCGAAACGCCGAAGGGAGCTATCTACGTAGAATCGCCGGATAGTGAGAGCTTTGTGCGGATGTACGAGGAGACGCTGAAGCTCACGCTCAGCCCCAAGGAGTCAGTTGAATTCATCATCGCGACAGCGGAAGATTTGTCGCGGTAGGCGAGTGGAAGGTAGGGCATGTCCAGCTCTGAGGACCTGGCCCGGGTGGCCTGGCACATCAGCACGAAGAGCGACAACATGGGCGGAAGCTGCGTCGAGGCGGGGCCGTTGCTGGATGGGAGCGGGCGGGTGGCCGTGCGGCACAGTCATCGGCCCGATGGTGAGGTGATCGTCTACTCGCGGGGTGAGTGGGAGGCGTTCATCGGCGGCGTCAAGGACGGCGAGTTCGACTTCCCCGCCTAGTACTCCAGTGACACTTCGCGATCATTGCTCGGATTTGCGCTGGTAGTGGCGGCGCGGCGTGGTTCGACGCGGCCGAAGTGGCTGGCGATTCGGGTCATCGGCTCGTTGAAGATGGCCATCCAGTCGTCAGGGCCTACGCTGTGGCGTGAGGCCACCGCACGATCTTTGGTTGTCTTCACAAACTCCGAATGATCACGCGGTGGCCGTTGCCATGTGACCCGGTCCCACAAGATCGTGAACTGTCACTGGGGTATTAGTCATGGGCTACCGGAACCGTCAGGGCCTGGTGAGTCCCGCCGGATCCCGGCCGAGGTGTCCGGCCCGGCGGCCGGGCACCGGTCGTCGGGTCACTTGACGATGATCTGATGGGTGGCCTGGGCCGGTCCGGTCCCGCCGTCCCCCGCATAGCTCGCGAGGTAGCTGTACCTGCCGGCGTTGGCGGGCGTGTCGGTGAACGTGTACGTGCCGTCGGCGTTCACCCTCACCGGCGGAAGCTTGACGGTCTTACCGCTGGTGCCCTTGGCGTACAGGGTGCGCTGCACGGTGAGCGTGGACCCCGGAGAGGGCGGCCTGTCACCCGCCGCCAGGACGCCGCTCAGGTCCACGGCCGTGCCGGCGACGCCGGACTGCGGCCCTGTCAGGGTGAGCGTGGCTTCACGCTTGACCGTCACGGTGACGGAGGCGCTGCTGCGGCGGTGGCCGTCGTCGCCGTCCCAGAACACCCAGTAGATCACCTCGCCGATGTACGGCGGCAGCTCGAAGACGGGCGTGTCCTGGAAGGTGAACGTGCCGTCCTGCCGCGTCGTCACGCCGGTGATCGGCAGTTTCGTCCAGCCGGGCAGGTACTGGATCACCGTGAGCGGCTTGAGCCCGAGCGCCTCGCCGTCGGCGCGGGTGAGCCGCCCCTCGACGGTGATCGGCGAGCCGGCGTACGCGTCCGCGGGGGCCGTCACCGTGAGCTTGGTGGCCGGTAGCGCGACGCCCGTCACCCGCCACAGCAGCAGCCGGTCCGTGGAGCTGCGCAGCAGTGCGAAGACGTCCGTGCCGGAGAACGCGACGCCGTCCGGGAGCAGTTCGGCGTCCGGCTGGTCGGCAGCGAACAGCTCCGCGCCCGTCGCCGCGTCGTAGAGGGTGAGGTCGGTGCTGCCCCACTGGCGTCCGGCCGCGACGTACGCGCCGTCCGAGCCGAGCGCCACGGCGGACGGGTACCCGTCCCAGCCGTCGCCGTAGGTGCCGGTCGCCGCCAGGGTCCTGGTGTCGTACCTGGTGAAGTGACCGGGGGTGTCGGCCGCGCTGAACAGGGTGCCGCCGTCGGAGCTCAGGGTGAGGTCGCGCAGGGAGTCGATGCGCCACTCCTCGCCGTCGATCGTGCCGCGCAGCGTGGGGGCGCCGTCGCCGAGGTCGTAGACCAGCATGTCGGCGTGGTGCAGGGCGGTCTGGCCGACCACGAGCGTGTCGCCGGCGGCCGCGAGCACGGGAGGCCGCAGGTGCTCGCCCCCGACCGCCACGGGCGCCGGGGCGCTCGCGCTGAGATCCAGGCCGACGACGCCGCCGGGGCCGTTGTCGCATCCGTGCCCCACCCACAACCGCTCGCCCAGCAACGCCAGGGTGGACGGGCAGGGGTGGGCCGACAGGTCGATCCGGCGGGTGACGGCGAGGCTCGCGGTGTCGATCTCGGCGACCTCGTTCGAGCCGGTGAGAGCCGCGTACAGGTGGGTGCCGTCCGCGTTCACGGCCAGCTCTTGGACGCCGGGCAGGCCGGTGACGACACCGCCGGTGAGGTTTCCGTCAGTGCCGGCCACGATGATGCGGTCGCCGACCGGAACGAACACCCGGCCGCCGCCGACGGCCAGGTCGGCGGTGTAGGAGTCGGTGACCCCGAGGTCGGTGATGGTGCCGGCCGCCGAGGCGGCGGGGGCCGTGACGGTGAGCAGGCCGGTGATCAGACCGGCGGCCCCGCAGTAAGCGGCTAATCGGCGAACCAGGGATGGGGACACGAGAGCCTCCTGCCGGGATGGGAAAATATGTTCTAATAACGTCTCATGGGTGCTCCCACGTCAAGATCATTCGGTCGCGCGACACCAAACCGTGATCAAGCACTCTCCGGGGTTAGAGACCGGGACGATTGTCGGTGCCCGCCGACATGGTCGTCGCCATGACGATTCCCCTCACGTGAGTCCGCGCCGTCCGCGGCCACGAGCCAGGCGCTGGACGGGATGACCCTGCGCTGCAGGAAGACCGGCGGCCAGCTGCTGGCGTCCGTGCCCAGGGCCGTGCGGTCCGGCCCGGTCGGTGAGCAGTTCGCGGCGCTTTGAGCACCTGGACGGGCACGAAAAGGAGTGCCGCGCCACCGTGGAGTCATGGATGCTGAACGGGCTGCCGGTGCCTGCCGGACTCCTCGCCGGGGTGTGGCCCGACCCCTGGTGGCGCGCCTGCCTGCGGCACCTGGTGGTCCGCGTGGAGGGGCGGGCCGAGCTGCTGGAGGAGGTGTCCGAGGACAGGCGGGTGAGCGTCAGACCGGCGGACGGCGTCCTGTACGAGTCGCCGCCCGGCGCCCCGGTGACTCCGGCGCACCCCTCCTGCTGGACGCCCCGGGGCCGTGGCGGCGGCTGCTGGCGGAGCATGACGCCGTTCAGGGCATTGAGCAGGTGAGCCGCCGGGTCAATCGCGGGCGAGAGGGCCATGACCCCGAGCCATGTGACCCCGACCCCTCAAGATCTCGAAGTGTCACTGGAGTACTAGGACTTCCCCGCTTGGAACGAAGACGGGCCGTCCTGGTTGGGACGGCCCTCTCGTGGCGGTTCAGGCGGCGGGCAGGCGGCCGTAGTGGTCGTCGAGACGGGTGCGGTACGCGGGCGCCCGGTAGGTGTTCTCGTCGAACTCCGGCGCCCCCTCGATCTCCTCCTTGGTGAGGGCGAGGTGGACGCTGCGGGCGTGCGGGTCGATCCGGGTGACGGCGGCGGCGGGCAGCAGGACCCTCCTGCCGAAGCTCCAGAAGCCGACGTCCACGACCACGAAGCTGTCCCCGGCCACGTTGCTCTCCTCGTCGACGGTGCCGATCACCCCGTCGACGGCCTCGACGTCGAAGCCGATCACACTCAGGCTCTCGTCCTCGAAGACACCGGCACGGTAGGTCCACAGGCTCTCGACGGTCATGTCCGCCCCTCCTCACCGATCATGGGTTGCGCAGGAGACAGGGCTACCCGCGATGACCGGGATAAACGGGCTCGGAGAGCGTTTTCCGATCAGGCCGATGAGGCCGATCAGGCGGGCGTCAGGGCGGCGTCACGCCGTACGAGGGCGGCGTAGTGGCCGCCGGCGGCCAGCAGTTCCTCGTGGGTGCCCCGCTCGGCGACGCGTCCGTGGTCGAGGACCACGATCTGGTCCGCGTCGCGGACGGTCGAAAGGCGGTGGGCGATGGTGATCGTCGTACGGCCCCGCGACAGGGCGTCCAGGGCCTCCTGGACGGCGCGCTCGGTGCGGGTGTCCAGGGCGCTGGTCGCCTCGTCGAGGATCAGCACGGGCGGGTCGCGCAGCAGCGTGCGGGCGATGGCCAGGCGCTGCTTCTCGCCCCCGGAGAAGCGGTGGCCGCGCTCGCCGACGACCGTCTCGTAGCCGTCGGGCAGTGACATGATGTGGTCGTGGATGCGGGCGGCGCGCGCCGCCTCGGCCAGTTCCTCGTCGGTCGCCGACGGCTTGGCGAAGCGGAGGTTGTCGGCGATCGAGGAGTGGAAGAGGTAGGTCTCCTGGGAGACCACGCCGACGACCTCGGCCAGCGTCTCGAAGCTCAGTTCCCGCACGTCCACGCCGTCCACGGTCACCCTGCCGCCGGTCACGTCGTACAGCCGGGGCGGCAGGTAGCTCAGCGTCGTCTTGCCCGAGCCGGTCTCGCCGACCACGGCCAGGGTCGTGCCCGCGGGTACGGTGATGTCCACGTCCGACAACGTCGGGGTGACCTCGGCGCCGGAGCCGGGGGCGGCGTAGGAGAAGTCCACGTGCTCGAAGCGCACCTCGCCGCGCACGTCCTTCAGCGTCCCGGTCCCGGGGGTGATGTCCACGGGCAGGTCGAGATACTCGAAGACACGGCCGAACAGCGCCAGGGAGCTCTGCACGTCCACGCCGAGCCGCAGCAGTGAAACGGCGGGCCGGAACAGGCTCATCTGCAGGGTGGTGAAGGCGACGACCGTGCCGATGGAGACCGTCGAGGCCAGCCCGGCGGCCAGGTAGATCACCGCGGGCATCGCCGACAGGACGATCTGGATGGTCGACTGCCGCCAGCGCCCGGCCATGCTGGAGCGGACCCCCAGGGTGGCCAGTTCGTCGGAGGCGGTGGTGAACCGGCCGGTCAGCTCGGGGGACTGGCCCATCGTGCGGCCGAGCAGGATGCCGCTGACCGACAGCGACTCCTGGACCATCGAGGAGAGGGCGGCCAGTTTGCGCTGCCGCTCCGAGGAGATCTTCCTGCGCTCCCGGCCGACCTTGCGGCTGATCCACACGAAGACCGGCATCAGCAGGAGCGAGACGAGGGTCAGCCGCCAGTCGAGCGCGACCATGGCGATGATCGTCGCGATCACGGTGGTCAGGTTGGAGACGATCGAGGCGGTGGTCGAGGTGACCACCGACTGCATGCCGCCGATGTCGTTGGCGATGCGCGACTGCACCTCGCCGGTGCGGGTCCTGGTGAAGAAGGCCAGGGACATGCGCTGCAGGTGCGCGTAGACGCCGGTGCGCAGGTCGTGCATGACGCGCTGGCCGACGGTGTTCGACATCAGGGTCTGTACGACGTCGAGGACGCTGGTGGCGACGGCGACCGTGATCATGCCGAGCACCAGCAGCACCAGCAGACCGGTCCTGTGGTTGGGGATGGCGTCGTCGAGCACCTCGCGCAGCATGAACGGCGAGGCGAGCGAGACGACCGAGGACAGGGCGATGAGGGCGCCGACCACGGCCAGGCGGCCCCGGTAGGGGCGGAACAGGGTGACGATGCGCCGCAGCGGCGCGCGGGGTTCGTCGGCCATGTCGGGTTCTTCGGTGGAAAGGGGGTCTTTGGTTCGTTCGGGCATGCAACCTCTTTCTGATGTTGACTCAAACAGAGGTTAGCTCATATTCACCATCGGGGACAATGAGATAAGTTCATGGGGTGGAGACGGAACTGGCCGAGCTGCTGCGAGGAGTCGGCCGTCGGCTGCGCCGGGGGTACGGCGCGCGGTTCGGCCCGCTGGGCCTGACACCGGGACAGGTGCGGGCGCTGTGGGTGATCGCCGAGGCCGAGCCGCCGCTCAGGATGGTGCAGCTCGCCGACACACTCAAGATCGTGCCGCGCTCGGTGACCCCGGTCGTGGACGCGCTTGAGGAGATGGGCCTGGTGCGGCGCGAGGTCGATCCGGCCAACCGCAGATCGACTCTCCTGACGCTCACACCGGAGGGCAGGGTCCGTCACGAGCAGGTCCGCGAGGCGCGCAGGCAGGCGGCGGAGGAGTTGTTCTCGGTCCTCACCCCTGAGCAGCAGGAGCAGCTCAGGGAGCTGCTGAGCCTGGTGGAGAGCCGTCCGGCCTGAGGCCGTGGTCCGGTGTCGTCACCGGATAGGATCAAGGAAATCGTCCGTCCCGCGGCCAGGAACCGCCGTCGCCGGATCGGTGGGAGTCGAGAAAAGGCGTTCGGCGAGGAGGCCGATCTCATGCGGCATGTCAGCGACGTGTGCCGGTCGCCGGGTTCGTAGATCACCGTGGCACTGCAACCGCCGCCCGAACTCGCCGCCGTCCTCAACCTTGTCGGGTCCTGGCCGGTGGCCGACGAGGACAGGCTCTACGCGTCCGGACAGCGGTGGATCGCGTTCGCGACGACGACGAGCCGTAACTCCTCGGCCGCCGACGCGTACGTCGCCCGGACCACGTTCCGCAACGACGGCGACGACATCGAGGCGTTCGACCAGGACTGGCGGGACACCTCGGACCGGTCCGGCGACGCGATCGCCGCCGCCATGCTCATCGGCTCCGCCCAGCAGATCTCCGCCATGGCCGTGCTCGCCACGAAGGTGTCGCTGATCGCCGTCGCCGTACGGCTCGCGCAGAACCTGTACCGGCTCGCCGCGGCCTCGGGGCCCACGGCCGGGGTCTCCCTGACGGCCGTGCCCGCCCTCGTGGGCGGCGCCCGCCTGGCCGTACGGCAGATCATCCGTAAAGTGGTCGAGCTGCTTGAACGGAGCGCGCTCCGCCTCTTCAAACGGGCCTCCACGCTCCTGCGGAAGCCGGCCGAGCGGGCAGGGGCCGTGCCGCCCCTGCCGCCGAAGCGCCCGCAGCGTCCGCCCACGCCTCCGCGCGGCCCGGACAACTACCTGGAGGCCGCCGCGGACAAGAGCGTCGACGTCAAGAAGATCACCCCCTATCCGATATGGCGCAGGGATCGCGAGCCGCTCTACCGGGCCGACAACAGGTCACCGGAGGAGGTGTTCGAGCAGGGATTCCACCCCCGGGACCCGTCCATGACCGACCTGGACGACTACGTGCACAGAGGGGCCGACTCCGCCTTCGTGGGGACCAGCACGCGCCGGGACATCGACAACGTCCTGCCCCGCCGTTACACCTACGAGGTGGACGCCCCCGGCGGGATCGACGCCAACCGCACCTTCTCCACGGGCAGCGCCCGCCTGCACCACGAGCAGGAGATCGCCTTTCCCGGCGGCGTGCACCGGCGCTACGTCTCCGGCGCCTGGCCGGAAGGGGTGCCGAAGACGCCGGAGAACTTCATCCCCAATCCCCACTTCGATCCCTATCCCGGCTACTCTCAGGCATGATCAGGAGGATTTGAGTGAACGATGTCCCGCCGCCCCCGCCGCTCACCGACGAGCTGAGGGCCCAGGCGCGGCGCAGTCCCGGGACGTGGCTGTACGCGATCGACCCCTTCTTCGATCCCGGCGGCGAGGTGCCGCCGTACGGTGTCGTCGGCGCGTGGCGGGCCGACGAGCGGGGTGAGATCACCGGGGAGTTCCGCCACAACCCGAACTACCGGCCCTCTCCGGTGGCGCTCGGCTATCCCGAGCCGTCCGACCCCCTGGACGCGGCCGTCCAGCTCAGCGCGACCGGCTACGAGACGGGGGAGAGGATCGTCCCCCTGCTCAGGGAGGCCGAGGTGATCGTGGCCGCCGGTCCCGACGGAGGCGTTCCGGTGTTCGACACGGGTGAGGGCCGGGCGGTGTTCGCCTACACGGCCCACACCCACCTGCCCGGCGAGTTCCCGGAGGGCGCGACGGGCTGGCAGCCGATCCGCGGCGGCGACCTGGTCGCGCTGCTGCCGGTGGACGTCGGTGTCGCGATCAATCCCTCGGGGCCGGCCGGCGTGATACTGCCCCCCGCCGACCTGCGTCGCTGACGCCTCCCGGGCTGGCGGCCGCGGCGTTCAGGAGGCGTTCAGACGGCCCGCGTGATCCGGTCGACCTCCTCCTCGCTCCGCTGCTCCGCCGAGCGGTAGCTCACGGCCATGAACTCGGCGCCGTCGCCCGTCGTCACGTGACGCTCCGCCAGCGACTCGTAGACCTCCAGCGCGTGCCGGGTCACCGCGTGATAGGCCGCACCGACCATGCTGCCCATCATGTCCTCCCCCCAGGGGTCGCCCTCTCCCTCAAGGTAGGCGCGCAGGGCCCGGACCTCCTCCAACTGGCTCGTGCCGGTGCCGGAGAGCCCCGTGCCCGTACTCCGGAGGTCCGCGTGCGAGACGTCCACTCCGTGGTCCGCGGTCATCGCTCCTCCAGGCGCCGTACGGTGGACTCGATCCCCGAGGCGAACTCGTCCAGGCGGCGCGTCACATCGGCGTGAACGTCCTCAAGGCTCTCGGCGAGCCTTCCGGGGTCCGGGATCGCCGCGGGGTCCAGGCCGGGAATGTTCGCGCGGAGGTCGTCGAGGGCCGCGTTCACCGCGGTGAGGATCTCCCGCGCGAGGTCCTCGGAGGCCATCCGCATGACCCGCGGATTGAGGTTCAGCGCGGCCAGTCGCCCGTCGGGGCCGACCAGGACGCCCACCTGGCCGTCCGCCGCCCGGCCACTGCCCTGAAGCGGGTCCCCCTGGTTCTCCGGCGAGGAGAGGGACCGGATGCTCTCCGCAAGCATGTCGTCGAAGCGCTTCCCGTTCTGGTGCACGTTGATCGCTCTCGGTAGGGGAGGAGAAGCCTGACACCGGGAAGCCTACGCGGGCGCATGCCCCGGACCCGGGATCAGGCCAGACGTCTCGTGGTCTCCGCGCCTTCCGTCCCCTCGGTGAGACGCCAGCGGGGACGGCCGCCGACGAAGGTGGCCACGCAGCGGCCCGCCCCCTGACCGAGCAGGGCGGTGTAGGCCGTGCGGGCGCTCGCCTCGACCGCGAAGACGGAGAAGTCGGCGCGGCTCCCCTGGTCGAGGCAGCCGATGCGGTGCGGGCCGTTGGCCATGCCGAGCGCCCTGGCCCCGCCCGTGGTCGCCGCCTCGACGAGGATCCGGGCCAGCTCCTCCCGGCGTGCCATGGGGGCCTCGCGCAGCAGCGCCCTGGCCAGGGTCAGCGGGTCGCCGCCGGTCCTGGTGCCGAAGGCGATCGCCTCGTCGCCGCCGAGCAGCCCCTCGGCGGCGAAGGGGGAGGAGATGGCCACCGCCGTACCCCTGACCCGCAGGAGTTTGCGGTCGGCCTCGTCGAGCGGCATGGAGATCGCGACATGGCAGCCGGGTCCCAGCGCCCCGACCTCGTCGAGGAAGATCAGCGGATGGCGGCCGAGCTCGATGTGCAGGCGCAGGCCGAACGTCCGCGACAGGATGGCCAGGTCCTCCATGACGACCGGGTCGGGGGAGTGGGCGGCGATGCCGACGGTCCCCGGGTGGTCGACCTCGCGGATGGCGGTGATCAGCCGGTCGCGTCCCTCACGCTCCCAGGTGCCCTCGTCCGGGCAGTGTGTCTCCAGGTAGGTGATGCCGCCATGCCGGTCGCGCCGAAGGCGGAGGCGGAGTCCAGGTCGTTCGCGACACCGGCGACCGCGGTGACGCCGTGGGCGAAGGCGGGGCCGTAGGCGCGGTCGAGTCTGAGATGGGCGTCGACCAGACCGGGGACGATCATGCCCGGCCAGCGGGTGGGGGCGACGCCGGGGAAGGCGCTCTCGATCTCTCCGCGCGGTCCGGCTCGCAGCACGCGGTTTCCCCTGACCACGACGGCGCCGTCCTCCACGGGAGGCCGGCAGAGCGGCAGGACGAGCGGCGCGGTGTGGATGGCGACCGCCGGAAGCGCACGCGCACCGGCGACGTGGCCGGCGGGCGTGGGCATAGGCACTCCTGGGTGTTTGTCCCTTTAAGAGAGATTAAGTCTAGCGACCTGATGATCTCAAACGGCCGCGCCGACGAAGTGTGGGAGATTATCTTCCTACACCTGACAGACGACCTTCCTACAGAAGTCGATTGATCGGCGCGAAAGCGATCTATAGCGTCATTTGTCGTGACTCGTCCCCCCAGGTTACTGAAAGCGTTGATCGCGGCCGTCGTGCTGCTCCCGATCGGACTCGCCGCGGCCCCCGCCTCCGCCGATCCGTCGCCCGACCCCGAGCACCCGTGGCGCCTCGACCAGTGGCCCCAGACCCAGCCGTGGCAGCAGGACGAACCCGGCGGTGCCACCGCGCTACGCGGCAGGCCCACCGGACCGCCGCCCATCGACCCGCAGAACTGGAAGAACCCGGACCACATGACGTGGGCCGACTACCGCAAGCCGCCGGGGACCAAGTGGGCCGACCCCTCGGTCAAGGGCTCGAAGCGGACCTTCCGCGGCGCGCTCGTCCTGCTCGACTACGCCAACCAGCCGTTCGTGGTCACCCAGCCCAAGGGCTCGACCGTCTTCAGGAACCCCAGCGCCGAGGCCCACGACGTCCCGCGTGACAAGGTCGCCCAGTTCTACAAGGACTTCCTCAACACCCCGAACCAGCTCAACCGGGGACACACCATTCACGAATACTGGATGGAGGACTCCGGCGGGCGCTACGGCGTCGACCTGACCGCATTCGGCCCGTACGAGATGCCCGGCAAGTCGTACGAGTACGGCATGGAGTTCCAGAGCGGCACCGGCTGCCCGGCCGGGGCGACCTGCAACAAGAACATCAGGACCGACGGGCGGGCCGCCTGGACCTCGGCCGAGGGACAGGATGTCCCCGCGGGCTTCGACTTCGTCTTCTACCTGAGCGCCGGTCAGGACGAGTCGGCCACCTGGCAGGAGTTCGGGTCGATCAAGTTCCCGACCAAGGAGGCGGTGACCGACGACTTCGGCCCGCCCGATGCCGCGCTGCCCAACTGGGCGAGGACCCGCTACGTGGACTGGACCTCCTGGGCGTCGGCCTCCTCCATCTGGCCCAACGCCGGAGGCGGCTCCTCGACCCAGGCGGAGAGCTCCGGGCAGGGCGTCTACGCCCACGAGTTCAGCCACATCCTCGGCATCGGCGACAACTACAACAACCCGTTCGGGGTGCCGCCGCGCCGCGCCTACACCGGTGTCTGGGAGATGCTCAGCCGGGGCAGCTTCAACGGCCCCGGCGGACCGCACAGCCGCTGGCTGATCCCGCCGACCTCGGGTGGCTCCATGGGCGCCCAGCACATGCTCCGCAACAAGATCAAGCTGGAGATGGTCGACGAGCGGAACGTGCTGCGCCTGTCCCGCGACGCCCTGGCCCAGTCGGGTCTCGTCGTGGCCAGGGTGACCGCGCGAGCCGTACAGCCCGGGCCGCGTGACCTGTCCGGCGTCAACATCGCCTTCGGCACCGGAGACCGGAGCCCCGCCTGCGACGTCACGAAGGACCCGTTCTGCGACGGCGGCGGCTACGACAACTACACCGTCGAGGTCGTCGACCGGATGGGCGCCGACTCCTTCACCCCCGACTCGGGTGTGCTGCTGGCCAAGACCAAGAACGTGGACAGCGCGCCCTTCGAGTGGGTCGTGGACGCCAACCCGCAGGACATCGGGATGACCGACTACGTCCTGCCGGACGGCACCGCCGTACCCATCACGATCGGCGACTACCGTCAGCTGTCGGACGCCCTGTTCCACGCGGGCAGCGACTCGGGCTCCGAGTTCGAGTACGTGGACCAGGCCAACCGGCTCCACTTCTACGTCCTCGACGTGGAGCGCGACCGCAAGGGCGTCCTGTCCTACACGGTGGCGATCCGCTCCCTGGACGGCGCCGGTCCCCAGAAGCGCGGGGTACGGCTGCTGCCCGCGGCCGGGCTGCCCACGGACCGGGGACTGTCCACCTGCCGCTTCCCGCTGTTCAACACCGGCAGGAAGGCTCCCGCCCAGGGGAGCCACCCCGAGGACGTGAGCGCCTACCTCGGTGAGGACGTCTACCGCCTGTCGGCGAGCGTCGAGGGCAGGGGCTGGACGGCCACGCTGCCCAACCAGCTCGCGACCGCCGGCTTCGGCGACCGGACCCTCGTGGCCGTCAACGCCCAGCGGGCCTCGGGCGGCTCGCGCCTGGCCAAGGTCACGCTGACCGCGACCTCGGAGAGCGACCCGTCCAAGACCGCCAGGGCGACCTGTCACGTGGTCGGCCTGTGACCTGACCACCCCACGGCCTCCTCGCGAGAGGGCTCTCGCGAGGAGGCCTCTGTGTTCCGCTGCACAGTGATAAATCATCAATTTTCCGAGATATCGCTCTATCGGATGATCAGTCCCTCGGTGGGCGCCCCCGTCCGCCGGGTGTCTGGTTGAATCGAGGCAGAGACGACGCGTCGGCTGAGTCGGGGGGCCGCGCCGTGGTGTGCTTCTCTCCGGAGGGTGTGAATGCCCGGTCCGCCGAAGGTGCCTGCTCGTCGTGACACCGCCTCGCCGAGGCGACGGATACCGCTGGCGGCCCCGGCGGCGCTGGCGATCGCCGCCACCGGCGCCAGCGTCCTGACGGCGCTGCCGGACGTGGTCTCCCTCTCACCGTGGTGGAGGGCCGCGATCGTCATGGTCTCCGGCATGCTGGCCGGGGCGATCGCCTGGGCGACCTCAAGACCGCGCCGGGAGGAGACCGTCGCGGACGACGGGGCGTTCTGGCGCCCGCCCGACCAGTGGCCGCCGAGGCCGGCGCACTTCACCGGGCGCGTGGAGTCACTGGCCGAACTGCGCCGGGTGTTCACCGAACGCCACCGCGACCGCTCCCGCACCGAGCCCCTCGCGCCGCTGGTCATCTCGGTGTACGGCAGAGGCGGGGTGGGCAAGTCCGCGCTCATCGCCAGGTTCGGCCAGGAGGTCGCCGACCGCTTCCCCGACGGGAGGCTCCACGCCGACCTGCGCGGCACGATCGAGGCGCCGGTCCGCCCGGAGGAGGTGCTGATCGGCTTCCTGCGCGCGCTGGGCGTGCGGCTGACCACCGACCCCGGGGGCCTGACCGAGCTGCGCAGGCTCTGGCTGACCTGGACCAAGGGCAAGCGCATCCTGATCGGCCTGGACAACGCCCAGGAGGCGAGCCAGGTCAGGGACCTGATCCCGGCCGACCCCGGATGCGTGGTCATGGTCACCTCCAGGAACCCGCTGTTCCTGCTCAACGCCTACGACAAACAGCTGTCGGTGTTCAGCTCGGCGCAGGGCGTCGAACTGCTGGCCAGGCTGGCCGGAGGCGAGCGGGTCGCCGCCGACCTTGAGGCGGCCGACGAGATCGTACGGATGTGCGACCACCTCCCGCTGGCCATCAGCATCTGCGGCGGGCGCCTGGCCACCCGGGAGAACTGGACCCTGCGCCAGCTGGCCGACCGCCTCAGGGACGAACGGCGCCGCCTGGACCAGCTCGAACTGCGCGGCGGGCAGGACCGGAGCGTGCGGGCCTCGCTCCAGCTCAGCTACGACGACTGCACCGGCATCCAGCGCCGCCTGCTGCGCATGCTCAGCCTGCTCACCGCCCCCGACGTGCCCGGCTGGGTGCCCGGAGAGCTGCTGGCGGCCTCGGAGCTTGAGGGGGCCGACCAGCTTGAGGCGCTCATCGACGCCCAGCTCGCCGACTCCGCAGGCGTCGACTTCTCCGGCGCGATGCGCTACCGCCTGCACGACCTGGTCCGGATCTTCGCCCGCGAGGTGACCTTCGCCCGCGACGACGACGTGCAGAGAAGGGCGGCCATCGAACGGGTGCTGTCCGGTTACCGACGCCGGGCCGAGGGCGCCGCGGTGGCCCGGTGGCCGCAGGACTGGGGCCGCAGCGGCAGGCGGGCGGACCTGGCCGTCTCGGGTGAGCTGACCCAGGCCTCGGCCGCCGACTGGCTCAACGCCGAGCGCCGCACCCTGGTCGCCATGATCCACCAGGCGAAGAGCCTGGAGATGTGGGAGCTGGCCTGGAGCCTGGGCCGTGCCTTCTGCTCGCTGTGTCACTCGCTGCGGGCCTACTGGTCCGACTGGCGCGCGGTCGCCGAGATCGTCTGCGAGGCCGCGACCCGGCTGGACGACCGGCGGGCCCTGGGCATCGCGCTGCTGGACCGGGCCGCGGTCGCCGGCGGGCAGGGCGGCCGCGACAGCGCCAGGCAGGACGCCGAGAGGGCACTGGACATCTTCACCGAGCTGGGGGAGTCGTGGTGGGCGGCGCGGGCGATGCGCTCGGTCGGCATGACCCTGTTCAACGACGGCAACCTCGACCGGGCCCAGGGCTACCTGAACGAGGCGATCGCCGCGTTCAAGGCGGAGGACGACCGCTGGTGGACGGCCAGGAGTCAGCGCAACCTGGCCGAGCTCAGACTCGCCCAGCGCAGGCCGGAGGAGGCCGCAGAGCCGCTTGAGGACGCCCTGGCGGTCTTCCAGCACGACCGTAACCGCTACTCGGAGGCGCAGACCCTGCGTGTCTACGGCGAGGTGCTCGGCGCGACCGCGCGGGCGCTGGAGAGCCAGGGAGAGGCCAAGGCCGCAGGGGAGAACTTCACCCGGGCCGGGTTCAGCCTGGACCGGGCCGCGGAGATGTTCCGGCTGCGCGGAGAGCTGTGGGAGGAGGCCAGGTGCCTGCGCGCGGCCGGCGAGGTGGGCAACCCGGCCAACGGACTGCGCGAGCTGATCTACGTACGGCGGGCCGCCGAGATGCTGACCGCGCTCGGCGACTCCTGGGGCGTGGCCAGGGCCGAGCTTTCCGCGGGACGCGCCCACGGCAGGCTGGGCCGTACCGGGGAGGCGCAGCAGGCGCTGACGCGGGCCGTACGGCAGTTCGAGGAACTGGGCGACCGCTGGTGGATGGCCAGGAGCCTGCGCTACCTCGGCGAGACGCACCTGGAGGCGGGCGACTGCGAGGCGGCCCTGCCCCTGCTCGAACAGGCCCAGGACATCTACCGCAGCCTCGGCAACCAGGGAGGTGTGGGCCGGGTGCTCGAACTCCTCCGCAGGGCGCAGGAGTGCCTGGGGCAGGCGACCTCCTGAGGGCGGTATACGGCGCGACGGTATCCCGGGAAAGGGCATCGCCCAATGGGGGTTGTCATTTGCGGCAATCTGCCCCAGACGTTCACTGCTTGGTCATACCTTGACGTATAAGCTCAGCAGTGATGAACGAACTGACGCGATGGATTCATCTTGAAGGTGCCGTCAACGTGCGCGACCTCGGCGGGCTCGCGACGAAGGACGGCGGGACCACACGCTTCGGCCGGGTGTACCGGTCGGACAACCTGCAGGCGCTGACGGAACGCGACCTCGGCCTGCTCGTCGGCGACCTCGGGCTTCGCCACGTCGTCGACCTGCGCTCGGTGGCCGAGGTGACCCTGGAGGGCCCTGGACCGCTCACCCGCTTCCCCGAGGTGAGCATCCACCATCTCACCCTCTTCGCCGAGGGCGGCGTGAACACCGACGTCGACGCCGACAGGATCGACGCGGACCGGGTGCTTCCCTGGCAGGAGATGGACGAGGACACCCTCGCCGAGCTGCGGGTGACCGGCTACTACTACGGCTACCTTCGCGAGCGCCCCGACTCGGTCGTGGCCGCGCTGCGGGCCCTGGCCCACGACGACGGCGCCGCCATCGTGCACTGCGCGGCGGGCAAGGACCGCACCGGCGTGGTCACCGCCCTCGCCCTTGAGGTCGCCGGGGTCACCCGGGAGGCGATCGTCGCCGACTACGTCGCCACCGGCGACCGCATCGACCACATCCTGGCGCGCCTGCGTTCCAGCCCCACCTACCGTGCCGACCTCGACTCCCGTCCGGACTCCGACCACCGGCCGCGCGCGGAGTACATCCAGCAGTTCCTCGACGTGCTCGACAACCGGTTCGGCGGCCCGCTGACCTGGCTGGGCGCCCAGGGGTGGAACGAGGACGACACCGGAGCCCTGCGCGCACGCCTGCGGGACTAGAGCCCGACGACCAGGCCCTCCGTGGCCGAGCGGCGGGCGGCCTCAAGGACGGTGAGGGTCTCGATCGCCTCCTCGGGGTCGACCGGCGCGGGCGCCCCCTCGCGCAGGCTCGCCACGACGCCACGGTAGAAGTCGAGATAGGCGCCGGGTTCGGTGCGGACCGGATGGAGGTCGTCACCGGCCCCCATCGTGCCCCACCGCTGCGGCGGTTCGTCACCGAAGCCGGGGACGCTCGGGGAGAGCCCGGCGCGCAGCCGTTCCTCCTGCACGTCGAGACCGTGCTTGGAGTATCCGGCCCGTGAGCCCGCGACCAGGAAACGCGGGCCGGGCATGGGCGAGAGCGCGCTCATCCACAGATGGGAGCGGGCGCCCGAGAGGTGCGTCAGCGCGACGAAGGTGTCGTCGTCGGCGGCGACCCCGGGCCGCCGGGCGTCGGACTCGGCGTAGACACGCGTCACCGGGCCGAGCAGGCTCAGCGCCTGGTCCACCAGATGGCTGCCGAGGTCGTACAGCAGGCCACCCACCTCCTCGGCGCCGCCCGACTCACGCCAGCCGCCCTTCGGCACGGGCCGCCACCGCTCGAACCGGGACTCCAGGCGGTTCACCGTGCCGAGCTCCCCCGACGACAGCAGCCGCCGGATCGTCAGGAAGTCGCCGTCCCAGCGCCGGTTCTGGAACACGGTCAGCATCAGGCCGCGCTCACGCGCCAGCTCCGCCAGCCCCCGGGCCTGCGCCGCGGTCGCCGCCAGCGGCTTGTCGACCACGACCGGCACCCCCGCGCGCAGCGCCGCCTCGGCCAGCGGGACGTGGGTGCGGTTGGGGGAGGCGACCACCACCAGGTCGCAGACGCCCCACAGTTCCGCGGCGTCGCCGACCGCCCGCGCGCCGTACTTCCTGGCGACCTCGGCGGCCCGTTCCGGAGAGCGTGTCACCACGGCGGACAGGCTCAGGCCGGGGGTCGCGGCGATCAGCGGGGCGTGGAAGAGCGCCCCGGCGACGCCGTACCCGGCGAGACCGACGCGCAGGGCGGGCACCGTCTCACCCATCGCCGGGCACCCGCCGGGCCCGGTCAGTCACCGCGCTGCTCGTCACGCTCGGCGAGGAAGGCCTCGAACTGGGCGGCGAGCTCGTCGCCGGTCGGCATCTCGGAGGACTCGGCCATCAGGTTCTCGCGCTGCGCGCCCGCCGCGAAGGCGTCGTACTGCTGCTCCAGGCCGGTGATGGCCGTCGAGAGCTCCTCGGAGGCGCTGATCTGCTCGGCGATCTCGCTGTCGGTCCTGGCCGCCGCCTCACGCAGGCCGTCCAGCGGGAACACCAGGCCGGTGCTCCTGGTGACCGCCTCCAGCGCCGTCAGGGCCGCCGCGGGGTACTCCGCCTGGGCGAGGTAGTGCGGGACGTGCACGGCGTAACCCAGGGTGTCGTGCCCCCGGGCGCCGAGCCGGAACTCCACCAGCGCGGCCGCGCTCCCGGGGACCTGGACCCTGCCGAAGGCGCTGTTGTGGCCGGAGACCAGCTCGGGACGGCTGGCGTGGCCGGTGATCCCGAGCGGACGGGTGTGCGGCACGGCCATCGGGATGCCGTGCAGGGTCACCAGCCTGCCGATGCCGAGCCTGGTGACGAGCGTGCCGACGGCCTCGGTGAACAGCTCCCACTCGCGGTCCGGCTCGGGGCCGGTGAGCAGCAGGAACGGGGTTCCCGTCGTGTCGTGGACCAGGTGCAGGGCGAGCTCGTGGCTCTCCACGGACACCCAGCGGTCGGTGTCGAAGGTCATGATCGGGCGCCGGGACCGGTAGTCGAGCAGGCGGTCCACGTCGAACGTGGCCACGACGCGGTGCTCAAGCTCGCCCAGCAGGTGACCGAGGGCGAGCCGTCCGGCGCCGCCCGCGTCTACGAACCCGTCGAAGTGGTAGAGAAGCACCGGATCGGTCAGTTCAGGGATCTCTCCGCTGAGCCGGTAGAGATCCGTCGGGTCGAACACCGTCTCCCAGCCTTTCGTCGGTCGTCTCTCCACAGCATGAACCCCTGGGCCGTCCGGTGAATTCCACGCACCCCGGCGATCACTGGGAACCCTACCGGGGCAGAATGGTTCCCATGCAGTCCGACCCTGAGCTGGAGGAGTTCGCCACCCGCCTGTTCGACCTGGCCAGGGCTGGTGAGACCGACAGACTCCGCGCGTACGTCGAGGCCGGGGTGCCGGCCAACCTGACCAACGACAGGGGCGACACCCTGGTGATGCTCGCCGCCTACCACGGCCACGCCGAGACCGTCAGGGCGCTGACCGCCCTCGGCGCCGATCCCGGCCGGGCGAACGACCGGGGCCAGACCCCGCTGTCCGGAGCGGTCTTCAAGAAGGAGCCCGAGGTGATCAAGGCGCTTCTGGACGCGGGCGCCGATCCGGACCAGGGGACCCCGTCCGCGCGGGAGACCGCCCGGATGTTCGGCCACGAGCAGTATCTGAAATGGTTCGAACGTTACCCTGATTAGTGATGTCTCCTATATGGCGACATATTGAAATCATGTGGCGTTCGGGGATCCTTGACAGGTGGGAACTACTACTACACCTCAGTCCGATCGGCGTCTGCACATCCCCCCGCTGCCCTGCCCCTTCCCGAGTGAGGTGAGTCCCCACGTCGAGAGAGTCGACCGGGAGACCCTGGACTGGCTCATCGCCTCGGGAATGCTCAAGGACGCCGAAACGGTCGAGCGCTACAGACAGGCGAGGTACGGCTGGCTGGGTGGCCGGACCTACCCCTACGCGGAGCACGACCTGCTCCGCCTGGTGACCGACTGGTGCGTGTGGCTGTTCGCCTTCGACGACGCCTTCTGCGAGTCCGACCGCAGAGCCGCCGAGATAGCCCGCGCGCTGCCCCAGTTCTACGCCGTCCTCGAAGGACTGGACGGTGGATACGAGGTCGACGACAGATTCGCCAGGATGCTGCTGGAGATCAAGAACAGGATCTCCGCGCACGCCGACGGCGACCAGCTCGACCGCTGGTGCTCCGTCACGAAGGACTACCTCTTCGCGCAGGTCTGGGAGGCGGCCAACCGTGAGGACGAGGTGGTCCCCTCCATCGAGGACTACCTGTTCATGCGGCGCAGGACCGGTGCCATGCTCACGGTCTTCGCCCTGATCGACATCGCCGCGGGCCATCGCCTGACCCCCGCCGAGTGGCGGCACCCCGCCGTGCGCGCGATCACCGAGAGCGCCAACGACGTCGTCGTGTGGGACAACGACCTCATCTCCTACGCCAAGGAGAGCGAGAGCGGCAACGCCAGGAACAACCTGGTGAACGTGCTGGCCGTACACGGCGGGGTCTCCAGGCAGGCCGCGATGGAGCGGATCGGCATGATGCGCAACAAGGCCATAACCGACATGATCGAGCGGCGCCCCACGCTGGAGGCACTCGGCTCGGAGGCGGTGCACGCGTACGTGCGCGGCCTGGAGTTCTGGATCAGCGGAAGCGTCGACTACTCACTGACCAGTTCCCGCTACACGATGGCCTGGCGGCAGCGGATCGCCGAGGAGTGAACCGAGCGCTCAGTCCTGGGGGAGCCGGTCGTCGCTCTCCTGCTCTCCGAGTGCGAGCTCGATCAGCTCCTCCAGACCCAGCTTCTTGCCCGCGGCGAAGGCCTTCTCGTGCTCCTGCTCACCCAGCAGGCTCTTGCACTCCTTGACGCAGCGGTCGTGCTCGGCGTTGAAGAAGGGCGAACCGAGCTGGGGCATCCCGAACGTGCGCCAGTTCGCCTGGCCACCGCCCATCAGGCGCGAGGCCAGCTCCGGCTGACCGGCCTCAAGCGCCTGCCTGGCGACCACCTCGATCGCCAGGCCGATGCCCAGGACGTCGTGGAAGTAACGCTTGAGACGCAGCGCCTCACGCGCGTTCGTCATGGCCTCGGTGGTCTGGCCCATCGCCTGGTGGACGCTGGCCAGCGCGTAGATGGCGTAGGAACGCAGCCACAGCTCACCGCGCTGGGTGCACACGGTGATGCAGTCGCGCAGCAGTGTCTCGGCCTCGCCGGGGTCACCCTGCATGAGCAGCACCATCGACAGCTCGACGATCGAGGGCAGCAGACCGGGGTTCAGCTCCCGGCCGCTCTTGTGGAACTCGATGGCGACGCCGAGCAGCGCGCTGGCCTTGTGCAGGTCGTTCTGGAGGAAGGCGGCCGTGCCGAGCATCTTGGTGGCCAGGATCACCGCGCCCGAGTCGCCGACGCGCACCGCGTCCGCGCTGCACTGTTCGGCCGCCGCGATGGCGCCGGTGATGTCGCCCTGGGCGCTGTGGATGTAGGAGAGCACCCACAACGCCTTGCAACGCTCGGGACTCGGCTCGGGCGAGAGCTCCAGGGTCTTCTCAAGGTAGAGCCTGCCCTCGCGCGCCAGCCCGCAGGCCACCCACATGAACCACAGCGACGACAGCAGCTTCAGCCCGGAGAGCACCTGACCCGGGGTGTTCAGGCAGTAGTCGAGGGCGACCCTGATGTTGTCGTGCTCGTGACGCATCCGGACGTGCCAGTAGACCTGACGGGGACCCGACCAGGCCTCCTCGCTCCGGTAGGCCAGCTGCAGGTAGTAGTCGCGGTGCCGTTCCCTGATGCGCTCCCGCTCGTCGAGGTGCTTGAGCCACTCCTCGCCGTAGTCGCGCAGCGTGTCGATCAGCCGGTAGCGGTGCCCGGACGGGGTGCCGTCGCTCAGCAGGATCGACTTCTCGACCAGGCTGCTGATGAGGTCCACGATCGTCTCGTGGGGAAGGTTGTCCCCGGCGCAGACGTAGTGGACGGCGTCCAGCTCGAAGTCGCCCGCGAACACCGAAAGCCGCGCCCATAACAGTCGTTCGGCGGGCTCGCACAGCTCGTGGCTCCAGCCGATCGCCGCACGCAGCGTCTGGTGCCTGGGCAGCGCCGTACGGCTGGCGCCCGCCAGCAGGCTGAACCGGTCGGCCAGCAGGTCGAGCATCTGCTCGACGGACAGCGCCCGCAGCCGCACCGCCGCCAGCTCGATGGCCAGCGGGATGCCGTCGAGACGGCGGCACAGCTCGCTGACGGAGCCGACGTTGCGCTCGTCGAGCTCGAAGCCGGGCACCACCGCGCTCGCCCGCGCGGCGAACAGCAGCAGGGCCTCGTTGGTGAAGACGTTCTCGCCCGGCACGCTGCCCGGCACCGTCAGCGGCGGGACGGTGACCGTGTGCTCGCCCCTGGCGTTGAGCGAGTGACGGCTGGTCGCCAGGATGGTCAGGCCGCTCGCGCGGGTCAGCAGCTCCTCGAAGAGCTCGGCGCAGGCCGAGTCGACATGCTCGCAGGCGTCGATGACCAGCAGGACCTCGCGGTCGTTCAGCCACTCGACCAGCGCCTCCTCGGCGGAGCGCGACGACTGGTCGGCGATGCCCAGGGCCGAGTTGATCGTGTGCCTGAGCATCCTCGGGTCACGCTGCCTGGCGATGTCGGCGAACCAGACGCCGTCCTTGAACTGGTCGCGCATCTGGTGCGCGATGCGCAGCGCCGTACGCGACTTGCCGACCCCGCCGATGCCGGTCACGGTGACGAGGCGGTGCTCGCGCAGCCGTTGCCGCAGGATGGTCAGGAGCCTGGTGCGCCCGACGAAGCTGGTGAGCTCGTTCGGGAGATTGCCGTCTCGCCGCCATCCTGATGGCGCTGCCATGGCCGCCTCACGGGGGTAGCTTGACACCTGACCATCCGAATCGTACCCGTCCGGGCGGCCGGCTGTCCCTGAGGCCGCAAAGCGGGCAGGAGTTTCCCCATCCGTCAGCTCGTGGCGCGGAGGAGTCGGCGCGACGCTGGCTAGCATGGACCCGTGACTTCGCTTGAGCCCGACGACCTGCATCCCGACGATCTGCGTCCCGTCGATCTCTCCGACGACGGCCCGCCGATCCTGCCTGACCAGACAGGGGACGACACCGACATCGGCTGGGGCACCTGGCGTGAGCCCAGCGACGACGACAGGCTTCTGGAGGACCGGCCGCCCCACTGGTAGGGGCGGCCGGGGATCACGAAACCACGTCCTTGCGCCGGAACCGGCGGAAGGCGAGGGCGACCAGGACCACCGAGTAGGTGACCGAGACGGCCACGCCCTTGACCATGCCGCCGTAGTCGGGTTGCGGCGCGAGGGCGTCCAGCCACGCCGTGCTCCAGAACGTCGGCAGGAACTCCCGCAGCGAGCCGAGGGCGTCGACCGCCTGCAGGATGCCGCTGACGATCACCAGGCCGACCGCTCCGCCGACGGCGCCCAGGGGCGAGTCCGTGCCGACCGAGAGCAGGAAGGCGAGCGCGGCTACCACGAACTGGCTGACCAGCACGTAGCCGACCACGACTCCGAAGCGGGGCAGCACGTCCAGGGCGGCGACCGTCTCGCCGGTGCCCGGCACCCGCACGTCGTGCCAGCCGAACACCAGGGTCCCGGCGAGCAACGCCATCGCCGGCAGGCAGACGACCGCCGCCGCCGAGTAGGTCAGGGCGACCACCAGCTTCTGCCGCAGCAGCCGGTCGCGGGGGACCGGGGCGGCCAGCAGGTAACGCAGCGAGGACCAGCTCGCCTCACTGGCCACCGTGTCGCCGCAGAACAGCGCGACCGCCACCGCCAGCAGGAAGCTCGCCGAGACCGACAGCGCGAACGCCGCGAAGTTCAGGCCGCCCTCGGTCGCCAGGTCGGACAGGCGCGGCACCCCGGAGGGCTGACCGGACCCGGCGCCGAGCTGGAAGGCGGCCACCAGGATCCACGGCAACGCCAGCAGCAGGCCGAACATCACCAGTGTGCGGCGCCGCCTGAGCTGCCTGGCGAACTCGACCGACAGCGGCAGCGTACGGCCGGGCAGGTAACCGGCCGCCTGGCCCTCGCCCCGCCCCGGGCCCTCGGGGACCTCCTCGACCGGCGAACCGGTCCGCGTCAGGATCTCGCTCATGCCTTCTCCCCGATCAGGTCAAGGAACACGTCCTCAAGGCGGCTGCCGGAGCCGCCACCCGAGCCACCCGAGGTGTGCTCGCCCAGCAGGTCGCGCACCGGGCCCGCGGTGACCAGGCGTCCCCGGCGCATGACCACCACGTGGCTGCAGGTCTGCTCGACCTCGGCCAGCAGGTGGCTGGAGACGATGACCGTACGGCCCCGCGCCGCGTAGGCGATCAGCACCTCGCGCATCTCCCTGATCTGCGGCGGGTCGAGGCCGTTGGCTGGTTCGTCGAGCACCAGCAGGTCGGGCAGGCCGAGCATGGCCTGGGCGATGGCCAGGCGCTGGCGCATGCCCTGGGAGTAGGTCCGGACCGCCCGGTCCAGCGCGGCGCCGAGCCCGGCGATCTCCAGGGCCTCGGCGAAGTGCGCGTCGTGTTCGGGGCGGCCGGTCGCCTTCCAGTAGAGCTCCAGGTTGGCCCGTCCCGTCAGGTGCGGCAGGAAGCCGGGCCCCTCGACGAACGACCCCAGCCGCGACAGCACGGCGGCGCCGGGGGAGATCCGGTGGCCGAAGATCCTGATCTCGCCCGCGTCGGGGTGGATCAGACCCATCATCATCCGCATGGTCGTTGTCTTTCCCGCCCCGTTCGGGCCCAGCAGGCCGAGCACCTGGCCGCGTTCCACGGTGAAGGACAGGTCGTCGACCGCCCGTTCGCCGTTGCGGTAGGCCTTGGTCAGGCCGTCGATCCGCAGCGGGACGTCGGCCAGGGACGGATCGTGGTCCGTACGGCGGCGCCTGCGCCCGGTGAGCAGCAGGACCGCGGCGGCCACGACGGCGGCTGCGGGCAGCGCCCACGTCCACCAGGACGGGCCGTTCTGCGGGGTCCGCAGCGCGGCGTCCACCGGGACGGTCAGCGTGGGCGCGGCCAGCTCCACCTGGTAGACGGCAGGGGCGGCCGGGGTGCTGTAGCCGAGGTCGGTCGTGGTGAAGGCGACCCGCAGCCGGTGCCCGGCGTCGAAGCGGTGGTCGACGGCGGGCAGCGCGACGGTGGCCTCGCCCGTACCGTCCGGGGAGAGGGCGACGCGCACCGGGGCCACCAGGCCGTCGGGCAGGATCGGGGCCTGGCCACCCGGTCCGGCGTCGTAGAGCTTGGCGAACAGCGTCACGCCCTCCTCGGAGACCTTGCCTCCGGTGCCTCCGGTGCCTCCGGTGCCCTCGGCCCGCACCCGGACCCGGACCGTCGAGCTGCCGGTGACCTGGAGCGGGGCGGTGAGCGGGGCGGAGTCGAAGTGGGCGCTCTGGCCCGCCATCTCGGTGGACAGGCTCACCCCGGGCGAACCGCCGAGGCCGCCGAACCCGGGGACGGAGGAGATCGAGGAGGGGGAGCCGCCCGGCGGGTTGGCGACCGGCTGGGCGGGCCCGGTCAGGGCGACCTGGGTCGTCGCGGCGCCGTACAGGCCGGGGTAGGCGGGGGCGGTGGCGTGCAACTGGACGGGACGGCGGGTGCCCGGGTCGCGCCCGCCGTCGCGGGTGACGGTGAACGGGACGGTGGCCTGCCCGGCATCCCCCTTCAGATAGCGGGCGAACCAGGCGGTGGTCCGCTCGTGGATCCAGTCGGCCTCGCCGTCGCCGCCGTCGTGGCCGCCGTCGAACCAGGCGACGGCCACCGGGGCGCCGGTCGCGGCCACGGCCCTGGCGTTGGCGTCGGCCTGGCCCAGGGGGAAGAGCGAGTCACGCGTCCCCTGCAGCAGCAGGGTGGGGACCTTGATCCTGCCGGGCACGGAGACGGGGCTCGACCTGCGCAGGGTCTCGATCGCCTCCGGCGTCGCCCGGCCCGTCTCGGCGATCCGCTGGTAGACGTCGCACAACTCGGGCAGGAACCGGCCGCACCTGACCTCCTGCGCGCTCGCCGGAGGCGCCTCGCCGGTGGGGGTGGCGCCCCGCAGCGGGCCGGGAGCGGGGGAGGTGCCGCCCCTGCTGAAGAACAGTCCGGCCCACATCCGCTTGAACACCCCGTTCAGCGGGCCCCGCCCGCCCGCCTCGGGGAACAGCGCGTCGGCCAGGTCGTGCCAGGTGATCTGGGGGACGATCGCGTCGATCCGGTTGTCGTACGCGGCGGCCATCAGCGCGATGGCGCCGCCGTATGAGCCTCCCGCGACGCCGACCTTCGGGTCTCCGGCCGCGTCGAGACTGACCTCGGGCCGCCTGGCCAGCCAGTCGAGGAGCTGCCGCACGTCCTTGACCTCGTAGTCGGGGGAGTTGAGCGCGATCTGTCCCGTCGAGCGGCCGAAGCCACGGGCGGACCAGGTCAGTACGGCGTAGCCCTCCCCGGCCAGCCGTACGGCCGCCTCGCGCACGCTCTCCTTGCTGCCGCCGAAGCCGTGGGCCAGCAGCACCGCGGGGGCCCTGCCGCCCCCGGCGGGCGGGAAGAACGTGGCGTCCAGCGTGACCTGCTGGTCGTCACGGGGACCGTCGAGCACCGTGACGCTCTGTTCCCGGGGGTGTGTCCCCTGGGCCGACGGCCACAGGACCCAGGTGATCACGGCGGCCACCAGTACGGTGACCAGCGTGATTCCGGCGACAGGCTTGCCCGCGAGCTTCATGCGGCGAGCTTACTGAGGGCAGCCTGAGAGCGACCTGAGACGGTCCGACAGTGAGAACATAGGGGGCAAGTGGCGACAAAAGCCCCTGAAGGGTGCAAGCATCTTCGTATGGGACTAACCCCTGCCGATCTCTCAGGGATGTTCCTGATTGCGGACCAAGGTAAAGGACGGGCATCATTTCGCGCGTGAAGTTCGTCGTGAGTCCAAAACGAAGCGCCACACAGGCCATCCAGTGGGCCCTGCCCTACTGGACCAGGGGAAAAGCGGGCAGGCAGACCCCGGAGGACCTGTTCCGGGTGCTCTATTTCGGCTGGCTGGTCGCCTTCTCCTTCAAGGTCCTGGGCGCCTCCTGGGACGTCTCCTGGCACTTCAAGTGGCTCCGTGACGACCTGGCGCCGCCGCACCTGCTCAACAGCGTCGGCACCGCCATCGCGCTCACGCTCACGATCATCCACCTCTACACCGGTTACGGCGTGGACAGGACCGCGCAGCGGCTCATCGGCTGGGGAACCGCGGTCTTCCTCATCGCCGTCCCGCTGGACCTGATCAACCACCGCGTCAACGGGCTCGACATCACCTCGTGGAGCCCGTCGCACATGATGCTCTACATCGGCACGCTGCTGATGGTCTCCGGTGTGACCAGGGGATGGTTCACGGGGGCGCCTCCCGGGCGCACCCGCACACTGGTCCTCGGCGCCCTGGGCGTCTTCCTGCTGGAGAACGTCTGGTTCCCGGCCCAGCACCAGGAGTACGGCGTGTTCGGCATCGCCGCCTGGGACCGGGGCCGGCCCGAGGCCGAACCCATCCTGCTGCAGTTCGCCGCCGACCAGATGGGCCGCGCCATTGACCGGGACATGGTGGTCAAGTTCTCGCTCCCGGTGCCGGACGAGCTCTACCCGGTCTACGGGGTGGCCGCGGCCATGATCGTCCTGGTCGTCGCCCGCGCGATGACGGGACGCGTCCTCACCGCGACCGCCGTCGCCGCCTCCTACGTCGCCTACCGCGCCGTCATCTGGCCGCTGCTCGCCGTGACGGGCTTCCCGCGCTCGGCGGTGCCCGTCTTCCTGATCGCCGGGGCGCTCATGGTCGACCTGGCGTTCCTGATCAGGAACCCGGTGCTGCGGGCGCTGGCCGGATCGCTCGCGGTCACCGTCGTGGTGGGTCAGGCGCTGCGCCTGCAGAGCGCCGCCTACCTCACCCCGCCGCTGGTCTCACCGATGGTCCTGGCGGCGGGCGGGGTCCTGCTGGCGGTGCTCTGGCTGGGCGCCGAGTGGGCGCTGACCCGCTTCAGGCTCCGGGCTCAGGACATGGAGGCCGTGGTCAGGGCGACCGCGAACCCGTAGGCCAGGCCCATCACGGTGAGTTCCGCCGCCGCCCACGCGACGACGGCCGTCCCCTGCCGCGCGGCGATGCGCGGCAGCAGGCGGAACCTGATGTGGGCGGCGAACGGGATCAGCAGCCCCACGCACACGGCCTTGGCGATCACCAGCAGCCCGTAGTGCCCGTCGAGCAGGGCCCCGGGCAATTCGACCCCCTGGGTCAGGGCCATCGAGGCCAGGCCGTTGACCAGCCCGGAGACGCTCACCAGCACCAGGGCCAGCGTCGCCAGCCTGGAGAACCTGGGCAGGACCCCGGCCAGCAGCTCACGGTCCCGCGCGACCAGCAGCATGATGGCCAGCAGCCCGCCGGTCCACGCGGCGGAGCCCATCACGTGCAGCTCCATCGAGATCATGATCGGGTCGTGCCATATCGAGTTCACCGCGTGCCCGGTGACGGGGATCGGCAGCAGCCCGAAGAAGGCGATCACGATCCGCAGCTCGGCGGGCACCTTCTCCCCGAACCGTACGGCCAGCAGCCCGACGCCCGCGTAGGCGAGGGCGCAGGCGGCGCTGAAGAGCATCCCCTGGCCCGCGCCGACCTCGCTGACGTATGAGGCGATCATGGCCGGGGTGGGGACGGCCCCCGGGTTGAGCTGGGCCGTCTGGAAGACGATGACGACCAGCGCCAGCACCGCCCACGCCCAGGCGAACGTCACCGCGGCCGGTCTGGCCCTGCGCATCACCGGTTCGGTGCGCTCGGGGTCGTCGAAACCGAGGATCCTCGGCAGCACGCTGAGCCCGACGACCGCCACCGCCGCCAGGTCGAGCAGCACCCGCAGCACGGGCAGGCCGTACTCGACGACCGTGCCGGGCACGGCGATGCCCGGCACGGCGGCCTCCGCGGTCAGCGTCGTCGCGGCCAGTACGGCCAGCAGCGCGCCGGAGACGAAGCCACCGGCCACCAGCCTCCTGACCGATCCGGCCTCCGAGGAGCGCTCCAGCGTCGCGGTCACCGGGTCTCCTCCCGTCCTCCGCTGCGGCGCATCGCGACGACGGTCGCACCGCCGAGCAGGACGAGGGCGGCCACGATCCACAGCACGGCCATCCCGGCGCCGCCGTTCTGCGCGGCCTCGGCGGCCTGGGCGCTCAGGTCGAGCTCCTGGGCCGGGGCGCCGGAGGCCTCAGGGGCGCCTGGGGCGGCCTGCGCGGGGGAGCCGGTGCCGGCCGCGGTCAGGGTGAAGGTCACCTTGTCAGAGACCGGGTGGCCGTCAGAGGACAGGATGCGGTAGCCCACCACGTACTGCCCGGCGGGGCCGAGCGGCCTGACCCCGACGCTCACCTTCGCGCCGGAGACGGCGGTCTTGCCCTCCTCCCAGCGGGTCTCGCCGGGGCCGGTCACGCTGATCTGCGCGAAGCCCTGCCGTACCGGCTGGTCGAAGGTCAGGGTGATCCGCCCGGGGGCCGTGGCCAGCGAGGCGCCGTCCTCGGGGTCGCTGCCGACCAGGATGTTGTGGGCCCGCGCCGGGGTGACCACGCTCAGGAGCACGGTGCCCGTGAGCAGCAGGACAGTCAGTAGCCGCCTCACCGATCGTGGCCTTCCTGTGGGTTCGTCGTGTTCCGGTAATGCTCCCATCTTGGTGGGCGGGGGCGGGAATCGGCCACGGAACAGCCGCAGGCGGCGGAAAAGACGGGGGCGCCCGGCGATCCGTGGCAGGAATGGATCGCCGGGCGCCGATGGGAGAGGTGGCTAGTTCAGGCGCTGCCAGAGCGCGGGCACGTTCGTGGGCTCCCATCCCACGGCGGAGGTGTGCGCCTGGCGGCACTCGTAGTTGACGCCCGAGAAGGTGACCCGGGTGCCGGAGGAGTAGGACGTCCCCGCCTTCCAGGCCGGGTAGTTCCCGGTCGGGGTGACCGTCGGGGTGACGGTGGGCGTCACGGTGGGCGTAACGGTCGGGGTGACCGTCGGGGTCACCGTGGGCGTCACCGTCGGGGTGACGGTGGGCGTCACGGTGGGCGTAACGGTCGGGGTGACGGTGGGCGTGACGGTCGGAGTGACGGTCGGAGTGGGGGTCGCGCAGACGCCGAGGTCGGTCCAGACGGAGTTGGTGCCCGGCTCGTTGTTCTGGGTCCACCACTTGGCCTGCCACAGGTGACCCTTGTGCGAGACCTTGGCGCCGCCGTTGTAGACCTCACCGGCCGACCACGGGGGAGCCGAGCAGTCGCCGCCGGGGCCGCCGCTGCCGGTCGGCGTCGGCGTCGGGTTGACCACCACGCCGCCGCGGGCGTAGTCACCGGTCAGGCCGTAGGTCTTGCCGCCGAAGCTCACGGTGAAGTTGGCCGGGGCCGGGGCGGGCAGGTAGTAGACGTAGTCCATGCTCAGCGACGCGCCGGGCGCCAGCGACTCGTTGGCCTTCAGCTTGAAGGAGATCCGGTTGAAGTCGCCCTTCAGGCCGCCGATGTTGTTGCCGCCGCCGTGCTCGCTGCTGATCACGGTCAGGCCGTAGCCGGACTGGTCCTTGGCCGTCTTCGGAGCGGAGCTGGCGTAGTCCCACTGGAACTCGGCGCCGCCGGGGATCGTGGTCTTGGAGTTGTTGGTGACCTTCAGCTTGCCGGTGATCGGGTAGTTGCTGTCACCGGAGGGGAACCCGCTGATGTCCACGCTCACGTCGAGCTTCTCGTTGGGGATGCTGACCTTCGCCCGGGTCGCGCCGTACGGCGTGGCCGTCTTGAAGGCGTCGTAGACCTGGCTGGTGAGCGTGTTGCCCATGAACCACTCGCTCTTGGCGGAGTCCCAGGCGTAGTCGCCGGCCAGCTCCCAGATCATCAGGCCGCCGATGCCCTTGTCCTTGACGTAGTTGGCCTTGACGCCGATGGACTGGTCGTCCTCCATGGACAGGAAGACCTTCTTGCTGTCGTTCCACAGCCAGGGCGCGACCAGGGTCGGGTTGTAGTTGCGGGTGTAGGTGCCGGTCAGCTTGTCGTCGGCCTTGTTGGGGTCGAGACCGTAGGCGGGGCCGTACGATCCGGCGCGGCCGTCCAACAGGTTCTTGGCGTGCCAGAGCGGGTTGCCGCCGCCGCCGACCTCGCTGTTGTTCTCCAGGTCGTGCCAGAGGTTGTCGATGCCGCGCGCGCCGTCACCACAGGTGGTCAGGCCGATCGGGCAGCCGCTGGTGCTCTTGGAGATGCCCCACAGGCCGTTGGTGCCGCCGGTGACGTTGCGCCATCCCCGGGTGTAGTACGGCACGCCGATGTTGATCCGGCCCGCCTGCATCGCACCGCGGAAGTAGTGGTAGGCCCAGTCGGTGTTGAGGTAGCCGATGCCGCCGTACGCCTCGGTGTTGTAGACGTTCCACTTGGCCAGCTCGGCGTCCTTGCCGTCGTCGTAGAGGGCCGCGTTCGGGCCGACGAACTCGTTCCAGGCGCCGTGCAGGTCGTAGGACATGATGTTGACGTAGTCCAGGTACTGGGTGACCTGGAAGGTCTCCATGCCGCGCAGCAGGTAGCCGGAGGAGGGCGCGGCGACCGAGAGCAGGTAGTACTTGCCGTCGGCGGCCGAGGCCGCGTTGAGCTTGTCACGCAGCGTCTTCATCAGCACCGCGTAGTTCTTCATCAGCGAGGCGCGGCGGGCGTTGCCGACCTGCCAGTCGAGCGGGTTGCCCGCGTCCTTCATCGACGTCGGGTACTCGTAGTCGATGTCGACGCCGTTGAAGCCGTACTTCCTGATGAAGGCGACCGAGGAGTCGGCGAAGGCGTTGATCCCGGCCGTGTTGGCCGAGCCGTCGGCGTTGGTGGTCATCGTGTAGAAGCCACCCGACGGCTTGCGCTCGCCCGTGTCGTCGATGTACCCGCCGGTCTCCGCCCAGCCGCCGACGCTGATCAGCGTTTTGACGTTCGGGTTGGCCTTCTTGTACTTGTTCAGCAGGTTGAAGTGCCCCTTGTAGGGCAGCGCCGGGTCCATGGTGTCGATCCCCGGCCACTCCATGCCGGTGGAGGGGTTGTCGGCCCCGTCACCGCCGACCGAGATCTTGTTGTCCGCGCCAACGTGCGCGAACGCGTAGTTGATGTGGGTGACCTTGTCCCAGGGGATGTTCTTGGCCAGGTAGGAGGGCTGGCCGTTCTTGCCGGTCCGCCAGCTCGTGAAGTAGCCGATGATGCGGCGCGGGTGGTCCGCGCCCATCTTCTCCCGGCCCGACTCGTCGTAGACCTGGCAGTAGGGCACGTCGAGGCCCGGGGTGGTGTAGAGACCGTCGGGGCGGCACGACGTGTCGTCGGCCGCGGCGGTGGCCGTGCCTGCGAGCGCGCAGGCGATCAGGGCGAACGACGCACCGGCCGCCGCGAGGCCCGCGCGTAAGCGTGAGGACATGGGAGAGCTACCTCCGAATGAGGAAACACAGCAGTTACCCCAACCCCGAGGCCCCCCACGGGTTGTTGATTTTGGAAACTATGCGCTCCCACCAGGTCCGTCAATGCTTTCTTTTAAGAAAGTTTCCTGATAGTTAGTTGGGGGTGGCTCTGCTGGGCCACGACGGGCCACGGCCTGTCCCCCGTGACCGCGCCGTCCAACGACCCCGGACCCGCGTGGAGCGCCGGGACGGCCCGTGCCCGTGTCCAGTGGATTCGCGCTCCGGGAAACCCCCGGCGACTCCGGCGGCCCTCCGGCTCGGTACCCCCGTGACCGGACGGGCCGCGTTCAACGTTCTCCGCGCCGAGGGGCGCCCGAGGGGCGGTCGGGGGTTGAGGGGTGACAGGACCCTTACTCCGGGGTGAGGTCATTCACTCAACGTGGTATTCGGGCCACTCCACCACGGACTACGCGTCCCTCCGGTAGCTGGGCGTAATGGAATGCTGCTGGCATGGCAGCGGTCTCCGCTCCCCGCCCCCTCATGGGAGCCGTGCTTCTGTTGTTCGTCAGCGCCGCCTGGGGGTCGGCCTTCCCGCTGATGAAGGACCTCATGGCCCGCGTACCCGTCGCGGACCTGCTCACCGAGCGCTACGCCGTCGCCGCGATCGCCCTGCTCGCCCTGCGGCCACGCTGCCTGCGCGGCCTGCCGGAGAAGACCTGGCTGACCGGCGTCCTGCTCGGCCTGATGTTCGGTGTGGGACAGACGGCGCAGGCGATCGCGCTGCACGACCTGCCCTCGTCGGTCTCCGGGTTCACCGTCGGCTCCTACGTGGTGATCACCCCGGTCCTCGGGCTGATCCTGCTCGGCGCGGAGGTCCCCTTCCGCACCTGGGTCGCGGTCGCGCTGGCCACCGCCGCGATGACGATCTTCACCCTGCTCAGGGGGGCGGAGGGCGGGTCGGTACCGCTGCTCGCCCTGGCCGTCACGCTGCTGTCGGCCGTGCTGTACGCAGGACACACCCTCGTGCTCGGCGACTTCGAGGGCGCCGGACGCGACGCCTACGCCCTCGCGGTGATCCAGCTCGGCGTCATCGCGCTCATGACCGGGGTGCTGGCCGTGCCCGACGGCCTCACCCTGCCCCGGACCGCCGCCGACTGGGCCGCCATGGCCCACCTGTCGGTCGTGGCCTGCGCCCTGGGGTTCCTGGCGCGCTCCTTCGGCCAGGCCCACGTGCCCGCCGCCCCCGCCGCGGTGATCCTGTCCGCCCAGCCCCTCTGGGTCACCGCCCTGGCCATCACCCTGTACGGCGAACGCCTCACCTGGACCGTCCTGGTCGGCGGCGGCCTGATCGCCCTGGCCATGCTCCTGGTCCTGGTGCCCCGCCGGGCCCGTTAACGGCTGAGGGGAAGGCGCAGGACGAACCGGGCACCCCGCTCGCTCTCCTCGATCACCAGGGTTCCGCCGTGCGCCTCGGCGACCTCCCTGGCGATGGGCAGCCCCAGTCCGGTGCCCCCGGCGTCCCTGTTACGTGAGGCGTCGAGCCGGGCGAAGCGGCGGAAGACCACCTCCCACTGGTCGCGGGCGATCCCCGCGCCGTCGTCGAGCACTTCGAGCACGGCCGTGTCCCCCCGGGCGGCCACGGTCACCGTGACCCGCGAGGTCGCGTGCCGTTCCGCGTTGTCCAGCAGGTTCGTCAGCAGCCGCACCAGCCGCAGGCGGCTGCCCTGCACCACGACGCCGGGCTCCGCGCGGCAGTTCATCTCGACACCGCGCCTGCGGCGGGTCATCTCCTCCCGGCACAGCTCGCCCAGGTCGACCGGCTGGCGGGCCATGGGCGCGCCGGAGTCGAGCCTGGCCAGCATCAGCAGGTCGGAGACGATGGCCTGGAGCCGGTCCAGGCTGGCGAGCATCTCCCCGGCCTTCGCCTTCCAGTCGGTGTCCTCCGGGTAGTGCAGTGCCTCCTCCACCTGCGCCCGCATCGCGGTCAGCGGGCTGCGCAGGTCGTGCGAGGCGTCCGAGGCGAACCTGCGCTGCTGCTCGGCCGCCGCCTCAAGCCGGTCGAGCGTCTGGTTGATCGTGATGGCCAGCTGTTTGATCTCCCCCGAGTCGGACGGGACGGGCACCCGGCGGCCGAGGTCGGTCGCGGTGATCTCCGCCAGTTCGCCTCTGATCGAGTCCACCGGGGCCAGCGCCCTGTTGACCGTCTGGTAGGCGCCGACCCCGGCCAGCAGCACCAGCGTCACGCTGACGCCGACGATGCCGGCGAACAGGCCGGGATGGACGTACCAGGGAACGACGTCGTCGGCGGCGTAGATGATCCAGTCGCCGCCCGCCTGGTGGACCCGGAAGGCCACGACGACCATGCACCTGCCGGGGAACTCGGGGCTGTCGCACACCTGCCTGTCCGCGCTGACCTCTCCCGGCGGGGGGACGAAGTTCGCCATCCGCGGCTTTCCGTGCAGGTTGGGCGTCGAGGACAGGACCTGGCCCGACGGGTCGAGCACCTGGACGCCGTCCAGGGTCCCCTGGGGCAGCCCGGCGGGTAACTGCTCCCGGACGGTCAGGTTGATGGTCTCCAGAGCGGCGTTGGCGATCTCCTGGGCCCGGAAACTGCCCGCCAGGCCGTACAGGGAGAAGGTGGCGACCAGGGCGAGGGTGAGGCCGGACAGGGCGGCCACGGTGACGGCGATCAGTGTCAACCGGGTCCGCACCGACCAGGCGCCCTTGGTGACCACGCCAGCTTCCCCCGAGGTCCGACGATCTTCCTAGGCGGACTAATTGCCATTTCCTGGCCATTCATGGCCAAGGGGGGGCAAAGTTCCGAACCCCTTCCATTGCGGAGTGTTGGTCCGCGCGGAGGGCCGTGGGGGACGGCCCGGCACGGCGGCCCAGGGATCGCGGGCCCGTCAGACGGTCTCGTTCTTCAGCACGGAGGTGATCAGCCCGGCCAGCAGTCTCGTCCGCGCGGGCATCTCCCCGACGATCACGTGCTCGTGCGGCGCGTGCGCGCCGCCGCCGACCGCGCCGAGCCCGTCGAGCGTCGGGCAGCCGACCCCGGCGGTGAAGTTGCCGTCCGAGGCGCCGCCGACCGCGGCCCCGCGCAGCGGCTCCATGCCGAGATCCGCGGCGATCGCGCAGGCCAGCTCGAACAGCCGCGCCGAGGACGTCTCCTCAAGCGGAGGACGGTTCGGCCCCCCGCTCACCTCGATCCGCGCCCCGGGAACCCGGGGGAGCAGCTCACGGACCAGCCGGTCGATCCGGTCCTGCTCGGCGACGCTCGGCACCCGCACGTCCACGGAGACCCCCGCGGTCGCGGGCACCGTGTTGACCGTGGTCCCGCCGGACAGCACGGTCGGGGTCACCGTCGTCGGCCCCTCGCCCATCGTGCTGAGCGCCAGGATCTGGTGGGCCAGCTCGATCCCGGCGTTGACCCCCTTCTCCGGTTCGAGACCCGCGTGGGCGGCCCTGCCGTGCACGGTGATCCGGTAGTCGGAGGTGCCCTTGCGCGCGGTCTTGAGCGCGCCGCCGTCCGCGCTCGCCTCAAGGACGAAGGTCGCGGCGCACCCGCGCGCCGACTCCTCGATCAGCTCGCGCGAGGTCTGCGAACCGACCTCCTCGTCCCCGGTCACCAGCACGCACACCCCCTCGGGTGAGGGCAGGGAGGCCAGGGCGTGGAAGGTCTGCACCAGCCCGGCCTTCATGTCGAAGACACCGGGACCCCGGGCGATCCCGTCGTCGAGCGACCACGGGTGCTCACGCAGCGTGCCGATCGGCCAGACGGTGTCGTGGTGGCCGACCAGCAGGACCCTGGGCGTGCCGAAGGTCCAGCGCAGGTGGGGGACACCGCCGATCACGATCGTCTCGGGGCGCGCGCCGAGCCTTCTGAACCCCTGGTCCGCGACCACGGCGGCACTGCGGGCCAGTGCCTCGTGGTCGGCGGAGAAGGATTCACAGACGACGAGTTCCTCCAGGTCGTCGAGCATCAGATCGAGGTTCATGCGGGCCTTCCCAGTTCGGAGCGGAACAACCGCAGGACATTGTCGCCGAGGATCTTGACGATCTCTTCGTCCGAGAATCCATGTTTGAGCAGGGTTTCTGTCACCAGAGGCAAACCGGAGGGTCCGGCCAGGCCGGGGATGGCGGCTGTGGCGTCGAGTCCGTCGGGGGCGGTGTCCTCGCAGCAGGGTGGGGTGGTGTCGTGGATGACTTCGCGGACGAAGTC
>NZ_JBEPEI010000034.1:0-52195 GCF_040300765.1 Streptosporangium sp. NPDC000239 | reverse complement strand
TCGGGGTAGCGGCTGGCGGCGAGGGCGGCGGCAATCTGGCGGGTACGCGACTTGTCGTCCATCTCCCGCAGGCGCTCGATCTCCAGCGGTACGGCAACCGCGAGCACCAGCAGCAGGGGGTGGAGTGGCGCGCCGGCCGCCGTAGCCCGTCTCATGCGGTCACCTCGCTTGCCGCTTCCGCCCAGTGGTTCAGCTCATGCCAGGCGGCCAGCTCCCGAAGCCGGGTGAGTACCCCGGTTGGTTCGGCGGCGAGGAGATCGGTCGGGCAACCGTCGTGCGGGCACGGCAGCGTCAGTCGGCCGTCGACCACGATGACCGTGTAAGCGGCCAGTGGGGTTGTCGTGCGGGCGACCGCGGCCGGGTTGAACCGGTAGCCGGCCCCATGGATGCTGGTGATGTAGCGCGACCTGTCTGCCGGGTCGCCGAGTTTGCCGCGAAGGCGACGGACGGCTGCGGCTACCCGGTGCGCGGATGAGGCCCACGTCCCGCCGAGGTGTCCGGCCAGTTCGTCCCCGCTCAGGGCTGTTCCTGCGTGCTGGACGAGTAGGACGAGCAGCCGAAACTCAACTGGTGTCAGGCGCAGGTATCGGCCGCCGAGCGTGGCTCTGCTGGTCTCCAGGTCAACGTGCACCTGGGCGGGTGGCCGGGCGCCGAGGTTGGCGTACAGGCCGCCCGTTCGGCCTCGACCGAGTTGGGTGTGGGCAGGCGCGTTCACGGCGTGTTCCATGAACGTCTGGGCTTGCGCTTGAGCGGCCTCCGCTTCGGCGTCGGCCACGCGGGCGCGGATGCGGGCGCGGCTCTCAGCCATTCGGAGACGAGTTAGCGCCCCCCTCAGCTCGGCCTGCTCCTCACCGAGCAGCACGGCAGGCGGCACACCTAAGAGGCTGCTGAGGCGGGAGAGCGTGTTGATCCCGATGTTCTGCCGTCCCGTTTCGAGGTTCGACACCGACGAGCAGGTCAGACCGATAACAACGGCCACATCCGCCCGGGACAGGCCCACAGCTTCGCGTAGGGCTCGGACGTTGCGGCCTACGATCGCCTCGATGAGCGTCTTCTCCGTCACGTCGTCCACCTCCGGACGGGGATCCCTGCCTTCTCGGCAAGGTCAGCGGTATAGGAGGCCCCGTGAGAGCCGTGAGGCTGTGGCCAGCGGCAGTTCGGCTGGGTGCAGGGGTCGATGAACGCCAGGCACACGTCGGCTCCGGCAGTGACCATTTCGGCGTCGCGCCGTAACCCAGCCGTAGGGCAGTAGGTCGAGCCGTTTCGGCGGGTACGGCGGTGGCCTGGCTTGCAAGACGGACCGCAGAGGTTCCAGTCGGCTTCGTGAGGCTCCTCGATGAGGGCTGCGCCAGCGTTGTCGACCCACCAGGCTTCGTTCTCGCAGAACCGGGCGGCCATGGCGTCCGCCCCTTCGGAGCAGGCTCCGTGGACGATGACGTACTCGGTGCCCGGCTTGATCGGGTCAGGGATGGCGTCCGCGAGGGCTTCACCGAAAGCCAGCTCGTTGCGCCACGTGCGGGAGCCGGTGATGAGGATGCGGTACTGGGTCATGACGCCGCCTGCTTGCGGCGTTGGCGGCGGCCGTGCTCACGAGCTCCGGCCAGGGTCAGAGGGGAGTGGTCGCCGTGCTTGTAGACGGCGGTGCGGCTGCTCTGCGTTTCAGCGTCACTCATCTGTGCCGCGCGCTGGTCAAGCTCGGCGCGGAGCCACTGCGGCGGCAGGTCGATCAGGTCGTCGTCCCATGCCGCCAAGGGCAGCCACTGGTTGCGGCGCGCGGCGGCGCGGGCCTTGGCCGCCGAGATGCGTTCGTTCCTTGTCGTCTCCGGCGGAGCGACATTCCACAATTTCGCGCAGAGGTCGCGGACGTCGCGGGCGTTCGCGGCCGTCACCCTGGGGCGGGTGAGGAACATGGCGTAGTTCGACGGGTGACGGCCTGCCCGGCGGGCTTGCTCAGAGAGGGACCAGCCGACCACGCACAAGGCTTGGATACGGCGCTGGGTTCCAGCGCTGTGAATCATCGCGGTGCCGGCCAGAACGTCCAGGTCCGGACGCACCGCGAGAAGTTTCTCCGCGGTCTGCGTCTTGATGCGCTTGCTGGGGGCACGCCCTTCAGATGGCACCCCATAAAGCAGTCGCGCTACCGGGAACCCGGAAACGCCAGCCAGGGCGGCGATGCGTTGCCAGCCGAGGCCGAACTCCCCCAGGCGCTGGACGTGCTCCCGAACCGGTTGTGCGTCCACGAGGGGCTGCCAGCGGCCGTAAGCGACCTGCCGGGACCGGTGGTTGTCGTAGGCGATTTTTGCTTGCCTGCAGGCGTCGCAACGGCACCTGTCGAGGGTGTAGCCGGCCGCTGTTCCATGGGGGTATCTCATGACGCACCAGCCCGGGCCTTGCGGTCGCTGCGGCGATGGGAGGCGTTGACGCGCTCCCCCATCGGCAGGCACAGAGCGCACCGGCAGTTGTATTCGGAATAGCCGGACACGGTGCCGTGAGCGATCAACGACGGGTCGGCGAGCCGCGCGGCTTTACGCGCCCTCCGGTTGCGGGCCTTGCGCTCCCTACAGCGGACGCACTTGCAGTCCCGGATACAAGGAGTGCCCTCGTCGTCGTCTCGGCCCTGCCCGGTGCGTTCCTTCTCCGTCAGTCCGCCGCACACACCGCCTGGGTCGTCCGCTGGCGTGAGGCTCTGCACCCACGTCCTGCACTCTCTCAGGACTGGGCAGGAACGGCAGACCCGCTTGGCCAGATCCTGCGGACCCTTCGCCATGAGAAGGGCTTTGCCGACGCACGCGGCCCTGAGGGCCCAGTTGTCCGGCACGGCCAGACTGAAGGCCGCTGTCATCTGTCCACCGCCGCAAGAGCCTGTTCTGGACCGTTCAGGAACGTTCCGGGGCGTTCGCCATCGTTCGGATCCGTTCGGCGCTCGGCGGGCACCCCAGCCAGCGCCAGGACCGTGCGGATAGCCATCTCCACACCGGACGTGAAATCCCGGTCTGCCGGGTGGTCCGTGGAGGGCCGCATCTCGGTCAGCGTGTCAGCCACCCGGCGGGCAAAGGACTGCTCGATTGCGGCGATCTCTGCGCTCACGAGGCGGGCGACCGCAGCGCAATCGACATGGGCCGTGGTCACAGGAGCGTCCTTCCGGGCTGAGGCCGGGCGGGGCGCTCAAACAGCCCGCCGTCGTCCGGCTCGCTGGGCTCGACTGCGGGGCCTTCCAGAGGGCACTCGGCGTTGTCCTCGGCCGGTACGGGGATGTCCGGGCGGGTCATTCGGTCTCCTCCTCAGAGGAAGTGATCACTTCGCCGTTGCGGATCCGCTCCACCACGGCGTCTGCCTCGTCCGGGGTGATGAGGACGTCGCGGGCCTTGGAGCCTTCCGCTGGGCCGACGACTCCCAGTTCCTCCAGCGTGTCCATGAGCTGAGCGACCTTGGCGAAGCCGACCCGCAACTTGCGCTGAACCATCGACTCCGAACCGAACTGGGTGGAGATGACCAGTTCTGCGGCCTGGACCAGCAAGTCGAGATCAGTGGGTTCGCTCTTCGCGTCCCGGGCGGGCGGCGTGCGAAGGAACTCCTCCCGCAACTCCTGGCCGCCTCCCCCGGGTAGTTCGTCCCACCATGGGCTGTCGGACAGGCTGTCTTCTCCCGCGTCCAGGTGGCCGGCGGGCATCCACACGCCGACGAAGTGGGACTCGACCGTGATGAGGATCGGGTCGGTCGCCTCCGGGCCGATGAACACCGCCAGCCTCTCCCCCTTACGGGCGGCCTTCGTCCACCGAGGCAGGTACGACGGGGTAAGGAACAAGGTCGGGACGGCTGGGGCCTGCTCCCGGTGCAGGACTTTCCCCAGGAGGGGCCGCCACTGGTCGAGGACCTTGTGGGCGTGGCCGTGCAGCAGCAGCCTCGTCCCGTCCTCCGAGTCGACCTGCAACCCGAGAGAGGCCACCGTGTCTCCGCGGTCGTTCACCGGGACCGGGACCTTGTCGATGACGAGCTTCAGTTGAGGGTCTTCGTCCTTGGTGAACTTGAAGAGCTTCAGCATCGCCGCAGCATCGGAGCGGTCGATGCCGACCACGATGTCGTCGGCGCCGCCATCGATCCGGTGCCGGGTGGCGGCCATCGTGTACCGGTCGGTCGCTACCGCGTACAGCACATCACTGCGCGCCTCGATCCGGATGACACCCAACTCGGGCACTTCCGGATCGGTGCCAGTGTGCGGCAGGACAGGGGCGATCAACTCGTGCAGGTCGCGGGTGGTCAGGTCGATGCGGGTCACTCAGCGTCCTCTTCGAAAACGTCGTGGATGTCAGGGATGTCGGCGTTCACACACATCGCGGCGAGGATCAGACCGGTCCCGGCCAGGCAGACGGTGGCGATCAGGAGTGCTCCCACGGCGGCCTTCCTTCGCCTCGGAGCCACGCCTGCTCGCTGCTGGATCGGAGGGCCTCGTCGATGAGCTTGTCCACGGTCCCTGGTTCGGGGATGCCGAGGGCTTTCCGGGCGGCGGCTGCGCGTTCCCCTGCGGCGCGTTCGGCGTTGAGAGCGTCAACGAGGCGGCGTGCGTGGCGACGCTTGGCGAGACGCCGGGCCACGGCCGTAGCCGTGGCCACGAAGGCCACAGCTACGGCGAACACCCACCAAGGGAGGGCGGACATCACGCGGCGCCCTTCGGCTCGGCGTAGAGCGCCAGACAGGCAGCGATCTCCGCTCTCAGTTCCACGGCACGTTCCCGGCCGTAGTCGTCCTCGCTGTTCTCGTACAACCCCAGGTACTTGAGGTTCTGCGCCACGTGGCCGACGGCCGCCGCCTTCACGGCGTCCCGGGTCGCCCAGACCTCGTCAAGGATCGGGGTGGTCTTCTCTGACAGGCAGCGGCCGACGTAGCTGTACACCGTCTCGACGCTGATGAACGCGTCCCGGTCGTACCAAGAGGCTTTGTAGAAGATCGAGCAGCGGGCGCGGCCTAACTCGTCGACGATGTGTGACCACATGGCGTGGTCGGAGCCCTCTCGCTTCCATCCGGCGAGCAGCTCGGCGTGGCGGAACAGGCAGTCACCGTCGACGGGGTCGCCGAGGATGAAGCCGAGCGTGACCAGCTCTTCCTCGGAGCAGTTGAGCTTGGCCGGGATGACGGTCGAGTTGACCATCTCGCGTTGCCCCTGGCGCTCCTGCCGCTCGATCATTCCGGACGGGCCGCCAGGACCCATGGACTCCGCGAGGAGCAACATCGGGTCGGTCTTGCTGGTGTCGTAGGGGGCGTTCACGCGGTTGGCTCCTGGGAAGCGAGGGCGGGGTACGGAGAGCGAGCGGCGACCGGGCGGAAGTTGGCGCGTCTGGGTGGCTTCTCCTCGGCGACTTGCCGGGCCACCGCCGACCAGCCGCTGTAGGAGCCCGACAGGCCGTGGCGGCCTTTACGGCGAGCGAAGATCCGCATCAGCGCTGCACCCCCTCTCGGGCGTCCTGAGCGATGTGCAGGTTCGCGATCGCGTCGAGGTTCTTCTTTGGGTCGTCCGCCAGGTCGTCCGCATTGGGGAAAGCGCCAGGGTCCGGGGCGGCGTTCGCGTCGATGTCGCGCATCGCCTGCTCCCACTGGGCGACCTCCCACCGCATCTGCGCGTCGGTTTCGGTGATGGCCTGCTGCAACCTGGCGATCTGGTTGCGGGCGTTGGCCCGGACCTCGTCGATCTCCTTGCCGACCGCGACGCGCATCTTGGCGACCACGTCAGGGGTGTAAGCGAGGCGGGGAGTGGGTTCGACGGCGGGCTGCATCTGCTGGGGCTTAACCATTTCGGGTCTCCACTAATGGGCGTATCGGGTGCTTTGATGGGGGTGGGTCCCGCACCTCCCTGGCATCACGAGGGAGGTGCGGGATCGTGGCTCAGGTGCGGCCGTCGGGCGTCTTGAGGCGGACGTTCGGCAGGGGCCACTTCGCGAGCGTTCGACTTCCTGGATCCCAAGCCGGCGCCGGGTGGTCGTCGTCCTGCAAGTGCAGGGTTCGCGCCAGCACTGTGAGATGGAATTGTCTGCTGTTCAGAAGCGCGCGGAGGCGGGCGTGGCGCTTCGTGAGGACCTGAAACGTATGCCGGGACGCGAGCGCCATCACAGCGAAGACCTGGGCGATGTACTCGGTCGGAACGTCCTCGTGGAACAGGTCGGCGAGGCTGTTGACGAACACCATGCGGGGCTGCTTCCAGCGCAGCGGCATCTCCAGCCGGTCCGGGTGCAGCGTCACACCGGTCGAAGCTCCGATGCCGGGCCCGTCGAAGGCGCGGCCCGCCATCCGGAAAGGCGGCGTTCCAGTGATGTAGCAGTTCACGCAGCCGTCAGAGATCTTCGTGCAGCCGGTGACGACGTTCCACGTCGACTCTGTCCACTGGATCTTGGACTTGTCGGCCATCACGCACCCCCGTTGATGGCCCGAGCGACGCGGAGGGCGTAGCGGTAGTCCTCGGGCATCGGGCCGTCCAGACGGACCTCGACGCCTTCCCAGGACTCCAGCCAGGCGGCGAGCGCCTGGGCCAGGGCAGGGCTCATCACCTGGATCCACCCGGAGTACGCCAGCTGTGAATCCGGGGTGGTGGCGTTCACCGGTTCGCGGAGCAGCGCGGCGGCGGCGCGGATCTCCTCGACAGGGGTGTTAGCCACGGCCAGCCACCTCCTCGGCCGCCTCGACGGCGGCGTAGTACTCGGAGAGCTTCACGCGCTCCCAGATGGTCGAGTCGACCTGCTTCTCAGGGATCGGCTTCGACCAGGTGACGTACAAGGCGCCACCCATGAACTGCATCCCGCACGTCAGGAACGAGGCGTCGGCCAGGCAGTTCTTCGGCATGCCCGGCACCTGGTCGCGCGGGTCCGGCCTCTTGAGCTCGGTCAGGCGGGCGTTGAGGAGCTTGCCTTCCTTGGTGGTCAGGCGGGGAACGAGGTAGCCCTGAGACCGGTGGACGCGCCACCCGCACGGGACTTCTTCGCCGTCGACGTGCTCGACGCCGAGAACAGTGCTGGAAGCGCTACTGAAGTAGACTTTCCGGCCCGCCAGGTCGTGCTCAGCGAGGAACATCTCAACCTGGGCGTGCCAGTCCCGGGTAGCGGTGTCGGCGACGTCCCAGATCTTGAGGACGTCAGGGTGAGTGCTTCGGTAGACGGTCTTGTCGGCCATCACGCACCGCCCCAGGGGGTAGCACTCCACGGAGTGACCTGGAAGTCCTGAGGGACGTCGATAACACCGCGGCGGCAGCCGTCGAGGGACTCCCAATGAACCTGCACGTGGTCGGGCGGGACGCCGTCCTCGCAGTCTCCAAGCACAGAGGTCAAGCGCACTGCCCGGCCTTCGCACCAGGCAGGAGTGGTAACGACCTCGTCCGCCTCGACGTGGTCGATACGGACCGGCTCCGGCGGGATCGGGATCCTCACGCCGAAGTCGCTGGCCTGCGGCGAGCCCGCGTCCGGTGACGGCGGCAGGACACCCAGGTCCCGGATGGAACGGACCCGGTCCGGGCGAACCGACAAGGCGGTCCGGTGCTTGCCGTCGTACCAGCCGGTGAACTGAATGTGCTCCCCCTTGGAACGGGTAAGGCCGAAATCAGGGGCGGGGTGAAACACCCAGTGGGCAGCCACGTGCTCGACCGTGCCGTTCTCCCACGTCACCTCGAACGTGCGGAGATTGCCGTTGTTGTAGTCGTCCCGCTCAACCGGCTTCTCTGCGGTGGACTCGACGACCTCGACGCTCTGCGGGATGTCCTCGCTCACTGGACACCACCGAAAAGCACGGGCTCGGCCTGAGGGGCGTACTTTGCGGCGTACCAGCGGTCCCAGACCTCCTCGAAGATCGGAAGGTCCCGCTGCGTCCAGGCGAGGGTGCTGCGGACACTGCCGTTCGGCGTGTCAGAGGAACGCTTGCCGGGCTTCTCGCCGTGCTCGGCCTCGTACAGGGCGGCGGCGCGCTTGCCGAACCAGGACTGCTCCGACTCGATTTGCCTTTTCTTCAGGCCCTTGGCCTTGAGGAAGTCCGGGATGTACAGCGGGACATCGTCCGGGTCGATCTCCGGTTCCTCACCTGCCATCCGGGCGAGGGCGATCTTCGCCTTAGTCGCCAGCCAGGACCGCTCAAGCAGTCCCTCAGCCGCCTTGTAAGCGAGGATCTGCACCCGGGCGAGAGCAGCTCGTTCGACCGCCTCGGTGCGGACTTCCGGCGGGGCCAGCTCCTCCACATCGAGGAGGTAGGTGCGCACCGAGCGGGCAACCGAGGACTCAACGAGCATCTGGCCGACGTTGAGGATGGCCCGACGGGAGAACAAAGTGATGGACCGCGCGTTCGGATTCGCGTCCGTCAGATTGACGGACGCGAATTCCCGGTACGCCTGCCCCTTGAGAACCTGGAAGCCGTTGGCCTCAAGCTCCAGCCTGTTGCGCCGGATGACGCTTTCGATGGCGTCTTCGCTCACCTCGTAGTAGCGGGCGATCATCGGCAGGTCAACATGTGTCCCGTCAGGGAGCAGGCTGAGCGCCTTCACCTTGTCGAGGACGTCCACTCGGTCCGCGTGCTCGGCACGCAGGGACGCGGACTCCGTTAGGGCGAGTTCGTTCACGAATGACTCCAGTGCAGTGATCTTTGGTGCGGGGCCCGTCTTGTGCTCGCCCCCGAGGCCGAGCACAAGACGGGGAAAAGCAGGTCAGAAGGGGGCTTCGGCGGAGAGTTCCTGCCAGGGATGCAGCGTCCGGGTCCGCATGTACGCCGTGGCCTGTCCATCCGCCGCCTCGACGGCGCGGTCGGCGGACTCTCCATCGCGGTGGTGGACCCACAGGGAGCAGTCGTCGGGAAGCTGGTTGCCGCCGTGCGCGGAGGCGTAGACGGTGTCCTCCTCCAAGCCCCGCCAGTAGGCGAGCTGGTTTCTGAGGCTTTTCACCTCGACGACCAGCCCTGAGATGGCCGCCAGCAGCTCATCCTTCGCGTGGGTGAGCGACGCCATCTGGGGCAGCTTCGTCAGCAGGCGTTCGATCTCGTCAAGGTCGAGCGGAGTCGGTTCGTACTCCTCTGGCGGCTCGGGCTCGCGGTCGAACCCCTGTGCCCGGTTGTCCTTGTCTTCCTGGCGGTAGTCGCGCTCGTAGGGGGCGCACTCCTGGCCCCAGTCGCGGTCGTAGGTGTCCACTTGCTGAGCCCCTTTCAGGGGGTGGGGTGGTGTCTCTCAGCCCGCCCCCGATACAGCGGGCTGAGAAAGACACCGGGAATGAAGTCAGGGGTGGTCGAGGTCGGACGGCGAGCCGTGTAGGTCGTCCGAGAAGAGGCGGAGGGTCTCAACCTGCTGAGCGAGGCACCTCAAGCAGCAGCCGCACGGGTGGCCAGCAGGAGTGGGGCAGTCGATGAGCGCGGGGCCGGGGAGTTCGGTCATGACGTCACTCCAGAGGCGATGCGGTATCGCCGAGCCGGACGGCGGTCAACGCCGGGGTCGTGTTCACCGACCACGACCTCGACGAGGCCTTCCTCGGCCAGGCGGATCATCAGGCCTTCTGTCGATCGTTTCTTCAGCGGGTCGGCGACGCGCTCCAGCTCGTAGTAGCTCAGCGCCGAGTTCGGGAACCGGGCGAGGTGGTCGAGGACGCAACGCCGCAGTTCAGCTGTCCGCCTGGCCTTCTTCGGTTCCGGCGGGCACCAGCCGGTGGCTCGTAGTTGCTGCTCGTACCGTTGGGCTTGCCGGAGCGTCACTCCTAGTGCGGTAGCGGCCTGCGCCTCTGTCAGCCCCTGGTTGCGGTGGCGGCTGTACTCATGCCGTCGGGCTGCTGACTTTGCGCTGGAAGCTGCCCGCGCTACTGCGGCGCCCTGTGTCCGGTTCATGACGGCGCCTCCGTTCGCTCCCACTGGCCGCCAGGAGTCGGCAGGCACCAGCCGAGCCACGCCACCAGGACTGGTACGAGTGCGGGGTCGGCGACGGAGTTGCGGCCGATGATCCAGCCGTGCTTTTCGGCGTCGATTTCCCACGGCCGGTTCGTGAGAATGCCGTGACAGCCACTCGTCCCGTCACCGCATGCAATTACGAGGTTGGTGACGTCGTTGATGCGCGGGTCCGACGACCCACCCATGCCGCGGTTGCGGCGGTGATGAATCGACGCCGGCCGACCGGTCACGATGACGCCGCACACCACACAGGTGTCCCGGTCCCGCTCACGGACCGTGTGCCGCACCGCCGGGGTGGGGCCGGTGGACGACGACTTGGTTACCGTCTTGCGGGTCGTCCCGCTGGACTTCAGCGTGCTCCGCTTCATGGGCGTCTTCGTCTTCAGTTCCGCGGTGCGGCGGAGTCGGCCAGGGTTCACGGCTGCCCCCCGAGCGTCTTCAGTTCGTCACGGACGTTCGCTGAGATCGTGCGGGCGACCTCCAGGTCGTCCCGGGCCGCGTCGATGGCCTTCTTGAAAGCGGCCACCTCACGCTCAGCCAAGTCCGCCTGGAAGCGGGCATCGGCCGCGGCAAGCATCGCGATCTGCCTGCGCTCGTCCATGGGCCGGCCTTCGGCGTTCATGAACGCCCGGGCGAAGGTGACCTCGGCGTTCGCTTTCGCCTCGGCGGCCTGCTTGTTGAGGGCCTTCAACTCCTTGATCCGGTCTCGGCCCTCACGGCTGAGGGCGATGAGGATCCCGTTGACCTGGCCGATGCTGAGGTCAACGGCCGGGTGGACGCTGTCCCAGTGGTCGGTCATGACTTACCCGCCTCAAGGGCAGGGCGGATCAGGTCGGTGAACAGGTTCTGCAGGTCGCCCTGCTCCCATGCCTTCCGGATCGCCGCCTCGGCGTCCTTCGAGGGCCGGTAGGCGAACTTTCCGGTCACCTCGCCCTGGGTGATTTCGGCGACCTTGACCTTCTCCCCATCGGGCGAGGTCAGGCAGCCGTCCTTGTCGATGGCCTTGTACGCGGCCTTGAGGGCGTGGTCGGGCAGCTTCGACACAAGCAGGTGCGGCATGTGGTCGCGGACGAACTCGATCAGCATCGGGTCGGCCAGTGCCTCAGGGTGGAGTTCCTCGACAAGGTTTTCGGACTGGGCGACGACAGCGGCGACGGCGGAGGCGTTGACCTTCCGTTCGACCGGCCCGGCGAGGATGCTGATCGTGCCGAGGCTGGTGCCGTCCGGCAGGGCCACGTCGAGGGTTTTCGCGCCGGTGTCGCGGCGGGCCGCGCCGAACGCCTGCTCGGCGTCGGCGCGCACCCCCTCGTAGCCTGCTGTGACGATGTCCGTCAGCACCTTGGCCGCGGCGACCTTCAAAGCGGTGGACTTGGCGTTCACGCGGCTTCCGTTCCGGCGATCTCGGCCTGGCGCTGCTTGACGGCCTCCATCAGGCGGTTGCCCGTGTCGGAGTCGAGGCGCTGCTCCTTGAAGTTGTTGAGGACTTCCTGCCGGAGGCCGCCGAGCTGCTCGAAGGTGGACTCGGCGAGGCGCTTCTCGAAGGCATCCACCCAGGCCGTGTCGACCTGTACCCGGACGGGTGCGGTCTGCTCGCGGTGAGGCGCGGCTCGGCGGCCAGCCGCTGACACGGCGTTCTCCGCTGCGGGGTCAGCACGATCGCCCTTGGCCCACAGATCCAGAGCGACACCGAAGCGCATCGCGGCGTTTCGCAGGGCGTCACCGATGAGGACCTTGGCTGCATCGGACTGGTTGGACGGGCAGGAGCCGTAGCCGCGTCGCCTCACGCCGAGCACAGTGAGGTAGATCCACAGGCCGACGGGGTTGCCGTTGTCGTCGAGGTCGAACTTCGGCGGGGCCGCGTCCAGCATCATGCGGACCATGTCCGGGTTGCCGGTCGCGAGCGCCGCAGCCATCACCTGCGGATTCACATCACGTTCGACAGGCTCCCAAGACCACTCAGGGTCGATCTCCAGGAGTCGCCGCGTCACGTCGGCGTGGCCGACATAGTCCAGGTGGATGTGCCTGGTGGAGATGTACGAGTTGCACGTGGAGCAGCGCTCCTTCTTGTGCTCTCCGCACTCCGGCCCGCGCCTACTCGCCGCCTTGGAGCAGACAGGGCAAATGATGCGAGGCAGCTTGCCGACGTACTCGTCCGGGAACGGAGACAGCAGGTCCAGCAGCGGGCTGCGCTCAGCGTCGGTCGTTGTCACTTCTTGCGCTCCTGCTCGTACTCGTACTCGGTCTGGGGGTCGAGGGCGGGTCCTCCTCGTACAGGGATCCGCCCTGAGAAGGGGTCGTGCTCGGCGTCGGCGTCCTCGTCCAGTGGGTGGTGGGCGAGGTACTCGGCGAGCGCGTCCTCCAGGTCGGGGACGTCCTCTACGTCGCGGTAGCGGGGCTCCTGGAATCGGGCCTCGGGAACGGGGCGGTGGGGGTCGGCCATCACGCTTCCCCCCTTGCGATCCGAGCGGCATGCCGGTAGATGCGGCGCATCACCCGGATCGCCTCTGGGGTGCTGTCGTCATCGGGGAACAGGTCTTCGGGATAGTTGTTGGCCAACGTGTCCAGGCGGCGAGCGATCCGCTCAGCGGTTCCTGCTACGTGGGCCGCCTGCTCATCCCGCTCGCTTTGGTCGAGTGCGGCCCAGATGGCTTCGGCAATGGCGGGGCGGGGGGCGTGTTTCCCGCTTTCGAGGTTGCGGACCGTTGTCCGCGAGATCCCTGCCAGGGTGGCGAGGTCCTGCTGAGTCAGTTCGGCGGCACAGCGGCGGCGCTTGAGTTGTTCGCCATACGTCTCGGCCATCACGCCACCCCCGCGCGGGCGGCGTGCCCCCGGAGGCGCACGAGTTGCGAGGTGCCGACTGATACCTCGACCGCCCGGGTGCGGGCCGCTACGTCCTGCCAGCGCACGTACACGCGCCGGTGGCGCTTCACGGCCCGGCAGATCCGCACCGGGGCGCCGCCGTTCCAAGACATGCACGTCACGATGTCGCCCTCTACGAGCTGGGCTGCCGTGCAAACCTCGGCCAGGGCCTGCACGTCCGCCTCGGTGAAGCGCCGCGCCCCGCCCAGGGTCCGGAACGACGCGGTGATCAGCCCCTGGCGTGCCCATTCGCCGACCCTGTCGGTTGTGACGCCCAGCAGGTCGCCTACCTGGCCGGACGTCATGTGCGTCACCCCGGTGGGGAAAGGCGGGATCACGGCGGGAATCAGCGTCACTGCTCCTCACCCGCCCCCGCCGGAGAGATGAGGTGCCGGTACAGGCCGTCTTCGTGCAGGACGGTCACCCTGTGCAGAGCGGTCTCCCGCTTGAAGCGGGCGGCGATGTCGGTCACGCCGCTGCCTCCACCCGAGTCGCGGCCTGCAGGAGCGCGTCCCGTACCTGCGAGTCGGTGGGGCGCACGTCCCCGACGTGTCGCTCTCCGTCGTGCCAGTCGCCGAGAGCGACGCACAGGTCCTCGACTCTGCTGTCCGCCCACCGCGGGGCCACGACCGAAGCAAGGCGCTGGGCGGCGTCGATCAGCGTCTGCTCGGCGCCGGTTCGGTCCTCACCCGCCAGTTCCTGCAGCCCCATCCAACAGTCCGGGTCGAAACCGGCAGCCACCGCCAGGGCGCCCAGGACGCACACCTGGTCGGCGTACGTGTAGTCGTTGAAGCAGCGGCCCCGGTTCTCCAGCACGCCGACCGCGGCGTTGAGGATCACCTCGACGGTCACGACTCCACCGCCTGACCGGCCGCGTCGCGCAGCCACTCAGCCACCTGAGCGGTAGCCAGCGGGGTAGACCACCGGTACAAGGCCCGCGGGTCCTGTCCGATGGAGCGAAGGTAGGCATCGAGGGGGTCGAGCACGACCTCGACCCGGGCGGGAGCGACCGCCTGACGGATGATGCCGACCGCCTCCATGCCCATCACACGGGCCTGCTGCAGCGCGGAGATCGCGGTCGCCGCCGTCAGGAGCGCGGCGGAAGCGGCCGACATGGGTGAGGAGGGCTCGTCCGGAGCGGTCGGGCCGACCGGGGCGACGGTGAGGGCGGTCACAGGGCACCGCCCCGCTGCTGGTTGGTGGCGGCGGTCAGCGTGGCCTCCAGGGCGGCGCGGATCGTGGCGGCGAAACGGTGCTGGATACCGTGCTCGTAGCGGGCGGCCAGCATCTGGTCGATCGCCGCGTTCAGGGTGGCGTCGGGGTTGAGCCCGCGGGCCCGGGCGGCGATGGCCGTGCACAGGTCGAGCAGGCGGGTGCGGACGTTGTCCAGCGTCGGCGCCGGGGAGGCGAGGGTGAGGGTGGCCATCGTGGTCTCCAGCTCGGTGAGGCGGTCGCCGAGGCTGCGCAGGTCGGCGGTGTAGTCGCCGCCGTACTGGCAGGCCGCGCGGTCCTCGTCGGCCTCGACAGCCTTCGCGAAGGCGTCACGCGACTGGACGAACCCCGCGCTCGCCGCGTCCACCGCGGCCAGCATCCGCGCCCAGGGCTGCTCACCGAGCGTGGACAGGGGCGGCGCCTCAGCCGTGATCTGGAGGCTGATCGCGACGGCGGCGTCGAACAGGTGCTGGCTGGCCGTCACCAGCAGCAGGAGGATCTCCCGCCGGTCCTCGGGGGCGGTGGGGAGGGAGGCCAGCCGCTCCGCCTGGGCGGCGACCTCGCGGGCGGTGATGACCGCCGGAGAGGTCGGGGGCAACTGGCCGAGGTCCATCAGGTCCATCAGGCCGGAGTCGGTGATAATGGTCATGACTTGCCTGCTCTCTCTGTGTGAGGTCTTTGAGCGGGTGGGTCAGCGGGTCCCAGCCGTGGCTGCGGCTGGGCCCGCACTCAGTTGGGGTAGGCCTTGCGGAGCCGCGCGATGAGGGCGTCGGCCTCACGCTGGTCAGCGGCGAAGTCGAGGCGGGACGCACCCCACAGGGCGTACGTCTCCGGGGTCAGGGGGTAGACCCGGCCGGGGATGAGGCCTTTCACGCTGCCGGTCTCGGCTTCTTGAGGGCCTTCCTGATGCGACGCGCATCAGCGGACGCCTTGGCGAGCCTGAGCATGTGAGCCCGGTGAGCGTTCTCCGCCGCCTTCTCCCGGTCAGGGATGCTCATCTCACCCTTGGGGTCCACGGTCGCCCGCCAATAATCAAGCGAGGCAGGGGACTTGGAGTGCGCAGGCTTGGTACGCGCGGTCCGATCGATGGTGCGGGACCACGACTCCAGGGCGCCGATGCGGCCGTTCGTCTGATGGACGTTCGTCTGATGGACGTTCATTTCTTGACCACCCGACGCCGGCGGGTGAGGCGGGGGTTTTCTGGGCCGAGCAGGGTGTCACGTTCCACGCCAAGCACCCGGGCGATGGAACCCAGAAGTCTCGGCGAGGGCTGCTTGTAGCCCAGTTCGATGTTGCGGATGTAGTCGGGGTGCCGACGGATGTCCTCCTCGGCGGCGAGGCGGGCGACGAGCTCGTCAACCGTGAGCTCCTGCCGCTCACGTTCGCGTCGGATCTTGAGTCCGTCGGCCTGTGTGAGTTGCGCCATGGACAGAACTTAGGGCAGATAGAGGCAGATCGCAAGGTATCTGCCCGATCTTCTGTCTTTAACTTCCCAAATCCGTCCTAGTCGGGCCAACAGTCAGGCCAAAAATTGGCGCTGAACAGCAAAACCTTGCTTCGATCTGCCTAGACCTGCCTTCACTTGTCAGGCATGATGCGTGCGTGCACCCCACACGAGAGACCGATGCGGCGGCGCGCAGCCGCCTCGCCCAGCTGATGGACGAGCGTCGCGTACAGCTGGGGCTGACTTGGAATCAAGTAGCCGACCGGGCAAACCTCACCAAAGAAGGCCTGCGAACCGTACGGACAGGAACTCGCAAGATCATGCCCCTCACCAAGGGGGGCATCGAAGTCGCCCTTGCTTGGCAGCAAGGAAGCGTCGACGCGATCCTGGCTGGCGGCACCCCAGAAGAGGTGCCGCCATCTGCGAGGGCGCCCGAGGCTCCCGCCGACAACCTCGCAGCCCCATGGATCACGACAGCATTGGAAGGCGAGGGAAGCAGCGTCGACAACTTCCGCCCCCTGATCGAAGCACTACGAGAACTGGGGCGCCGGTCGGGCTACACACTCGGAGAGACCCTTGTGGAGGCCGGCCTCGCCACAGTGGCAGACCTTGCCATCCGGAGGGCGGCGTCACCTACAGAACGCTACGAGGCGCAGGTAAAGCAGATCATGGACGACCCGAATCTCTCACGAGGCCAGAAACGGGACTTGATTACAAGCCTCAAGAAGCTACGAGAGGCCCTGAATCTTATATAATAAAAGAAGGGCAAATCGGGCATACGTATAGTGCGCCCCGCACTTGCGAGACGCACTATTGCAGCGTTTCCTCAATCAGCACCCAGGGCACTACTCGTCTGCGTCGTCCTCTCCACGTTCCCGCTTTTCTTGCATGGCTTCGGCAAGGAGACGGGTCGCAGCCATGATCACTTTGTCACCCCGAGACAGTTCCGCCCCTATGGCCCATAGACCTGCGACAACGGCCGCGCAGAGCAGGACCTGGAAAGCCCGGTCCGACCCAACCTCGGCTTTGGCGAAGTAGATACTTGCTCCTGCGAGAATCAGGGCTACAGCCTGGAGTGCGCGCCGCGCGTACAGCCCCATTCATACCTCCCAGGGGCACGCCATTGTGCCCCCTTGTACCGTGCGACCCGTCTCCCCCGGGCGAAATTTGTTTCACTCTATGCGGGACGAGAGGTAGAAGGAAAGGGACTATAAGGTGTGAAATTTTAACTTTGTTGCACATTCCAGAGAAGGCGCAGACAGTAGCCGATCATCAACTCTGAGTAGCCGCACAAACACCAGTTCGACACCAAATGTCCGAACTGTTCGACATAGCCAACCCTTACTTAGGGCAGCCTTTTATACCTGCCCGGCAACCGGGTTACAGGCCGTCCCCCAACGCCTTGCGCTTCCCGGCCTCACGCGCCCGCTCATCAGCAGTAGACGCGGCATACCGGTCTACCATCTGCCGCGACCGCCAGCCCGCCAGTCGCATGAGCTCCTCCTCCGACATGTTCTGCTTCGCGAAGTGCGCCCACGTGTGCCGCAGCTGGTGTGGATGCAGCCCCTGGATGCCCGCCTCGTCGCCGCGGCGATCGATCATCTGGTAGATCCCGTTTCCTGTTAGCGGCCCCTTGCCCTTCTCTCCCAGCCACAGGGCCGGCAGGTGCGCTTGGGCGTGCTTGGCTCGCGCACGCAGGTATCGGTCCAGTGTGATTGTCGCCTTGCGGCCGATGGTGACCACTCGGTTGCGCCGCCCTTTGCCCAGGACGGTGATCTCCCGCATGTCCAGATCCAAGTGCTCGACTTCGAGGCCCGCACACTCCGCACGGCGCACCCCGGAGTCCATGAAAACGTAGAAGATCGCAAGGTCGCGCCGGGACAGGAAGTCGCGCCCCTGGCAGTTCTTCAGCAGCAGGCCGAGCTGCTCGGCCCGGAGGACGTCCACGAGCTTCTCAGGCACCGTAGGGGGCTTCAGGGTGAGCATTGGGCTGTAGACCTCCTCTTCGGCCGCCCACCACTTGAAGAACTGCTGCAGGGCCCGGTACTGGTTGTTGGCGTACCCCGCTGTCCCCTCACTCAGCAGATGGATCATCCATGCTTGGATGTGCCGCTTAGTGACCTCGTCCCATGCCTCGGCGGGGTCGGCACTATCGCCTTCGACGTCCCCGGGCGGGTCAATCACCCAGTTGGCAAACCGTTCGGCCGCATCCGTGTAGATCCGGACAGTGTTGTCCGACTTGTTCTCCGCCTTCAGGGCTCGACGGAACGAGGTGATCTCCGATCCGAAGGCGTCGGCGGCGCCGGGGGTCAAGGTGGCCATGGCGGCTCACCATAGAGAAGCGACATCGTCCAGGCGAGGTGTGTCTGAGCAATGTAGCCAAAGCGTTAGTCGGCGCAACAGGAAGCCCCTGACCTGTTATTGCAGGTCAGGGGCTTGTTGTGGGCACTACTGGGTTCGAACCAGTGACATCTCGCTTGTAAGGCGAGCGCTCTACCGCTGAGCTAAGCGCCCCGGGAAATCCCGTCCGGATGGACGGGATAACACCTTACGCCACCGGAGGGGACTTCAGCACATCAAGCGACCACGTGGTGCCCGCCTCAGCCCACCCGGCCGCGCGCCAGCCGAGCAGGGCCGCGCCGAGCATGCCCGCGTTGACCCCGAGGGTGGCCGCGCGCAGCGGGGGCGCGGCGCGGAAGGCCAGGCGTTTGCCGAGCCGTTCGGCCAGCGGTACGGCCAGCAGGTCCCCGGATTCGGCCAGGCCGCCGCCGAGGACGATCGCCTCGGGGTCGAGCAGGAGGGTGTAGGTGGCCAGGGCCAGGGACAGCGCCTCGACGGCGTCGTCCCACACCGCGACCGCCACCGGGTCGCCCGAGGCGATCAGCGCGGCCACCTGCTTGGCGGTCGTCTGCGAACCGGACCTGGCCGAGTAGCGGCGGCCGATGGCCGAGGCGGAGGCGTAGGTCTCCAGGCAGCCGATCTGGCCGCAGGCGCAGGGCTCCCCGTCGGGGAAGACCGGGATGTGCCCGATCTCGCCGCCCCACCCCACGCTGCCGCCGTACGGCTCGCCGTGCAGGACGACCGCTCCCGCGATGCCGGTCCCGATGGGCAGGAACAGGAAGTCGGAGATCTCACGGCCCGCGCCGAGAACGCTCTCCCCGAGGCCACCGGTGCGCACGTCGTGCCCGAGCATCACCGGCACGTCGAGCGGGACGAAGTCCTCGGCGCTGACGTCGCGCCAGCCGATGTTCGCCGAGTAGAGCGCCTTCTGCGGGGTGACCAGCCCCGGTACGGCCAGGCCGACCCCGGCGGGCTCGCCGCCGCCCGCGACGGCGAGGTCGTCGATGAAGGAGCGGATCGACTGGACGACCGCCGCCGGGCCCCTCTCACGCGGGGTGTCACGCCGCTCGCTGAAGGCGATCTCGCCCGAGCGGGTGACGACGCCTCCCTTCATGGACGTGCCACCGACGTCAAGGGCCACAACGAAGGAGCTCATGCGCGCATCCAGCAGGTCGAAGGAAGGGGTCCGAGCCTGACCATAGTGCATGGCAATAACGCCACATGACTACAGATGCCCACAAATGCGCTTAAAGCAGATTTATGAGCACTAATGAACTCGCCCCAGGACCCGGTTGAGCGCGGCCTCGACCTCGTCGGCCAGTTCCTTCGACAGGCCGGACGGGCGGGGCGGGAGCACTCCTTCCCCGGCCGCGGCCGGACGCACCGCCCCGCAGGAGCGGCACTCGACCTCGCCGAGCCTGCAGATGAGCGCGGCGGAGCCACATGAGGAGCACGTGTCGAGTTCGAGGTCGTGCGTACGCTGACAGTCCGGGCAGACGAGGACCTGGGCCTCCCCGCGCACCCCGCGCTTCCACGGACTGGCGCCGCGGACGGGGTCGGTCTGCCTGGCCCCGCAGGAGAAGCAGGGCATGATCGCCTCCGAGGGTCGTGGACCGCGGGCGCCACATGGACGCCCGCGGGCTCACCGCTTAGGAAAGGTCGGCGAGCACCCTGAGGTACTCGGCGATGTCTCGCGCCTGAGGGATGGGGTTCACGACGCTCCAGCGGACCACGCCCTCGCCGTCGATGACGAAGGTGCCACGCGTCGCGATGCCCTTCTCCTCGTCGAACACACCGTACGCCTGCGCGACCTGCCCGTGCGGCCAGAAATCGGAGAGCAGCGGGAAGGTGTACCCCTCCTGGTCGGCCCAGGCCCGGTGGGTGAACACGGAGTCGACCGAGATCGTGAGCACCTGGACGTCCTCGGGCGCGTTGGCGATGAACTCGTCACGGAGGGCGCAGAGCTCGCCGTGGCAGACACCGCTGAACGCGAGGGGGTAGAAGATCAGCACGACCTTTTTACCCCGATGATCCGAAAGCTTGACCGGGGTGCCGTGCTGGTCCTTCAGCTCGAAGTCCGGAGCCGGGGAGCCCACATCCACCGTCATGGCCAAAGGTCCTTTCATCGGATGACAATCAGGACCATCATCCTGCCGTACGGCTCGCCGCGAGCCGTACGGCAGGGCGAACCCTATCGACGCGCCTTCGGTGTGACCAGCCTCGTCCCCGACCAGTCGGGAGCAGCGCTGATGCTGCTCGTCTGCGACAGGCCCGCCGTCGTGGCGTCCTCCCCGATGTCGCTGGGCTCCACATGCCCGTCACGACCGGCTTTGGGAGTGAGCAGCCAGATCTGGCCGCCGTCGCTCAGATTGGTCACCACACCGCTCAGGGCGTCGAACAGATCGCCGTCACCGTCGCGCCACCACAGCAGCACGACGTCGACGACGTCCTCGAAGTCTTCATCAACCAGCTCGTTGCCGGTCAGCTCCTCGATGGAGTCGCGCAGATCGTCGTCGGCGTCCTCGTCCCAGCCGACCTCCTGCACCACCTGACCCTGCTTGAGACCGAGCCGTTCGGCCAGGCTGCGTTCGCCCTGCGCCTGACCAGCGGTCGCGCTCACGTTTTTCCCTCCTACTTGAATGGCCCCGCAGCTACACGGCGCTCAGAGTGCTTCGGCACAGTCCACACGCTGTGACCCTCGGTCGTCAACGGTCGCCACGGCAACGACTGGGCTACGTATGAATTAGTCCGACAAAAATGACAAACGGACCTGGCGTTCCCGATTGTCGACGTTGAGGTCCACCAGAGCGATGGACTGCCAGGTGCCCAGCGCGAGCCGTCCGGCCAGGACCGGGACGGTCGCGTACGGCGGAATGAGAGCGGGCATGACATGTGAACGTCCATGCCCCTTCGAGCCGTGCGCATGCCTCCACCTGTCGTCGGCGGGGAGCAGGTCCTCCAACGCGGCGAGCAGGTCGTCGTCGCTGCCGGAGCCGAGCTCGATCAGCGCGACACCGGCGGTCGCGTGCGGGACGAAGACGTGCAGCAGCCCGTCACCCCCGCACGAGCGGACGAAGCCCTCGCATTCCTGGGTGATGTCGTGCACCCTCTGCCGGGAACCCGTCACCACCTCGATCGTCATGGATCTCACATACCGATCCTACGATCCACGCTGAGCTGCGACGACGGTCGAACGCCCGGGAAGGGGGCGTATCGCCTAGCGCGAACGTCCCCGTCTGCCCATCCCTCGAAAGAACGGTGTGTTCCGCGTCTCCCGGACCGTTACGGCGGCCCCAGGCCCATGTACCCTTTGGGGACAATTCGTCCTACCATCGGTGGTCTACTCCACTTATGGGCCCCTGCCAGCAGGGTCTTCCTGGTTACCGGTCAGTAGAGATGCACTTTCCGGGGTAAGCGACCAGGATGGAAGACGACCTACACCAGACAAAAGTCCATCCTCGGAAGGCGAGACCCAGTGGCTTCCGGACGCCAGCGTTTCTCGGTTATCAGCGACGGCCTACCCAGCCAGCTCCCTGATGTCGACCCAAGCGAGACCCAGGAGTGGCTCGAGTCGCTCGACAACGTCGTCAAGACGGAAGGTCGCACTCGTGCCCGTTATCTGATGCTTCGCCTACTGGAGCGGGCCCGCGAACATCAGGTCGGGGTGCCCGGCCTGCGCAGCACCGACTACATCAACACCATTCCTCCCGAGCGGGAGCCGTGGTTCCCCGGCGACGAGTACGTCGAGCGCAGAATCCGCGCATACATCCGATGGAACGCGGCCGTCATGGTGACGCGCGCGAACGCCCGGACCAACGTCGGCGGGCACATCGCCACCTACGCCTCCGCGGCCTCGCTGTACGAGGTGGGCTTCAACCACTTCTTCCGTGGCAAGGACCACGGCGAGTCCGGCGACCAGGTCTTCATCCAGGGCCACGCCGCGCCCGGCATCTACGCCCGCGCCTTCCTTGAGGGCCGCCTCAACGAGGCCCAGCTCGACGCCTTCAGGCAGGAGCGCTCGCACGGCTTCAGGGGCCTGCCCTCCTATCCTCATCCGCGCCTGATGCCGGACTTCTGGGAGTTCCCGACGGTCTCCATGGGTCTCGGCCCGATCGCCGCGATCTACCAGGCCCGGTTCAACCGCTATCTTCTGAACCGGAAGATCAAGGACACCAGCCGCAGCCACGTGTGGTGTTATCTCGGCGACGGCGAGATGGACGAGCCCGAGTCGCTCGGCGCGATCGGTCTGGCCGCCCGTGAGGAGCTGGACAACCTCACCTTCGTCATCAACTGCAACCTGCAGCGCCTCGACGGCCCGGTACGCGGCAACGGCAAGATCATCCAGGAGCTGGAGTCCTACTTCAGGGGCGCCGGCTGGAACGTCATCAAGGTCGTGTGGGGCCGTGACTGGGACCCGCTGCTGGCCGCCGACGTCGACGGCGTGCTGGTCAACAAGATGAACACCGTCCCCGACGGCCAGTTCCAGACCTACTCCGTCGAGAGCGGCGAGTACATCCGCGAGGACTTCTTCGGCGGCGACCCGCGCCTGCGCAAGATGGTCGAGCACCTGTCCGACGAGGACATCCGCAAGCTGTCCCGCGGCGGCCACGACTACCGCAAGGTGTACGCGGCCTACAAGGCGGCGCGTGAGCACGTCGGCCAGCCGACGGTCATCCTCGCCCAGACCATCAAGGGCTGGACGCTCGGCAAGGACTTCGAGGCGCGTAACGCCACGCACCAGATGAAGAAGATGTCCAAGGCCGACCTGAAGGAGTTCCGCGACCGGCTCTACCTGCCGATCCCGGACTCCGCGCTCGAAGGCGACCTTCCGCCCTACTTCCACCCGGGCGAGAACGACCCCGAGATCCAGTACATGATGGAGCGGCGCGCGGCCCTGGGCGGCTTCCTGCCCAAGCGCGTCGTCCGCGCCAAGCCGATCACCCTGCCGGGCGACGCGGCCTACGCGCAGCTCAAGAAGGGCTCCGGCAAACAGAACGTCGCCACGACCATGGCGTTCGTCCGGCTGCTCAAGGACCTGATGCGCGACAAGGAGATCGGCCACCGGTTCGTGCCGATCATCCCGGACGAGGCCCGCACCTTCGGTCTCGACGCGATCTTCCCGACCGCCAAGATCTACTCGCCGCACGGCCAGACCTACGACCCGGTCGACCGCGAGCTGCTGCTGTCCTACAAGGAGTCGACCGAGGGTCAGATCCTGCACGAGGGCATCAGCGAGTCGGGGTCGATGGCCTCGACCCTCGCCGTCAGCACGGCGTACGCCACGCACGGCGAGCACATGATCCCGATCTACATCTTCTACTCGATGTTCGGCTGGCAGCGCACCGCCGACCAGATGTGGCAGCTGGGCGACCAGATGGGCCGGGGCTTCCTGCTCGGCGCGACCGCGGGCCGTACCACCCTGAACGGCGAGGGCCTGCAGCACGAGGACGGCCACACCCCGCTGACCGCCTCGACGAACCCGGCTGCGGTCTCCTACGACCCGTCGTGGGCCTTCGAGGTCGCCCACATCGTCCAGGACGGCCTGCGCAGGATGTACGGCGAGCAGCCGGAGAACATCTTCTACTACCTGACCGTCTACAACGAGCCCTACGCCCAGCCCGCGGAGCCCGCGGGGGTGGACGTCCAGGGTCTGCTCAAGGGTCTGTACCGCTTCGCCCCGGCCCCGGCCTCCAACGGCCCGAAGGCCAACATCCTGGCCTCCGGTGTCGCGGGCCCGTGGGCGCTGGAGGCCCAGCGGATGCTGGCCGAGGAGTGGGGCGTCGCGGCCGAGGTCTGGTCCGCGACCTCCTGGACGGAGCTGCGCCGCGAGGCGCTGTCCGTCGAGGAGCACAACCTGCTCAACCCCGACTCCGAGCAGCGCGTGCCGTACGTCACCAAGGTGCTCTCCGCGGTCGAGGGGCCGTTCGTCGGCGTCAGCGACTACATGCGGGCGGTGCCCGACCAGATCGCCCAGTGGGTCCCCGGTGACTGGGCCTCGCTCGGCACCGACGGCTTCGGCCTGTCGGACACCCGTTCCGCGCTGCGCCGCCACTTCCACGTGGACGCCGCCTCGATCACGCTGGCCGTTCTCACCCAGCTGGTCAAGCGTGGCGAGCTCGACGGGCGGGTGCTGAAGGAGGCCGTCGCCAAGTACCACCTGAGGAACGGCGTCACCGAGGCCGGTGGCGTCGAGAGCAACGACACGCAGTCCATGGGACTGTGACCTGATCACCCCGCCGGGCGGGTCCTTCTTCGGAGGGCCTCGCCCGGTTAGGGTGGAATCGCTTCCCCCGGCGAACGATCTGACCCGAGGGGGGCGCCCAATGCGAAGAATTCTGACCGCCGCCACTGCGGCGACGGCCCTTTCCGCCGCGCTGACCGCCTGCGGCAGCGCCAACGGGCCCGGCGGCTACGGGGCCGTGGCGAACATCTCCGACCCGAGTCCCAGCCCGGTCCCGCCCTGGTCGCCCGGCACGAGCTCACCGTCCGGCACGGCGAACCCCACCGGAATCGCCTGGGGCCCCTGCACCGACATCAGGCGCCCGGACGGCGCGACCCCCCGGCCCGACCCCAGGTTCCAGTGCGGACGGCTGCAGATCCCGCTGGACTATGGCAAACCGGACGGCGACAAGCTGGACATGGCGGTGATCCGCGTCCAGGCGACCGAACCCGGCAGGCGGCTCGGCTCCCTGGTGTTCAACTTCGGTGGTCCCGGCGCGTCCGGCATCGACACCATGGCCCAGTCGTACAAGATCTTCAGCAGCCTGAACACCAGATACGACCTGGTCAGCTTCGACCCACGGGGGGTCGAGCGCACCGGGGGCGTCAGGTGCGGCACCGACAGGGACATGGACCACTACCTGGCCATGGACACCGTGGCCACCAACCAGGCGGAGCGGACCAGGCAGAACGAGACCATCAAGGCCTTCGTGAACGCCTGCGAACGGACCTCGGGCAAGGTTCTGCCGTACGTCGGCACGGTCAACGCCGCCCGCGACATGGACAGGCTCCGCGCGGCCCTCGGCGAGAGGCAACTCGACTACTTCGGCATCTCGTACGGCACGCAGCTCGGCGCGGTCTACGCGACGCTGTTCCCCAAGAAGGTGCACCGCTTCATCCTCGACGGGCCGCTCGACCCGAGCGTCACCCTGGAGCAGCGCTCACTGGCCCAGACGACCGCCTTCCAGCACTCCTACGACTCCTTCCTGAGGAACTGCATCAAGGGACCCGGCGAATGCGAGGCGGGGCCGGACGTCGCGGGCGCGAACAAGAACGTCAAGGCCTTCCTCGACGACCTGCGGATCAACCCGCTGCCCGTCGGCGACCGCAAACTCACCCAGGGCCTGGCCGTGACCGGCATCGCCGCGGCGCTGTACTCCGACCTGACCTGGCCGCTGCTCGAACAGGGATTCGGCCGTGGCTTCAAGGGCGACGGCCGGATCCTGCTGTATCTGGCGGACGCCTACAACGCCCGCATGCCCGACGGCTCCTACTCGACGATCATGAGCAGCTTCCCCGCCATCACCTGCGTGGACACCTCCGAGCGGCCGACCCGGGAGCAGCTCGACAGGACCGAGAAGGCCTCCCTGGAGATCTCCCCGCTGTTCGGCGGCTCGGGAATGGGCGCCCTGTGCGCGGCGTGGCCCGTGCCCGGCAGCGACGAGGCCAGGCGGGTGGACGCCACGGGCTCGGCCCCGATCGTGGTCGTCGGCGGCACCGGGGACCCCGCGACGCCGTACGAGTGGGCACCGAAGCTGGTCTCCCAGCTCAAGACCGGTGTGCTGGTCACCTACAAGGGCGAGGGGCACGGCGCCTACCTGTCCGGCGACTCGTGCGTCAAGCGGGTCACCGACGGCTACCTGCTCGACGGGAAGGTCCCCGAGAACGGCACCACCTGCCCCTCTTCGTGATCCCAGAAGGGACATCGACCGGGAAAACCCCTACGGAGTTACCGGAAGGATTCTGTAGGTGACAAATGGTTTGACATTCCCTCAACTGTGCTATCTCGGCACTAGGATGGATCCGTGAAGGTGCGGGTGAACTGATGCGCGAGCCATGGCATCCCGCTGCGGATGACATCAAGCTGGCCGAGGTCATGCACGCGCTGGCCGATCCGGTGCGGCTTGAGATCCTGGCGAGACTCGCCAGGAGCGAGGGTGAGAACTGCGGGGAGATCGGCAGTGGCATCGACGTGCACAAGTCCACGATGTCCCACCACTATCGGGTCCTGCGGGAGGCCGGGGTCACCCTGACCACCATGGACGGCCGCTCACGCCTGGTCAGGTTGCGGCGTGACGACCTGAACACGCGCTTCCCCGGCCTGCTCGACTCGGTGCTGAACGCGCTGCGCTGAGCGGTCGGCCGGGCGCCCGGGGTCCCAGGCCGGAAGCGTTTCAGGCCGGGGTCGGGGTGCCCGCGGCCCGCGCGATCCGCGCCGCCGAGCGGGACACCGCGTCGAGCGCCCCGCGCGTGCCGGCGCGCAGCAGCCGCCCGTCCCGCTTCATGACGCGGCCCGCCACGATCACGGTGTCCACGTTGGCCGGCCCCGCGGCGGTCACCACGGCGCCGACCGGGTCGTGGACCGGCGCGAGGCCGAGGTCCCCGGCGCGGAGCATGACGACGTCGGCCTGCCTCCCCGGCCGCAGCGAGCCGATCAGGCCGTCCATGCCGAGTACGGCGGCCCCCTCGACGGTGGCCATCCGCAGCACCTCGGCGGCGGTGAGCGATCCTCCCCTGGCCCGCTCGGCGGCGAACGCGGCGCGCATCACGGCGAACATGTCGCCCGGCGTTGCGGTGACCGTGTCGACGCCCAGCCCGGTCGTGACGCCGAAGCCGCGGAACCTGCCTGTCTCCGGCAGGCCGTGCCCCATCTGGGACTCGACGGCCGGGGCGACGGAGGCGACGCCGCCGCTGTCCGCGACGAGCCCCATCGCCTCGTCGGTGAAACCGTTGCCGTGCACGAACATCACGTCGGGCCCGAGGAGCCCCTCGCGGTGCAGCCACTCGACGGTCCCGGTCCCGGTGGCGTGCACACTGATCTGGAGGCCGAGTTCGCGGGCCAGCAGCCAGTCGGCCCTGGCCGCCTCCGCGGGGCCGTAGACGGGCCCGAGCGCCGCCAGGGCCGGGGTCACCAGGGCGGGCAGGCTCAGCCCGGCGATCCGCCGTACCTCCGCCCGCTGGCGCGGGTCGCTCCCGGCTCCGGGAGGGGCGTAGCCGAAGACGCAGCGGATTCCCGACCCGGCCAGGGCGTCGAGCGCGGCGTCGGTGTGACCGGGGGTGATCTGGATGTGCGACCAGTCGTAGACGGTGGTGGTCCCGGAGTCGAGCGCCTCAAGCGCGCCCCACAGGTTGGCCGCGTGGACGTCCTCGGCCAGGAACACGGGGCCGAGCCTGCCCAGCACGAGGTCGAGGTAGTCCCCCAGCGTGGTGTCGGCCGCGATCGAACGCAGGACGCTCTGCCACATGTGCCGGTGCGTGTCGACGAGGCCGGGCAGCACGATCATGCCCGTCGCGTCGAGGACCTGGGCGTCCTCCGCTGCCAGGTTCGCCCCGACGGCGGCTATCACCCCGTCCTCGATGAGGACGTCCGCGTCCGGCAGGACGCGCACCTCGGGGTCGGTGTCGATGACGGTTCCGCCGGCGATGAGCATGCGCATGGAACATCTCCCTACCAAGAAAGCAATCGGAAAAGCTTTCTCAAAAGCTATCAGGGGAGAGAGCTATCCTCAATCCATGGCACCGGGAGACAGCGCCGGACGGGACCACGTCGACGAGATGATGGAGGGGTGGCGAGCGGAGCTGCCCGAGGCCGCGACCGTCCAACTGGAGATCGTCAAGCGTGTCGGGCGGCTGAAGTCCATGGTCGAGGAGGTCACCCAGACCGTGCTCGGCGAGTACGGCCTGACCTACGCCGAGTTCGACGTGCTGGCGACGTTGCGCCGGGCGGGCGCCCCCCATCGCCTCAAGCCCAGCATGCTCGCCTCCCGTTCCTCGCTGACCACCGGCGGGACGAGCAACATTCTGCAGCGGCTGACCGCCGCCGGGCTCGTCGAGCGCGAGCCGGACCCGGCGGACGGCCGCAGCTCCTGGGTGTGCCTGACGCCGCTGGGCGTCCGGCGGGCCGAGGAGCTCGCCCTGGCCACGACCGAGGCGCACGACAACCTCCTGGCGGGCGTCTCCGAGGAGAGCGCGCGGACCCTGGCCGACCTGCTGCGCGAGGTGCTTCTCACGCTCGGCGACCGGGCGGGCGCCTCACGCCGGGGCTGACCCCCATCCCAGGCCCTCGGCCCAGTCGGCCGGGTGCCCGGGCGCCGCCTCACCGGTCTCCTCGGCCCTGCCGACCCGGTCGAGCCTGAAGGCGCGGACGTCCTGCCTGAGCCTGCACACACCCACGAGATACCAGTGCCCGCCACGCCCGCCGACCAGGACCGTCGGTTCGACCTCGCGGACGCTCACCCGTCCACTCCGGTCCTCGTACTCGATCCTGAGCACCCGCCCGTGCAGCAGCGCCCGCTCGACCACCGCCGAAACCCGGGGATACGGCTCCGCCTCGGCGGCCGTGCCCGGCCGTACGGCCGGCTCCCGCGTCCCCTGCGCGGGCAGCGCGGCCTCCAGCTTGCGCAGGGCGTCCCGGGCCGGCCCCTCCTCCTCCCGGGAGAGCGCGGCCACGACCGCCGCCGCCTCCTCCCGGGTCAGGCCGAGCGGACCCAGGGTCATGCCCTCACCGAGAAGGTAGCCACCGTCCCCGTCCGTCCGCGCGCGCACCGGCACACCGGATCTTCGCAGGTCGGAGACGTCACGTTCGACCGTACGGGCGCTCACCCCGAGCCTGACGGCGAGCTCGCCCACCGGCAGGGCCTCGGGCGAGGCGGCGCGGAGTTCCCCGAGCAGAGCGTGCAGCCGGTCGGTACGGTTCACACTTGTCACGTTACGCGTCGATACCGACACTCCCCACTTTTCCCGCCCCAGTTGGGCAGTTGAACACACAAAACAGCACCGATACCCTGTGTCGACGTATCTCATTGGAGCCCGATGGCCGCAAGTCCGAAACACCCCCTGGCCGCCGGCCGGAACTCCGGCGGAAAGCACGACGTCACCCCCTCGGGGTCCAAGGCGACGAAGGTCATCACCCTCACCGGGATCGGTGTCGTCTCGCTGCTCCTGATCGGCTACTGCTCGGCGCAGGACGACTACGAGGAGGTCGGGGCCGAGTGCGTCGACCTCAACAGCTACCAGCCGGACGGCTCGTACACGGTCGTCGACGAGGACTACTGCGACGATGACGACGAGAGCAGCTACCACGGCTCCCACGGTGCCTACCGGTGGTACTACGGCGGCGTGAGGACGGGGACCCGGATCGGCCACGGCACCACGGTGCGTCCCTCCGACGTGCGGATCACGACCCGCAAGGGAACGGTCATCCAGCGAGGCGGCTTCGGGAGCCGCTGGGGCAGCGGCGGAAGCTGACCCGGGCGGATGAGACGCGAGACCTCGCCTCCCCGCGACGGCTGGGAGGCCATCATCGAGAGCCAGGGGCTGGCCTACCACCGCACGGCCCATCCCGGCGGCCTGGATCGCCCCTACTGGGACGAGGGCGCGCACTACGTCTTCTCCATGGACGAGGTGCTCAGCCTTGAGGCCCAGGTGGAGGAACTGCACCGGATGTGCCTGCACGTCGTCGAGCACGTCGTCGAGCGGGGCCGCTACGCCGACTTCGCCGTGCCGGAGTGGGCGGGGCAGGAGATCGCCGACTCCTGGCGGCGCGGCGACCCCCACCTGTTCGGCCGCTTCGACCTGCGTTACGACGGAACCGGCCCGGCCAAGCTGCTCGAGTACAACGCCGACACCCCGACCAGCCTGCTGGAGAGCTCGGTCGTGCAGTGGTTCTGGCTGCGTGACCGCCATCCGGGCGACGACCAGTGGAACTCCATCCACGAACGGCTCATCGACCGGTGGCGGCAGATAGCCGAGGGGCTGCCGACCGGGCCCTCACACTTCGCCTGGACCAGGATGGACGAGACCGGTGAGGAGGCGATGACGATCGCCTACCTCCAGGAGACCGCCGAGCAGGCGGGGCTGAGCACGATCGCCGTGGCCATGGAGGACATCGGCTGGGACGGCCTCAACCTGCGCTTCGTCGACATGGAACGCCGGGTGATCCGCTCCCTGTGCAAGCTGTACCCCTGGGAGTGGGCCGTCGCCGACCCCTTCGGCGCCAGGGCGGTGCGCCAGCAGGTCTCCTCGACCTGGATCGAGCCGCTGTGGAAGATGCTGCTGTCGAACAAGGCGCTGCTCGCGGTGCTCTGGGAGCTGTACCCCGGCCATCCCAACCTGCTGCCCGCCTACCTCGACGGCCCCCGCGACCTGACCTCCTACATCGTCAAGCCACTCCTCGGCAGGGAGGGCGCGGGCATGCGGATCGTCACCCCCGGCACGAGCGTCGAGACCCCGGGCGACTACGGCGCCGAGGGGCACGTCCACCAGGAGTTCCAGGCGCTGCCGCTCTTCGACGGCTGGCGTCCGGTGCTCGGCGCCTGGGTCGTCCACGACGAGGCGGCCGGGGTCGGCATCCGCGAGACATCCGGGCTCGTCACCGACGACACCTCATCCTTCGTCCCGCACCGCATCGAACTCTGAGGCCCCCTCGGCTCCGCCTGAAAGCCCAGAAGAGCCCGAAAAGAGAGAACCATGATCCCCACCCCTCAGCCGCTCGCCATCGCGGGCACGGAGACCGTCTCGCTCGCCGAGACCCTCGGCCGCGGCGCCCTCGCCATCGCCTCCTACGCCGTGCTCGGCGTGATCCTGCTGATCATCGGCTTCTATGTGATCGACCTCGCCATCCCCGGCAAGCTCAGCAGGTTGATCAGGGTCGACCGCAATCCCAACGCCACGATGCTCACCGCCTCCGGCCTGACCGCCGTCGGACTGATCGTCGCGGCCTCCATCTGGTCCTCCGGCGGAGCCCTGCACGAGGGACTGCTGGCCACCCTGGTCTTCGGGCTGGCCGGCATCGCCGTGCAGACGGTGGCGATGCTCGCCTTCGACAGGGTGGTCGGGATCTCCGTCCGCGAACTCGTCACGGAGTCCGACCTGCAGCCGGGCACACGTCTTCTCGCGGTTACCCACGTGGTCATCGGGCTGATCACGGCCGTCGCCGTCATCTGACCGCCCCCGGGATCGGCGCCCGGGCCTCCGGCCGCGGCTGGCGCATCCCTCGCGACCTGGCACTCTTATCACGTGAGGGAGCGGAGCGAGAGAGCCAGCAGACACAGCGACGCCGTGGCAGGGGCCGGGCAGGGGGATCTCGCCTCGGACCGGATACGGCAGGACACCACCCGCAGGCTGGAGCGGGCCATGGGAACGCTGGGAACGGCCGCCATGTCGAGGATGGACGAGCGGCTGATGTGGTTCCGCGCCCTGTCCGCCGAGGACAGGTCGTGGGTCGGGCTGGTCGCCCAGGCGGGCATCGCCGCGTTCGTCGAGTGGTTCCAGCACGCCGGAGAGGGCCGCCTGACCCCCAGCATCGAGTTCTTCGGCACCGCGCCGAGAGAGCTGAAGCGCTCCATCTCGCTGCAGCAGACGGTCGACATCGTCCGCATGGTCGTCGAGGTCGTCGAGGCGCAGACCGGGGAGCTGGCCGCGCCGGGCGGGGAGGCGCAGCTCCAGCAGGCGATGCTCCGCTACACCCGTGACGTCGCCTTCGCCGCCGCGCAGGTCTACGCGCGCGAGGCGGAGGCGCGCGGCGCCTGGGACGCGCGCCTTGAGGCGTTGATCGTGGACGCCCTGGTCAGGGGCGAGGTCGACGACGGCCTGCACTCGTGGGCCGCGGCGCTCGGCTGGACCTCCTCCCCCGTCGTCGTGCTGGCCGGGCAGACGCCGGACGACGACCCGCAGGCGGTGATCGACGGGCTGCGCGACCGGGGCCGCAGATCCGGCCTCGACATGCTGGCCGGTGTCCAGGGCGGCCGCCTGATCGTGATCGTCGGCGGCGCGGACAGCGTCGGCGCGGCGGCCAGGCACGTGGTGCCGCGTTTCGGCCCCGGCCCCGTCGTGATCGGCCCCGAGGTGAACGACCTGCAGGCGGCCGCCAGTTCGGCCAGGGCCGCGATAGCCGGGCTGCGGGCGGCGGCCGGCTGGCCGGACGCCCCCCGGCCCGTCCACGCGGAGGACCTGCTGGCCGAGCGGGCCATCGACGGTGACGCCGACGCGAGGGGCCAGCTGATCGAGAACGTCTACGTCCCGCTCGCGGGCACGCCCCTCCTCGACACCCTGGCGACCTATCTGGAGCAGGGCACTTCCCTGGAAGCCACGGCCCGGTTACTGTTCGTGCACCCGAACACGGTTCGCTACCGCCTGCGGAAGATCACCGAGCTGACGGGCTACCAGCCGACCGAGGGCCGCTCTGCCTTCACGCTGCAGGTCGGGCTCATTCTCGGCCGCTTGTCCGAGACGGACGTCACATAGTGGTTTGCCGGTAATCTCCAAGAAACCTCCGTTGTAGGCTTCCTACAAGAGAGTGAACACAAAGTTCGTCAGAATCCCTATCCGTGTAGCGAAGTTCTACAGGGCACGCTGGGGTTCGTGCTCGTACTCGTCGCGCCGGGCCAAGGCGCCCAGACTCCAGGCTTCCTGACCCCGTGGCTTGAGCTACCGGGTCTGGCGGACCGCCTGTCCGCGTGGTCCGACCTGATCGGTCTCGACCTGATCTCCTACGGGACCACCGCGGGAGCGGACGAGATCCGTGACACCGCGGTGGCTCAGCCACTGCTCGTAGCCGCCGGGCTGGCCGTCGCCGAGGTCCTCGGGGCCTCCCCCGACGTCGTCGCCGGGCACAGCGTGGGCGAGCTGACCGCCGCCGCGCTGGCCGGGGTGCTGACCCCCGAGCAGTCCCTGACCCTCGTGCGCGAGCGCGGCCTGGCCATGGCCGAGGCCGCCGCGGTCACCGAGACCGGCATGATCGCCGTCCTCGGCGGCGAGGAGGAGGACGTGCTCGCCGCCATCGACAAGCACGGTCTCACCCCCGCCAACGTCAACGGTGCCGGGCAGATCGTCGCGGGCGGCACCCTGGCCCAGATCGAGGAGTTCAAGGCCGACCCGCCCGCCCGTGCCAGGCTGATCGCCCTGTCGGTCGCGGGCGCCTTCCACACCGAGCACATGGCCCCCGCCGTCGACCGTCTGCGTACGGCCGCCTCCGCCATCACCCCGAACGACCCCGCCGTCACGCTGCTGTCCAACGCCGACGGCGCCGCGGTCGCCGGCGGCGCCGAGTTCGTCGAGCGCCTGGTCAACCAGATCGCCAACCCGGTCCGCTGGAACGCCTGCATGACGACCATGGCCGACATGGGCGTCACCACGATGATCGAGCTGACCCCCGGCGGCACCCTGACCGGCCTGGCCAAGCGCGCCCTGCGCGGCGTGAAGGCCCTCCCCCTGAAGACCCCCGACGACCTGGACGCGGCACGAGAGGCCCTCAAGTGAAAGTACGGCAGGGCGCTCCGGGCGCGAAGATCCTGGCACTGGGCCACTACCAGCCGTCCAACGTGGTCACCAACGACGATCTCGCGGCGACCATGGAGACCAACGACGAGTGGATCCAGAGCCGGGTCGGCATCAAGGAGCGCCGGATCGCCCCCGCCTCCGAGTCCGAGATCGACCTCGCCGTGCAGGCGGGCGGCAAGGCCCTGGCCACCAGCGGGCTCTCGGCCTCCGACATCGACCTGGTGATCGTCGCCACCTGCACGCTCGAAGCCCAGATCCCCAACGCCGCCGCCAGGGTCGCCACCCGCCTCGGCATCGAGTCTCCGGGCGCGTTCGACGTGAACACCGCCTGCTCCGGCTTCTGCTACGCCTTGGCCGTCGCCGACGACGCCATCCGCTCGGGATCGGCGACCAACGTCCTGGTCATCGGCACCGAGAAGCTCTCCCAGTGGATCGACTGGACCGACAGGAGCACCGCGGTGATCTTCGCCGACGGTGCGGGAGCCGCGGTCGTCGGCCCTTCGCAGACCCCGGGCATCGGTCCCGTCGTGTGGGGCAGCGCGGGCGACAAGTCCGAGGCGATCATGATCAAGGACCGCGCCTCCCACCTGACCCAGGAGGGCCAGACGGTCTTCCGCTGGGCCACCACGGCCCTGCACCCGGTGGCCAAGCAGGTCTGCGAGGCCGCCGGAGTCGACCCCGCCGACCTCGCGGCCTTCGTGCCCCACCAGGCCAACCTGCGCATCATCGAAGCCATCGCCCGCAAGATCGGCGCGGAGAACGCCGTCATCGCCAGGGACATCGTCCTGGCGGGCAACACCTCCGCCGCCTCGGTCCCGCTGGCCCTGTCCCGGATGGTCGAGCGCGGCGAGGTCCAGTCGGGCGGACTCGCCCTGCTACTCGGTTTCGGCGCCGGCCTCACCTATGCCGGCCAGGTCGTCGAGATCCCCTAGAGCTTGTACGGCTCCGGCCGTGCAAAACCCAAGAAGACCCAACATCACCACCCAATCCCAAGGAGAACACTCGACATGGCCCTGACCGAGCAGGAGATCCTCGCTGGTATCGGCAAGATCATCAACGAGATCACCGGGATTCCGGCCTCCGAGGTCAGCCCGGAGAAGAGCTTCGTTGACGACCTCGACATCGACTCGCTGTCCATGGTCGAGATCGCCGTCGCCGCCCAGGACGAGTTCGGCGTCGAGATCCCCGACGAGCAGCTCAAGAACCTCAAGACCGTCAAGGACGTCATCGGTTTCATCCAGAACTGAGAAAGGTCTCTGGACACCTACCGGCTTCGGCCCGCGAATCACAAGGAGCGCAAGACAGTGAACACAGACCAGGTACGCGTCGTCGTCACCGGGCTCGGCGCGACCACGCCCCTCGGTGGGAACGTCGCCTCGTCCTGGTCGGCGCTTCTCGCCGGTCAGTCGGGGGTTCGCAACCTCACCGAGGACTGGGTCGACTCAGTCCCGGTGAAGTTCGCAGCCGCGGCCGCCGTGGACCCGACCGAGGTTCTGCCCCGGCCGGAGGCACGGCGGCTGGACCGCGCGGAGCAGTTCGCGCTGGTCGCGGCCCGTGAGGCCTGGGCGCACGCCGCGATCGACAAGGTCGACCCCGAGCGTCTCGGCGTGGTCGTCGGCAGCGGCATCGGCGGCATCACCACGGTCCTGGCCGCCTACGACACCTTCAAGGAGAGGGGCTGGCAGCGACTGTCGCCCTTCACCGTGCCGATGCTGATGCCCAACGGCGCCGCAGGCTGGATCGGCATCGAGATCGGCGCCCGCGCCGGCGTGCACGCGACCGTGAGCGCCTGCGCCACCGGTGCCGAGTCGATCGGATACGGCATCGAGATGATCCGCTCCGGACGTGCCGACGTGGTGGTCGCGGGCGGCACCGAGGCGGCCATCCACCCGCTGAACATCGGTTCCTTCGCCGCCATGCGCGCGATGTCCACCCGCAACGACGCGCCCCACCTCGCCTCGCGGCCCTGGGACAAGAGCCGTGACGGATTCGTGCTCGGTGAGGGCGCCGGCATCGTGGTGCTGGAGTCCGAGGAGCACGCCCTCGCGCGTGGCGCCAAGATCTACGCGGTGGCGGCGGGCGTCGGTTACTCAGCCGACGCGCACCACATCGCCCAGCCCGAGCCCCTCGGCGCGGGCGTCATGCTGGCCATGCGCCGTGTCCTGGAGAACTCCGGCCTGACCGGTGCCGACATCAAGCACATCAACGCGCACGCGACCTCCACCCCCGCGGGTGACGTGGTCGAGACGGTTGCGATCAGCGAGGTCATCGGCAACCACCCGCTGGTCACCAGCACCAAGTCGATGACCGGGCACCTGCTCGGCGGCGCCGGTGGCATCGAGTCGGTCTTCACCATCCTGGCGCTGCACGAGCGGATCGCCCCCGCCACGATCAACATCGACGAGCTCGACGAGGGCGTCGAGGTGGACATCGTGCGTGACAAGCCGCGCGCGCTGCCCGACGGCCAGATCGCCGCGATCAACAACTCCTTCGGGTTCGGCGGACACGACGTCGCCGTGGCCTTCACCAGCATCTGACAGGAGCCCGTGATGACTGTGCTCGACAACAGGGTGGTGAACGACGCCTCCGACAAGGAGGCCGACGATCCCCGCGACCCCCAGGTGCGTCTGGCCGCCCTCCTCGACGAGGGATCGATCAGGCTGATCTCTCCCGTGGACCGCAGCGGGGCGCTGGCGGCGATGGGTCGCGTTGAGGGCGTCCCCGTCGTGGTCTTCGTCAGCGACGCCCGGATGCAGGGCGGCGCGATGGGCAGCCAGGGGTGTGAGCACATCGTGCACGCCTACGACGTAGCGGTCCGCGAGCGGGTCCCGATCATCGGCGTGTGGCACTCCGGCGGCGCTCGGCTCGCCGAGGGCGCCGAGTCGCTGCACGCGGTCGGCCGTGTCTTCGCCGCCATGACCCGGGCCTCCGGAGTCGTCCCGCAGCTCTCCGTGGTCGTCGGCCCCGCGGCGGGCGGCGCCGCCTACGGCCCCGCGCTGACCGACATCGTGATCCTGGCCGACGAGGGCCGCATCTTCGTCACCGGCCCCGACGTGGTGCGCAGCGTCACCGGCGAGCAGATCGACATGGCCGCCCTCGGCGGCCCAGAGCCGCACAGCAAGCGCAGCGGCGTGGTCCACATCGTCACCAAGACCGAGACCGACGCCTACCTGCAGGCCCGCCGCCTGGCGGTGCTGCTGGGCCACCAGGGCAGGGTCCGCACCGACCTCGACGAGGTCGACTTCTCCGACCTGCTGCCGGACAACCCCCGCCGCGCCTACGACATCAAGCCGCTGGTCAAGGGGCTCCTGGACGAGCCCGGAGTCGAGTTGCACGCCAAGTGGGCGCCGAACGTCGTCACCACGCTCGGCCGTCTCGGCGGCCGGACCGTCGGCGTCGTCGCCAACAACCCGATGCGTCTCGGCGGCTGTCTCGACGCCACCTCGGCGGAGAAGGCCGCACGATTCGTCCGTATGTGCGATGCCTTCGGGGTGCCGCTGGTCGTCCTGGTCGACGTCCCCGGTTACCTGCCCGGCGTCGGTCAGGAGCACGACGGTGTGGTCCGCCGCGGCGCCAAGCTCCTGCACGCCTTCGCCGAGGCCTCGGTCCCGCGCGTCACCCTGATAACCCGCAAGGCGTACGGCGGCGCCTACATCGCGATGAACTCCCGCTCCCTGGGCGCGACCAAGGTCTTCGGCTGGCCGACCGCCCAGATCGCGGTCATGGGCGCGGTCGCCGCGGTGCGCATCCTGAAGCGGCGCGAACTGGCCGCCGCCCCTGAGGACGAGCGCGCCGCGCTTGAGACCAGGCTCGCCGAGGAGCACGAACTCCTCGCGGGCGGGCTCCAGAGGGCCATCGAGATCGGCGTCATCGACGAGGTCATCAAGCCCGAGGAGACCCGGGGAGCCATCGCCAAGGTGCTCGCCCAGGCGACTCCGGCCCGGGGCGCCCACGGCAACATCCCGCTGTGACCTGATCCCGCCGTCACACCACGCTTCTGCGACGCCCCCGCGCGGCTCACGCCGCCGGGGGCGTCGTGCTTTCCCCGGTTCCGGGAAGGCCCGCGGCGGCCCCGGACGGTGCCGCGCCCGCGCAGGACCTCACCCCGGGAGGGAGCGCGGGCGGGTGCTCCACCGCCCGTTCGGGGAAGCGCTCTCCGGGGGGCGAAGCCGTAGGAGGGGGACGCCGGGGCGGTCACCGTCCGTGACGGGCCGCCGGGTCACACCGCGGCGTGCAGCCAGCGGACCGGGGCGCCCTCGCCCGCGTAGCGGAAGGACTCAAGCTCGGCGTCCCACTGTTTGCCGAGCATGCGATCCAGCTCCTCCTCAAGGACCACCCTGCCCTGGCGGGCCATCAGCATGGCCGAGCGCAGCCGGTCCTCGGGGATCAGGATGTCGCCCGCGGCCCCGATCACCGCCGTGAAGGCGCCGAGTGAGGGGGTGTAGGCATTGCGTGACCCGTCGGCGCCTGGTGTGGCGTCCTCCGTGATCTCGAATCGGATCCGTTGCCAGCCCATCAAGGACGAGGTGATGGCCGCCGCGGTTCCCGGCCGCCCCTCCCACTCGGCCTGGGCGCGCACGTGACCGGGCGCGGCGGGCTGTGGAGTCCAGGTCAGGTCTACGGGCACGCCAAGGACACCTGCGACCGCCCATTCGATATGAGGGCACAGCGCAGGCTGAGCTGAGTGGACGTAGAGCACGCCACGAGCAGACACCGGACCTCCCGTTTCGTACGAGGTGCGCCTTCCCCAACGGCCTCGCCAGGATGATCACAAGTGACTGAAGGAAGACTACCGTCGGTTGTGACGCCGCACCAGAGGGGGGTCATACCGAGATGTTGCGACGCGCAGACGCGTCTGCGGCATCCTCTGAAAGGAAAACACCCATCGACCTGGTGATCAACCCTGGAGTACCGGATGGACGCCGACATCACCCGTGTGGAGCCCGTCGCGGGAGTGATCTCCCTGATCAGGCCCGGCCAGTTGCTCACCGACGCCCTCGGCGCGGAGGCCGCCGAGCGGTGGACGATCGCGGTCGCCGAGACCGACGGAGTCTTCCGCGTACGGCTCTCGCCCGGCGTGGACGTCTGCGAACTGGTGGCCACGCTACGTGACCAAGGTCACAGTGCGTCACCCAACCACGTGCTGGTCGGCCAGCCCCTCTTCTTCGGCGGCCCCGCCTCACGGCCCTTCCCCGTCGACCCCGTCCCCGCGCCGGGAGGAAGCCCCGGAAGCGGGGTGACCGTCGCGGTCGCCGACACCGGCCTCGCCCCGCATCCCTGGTGGCGGGAACGGACCTGGTTCGGGGAGGGACGGCAGGAGACCGAGGTTCCCGACACCGACCGCGACGGCCTGCTGGACCCTCAGGCGGGGCACGGCACCTTCGTCACCGGCCTGGTGTTGCGCGCGGCCCCCGGGGCACGGATCCGCCCGCTCCGGGTGCTGGACGGCCGGGGCCTGGGAGACGAGGCGGCGCTGCTGCGCGTCCTGGGCAGGCTCGCGAACGATCCACCGCAGGTGCTCAACCTCTCCCTCGGCTGCCACACCTTCGACGACAGGCCCTCCCCGCTGGTCGAGACCGCGCTGGCCGGATTGTCCTCGACCGCCGTCGTCGCCTGCGCGGGCAACACGGCCTCGACCCGCCCGTTCTGGCCCGCCGCCCTGCCCGGAGTGGTCGCGGTGGGCGCGCTCGACGCGGCCGAGCAGGCCAGGGCCCCGTTCTCCGCGCACGGCCCGTGGGTGGACGCCTGGACACGCGGCGAGTGGCTGCGCAGCGCCTTCCTGCGCCATGGAGCGTTCCGCGGCTACGCCGGATGGAGCGGGACCTCCTTCGCCGCGGCCGTGGTCAGCGGAGCGATCGCCGCAGCGACCGGGGAGCGTACCCCGAAGGAGGCGGCGGCCCACGTTCTCGATCCCACCCGCAACCGGCGAATTCCGGATCTGGGGGTCGTCGTGCCCACGCCAAGGTAAAGTCTCACCCAAAGTCTTCACGCGATCACGAAATGTGTTCGCCGTGGTCTCGGAGGCGCCGGTGAGTGACCAGCAGACGATCGACGCCGCGCTGGCAGGCGACCAGGCCGCGTGGGACGCGCTGGTGACCCGCTTCTCCGGCAGGCTCTGGTCGGTGGCCCGCGCCCACGGCCTCAGCGCGGCGGACGCCGCGGACGTGGTGCAGGGCACGTGGCTGCGGCTGGTCGAGAGCCTGCACACCATACGCGACCCCGAGCGGATCGGTTCCTGGCTGCTCACCACGGCCAGACGTGAGGCCTCTCTCCTGAGCAGGCGCACCCGGGGCGAGCGGCTCGTCGCCGACCCCGCCGCCGCCGAGCGGGCCGAGCCCGGCCCCTCGCGGGCCGACCACGCCGTCCACCCCGATCCGGCGTTGACCGTGCTCTCCGCCGAAGAGGGCCGCCGGCTGTGGCGCACCGTCGAGACGATGCACGAGCCCTGCCGTTCGCTGCTCCTGCTGATGGCCACCGCGCCGGACGCGGGGGTCCACCAGCTCGCCGTACGGCTGGGCATGCCCAGCGGCAGCTACGGCCCCACCAGAGGGCGCTGCCTGAACCGGCTACGCACCATGCTCACCGCCCAGGAGGCGCAACCGTGACCACCCGCCGTCCCCCCGCGATCGACGACGAGTCCCTGGTCGCGGCGCTCCGCCTGGCCGCGGGGAAGGACCCCGTCCCGGCACACGTCCTCTCGGCGTCCAGGGCGGCCTTCGGCCTTCGGGTGCCCGGCGCCTCGACCGCGATCCCGGTGTCCACGCCCGCCCCGGCCGGCGTGCGGTCCGCCGAGGGGGCACGGCTGCTGCGCTTCAGCGCCGCCGGTCTCGTCGTCGAGCTGGAGATCGTCCCCGTCGACGGCCTGGTCGACCTGGCGGGACAGGTCTCCCCCCTCCCCGAGGCCGGCACGACGGTCGAGGTGCGCACCCCTCACCTCACCGCGTCGCGTGAGCTGTCCGCGACGGGCCAGTTCGCCGTCACCGGGTTGCCGCCCGGCTGGTTCAGCGTGGTGTGCAGGCGTCCCGGCCACAGCCCGGTCGTCACCAGCTGGACCCGGATCCGTCCCTAGGTGGTGCCGGACGAGGCGGTCGCCGCCGCGGAGCTGGCGCTGGAGACGTCCGGCAGTGACCCCGCGCGAGCCGGAGAGCTGGCACGTGAGGTGTTGCGCTCGATGACGGTCCCCGACGAGGCCGCCACGATCGCCCATCGGGCTCTGGCGCTGGCCGCCAGGGAGCTGGGAGATCTCCCACTGGCCGAGAGCCATCTGAGCAGGGCCGTCGGCATCGCGCTGGCGGCGGGGTTGCGGCACAGGGCGGCCCAGGCCCGTCTCTCCCTGGTCCACGTCAACGCCGAGCTCGGCCGTCCCACACAGGCCCTCACCGTCGCCGCCGCGGCCGAGCCGTACCTCAGGCCGGTCGAGGTGGCCAAGCTCGGGGTCCATCGGGCGGTGGCCCTGGCCAGGCTCGGCCGCTACGCGGAGGCCGCCGACCAGTGTGACCGGGCCGTCGGCCTGCTGGAGGAGGACCCCAGGTTCCTCGCCGGGGCCCTGCTGAACCGGGGGCTGGCGCGGGTCTTCCTGGGAGAGTTCGAGGCGGCGGAGTCCGACCTGGCCCGCTGCGCCGAGCTGACCGGCCGGGCCGGTCTCGACCATGTGGTCGCCCTCGCCGAGGGGAACCTGCCCTTCCTCGCTGCGCGGCGCGGCGATCTGCCCGCCGCCTTCGCCGCCTACCGGCGTGCCGAGGACAGCCTGTTCGGCTACCCGGAGCGGCTGGCCACGACGCGTTGCGACCTGGCCGAGGCACTGGTCGCCGCCCATCTGCCGGGCGAGGCGCGGGTGCTGCTCGACCTGGCGGTGCCCGAACTCATCGCGGCGGGCGCGCAGGGCGCCCTGGCCGAGGCCCTTCTGCTGCTGGCCAGGGCCGAGTTGCGCACGGGTGAGCCGCACCGCGCCCTGCAGACCGCCGAGCGCGCGGGCGCCGCCCTGACCGCGCAGGAACGCGCCGCCCTGGTGCCGCTCACGACGGAGATCGCCCTGAGGGCCCGGCTGGCTCTCGGCTCACCGACCCGGGAGTTGCTCACCGAGTTGCTCGCCTGTGCCGATGACCTCGACGAGACCGGGCACGCGGAGGTCGCCGGAGAGCTGAGGCTCACCGCCGCGGAGGTCGCGCTGCTGGTCGGCGACCGCTCGGCCGCCGACGGCCAGCTCGACCGGCTCACCCGTGGTCCCAGAGTGGTCTCCCGGCACGCCTCGGCGCTGAAACGGGAGCTCGCCGGAGACAGGCGTGGGGCGTTCGCCGAGGTCAGGGCCGGCCTGTCCGAGGTCGCCGCCCGTACGGCGACCGCGGAGGACCCTCGGGTCCGCGCCCACGCGGCCAAGGCCGGTGAACCGCTGGCCGAATTCGGGCTCACACTGGCCCTGCGCACCGGGCGGGGCCGTACGCTCCTGGCCTGGGCCGAGCGGTGGCGGGCCGTCGCGGGTGGTTCCGGACGGTCACGGGTTCCCGGCGTCGCGGAGCTCCGGGCGGCGCTCGGCGACGCGGTCCTGGTCGAGTTCGCCAGGAACGGCGACGAGCTGGTCGCCGTCGCGGTCTCGCCAGAACGGGTCTCGCTACGCCGTCTCGGCTCCTTCTCCGCCGTCGCGGAGGCCGTTGTGCGGCTCAGGTACGGCCTGCGCAGGGCGCATCTGCGCGATGGGCGGGCGGCAGACGTCGCCGGGGAGGCGGCCCTGCTCGAACGTCTGCTGCTCGATCCCCTGTCGGGAGTCCTGGGTGACAGGGCGCTGGTGGTCGTACCGACCGGGGCGCTGCACACCCTGCCGTGGCCGGTCCTGCCGTCGAACTCCGGGCGCCGGGTCTCGGTGGCCTCCTCGGCCGCTTCCTGGCTGGCCGGCGGGCGGGTGCGGGCCGCGGGGGCGGGGAGGGTCGTGGTGGCCGCCGGACCGGGGCTGCTGCACGCCGAGGCGGAGGCGGAGATGGTCGCCGCCCGTCATCCCGGTGCCGAGCGGATCCCGGCGCTGCGTCCCGAGGTGGTCACGGCACTGCCCGGGACCGGGGTCGCGCACCTGGCCGCGCACGGCACGTTCTGCTCCCGCAGCCCGCTGTTGTCCGGCATCGATCTTGAGGATGGCAGACTGATGGCCTACGACCTGCTTCGGCTGCGCGTTCCGCCCAGGCTGGTCGTGCTTTCGGCGTGTGACGCCGGGATGGCCCATGCCCCCGCGGACGGAGCTCCGCTGGGGCTGGCGGGTGCCTTCCTGTCGCTGGGGACGCAGTGCGTGGTGGCCAGCCTGGTGCCGGTACGCGACGAGGAGACCCTCGACCTGATGACGGTCTTCCACGAACTGCTGGCCGCGGGCCACTGCCCCGCCCAGGCACTCGCCACGGCGAACGCGAAGACGGGGGTGGCCGGTTTCGTCTGCCTGGGGTACGGCGATCAGCCGGTGGCGACGGGCCGCGCGAGGTCGGCGACCCAGTTGGACCAGGAGCCGACGTAGAGGGCGGCCGGGATGCCCGCGACGTCGAGCGCCAGCACCTCGTGGGCGGCCGTCACGCCTGACCCGCAGTAGGCGCCGACCCGCACGCCGGGGACCGCGCCGAGCGTGTTGAACCGCTCGCGCAGGAAGTCGGGCAGGTGGAAACGCCCGGAGGGGTCGACGTTCTCTCCGGTGGGGGCGCTGACCGCGCCGGGAATGTGCCCCGCGACGGGATCGATCGGTTCGACCTCTCCCCGGTAGCGCTCCGCGGCGCGGGCGTCCAGCAGAACCCCCTCCTTGGCGAGTTCGGCGGCCTGGTCCGCGTCGAGCACGGGCATCCCGCCGGGGCGGGCGGTGAAGTCGCCCTGGGCCGTCTCCTGGTCGCCCTCGGCGAGAGGCAGCCCCTCGGCGGTCCACGCGCGCAGGCCGCCGTCCAGGACCCGGACGTCCGGATGGCCGAAGTGGCGCAGCGTCCACCAGGCCCGGGCGGCGGCGGTCGAGTCGGCCTCGTCGTAGACCACGACCGTACGGGAGCCGGAGACGCCCAGGCGGCGCATGGCCTCCTGGAAGTGCTCGGCGGAGGGCAGCGGGTGACGGCCCCCCTCCCCCGCGGGGGCGGCGAGGTCGGCGTTCAGGTCGCAGAAGACGGCGCCGGGGATGTGCCCCTCGCGGTAGGAGTCGACCCCCGGAGGGCCGCCCAGCTTCCAGCGGACGTCCAGGATCGTCGCCCCGGTCAGGGCGGACAGCTCGGACGGGGTGATCAGCGGGCTCATCGGGTGCTTACCTCCAGCAAGGGAACATGCTGCTCCGCGGTGGTCAGGGAGCCGTGGACGCCGACGAACGACGACTCGAACGGCTCCCTGACCGAGGCGGTGATCGCACAGTCGGTGTACGGCACAGCCAGGACGTCGCCGATCCTGAGCAGCCAGTCCGGCCGCACCTGGGGCCCGAACCAGCCCGACTCGACGGCTTCCTGCCGGGAGACGACCCACGCCCTGCCCGCCAGGAGCTCACGCCAGGTGCCGAGCACGGCCTGTGTGGCGCCTGGGGCGGTGTAGATGTGCCTGACCCGGGTGTCGCCGCCGAGCAGGGCCACGCCCTCGCGCAGCGCGGCGCCGCGTTCCTCCGGGCCGTCCACGTCGATCAACTCGGTGACGTTGACCATGCCGTGGTCGGCGGTGACGTACATCGCGGCCCCCTGCGGCAGGGTGCCCGCGAGCCGTTCGGCGAGTTGGTCGACGACGGCGAGCCGGTCGAGCCACTGCGGGGAGCCCCAGCCGAACCGGTGGCCCGCGGCGTCGAGGTCGCCGTAGTAGACCGTCACGTGGGAGCGGGGGCGGGTCAGGGCCACGCGCGCGCCCTCGACCCGGTCGTCGAGTGCGTCGGCGCCGAAGAAGTCCGTGCCCCGGTAGACGGCCCGGTTGAACGCGGTCGGCCCGAACGCGGACGGGGCGACGTAGCTCACGGAGACGCCGGCCGCCGCGGCGCGTTCGAAGACGGTCGGGGTCGGCTGCCACTCGTCGGGCGGGACCGTCGGGCCCGCCGAGGTCCAGCGCAGGCAGTTGAGCAGATGGCCCGTGCCGGGCATGGCGAGCTGGTAGCCGAGCATGCCGTGCTCGCCCGGCGGCAGGCCGGTGCCCAGCGTGCCGAGGCTGGTCGCGGTGGTCGCGGGAAAGCCCGCGGTGAGCACCCTGGCCCGTCGCGCGGACAGGAACGGGGCCGCCTCCGGGTGGGCGTCGAGCAGTTCGGCGCCCAGGCCGTCGACGAGGAACACCAGGACGTGCCGGGCGGCTTCGAGCCCCAGCGGGTTGCCGTGGCCGTCCACCCCGAGCACGGCCAGCAGTGAGCGGGACAGGTCGGCCAGGGAGGCCGTGCCGTACGCGGGGAGCAGCGGGGCGGTCATGAGGCGGCGTGGGCGGTGGCCTCGGAGAGCGCCTTGGCGAAGGCCAGCACGTGTGAGACGGCCTCGGGGCCGTCGGCCGCCTCGCTCACCCTCAGGGACAGGTCGTCGGCCGTGATGGCGCCGGTGTATCCGTGGTCGGCCTCGCAGTTCTCGTCGCCGCAGGTCGCGGGCTCGAGGTCCACGTGGGAGATGGCCCCCCAGCCGATGGTGAGGGTGACCTCGTTCGGCGGCACACCCGGCACGTAGGAGGCCGGGTCGGGGACGACCCTGGTCACGGCGACCGACTGGATCCTGCTCAGGCGCACGGCCTCGGTGGTCGTCGAGGCGTGCGAGACCGAGACCCCCTCGACCGGCGAGTGCTCGTCGGTGTGGCAGACCAGCAGGCGGGTGGGGGTGAGCACCAGGACGGTGACGTGTCTGCGCACCTCCATGGCGGGGTCGAAGGTGGCCTCGTGGTGCACCACGTAGGCGCTCACCTGCTCCTTGCCCAGGGCGGAGTCGACCGCGTCGGCGACCAGGTCGGGATAATAGCCGCTGCGATCGATTGCCTCGCGCAGACCGGCGGCCGAGAGTCGGGTTTCCCTCATGGGTCCATCCTGCCCTGTCCCGGGCGGCGCTTTCACCTGGAGCCCGTGAGGTTCGGCCATCGGCGGAAAGACGCTCCCCGCGAAATGCGGTTTCCCTGAAGTAGCTAAGCGGTTAATTCGGTTTTTTGGCGTTAATTGCATTGGTAAGGCGGCGGCGGGGTTTTCATCACCACCCACGCCCCGCCCAGCCGAGACGGCGCGGCCCCGCGTCCACCCGCGGTCCGTGCTGACTGCTCAGTACGGCGCGCGCCCCGAGAACGATCACCTCCGACTCCCCGACCAGCACCGGATCGAGGTCGAGCCTCGACACCTCGGGAAGGTCGTCGGCCAGCCGCCCGACCCGGACCAGCAGCTCCTCAAGCGCCTCGACCGCGACCGGCGGGTAGCCGTACTCGCCGAACAGCAGCGGGGCCGCGTGTGGCGACCTGACCAGCGCCGCGGCGTCCTGCGAGGTCAGCGGCGCCAGGCGGTAGGCCTCGTCGCGCAGCAGGCGTGCGGTGACCTCGCCGAGCCCGAAGGAGACGACGGCGCCGAAGGCGGAGTCCTCGATGACGCTGACCACGGTCGGCACCGCGGGCTGCGGGACCATCCGTTGCACCGCGAGCACCGCGCCCCGGCCGAGCTGCTCCTTCAGCCCCGCGAAGGCCTCGCGCACCCCGTCCGGACCGGTCAGGCCGAGCCGTACGGTCCCGGCGCGTTTGGCCGCCTCCGGGTCTGCCGCCTTCAGCACCACCGGCCAGCCGAGCCGTTCGGCCGCCTCGACGGCCTCCTCGGGGGAGTCGACCACCTCCGCGGGCCACACGGTCAGGCCGTAGCAGGCCAGTAGTTCGGAGGGGTCGATCTCGACGTCCTCCTCCGGCCCCTCGCCGTTCCCGGCCCGCTCCAGCCTGGACAGCACCAGCCGTCGCGCGGCGGCCGTGTCGACGCCCTCGATCTCCTCGGGCACGCCCGGGGACCGTTTGCGCCAGCGGGCGTGCCGTACGGCGTGGGCCAGGGCGCGGACCGCCTCCTCGGGAGCGGCGTAGGACGGGATCGAGCCCCGTTCGGGCACCGCGCCGGTCCGCAGCCCCGGCGGCACACCGATCCTGCCCTCGAAGGTGGCCAGCACCGGCTTGCCGCAGTCGCGGGAGGCCCTGAGCAGTTCGGCCGCGACCTCGTCCGCCGGGCCGGGGATCGGCGGCATGTAGATGACGACGACCGCGTCCACGTCCTGGAGCACCGAGGTCAGCGCGGCGCCGAACTCGGCCGCCCCGGCCCTGGCCCCGAGGTTGACCGGCGGCGCCGGGTCGAGCCCGGCCTGCACGCAGGCGTCCGCGGCGAGCAGCGCGAGCGCGTCGGAGTTGCCGACCAGGCCGACCCTCGACCCCTTGGGCAGCGGCTGGTAGGCCAGCAGCTGCGCGACGTCGAACTGCTGGATCAGGTCGTCGACCCGGATCACCCCGGCCTGCTCGAACAGCGAGCTGAGCGCGGTGTCCGGCAGGCCGAGCACCGGCGCCGCGTGCCCCCTGGGCACGTTCTGGGTGGTGCCGCCGCTCTTGACGACCACGATCGGCTTGCGCCTGGAGATGCGCCGCGCCAGGCGGGCGAACTTGCGGGGGTTTCCCAGGGACTCCAGGTAGAGCAGGATCACATCGGTCCTGGGGTCCTCCTCCCAGTACTGCAGCAGGTCGTTGCCGGAGACGTCGGCCCGGTTTCCCGCCGAGACGAACGAGGAGATCCCCATGCCCCGCTGGGCGACCCGCTGCAGCAGCGCGGTGCCCAGGGCGCCGGACTGGCTGAAGAAGCCGACCCTGCCGTGGCCGGGGACGGTCGCGGCCAGCGTGGCGTTCAGCCTGATCGCGGGGTCGGTGTTGGCGATGCCCAGGCAGTTGGGGCCGACGACGCGCAGGCCGTACGCGCGGGCGATGCGGACCAGTTCGTCCTGCCGATCCCGCCCCTCCTGGCCGGTCTCGCCGAACCCCGAGGAGACCACGACCAGCCCGCGCACCCCCTTCTCCGCGCACTCCTTGACCACCTCGATCACCCCGTCCGCCGGTACGGCCAGCACCGCGAGGTCCACCTCCCCGTCGATGGCCGTCACGCTCGGGTAGGCGCGCACCCCGGCCACCGCCCGCGCCTGGCGGTGCACCGGGTAGACGGGGCCGGTGAAGTCGGCGGCCAGCAGGTTGCGCAGCACGGTCTGGCCGACGCCGCCCGGTTCCCTGCCCGCGCCGACGACCGCGATCGACCCCGGCGAGAGCAGTCGTTCGATGGAGCGGGACTCGGCCCGGTGCTCACGTGAGGCGGTCACCTCCTGGGAGGTCTCGGTCGGGGTCAGGTCGAGGATCATCCGTACGACGCCGTCGGCGAAACGGCTCTGCGCGGTGTATCCGGCCTGCTGGAGCACGGCGGTCATCTTGCGGTTGGCGGGCAGCACGTCGGCGACGAAGCGGGTGATGCCCCGTTCCCTGGCCGTCTCCGCCAGGTGTTCGAGCAGCACCGAGGCCACTCCGCGTCCCTGGTGCGCGTCCTCGACGAGGAAGGCGACCTCCGCCTCCCCGGGATCGATCCGGTCGTAGCGGATCACCGCCACCATGTCGGCGCCGATCGTCGCGATGAGCGCGACACGGTCGACGTAGTCGACGTTGGTGAACCGGGTGACCTCACGCTCGGAAAGACGGGGTCTGGGGCCGAAGAACCGGAAGTAGATCGACTCTTCGGAGAGCCGGGAGTAGAACGAGCGAAGCCGTTCCGCGTCGGCGGGCCTGATCGGTCGTACGTGGGCGGTGCCGCCGTCGGAAAGGACGACGTCCGCCTCCCAGTGAGCGGGATACTGAGCAGCCTCCACAGTCCTGAGAGTAAACGTCAGACGCGTATGCCAGATCAGCAGGGCGGTTCGCGTCCTGTTCACGCAACGCTTGTGCATCGACTATGGCGCGCTATCCGGTCCGGACCCCATACCCTGGCCGGAAGCTGTTAAGTTTTTCGCGGCTAGAGGCACGTCAGCATCGAAGGCAGCAAGGCGGTGACATCATGACGCGGGTGGTCGTGGTGGGCGATCTGATGACCGATGCGGTCGCACGAGCTCGCTACCCATTGGCACGAGCCAGCGACACACCGGCGATCGTCACCATGCACGGCGGCGGCTCCGGGGCCAACATAGCCTCCTGGCTCGCGGTCGAGGGCGCCGAGGTGGCCTTCATCGGGCGTAGGGGTGCCGACATCACCGGCCGTAACCGCGACATGGAGCTGATGGGCTACGGGGTCGACGCCCGCCTTGTCATGGACCCCGAACGGCCTACCGGCACCTGCGTCGTGCTCGTCACCCACAAGGGCGAGCGCACCATGCTGTCCGACCCGGGTGCCAACGCCGCCCTCTCGCCCGAGGACCTGCCCCGTGACCTGTTCACCCAGGGCGCTCATCTGCACCTGTCCGGTTACACCCTGATCAACGAGGGTTCCCGCGAGGCCGGTCTCGCCGCCCTGGAGATGGCCCGCCGCTCCGGGATGTCGGTCTCGGTCGACTGCTCCTCCTCCGCCCCGCTGGAGCGGACCGGCGCCGAGCCGTTCCTCGAATGGACGCAGAACGTCAAGCTGCTCTTCGCCAACGCCGACCAGGCCAAGGTCCTGACGGGCCGTGACGACCCCGCCGCCGCAGCCAAGGTGCTGACCGCCTGGTTCCCGCAGGTCGTCGTCAAGCTCAGCGACGAGGGCGCGCTGTGGTACACCAACGGCCGCGCGGAGCCTGTCCAGGTGCCCGCCGAGGCCGTCGAGCGCGTGGTCGACGGGACCGGTGCCGGTGACGCCTTCACCGCCGGGTTCCTACCCGCCTGGCTGGAGAACAAGCCGCCCGCCGAGTCTCTCGCCGCCGGCTGCCGCCTGGCCGCCAAGGCCATCTCCCACCTGGGCGCCCGGCCCCGCCTCTGACCCCTTCTTCTCGGGGTACGGCCCGGCACGGGCCGTACCCCTGTTCGTCTACGCCGTGACCGCGAGGGTGAGCGGAAGCACCGCGGGGGCCCCGGCGTGGCGGAGCATGGCCGCCGCGAGGGTCAGGGTCCAGCCGGTGTCGAGACGGTCGTCGACCAGCAGCACCGGCCCGCCCGTACGCGCGACGGCCTCGGTCAGCGCGGAGGGCATGGCCAGCGTGGCACGGACCGCCTGGACCCGCTGGGCGCTGTTGAACTGGCGGCCGGGGGTCCCCCGGCGGTATCCCAGCTCTCCCAGGTAGGGCAGACGCCCCACCTGGGCCAGCCGCTCGGCCAGGCTCCCGACGAGCTGGGGGCGGCTTGCGGAGGGGATCGCGACGACCGCGGCCGGGCGGTGCCGCCACTCCCAGTGGGACAGCACCGTGACCACGGCGGCGAAGACGTCGTCGGGGATCGGGCCGTCGGGGGCGCCGTCGGCCAGCAGCCCGCGCAGCCTGTTGCCCCAGCCGATGTCGGTCAGCCTGCCCAGCGCCCTGCCCGGTTCGGCTCCCAGCTCGGGTTTGATGCGCCCCTTGAGGTCGCTCAGCCCGCTCGGCCACTGCTTGCGCGCCTCGATCTCGACTCCGGGGCGGTTCAGGCTCTCCGCCGCCCGCTCGACCGCCCGCGCGTCGACCTCGGGCGAACGGTGCGCGCCGGTGCAGTTGTCGCAGCGTCCGCACGGCGTGGCGGTCTCGTCGTCGAGCCGCCGCCTCAGGAACCACTCACGGCACTCGGTGGTCTCCAGGTAGTCGAGCATGGCCCGCTGCTCGGCCTCGCGTTCGGCCGCCACGCGGGCGTAGCGGCCCGCGTCGTAGGCCCACTCCTCGCCGGTCGCCTCCCAGCCCCCCTTGACCCTGCGCACCGCGCCGTCCACGTCGAGGACCTTGAGCATCGTCTCCAGCCTGCTGCGGCTGAGATCGACCCGGTTCTCCAGGGCCGCGGTCGACAGCGTCCCGCCCTCCGACAGGGCGTCGAGCACGGCCCGGACCACGGGCTCGGGAGGAAAGGCCAGCGAGGCGAAGTAGGCCCAGATCTCCCGGTCCTCGGCGCCGGGAAGCAGGATCACCTCGGCGCGCTCGACCCCGCGACCGGCCCTGCCGACCTGCTGGTAGTAGGCGACCGGGGACTGCGGCGCGCCGACGTGGACGACGAAGCCGAGGTCGGGCTTGTCGTAGCCCATGCCGAGGGCCGAGGTCGCGACCAGCGCCTTGACCTTGTTGTCGAGCAGGGCCTGCTCGGCGGCGAGCCGTTCCGCCTGCTCGGTCTGCCCCGAGTAGGACAGCACCTCGTGCCCCTGCTCGCGCAGGTAGGCCGCGACCTCCTGGGCGGCGGCGACGGTGAGGGTGTAGACGATGCCGGAGCCGGGCAGCTCGTGCAGCGTCTGGGCGAGCCAGGCCAGGCGTTGCTCCGGGCCGCGCAGCCGTACGACGCTCAGGTGGAGGCTCTCACGTTCGAGGGCGCCGCGCAGGACGAGGGTCTCGCCGCCGGAGTGCGCGTCGTCGGCGCTGAGCTGCTCGGCGACGTCGTGGGTCACCCTGGCGTTGGCCGTCGCCGTCGTCGCCAGGACCGGCACGCCCTCGGGCAGCTCCTGGAACAGCGTGCGCAGCCTGCGGTAGTCGGGCCTGAAGTCGTGGCCCCAGTCGGAGATGCAGTGCGCCTCGTCCACGACGACCAGGCCCGCGCTCTCGGCCAGCTCGGGCAGGACCCGGTCACGGAACTCGGGGTTGTTGAGCCGTTCCGGACTGACCAGGAGCACGTCGACCAGGCCCTCGGCGACCTGCCCGTAGATCTGCTCCCACTCCTCGGGGTTGGCGGAGTTGACGGTGACCGCGTTGATCCCGGCCCGCTCCGCGGCGGCGATCTGGTTGCGCATCAGGGCCAGCAGGGGGGAGACGATGACCGTGGGGCCCTCGCCGAGCTCACGCAGGAGCGCGGTCGCGATGAAGTAGACCGCTGACTTGCCCCAGCCCGTCCGCTGCACCACGAGCACCCGGCGCCGGTCCACGACCAGCGCCTTGATGGCCTCCCACTGGTCCTCACGCAGCCGGGCGTGCTCACCGGCAAGGGCCCGCAGCCGCTCCTCTGCCTCTTCGCGCAGCATCTGCTCTTCGCTCACCGGCCTATTGGTACCAGGTCGGGGTGACCGTTTCACTCCGCCCGCCCTTACCGGCGAAGCGAGCATTGGGAGCGTCCTTCTCCTTTCCCCACGGAGTGGCCTCCGTCTCCGTTCAACGGGCCGACCCGGTTCCACGTCGTGGTTTGATGCATCTCAGCTATGGACGTCACAACGTGGTACCTCGAACAGACCTCGCGCTCGGACCTGCTCCCCGCCGGACGGCCCGCGATCGAGGCCGGCATCGTGCGCGCCGAGGTCGTCTCCCCTGAGTTCAGCAGGTTCCTCTACACGGCCGTCGGAGGCGACTGGCAGTGGACGGACAGGCTGCGCTGGACCTGGCGGGAGTGGGAGGACCTGCTCGGGGGCGGTGTGGAGACCTGGGTCGCCTACCACAGGGGCACACCCGCGGGCTACGTCGAACTCACGCCCGGCCGGGACGCGTCAGTCGAGATCACCTGTTTCGGCCTCATGTCCTGGGCGACGGGCAGGGGGCTGGGTGGTCGTCTTCTTGAGGTCGGCACGGCCCGCGCCTGGGACCTCGCCGACCGTCACGAGGACCGCGAGCCGACCCGGCGGGTGTGGCTGCACACCTGTTCCCTCGACGGCCGGCACGCCCTGGCCAACTACCGGGCACGGGGCTTCCGTGTCTACGACGTCATACACGGCGCTCCCGGGGACGAGGACGAGGGGGTCACCCCCGGCCCCTGGCCCGGAGCGGGTCCCCGCTCCCCCACGACCGAGGGCCCGCGAGACGGCGACCGCCGGGAGTGTCGGCCACGGTGAGTATGGTGGCGAGACTCCACACGATGTACGGTCACGTCGATCGGGGCGAAGCCCCGATCATGATGTAGCCCCCCCCCCGGGCCGGCCGGGGGGGGGGGGGAGGCGAGGGTAGGGGCACAGGGGAGGTAGAGAAGTGTTGTAAAAGGTGG
>NZ_JBEPEI010000033.1:0-58023 GCF_040300765.1 Streptosporangium sp. NPDC000239 | reverse complement strand
GGAAGTTAAGCTCTTCAGCGCCGATGGTACTGCACCGGGGACGGTGTGGGAGAGTAGGTCGCCGCCGGACAATCTTTTGTGGGGGGTCATCCTTTTCGGGGTGGCCCCCCTTTTTTTGTTTGTGCCTGGCCTGGGAGTTGGTGCCTGGCCTGGGAGTGCGGGGGTGTTTGAGGGGTAGCGGGGCTGCCCCTTTTGCGCCTGGCTCCGGGGGTCCCGGGGTGTTTGGTGCGGGTGGGGTTGCGTTCCGGGCGGGATGTCTGGGGTTAGGGGTGGCGAAAGCCGCCCTTTTTTGTTTCAGGAGCGGGGCGGGAGGGCGTGGAGTTCGCCGGACAGGACGGTTACCGCTCCGCTCGTCCGGTCGGCTTCATCCGGTCTTCCCGGGGTGTTGTGGTGGGTGGGGTTGCGTTCCAGGCGGGGTGTTGGGCGCGTTTGGGGTTGGGGGTAGCTGGGTGGCTGCCCCCTTTTTTGTTTGTGCCCGGCCTGGAAAGGTGGCGTGAGGGGTGGCGAGGCTGCCCCTTTCTCTGCTGCGGGGTGGCTTCGCCATCGGGGCTGTTTCTTTTCTGGTTCAGCAGCGGCCTCGGGGGCGGTGTTGTCTGCCGGCGGGGGCCCACGGGGTGGTCAGGTTGATTCTGTTCGCCCTGGTCGTGGACGACCCTGGCTGCGAACGATGAGGTCCCGGGTCGGGGGCCGGAGAAGGCCGAAGGGCCGCTCCTCCGGCGGCCGGTGTCCGACGGTCCCGGCATCGTGTCGGGAGCGAGCCGTACCTTCTCTGAAGGCGTGGTGAAGGGACCACAGGCTGTGGGGCAGGGGGAAGAGCGGCTTGTGGGTCAGTAGGCTTGAGGCGTGGAATATCGAGCGGTCGAACAAGCAATCATGGAACGTGGCGTCGAGTGGAACTTCGAGCCCACTCTCGACAGGATCGCCGCGCTCATGGATGTGCTCGGTTCCCCTCAAGACGCCTATCCGATCGTGCATGTCGCCGGCACCAACGGTAAGTCGAGCACGACGCGCATGATCGAGACGCTTCTGCGTGAGCGCAATCTGCGCGTCGGTCGCTTCACCAGTCCGCACCTGGTGTCCATGCGTGAGCGCATCTCGATCGACGGCCTCCCGCTGAGCGAGGAGCGTTTCACCGAGGTCTATCTGGACATCGAGCCCTACCTCAAGATGATCGACGCTCAGGGACGCAGGCTTTCCTTCTTCGAGACGCTCACCGCGATGGCCTTCGCGGCCTTCGCCGATGCTCCCGTGGACGTGGCGGTCATCGAGACGGGTATGGGCGGCAGCTTTGACGCGACCAATGTCGCCGACGGTACGGTCGCCGTCATCACTCCGATCTCCCTGGACCACGTCGACTATCTCGGCCCGGACGTCGCGACGATCGCCGGGGAGAAGGCCGGGATCATCAAGCCGGGGGCGACCGCCGTACTCGCGCAGCAGCAGCTTCCCGCTGCGGAGGTGCTGGTGCGCAGGGCCGTGGAGGCCGGGGCGACGGTGGCCAGGGAGGGGCTGGAGTTCGGCGTGCTCGGCAGGGAGCTGGCGGTCGGCGGGCAGCTGCTCCGCCTCAAGGGGCTCAAAGGGGTCTACGAGGAGGTTCTCCTCCCCCTGTACGGCGCGCACCAGGCGGGCAACGCCGCCTGCGCGCTGGCCGCCGTCGAGGCGCTGACAGGAGGGGAGGAACCCCTCGGCATCGAGCTGGTACGGCAGGCCTTCCTGAACGTCACCTCACCCGGAAGGCTGGAGGTCGTACGGCGGGGCCCGACGGTGCTCGTGGACGCCGCGCACAACCCGGGCGGGGTGCAGGCGACCCTGGAGGCCGTCCACGAGTCCTTCGGCTTCGGCAAGCTCATCGGTGTGGTGGCCATGTTCGCGGACAAGGACGTCCAGGGCATTCTCGAGCTGATGGAGCCCATGATGGACGAGATCGTGGTGACGAGGAACTCCTCGCCGAGGTCCATGGAGCCGGACAGGCTCGCGGCGCTGGCCGGAGAGATCTTCGGAGCCGACCGGGTTCGTCTGGCCGAACGACTCGACGAGGCGATCGACATGGGGATCGGCCTGGCCGACGAGGAGGGGGAGCTCGCCGGTGCCGGTGTGTTGATCACCGGCTCCGTGGTCACGGCCGGAGACGCGCGGTTGTTGCTGAAGGCGGAGGAGGCCACGTGAGCGAGAGGCGGGGCATGTTCACCGTCACGCCGGGTATGCGGCGGCTCTGTGCCAGTGTGCTGGGCATGGAGGCGATCGTCGTCGGCCTTTTCACGCCGGTGGCGATCAACACCCAGGGGGTCGAGCCCGCTTTCGCGGTGACGGTCGGGCTGGGTCTGGCCGTCCTCTGCGTCCTGGTGGTGGGTCTGTTGAAACACCCCTTCGCCTACATCGTGGGAAGCGTGATCCAGGTTCTGGCCATAGCCGCGGGTTTTCTCGTTCCGACCATGTTCTTCCTTGGGGCGATCTTCGCCGCACTGTGGATCACGGCGATATTCGTCGCTCGCCGTGTCGAGGGCGTGACTTCCCGCTAAAGTCGGCCAACATGGCCGTCCCTCCCATGCAGCCGGCCCGGGGGGTGGCCGCCGGGTCCGCTGACCTGGCGCGTCCTCTCCGTGCCTCGCTGATGCTCGACGTCATCCTAGGGCTGCTCGTCGCGGTGACCCTTCCCCTGGCGATCGTCGCCGTTCCCAACACGATCTCGGTGGTCGCGGCACTGCTGCCGCCCGACGTCTCCCAGATCGAGATGGTCAGGGCACACGGGCTCGCCCTACCCGCGATGGTGCTGACCGTGCCGCTCGCCGCACTGTTCTTACGCCAGGTCCGGGCGGTGCCGGTCCTGGTCGCCGGACTGGCGTTGCTGGCGCTCGCGGACGCGGCCGGGGGCTACGCCGGGTCGGCGTCCCTGGTCGGGGTGCTGCGGGCTCTGCACGGTGTCGGAGCCGGGCTGCTGCTGCCCGCCAGCCTTGTGACGGTCTGGGAACGCTCCGCCGTCCTGCGTGCCCTCTGGGCGGGCATGCTGGCGGTGAGTCTCACGGCCGCTCAGGCATTGGCCCTGTGGCCGCTCAACGAGGTCAGGTCCTGGAGGGTCACGCTCCAGCCGTACCCCATGTTGACCGGAGTGGCGTTGGTGCTGGCCGCCGTCTATCTCGTGTTCTGGATAAGGAGCGGCGAAGGTTCCGCGAGTCCCGAGGCCATGCGGGGCGGTCGCCTGCCGGTCGCGGCGGGGTCGGCCGCGGCGGTGGCGACACTGGCCCTGGGCACGACGTTCGACTGGCCGCCGGGCCTGCTCGTTCTCGTCGCGGTGCTGTCGATCATCGGGCTTTTCCTCCTGGCTTCGGCGAGCGGGTTCGGGGAAGGGGCGGGCAGGGCTCCCGCCTACACGATGCTGGTGGTCGGCGTCGTCGTCCTGCCGACCGCGGCGCAGGTCACCAATGTCGAGCTGGGTGGGTTGAGTGGTCCCGGGCTCAGCGGGCTGTGGCCGGCGTTCCTGGTCGCCGGGGTCCTCGGACTGGCCGCGGCCGTCGCGGTGAGCAGACTCGGAGAGTCCACCGCACCGCTGTGCGCCGCGGGTGGCCTGGCCGTCCTGGTCGCCGGGCTGTGCGCGGTCAGGGCATTGCTGCCCACCGCGGAGGGGCTCGCGCTCCTGTTTCCCTTCGCACTGCTCACGGCGGGTGCCGCCGTGGCCCTGACAGCCGTGCTGCGTCCTTCGGGAGTGGGAGTGGCGCTGTTCGCTCTCTCGCTGTTCCTGCCGGGGATCCTGTCCGGCTTCCTGCTGGGGACCGGCGTCCAGCTCACCATGCTGCGGCAGGCGGAGACCCCGCAGGCGATGGTGGACGCGTTCGTCGGGGCACTGCATCTGTGGGCGCTCGTCGGTGGCGGTCTGGTGGTCGCCACGATCGTGCTCGGCGCCGCGCTGGCCCGCCGTACGGTCGTGGTCGGTGCCGGGGCCGTCGAAGACGAGGCGTCGCAGGAGGGGGCGGCGGGGAACGAGAGGAGCGTTTCGGTCCCGGCGCCCGCGCCGCCGGTCGACTCGGCCCCATCTCCGGTGGGGTCCGCGGGCGATGACCGATCCGCCGAAGAGGCCGAGGAGGAGGGGCCCGACGGGGCCGTTCCCGAGACCGGTCCCGGGCGAGATCCGGGAGCGGCGGGCGCACCCGAGCCGGGGACGTTGCCGGTCGTGCCGCCGCCGACTCCGTCCCCGGAGGGGGCGCTGGGAGACGGGGCGGACCGCCCATGACGTCGCCGACCACGGGGAACCGGGCCGAGGGCGATAAACTTCGCGCGTTCCTCGCAGTCCGCGAGTCATCCCCGTTCAAAGGAGAACCTCAGTGTCCGAGCGCACTCTTGTCCTGATCAAGCCCGACGGTGTCGCGCGTGGTCTCATCGGTGACGTGATCGCCCGGATCGAGCGCAAGGGCCTGAAGGTCGCGGCGCTTGAGCTGCGCACCCTGGACGTCGACACCGCCAAGGCCCACTACGCCGAGCACTCGGAGCGGCCGTTCTTCGGCGAGCTGGTCGAGTTCATCACCTCCGGCCCGCTGGTCGCGCTGGTCGCCGAGGGTCCTCGCGCGGTCGAGGCCTTCCGTGCCCTGGCGGGTCTGACCGACCCGGTGAAGTCGGCTCCCGGCACGATCCGTGGTGACCACGCCCTGGAGATCGGTGAGAACGTCGTGCACGGCTCCGACTCTCCCGAGTCCGCCGCCCGCGAGATCAAGCTCTTCTTCCCGGACCGTTTCTAGGTCTCCGGCTTCGCGGAGCCCCGTCGCCTGGGAGGGTGACGGGGCTCCGCGTGTTTGAGACGCTCTAAGATTTTCCCGGATCTGGTGGGCTCATTGCGCTCAGTGGTGGGTACGTCACGTTACGATTCGAGTGCGTTCTGTAGTTTTCGCCGACGACCTGACGGAAGGAGGCCGCCTTCCTCATGAGCAGCAAGCTTGCATTTCTCGGCCGCGACATGGCGGTCGATCTCGGCACCGCCAACACTCTCGTCTACGTGCGGGGCCGCGGTGTGGTTCTCAACGAACCCTCCGTCGTCGCGATAAACACGACCACGGGAAAGATCGTGGCCATCGGCATCGAGGCCAAGCGCATGATCGGCAGGACACCGGGGAACATCATGGCGATCCGCCCCCTCAAGGACGGTGTGATCGCCGACTTCGACGTCACCGAGCGCATGCTCCGTTACTTCATCCAGCGGGTGCACCGGCGCCGTCAGTTCGCCAAGCCGCGCATCATCATCGCGGTGCCGAGCGGGATCACCGGGGTCGAGCAGCGGGCGGTCAAGGAGGCCGGCTACCAGGCGGGGGCCCGGGGGGTTTACATCATCGAGGAGCCGATGGCCGCCGCGATCGGGGCCGGGCTTCCGGTGCACGAGCCCACGGGCAACATGGTGGTCGACATCGGCGGCGGGACGACCGAGGTGGCGATCATCTCGATGGGCGGGGTCGTGACCAGCCAGTCGATCAGGATCGGCGGTGACGAGCTGGATCAGGCGATCATCACCTTCGCCAAGAAGGAGTACTCGCTGATGCTCGGTGAGCGGACCGCCGAGGAGATCAAGATGGCCATCGGCTCCGCCTGCGCGCTTCCCGAAGAGGGGCACGCCGAGATCCGGGGTCGTGATCTGGTCACCGGCCTGCCCAAGACGGTCGTCGTTTCCGCGGCCGAGATCCGCAAGGCCACCGAGGAACCGGTGAACGTGATCGTCGACGCGGTCAAGACGACGCTGGACAAGTGCCCGCCGGAGCTCTCCGGAGACCTGATGGACCGTGGGATCGCGCTCACCGGGGGCGGCGCGCTGCTCAAGGGCATGGACGAGCGGCTCAAGGACGAGACGGGCATGCCGATCCACCTGGTGGACAACGCGCTGGACTCCGTCGCGCTCGGTTCGGGTAAGTGCGTCGAGGACTTCGAGGCGCTGCAGCAGGTCCTGGTGTCGGAACCGCGACACTGATGAGGGACACGCGCCGGGCACGGATGAGTCTGGGAGTGCTGCTGGCCGCGGCGCTGGTGCTCATGACCGTCGACCACCGGGCGGGGGCGAACTCCCCGCTCAGCCCGCTCAGAGGAGTTGGCGCCGAGCTGTTCGGCGCCGCGGAGAACTTCGGGGCGGGGCTGGTCCGGCCGGTCGGGCACTTCTTCGAGACGATGGCGGCCGCACCGGACGCGCAGCGCCGCATCGACGTGCTGCGCGCGGAGAACCAGCGGCTCAGACGGGACCTGACGGCGCAGGCGCTGGATCGTGGGCACGCGCAGGAGCTGAGCCGTCTGCTCGGTGTCGCGGGGGCCGCCGGATACCGGCTGGTGCCCGCCCAGGTGATCGCCCGGCGTGGCACGCCCGGCTTCGAGGAGGCCGTACAGCTCGACGTGGGCAGCGCCGACGGGGTGCGCTCCGAGATGACCGTGCTGAACGGCGACGGCCTGGTCGGCAGGGTGGTGCAGGTGGGCACCTCGACCTCGACGGTGGTGCTGCTCAGTGACCCGGCCTCCGCGGCGGGGGCGCGCCTTGAGGGGAGCAACGAGATCGGGCTGGTGCACGGGATCGGGCAGAACGGTCGTCTGCTCCGGTTCCGTCTGCTCGACTCCTCGGCGCAGATCGTGCCGGGACGCCGCATCGTGAGCTTCGGCTCCCAGCGGGGCGCGCCGTACGTGGCGGGGGTGCCGATCGGGGTGGTCGAACGTGTGGTGGCGACTCCGGGGGAGCTGACCAGGGTGGCCTACGCGCGGCCGTACGCCGATCTGACGGCGCTGGACGTGGTCGGGGTGGTGGTGCAGGCGCCCCAGCGTGCCCCGCGGGACACCGTGCTGCCGGCTGTGCCACGGGGAAAGGCCCCGCGTGGGGACGGGCCGCGTGAGGAGGCGGAGGGTGAGCCGTGACCTGGGGGCCGTCGCGGTGCTTCTGCTGGCCCTTGTCGTTCAGGTGACGTTCGTGAACCGGATTCCGCTGCCTGGCGGGGCCGCGCCCGACCTGGTGCTGCTCACCGTCGTGGGGTACGCCCTGGTCCGTGGCGCGGCCGCGGGGGCGGTGATGGGGTTCGGCGCAGGGTTCGCCGGTGACGTGCTGCCGCCTGCCGCCCATGTGCTCGGGCAGTACGCGCTGGTGCTGTGCCTGATCGGGTTCGCCGCGGGCAGGGCGGGGGAGAGCCGTCCCGACGCGAGGCTGCCGGTCGCGCTGGCCTGCGCCGCGGCGGGGCCGCCCGCCGTCGCGGTGGTCAGCGTGCTGCTCGGGGAGCCCGGTGCGGGCGGGGACGTGCTGGCCTCTCCGCTGCCCTGGGCGATCGGCTACAACCTGCTGGCGGCGCCTCCGACGGTGTGGTTGGTGATGAGGATCGTCAAGGGGCCGCGCGAGCGGGAGTTGCGGCCGGTCACGCATCTGGTTCGGGGACGTAGATGAGCGGACGGCGAGGCTGGGGCGGGACGCCGGTCCCGGCCCGCGGGAGGCGGGCATGATCAGGACACGGACCAGGCTGGTCGTGATCCAGGTCCTGGTGGCCTCGCTGCTGGCGTTGCTCGCCGTACGGCTGTGGCAGGTGCAGGTGGTGCGCGGGGCCGAGTTCGTCGAGGCGGCGACCGAGACGCGGACCCGTGACGTGGTCGTACCCGCGGTGCGTGGGCAGATCCTCGACTCGGCGGGGCGTCCGCTGGTACGCAACCGGACCAGGCTCGTGGTCTCCGTCGACCGTACGAGCCTCAACCGGATGGAGGGCAACGGCAGGGAGGTGCTGCAGCGTCTGGCGGCGGTGCTCGACCGTAAGCCGTCGGAGCTGCGCATGCGGATCAGGGCGTGCGGGCCGGGGGTCACCAGGCCGTGCTGGCCGGGCTCGCCGTACCAGCCGATTCCGATCGACGACGACGTCACGACGCGTGAGGCGCTGCAGATCCTGGAGCGGCAGGAGGAGTTCCCTGGGGTGACCGCCGAGGTGCAGGCGGTCAGGGAGTATCCCGGCAACTCGGCGGGGGCGCAGGTGCTCGGCTACCTGCAGCCGATCACACAGGAGGAGATGGAGAGGCGCGACGGGTTCAAGGCGGTCTTCTCCGGGGTCGACCTGGTGGGCCGTGACGGTCTTGAGGCGGTCTACGACAAGGAGCTCCGAGGGGTTCCCGGGTTGAGACGGGTGCAGGTCGACCGGCTCGGCAAGGTGATCGGGGTGGAGCGGCAGGTGCAGCCGACCCCGGGTGACACGCTCATCACCAGCATCGACGCCAGGGTGCAGGCGGTGACGGAGAAGGCGCTGGCGGAGGCGATGAAGTCGGCGCCGTCCGCGGACGGAGCGGCGGGGGTCGTGCTCGACGTGCGGACCGGCAGGGTGGTCGCGCTGGCCAGCGCGCCGACCTACAACCCGGCGGTGTGGACGGGAGGCATCTCGGAGCCCGAGTACCAGCGGCTGCTGTCCGGCAAGGCGGGCAGGCCACTGGTGTCCAGGGCGATCAAGGGGGAGTTCGCGCCGGGCTCGACGTTCAAGATCTCCTCGGTCTCCGCGATGCTCAGGGACGGGTATCCGCTGCACGGGCACTATGACTGCCCGGGGTCCTTCATGGTCGGCAGCAGACCGTTCAACAACTTCCACGGCATCGGGATGGGCACCCTGACCCTGCACACGGCGCTGGTGAAGTCCTGCGACACGATCTTCTACCGGGCGGCGTACGAGCAGTGGTTGCGTGACGGAGGGCTGCGGCCCAGGGGCAAGACGAAGGAACCGATGGCGGTGATGGCGCGGGCCTTCGGATTCGGCAGGCCGACGGGGATCGACCTGCCGGGGGAGTCGGCGGGGCGCATCCCCGACCGCGAGTGGAAGAAGCAGCTGTGGGACGCGACCAAGACGGAGAACTGCAGGCGGGCCAAGAGCGGATATCCGGAGGTCGCCAGGTCAAGTCCGTCGCGGGCGGCCTTCCTCAAACAGCTGGCGTACGAGAACTGCCTGGAGGGCTACCAGTGGCGGCCCGGAGACGCGGCCAACTTCTCCATCGGGCAGGGTGACGTGCTGGTGACTCCGTTGCAGCTCGCCGCGGCCTACTCGGCGCTCGTCGGTGACGGCAAGCTACGCAGTCCCCGTATCGGCTGGGCGCTGGTACGGCCGGACGGCACCATGGTCAAGGAGATCAAGGTCCCGGTCGTCGGCAAGCTGCCGCTCTCCCAGGCCGAGCGGTCCTACATCAGGGGGGCGCTCAGCGAGGTCGCCTCGGACGGCACGGCCGCCGGCGCCTTCGGCGGGTTCCCCATGGACAAGGTCAGGGTCGGCGGCAAGACAGGGACCGCCGAGGTGTACGGCAAGAACGACACCTCCTGGTTCGCCTCGTTCGCCCCGGCGCAGAAACCGCGTTTCGTGATCGTCGTGATGGTCTCCCAGGGCGGGATGGGCGGTCAGACCGCGGCTCCGGCCGCGCGGAAGATCTACGAGGGCATCTACGGCATCGCGCCGCAGGACGGTCAGGGCAAGGGGAAGCCGGTGCGCGCGGCGCTGCCCGACCACCGGCCCGCGACCAGGTTGCCGATGATCGAGCGGGACGGGACCGTGGCCCGATGAACCGCACGATGGCCGTGCCGGCCGGTGGTTCCCTCACACGCAGGGCGGTCGCGGCCTCCTCCGCGGTGCGCAGGATGGACGGGGTGCTGCTGGTCGCGGTCGCCGCGCTGACGGTGATCGGGACGTTGCTGGTCTGGTCGTCGACCAGGACCTGGGCGCCCGGCTCGACCGGCCTCGTCAAGAAGCACATTCTCAACGTGGCCATCGGGATCGCGCTGACCAGCGTGGCGGTGATGGTCAACCACAGGTCGCTGCGGGTCTACGCGCCGCTGGTCTACGTCATGAGCCTGGTCGGCCTGGTGCTGGTGATCACGCCGCTCGGCTCGACGGTGAACGGCGCCCACTCGTGGATCATGCTGGGGGGTGGGTTCGCCTTCCAGCCCTCGGAGTTCGCCAAGCTCGGGCTGGTGCTGATGCTCGCCATGCTGCTGGCCAGACCGGTCAGAGGCACCGACAGGCCCCGCACGCTGGACATCGGGCTCTCGCTCGGGGTCGCGGGGTTCACCATGGGGCTGGTGATGCTCCAGCCGGATCTGGGCACCACGATGGTCCTCGGCGTGATCACGGCCGGGGCGCTGGTGATCGGGGGCGTCAGGAAGCGGTGGATTCTCGGGCTGGCGTTGCTCGTGGTCTGCGGGGTGGTGGCCGTCTGGTTGCTCGACGTGCTTGAGCCGTACCAGATCGCGCGGTTCACCGCTTTTCTGAACCCCGCGAGTGATCCGCGGGGGGTCGGCTACAACAGCACCCAGTCGCTCATCGCGATCGGGTCGGGGGGGCTCTTCGGCAAGGGGCTGTTCGAGGGGGGCCAGACGACGGGGCGGTTCGTGCCGGAGCAGCACACCGACTTCATCTTCACCGTCGCCGGGGAGGAGTTCGGCTTCCTCGGGTCGGTCGCCGTGGTGGCGTTGATCGGGGTGATCCTGCTGCGCGGCATGAGGATCGCGCGGTTGTGCGACGACCGGTTCGGGACGCTGGTGGCGGGGGTGATCGTCTGCTGGCTCGCCTTCCAGGCCTTCGTCAACATCGGGATGACGATTGGAATCATGCCGATTACAGGTCTTCCGCTGCCGTTTGTCTCGTATGGTGGTACTGCGACCTTCGCCAATATGATCGCCATAGGCCTGCTCCAGGCCATCCACATTCGCGAGCAACCATTCTGAATCGGCGAACATGAGAGCCGTCCGCATGTTCGCACCCCTGGATTCTCACTGGATTTCCGTGCGTCAAGCGAACATTCTGGGAACGATGACGGAACTCGCGATGACGGAGGGGCCGTGACATCGGAGCTCGCCGAGCGGCAACGGGCACTGGAACTGCTACGTACCGCGTTCCCCGATTATCGGATCGTGTTCAGCAAGGGTCGCTGGGCCGCTGTTTCGGCCGGGAACCCACCTGCGGTATGGTTCGCCGAAACTCCGAGCAGCCTGTGCGGGCAGCTGTTCCAGGCTCAGCTGCGCAACGGTGGGACGGTGGTTCCCTTCGGCGGTAACGGTTCATGAGGGAGAAACTCCCCTTAACCGGCGAAATGCTCTCAGGTCCACCCGATGTCGATCAGACCACTAGCGTGGGGGCGACCCCATCGGGAAAGGGCCGAAAAAGCCTATGACCCAGAGTTCGAGGGGCGGAGACCGTGCCGCCCTCGCCTGCGCCACCATCATCCGCAACCGTACGCTCGCCGCTCTGCCGGGACCGCCGTCCGCGGCCGTCATACAGCAGATGGTCGAGGAGATCCACAGCTGCTGCCCGCAGCAGAGCCTGTTCAAATGCCGCAGGCTCGCCCACGGGTGGACCGTCGAGGAGGCCATAGAGCACTTCCACGCCCTGTGCGACAGGGAGGGCATCAAGCGACGAGGCCTGACCGAGCGTTCGTGGCGGGAGTGGGAGGCGGGCGCGCGACCCGACCGTGACTACACCGATCTGCTGTGCAGGCTCTTCGAGACCGGCCCCGTCCAGCTCGGCTTCGCCAACGACTACACACCTGAGGGGCTTCGGGCTGTGCCGTCGGCGCCGCCCGCCTTCGACATGATCACGGTCGCGGCCGACGAGGCCGGTGCGCACGCGGAGGAGGCGGAGGCGAGCGAGCTGGGCACGGGTGCGCTGGAACGGCTGCGGACACAGGTCATCTGGGTCGGCAAGCGCTACGTCGCCGAGGCGCCGCTGCCGCTGTTCGTCGAGATGCGCGAGTTGCAGGAGCGCACCAGGAAGGCGCTGGACAAGCGCATCCACCCCGGGCAGGCCAGGGAGCTGTACTTCCTCACCGGCGCGCTGTGCGGGCTGATGGCCAACGTCAGCATGGACATGGACCGCCGTATCCCCGCCGACACCCTCGCCCGGGCCGCGTGGACCTACGGCAAGGTGGCCGGGCACATCGCGCTCATGGGCTGGGCGCGTGGCATGCAGTCCTCCGTCGCGCTGTGGGACAGACGCTACGGCGACGCCGCCAGATACGCCGAGGAGGGCCTGAGCTACCTGCGTGCGGGGTCGGGCGCGGCCCGCCTGCACATGCTGTGCGCCCGCTCCTACGCCATGCTCGGCCGCAGGAGAGAGGCCGCCGACCAGCTGCGCAGGGCCGAGGACGCCAGGGCGGCGGGCTCCGACGAGCTGCACGACGAGATCGGCGGGGAGTTCGCCTTCCGCCCGGCCAAGGAGCGCTACTACGCGGCGGTCACCCACCTGCACCTCGACGAGCCCGCCTCGGCCATCGAGGCGGCCCGTGAGTCGCTGGCGCTGTACGCCGCGGGGGAGCCGGAGAACCGCTCCTACGGATGTGAGTCCATGGCCAGCGCGCACCTGACGGTCGCCCACATCATGGAGGGCGACGCCGCGGGAGCCGAACAGGCGATGGAGCCGATTCTCGCGCTTGCGCCGGACAGACGCATCAGCAGCCTGGGCGCGACCCTCAGCACAGGTCGTGAGCTGCTGGCATCCCGGCCCGGCGGGCAGCAGCTGGCCAGGCAGATCGAGAGTTTCTGCGCGGTGGGTCTGCCCCAGCGGGCCCGCCACGCCATTTCAGACAGGAGTGGACGATGACGATTGCCGCGGAGGGCTCGCTCCTCACCAGGGCAGCCATGGCACTCAACGAGGCATGCCGGAAGGCCGATCTGGACGCGGACGGGGTCACGCTGCTGCGTGACTTCGCCAACACCGTCTACCACCTGCCAGCCGAGCGCGTCGTCGTACGGCTGGCGCAGGCGAACACCCCCGGGAAGTTCGACCGCCTGGTGACCTCGGTGAAGGTCACGCGCTGGCTGGTCGAACAGGGCTTCCCCACGATCAGGCCGCTTGAGATCAAGCAGCCGATCGTCGCCGAGGGGTTCCTGGCCACCTTCTGGCACCACGAGGAGCACATCGGCCCCCCGCCGGACCCGGCTCAGCTCGGGCCGCTGCTGCGGCGGCTGCACGACCTTCCGCCGGTGCCGTTCGAACTGCCGACCCACGACCCGTTCGGCACCGTGCGCAGGTCGATCCTGGCCGGTCTCGCCCTCGGGGAGGCCGACCGCGCCTGGCTCCTGGAACGTTGCGAGGCGCTGGCCGAGACCTACTACGAGCGGCTTGAGTTCGCGCTGCCGTACGGGCTGGTGCACGGGGACGCCCACCGGGGGAACATGATCCGCACCCGTGACGGGTTCCTGCTGTGCGACTGGGATGGGGTGTGCGCCGGGCCGAGGGAGATCGACCTGATTCCCACGCTCGCGGGCGTGCGCTTCGGGCTGACCGAGCGCCAGCGGAGCAATTTCAGCCAGGCCTACGGCTACGACGCGACCAGGTGGGAGGGGTATCCGGTGCTGCGCGACATGCGCGAGCTGCAGACCCTCACCGCCGTGCTGCGCAACGCGCACCGCGACGAGACCGCCTTCGCCGAGCTTCGGCACCGCCTCGACTCGCTGAGGGCGGGCGACGATCGCCAGTGGCACCCTTTCTAGGCGGATAGTCTTGGCCTATGCCTGTCGAGTCGTTGTTTCCCCGCCTGGAAGCGCTCCTGCCCAGGGTGCAGAAGCCGATCCAGTACGTCGGAGGTGAGCTCAACTCGACCGTCAAAAGCTGGGACGAGGCGACGGTCCGCTGGGCTCTGATGTATCCGGACGCCTACGAGGTGGGCCTGCCCAACCAAGGCGTGCAGATCCTCTACGAGATCCTCAACGAGATGCCGGAGACCCTGGCCGAGCGGACCTACGCGGTCTGGCCCGACCTGGAGGCGCTCATGCGGGCCGAGGGAGTGCCCCAGTTCACCGTCGACGCGCACCGCCCCGTGCGGGCGTTCGACGTGTTCGGGATCTCCTTCTCCACCGAGCTCGGCTACACCAACATGCTCACCGCGCTCGACCTCGCCGGCATCCCGCTCGACGCCGCCGACCGGGGCGAGGACGACCCGATCGTCCTCGCCGGAGGTCACGCGGCCTTCAACCCCGAGCCGATCGCCGACTTCATCGACGCCGCGGTGCTCGGGGACGGCGAGCAGGTCGCCATCGCGATCACCGAGGTGATCCGCGAGTGGAAGGCCGAGGGCTCGCCCGGCGGGCGCGACGAGCTGCTCATGCGCCTGGCCGAGTCCGGCGGGGTCTACGTGCCCCGCTTCTACGACGTCGAATACCACCCCGACGGCAGGATCCAGCGGGTGGCGCCGAACCGCTCGGGCGTGCCCTGGCGCATCCACAAGCACACGGTCATGGACCTCGATGAGTGGCCCTATCCGAAGAAGCCGCTGGTCCCGCTGGCCGAGACCGTGCACGAGCGGTTCAGCGTCGAGATCTTCCGCGGCTGCACGCGCGGCTGCCGCTTCTGCCAGGCAGGGATGATCACCCGCCCGGTCAGGGAGCGTTCGATCACCACGATCGGCGACATGGTCGAGGCCGGGATCAAGGCCTCGGGCTTCAACGAGGTCGGCCTGCTCTCACTGTCGTCGGCCGACCACTCCGAGATCGGCGAGGTCGCCAAGGGACTGGCCGACCGCTACGAGGGCACCAACACCTCGCTGTCGCTGCCCTCGACCCGGGTCGACGCCTTCAACATCGACCTGGCCAACGAGTTCTCCCGCAACGGCCGCCGTTCCGGCCTGACGTTCGCCCCCGAGGGCGGATCGGAGCGGATGCGCAAGGTGATCAACAAGATGGTCACCGAGGAAGACCTGATCAGGACCGTCACCACGGCCTACAGCCAGGGCTGGCGGCAGGTGAAGCTCTACTTCATGTGCGGCCTGCCGACCGAGGAGGACATCGACGTCCTGGGCATCGCCGACCTGGCCAGAAAGGTCATCAAGGCCGGTCGCGAGGCCACCGGGTCGCGTGACGTGCGCTGCACGGTCTCCATCGGCGGGTTCGTGCCCAAGCCGCACACCCCCTTCCAGTGGGCGGCCCAGGCCTCCCACGAGGTGGTCGACCACAGGCTTAAGGCGTTGAAGGACGCCCTGCGCGGCGACAAGGAGTACGGCCGCGCCATCGGCATGCGCTACCACGACGGCAAACCCTCGATCGTCGAGGGGCTGCTGTCCCGGGGCGACCGCAGGGTCGGTGAGGTCATCCGCGCGGTGTGGCAGGACGGCGGCCGGTTCGACGGCTGGAGCGAGCACTTCTCCTACCAGCGCTGGATGGACGCCGCCACCAAGGTCGGCATCGACGTCGACTGGTACACCACGCGGGAGCGTGAGGAGAACGAGGTGCTCCCCTGGGACCACCTCGACGCGGGCCTCGACCGCGAATGGCTCTGGCAGGACTGGCAGGACGCCGTCAACGACGTCGAGGTCGAGGACTGCCGCTGGAGCCCGTGTTACGACTGCGGCGTGTGCCCGACCATGGGCACCGAGATCCAGATCGGGCCCACGGGGAAGAAGCTGCTGCCACTGACGGTTGTCTGAGATAGGCCGTGCGTGAGCACGGCCCGCTGACAAAGGCGACCATCACGACTTGGGAAGGACGAAACCACTCTGAAACCCGTTCCCGATGGGCCGGCGCCCGCGCCGGTCGCGCAGCGTCTACGCGTCCGATACGCCAAGCGCGGCCGTCTGCGCTTCACCAGTCACCGTGACATCTCCCGGGCGGTGGAACGTGCCGTCCGCCGCGCCGACGTGCCGGTGGCGTTCAGCGCGGGCTTCTCACCCCACCCCAGGATCTCCTACGTGGGCGCCGCCGCGCCGACCGGAGTCGCGAGCGAGGCCGAATACCTTGAGATCGCCGTGACCCGGCGATGCGACCCCGACCGGCTGCGCGCCGCCCTGGACGACTCGCTCCCGCCGGGCCTCGACGTGCTGGCGGTCGTCGAGGCGGCCGGGGAGAACCTGTCCGACCGGCTCGAATGCTCCGCGTGGGAGGTACGGCTGCCGCAGGCGGATGCCGCCCTCGCGGCCGTCGCGGTCGAGGAGTTCAAGGCCGCCGAGCGCGTCGAGGTCGAGCGCCTGACGAAGAAGGGGCTGCGCCGCTTCGACGCCCGGGAGGCGGTGCTGGGTCTTGAGACCCGTGAGGCAACTGAGGGAATTGGGACAACAGCAGGTCAGGGGTCCAGTCAGCCATGTGTCATACTTCGCATGGTTGTACGGCACGCTACTCCTGCCGTTCGACCCGACGACGTTCTTACCGGACTGCGTCTTGTGGCTGGCTTCGCGCCGCCGGTGCCCCCCGAGGTGACCAGGCTGGCGCAGGGACCGCTCGACGTGATGACCGGTGAGCCCGCCGATCCCTTCGGCCTGGACCGCGACACCACGCGCGGCGGCGAAACGGAACCGGTGGGCGGGCACGTCGGCGGCGACCTATAGGACTTGGCGCCGGACCCGCGGGCCCGGCGTACAGCGAGAGACGAGAGCTCCCGCGCGGCGCGGAGACGCGCCCGGGAGCTGACGGGAGAACGCCCGCATGCTCGACAACGAGCCCGGAACCGGGGCCACAGGCCCTGGCGGGGACACAGAGGAACAGCCGAAGCAGGCACCGCGCAGGCGGGCCGCGAGCAGGCCGGCGGGCCCTCCGCCGGAGGAGCCGGAGACCGCCCCGCCAGTGGTCGTGGTCACCAGACCCGAACCGGAGCCCGAGCCCGTAGGGGAGCCGGTCGCCACGGCGGCGCCTGAGGTGACGGCGCCCGAGCCGGCTCAGGAGGAGGCGCCCAAGCGCGCCACCAGACGAAGGACGACCGCGGCGACGGGTACGACCACGCGGCGGAGCCGTACGAAGAAGACGGCCGAGGAGACGGCGGAGCCGGTCGCCGCGGCTGAGGAGAGCGCCCAGGAACCGGCGCAGGAGGCCCCCGCGCCCGCCAGGCGCAGCCGTACGCGGAAGAAGGCCGTCCCGGAGGAGACGCTCCCCGAGCCGGTCGCCGAGTCGGTTCCGGCTGAGGAGGCCGAGGAGGTCGCCGAGGGGCTCCTGCTCGCGATGCCCGCCGACGAGCCGCTGGACGACGAGCCCGCCGGCGAGGACGTCGCCGAAGAGCGTCCCGGTCTGTTCGCCGACCCGTTCGGCCTGGCCGCACAGGAACGTTTCGAGGTTCCCACCGTCACCTTCCAGGCGCCCGCCGCGGTGTTCCAGCCGCTGTTCCAGGCGCCCGACCCCTACCGTGCGGAACCGCCCGCTCGCCCCGCCGCGCCGCAGCCGCCCGAGCCGCCGCAGCCTGAGCCCGAGGCCGTGGAGGATGAGGCGGAGGGCGCCGAGGAGCCCGAGGACGACGACTCGGAGGGGGACGAGTTCGAGGGCAGCCGTCGCCGTCGCCGCCGCAGGGGCGGCCGGGGCCGGGGCAAGACGCGTGAGCTCGACGAGGCCGACGAGGACGACTCCGAGCAGCGGCAGCCGCAGGAGGAGGAGACCTCCGCAGAGGCCGTCCAGGAGGAGGAGCAGGACAGCGGCGGCACCTCCCGCCGTCGCCGCCGTCGCCGCCGCAGGGGCGCCGACGACGCGGGTGAGCTCAGCGACGACCCGCCGAACACGGTCGTGCGCATCCGCGCGCCCAGGGCCGGTCGCAGCACCTCCGCCGACGAGGTGCAGAGCGTGCGCGGCTCGACCCGCCTGGAGGCCAAGAAGCAGCGTCGCAGGGAGGGCAGGGAACTCGGCAGGCGGCGTCCGCCGATCATCACCGAGTCGGAGTTCCTGGCCCGCAGGGAGTCGGTCGAGCGCGTCATGGTCGTGCGCCGCACCGGTGGCCGTACCCAGATCGCGGTCCTTGAGGACGGCGTGCTGGTCGAGCACTACGTCAACCGTGAGGCGAGCCAGTCCTACGTGGGCAACGTCTACCTCGGCAAGGTGCAGAACGTCCTGCCCAGCATGGAGGCGGCCTTCGTCGACATCGGCAAGGGCCGTAACGCGGTGCTCTACGCCGGTGAGGTCAACTTCGACACCGTGGGCCTGGAGGGCCAGCCGAAGCGGATCGAGGTGGCGCTGAAGTCGGGCCAGTCGGTGCTGGTGCAGGTCACCAAGGACCCCATCGGGCACAAGGGCGCGCGGCTCACCTCACAGATCAGCCTTCCCGGCCGTTACCTGGTCTACGTGCCCGACGGCTCGATGACCGGTATCAGCCGCAAGCTCCCCGACAAGGAGCGCACCCGGCTCAAGGGCATCCTGAAGAAGGTGATGCCGGAGAACGCGGGCGTCATCGTCCGCACCGCCGCCGAGGGGGCCTCCGAGGAGGAGCTCGGCCGCGACGTGGCCAGGCTGTCGGCCCAGTGGGAGAACATCCAGCGCAAGGCCAAGTCGGCCAGCGCGCCCGAGTTGCTGTCGTCCGAGCCCGACCTGACGGTCCGGGTGGTCCGCGACGTGTTCAACGAGGACTTCACCTCACTGGTCGTCGCGGGTGACGACGTGTGGGAGACGGTCGACGAGTACGTCCACTACGTGGCGCCGCACCTGGCCGACCGGCTCGTCAGGTGGCAGGAGCAGGGCGACGTCTTCGCGGCCTACCGGATCGACGAGCAGATCGCCAAGGCGATGGAGCGCAAGGTCTGGCTGCCCAGCGGTGGCTCGCTGGTGATCGACAGGACCGAGGCCATGACGGTCGTCGACGTCAACACCGGCAAGTTCACCGGCCAGGGCGGCAACCTTGAGGAGACCGTCACCCGCAACAACCTGGAGGCGGCCGAGGAGATCGTCCGTCAGCTCAGGCTGCGGGACATCGGCGGCATCATCGTCATCGACTTCATCGACATGGTGCTGGAGAACAACCGGGACCTGGTGCTGCGGCGCCTGCTTGAGTGCCTGGCCCGCGACCGGACCAAGCATCAGGTGGCGGAGGTCACCTCGCTCGGCCTGGTCCAGATGACCCGTAAGCGGGTCGGGCAGGGGCTGCTCGAGGCCTTCTCGACCGTCTGTGAGTGCTGCAACGGCCGGGGCCTGCACGTCTCGACCGAGCCGGTGGAGAGCAAGCCCGAGCCGCGTGGCACCCAGGGCAAGATGGCCGTGGAGAAGGCCGTCGCGGAGAAGCTCGTCAAGGACGGCCACGCCGTCGCGGCCAGCGAGGTGTCCGGCCGTGATACGGTGACCGATGCGCTTGATGACGTCCGAGGTGAGGACGCGCAAGCCGTACAGGCTTCGGGCCGGGGGCGGCGACGCTCCCGTAAGGCCAAGACGGCCGACTAGACCCGTTCCACAGGATTTCCACGAGGGACGGGCCTGGCCCGGCCTACCGACGTTCCGCCCGGTTCGACCAGGAGACCGGTAATCCGGTACCCTGGTGAACCGGTGCGCTCATGGCGTGCCCTGTTCGCGCGCCTACCTGGTTCGTCGGTCACAATCAATGCCCACGGCCGGATGCGGGGCGCAGCATCCAGCGAGCAAACAGTCAGAAGAAGGGTTCCGCGGTGTACGCGATCGTTCGTTGCGGCGGCAGGCAGCAGAAGGTCTCCGTCGGTGACGTCCTTGAGGTGGACAAGGTCGCCGGCGAGGTCGGTTCCACGGTTTCGCTGCCGACGGTGCTCGTCGTCAACGATGGCGATGTGACCACCGAGGCGGGCAAGTTCACCGTCGCCGCCGAGATCCTCGGCGAGACCAAGGGTCCGAAGATCCGGATTCTCAAGTACAAGAACAAGTCCGGCTACAAGAAGCGCCAGGGTCACCGCCAGCGTTACACGCAGGTGAAGATCACCGGCATCAACCAGGCCTGAGTTTCGGGAGTTTTGCGAGATGGCACACAAGAAGGGCGCGTCGTCCACTCGGAACGGCCGTGACTCCAACGCCCAGCGGCTCGGTGTGAAGCGCTTCGGCGGCCAGCTGGTCAACGCCGGTGAGATCATCGTTCGCCAGCGTGGCACCCACTTCCACCCCGGCGACAACGTCGGCCGTGGTGGCGACGACACGCTGTTCGCGCTGGCCGCGGGTCACGTGAAGTTCGGCGTCAAGCGCGGTCGCCGCGCAGTGAGCATCGTCCCGGTCGCGGAGTAGATCCGCACCGACAGACGTCAACGGCAGGGGTGGATCGCATAGGCGGTCCACCCCTGTTCGCGTTTTAAAACGGGTATTTCCGCATATGGGGGTAGGGAGCAGGCATGCCGGACTTTGTGGACCAAGTGGTCCTGCACATCAAGGCCGGTGACGGGGGACATGGCTGCGCCTCTGTCCATCGGGAGAAGTTCAAGCCGCTCGGCGGCCCCGACGGAGGCAACGGAGGCCGCGGCGGCGACGTGATCCTTGAGGTCGACGCCAACACCGCGACGCTGCTGGACTACCACCGCCGCCCGCACCGCAAGGCGGCCAACGGCAAGCAGGGCCAGGGGTCCAACCGTGACGGGGCGAACGGCGACGACGTCGTGCTGCCCGTCCCCGACGGCACCGTCGTCAGGAACGCGACGACCGGCGAGGTCCTGGTCGACATGATCGGTGCCGGCACCCGCTACGTGATCGCCGAGGGCGGCCACGGCGGGCTCGGCAACGCCGCCCTGGCCTCGACCAAGCGCAAGGCCCCCGGTTTCGCGCTGCTCGGCGAGGCCGGCGACGAGCTCGACGTGATGCTGGAGATGAAGAGCGTCGCCGACGTCGCCCTCGTCGGCTTCCCCAGCGCGGGCAAGTCCTCGCTCATCGCCGCCCTCTCCGCGGCCCGACCCAAGATCGCCGACTACCCGTTCACCACGCTGATCCCCAACCTCGGCGTGGTCACCGCGGGCGACACGATCTTCACCGTCGCCGACGTGCCCGGCCTGATCCCGGGGGCGTCCGAGGGCAAGGGGCTGGGGCACGAGTTCCTCCGGCACGTCGAACGCTGCAACACCCTCGTGCACGTGATCGACTGCGCGACCATGGAGCCGGACCGCGACCCGATCAGCGACTACGAGGCGATCGAGGCGGAGCTGAGGGCGTACGGCAAGCTGGAGGACCGGCCACGTCTGGCCGTGCTCAACAAGGCCGACGTCCCCGACGCCCGCGAGCTGGCCGACATCGTCAGGCCGATGCTTGAGGAGCGGGGCATGCGGGTCTTCACGATCTCCGCGGCCACCCACGAGGGCCTCAAGGAGCTGACCTACGCGATGGGCGAGATGGTCGACGCCGCGCGGAAGGCCGCGCCGGTGGTCGAGCCGACCCGCCTGGTCATCAAGCCCAAGCAACTCGGCGACACGGGTTTCACGGTGCGCCGGGTCGACGACAACACCTTCCAGGTCACCGGGGCGAAGCCGGAGCGGTGGATCCGCCAGACCGACTTCACCAACGACGAGGCCGTCGGTTACCTGGCCGACCGTCTCGAACGGCTCGGGGTCGAGGAGGAGCTCACCAAGGCGGGTGCGAAGGCGGGCGCCGAGGTGATCATCGGCTCCATGGAGAGCGGCTACATCTTCGACTGGCAGCCGACCCTCAACGCCGAGGCCGTGCACCAGGGGCCGCGCGGTACGGACAACAGGCTCGGATAGCCTGCTGTCCGGCGGTGATCTCCGCGGCCCCTCCGACTCCGGGAAAGGTGAGCGTTTCGTGGACTCTGTGCGCGATCGAATCCGTACGGCCTCGCGCCTCGTCGTGAAGGTGGGTTCGTCGTCGCTCACGACCCCGCAGGGGACGATCGACGTCGACCGGGTCGACGCCCTGGTCGACGTGCTCGCCGCGCGCCGTACGGCGGGGACGCAGGTCGTGCTGGTCTCCTCCGGGGCGATCGCGGCGGGTCTCGGCCCGCTCGGTCTCTCGGCCAGGCCGCGTGACCTGGCCACCCAGCAGGCCGCGGCCTCGGTCGGCCAGGGGGTGCTGGTCGCCCGCTACACCTCCTCCTTCGCCCGCTACGGCCTGCGGGTCGGCCAGGTGCTGCTGACCGCCGACGACATGATGCGCCGCTCGCACCACGTCAACGCCCAGCGCACGCTGAGCAGGCTGCTCGAACTCGGCATCGTCCCGGTGGTCAACGAGAACGACACCGTGGCCACCGACGAGATCCGCTTCGGCGACAACGACCGGCTCGCCGCCCTGGTCGCCCATCTGACGCGGGCCGACGCCCTGGTGCTGCTGTCCGACGTGGACGCGCTCTACGACGGCGACCCGCGCCGTCCCGGTGCCAGCAGGCTGCGGGAGGTGCGCGGCCCGCAGGACCTGGTCGGGGTCGAGCTGGGCAAGGGCGGCGCCGTCGGCACCGGTGGGATGGTCACCAAGGTGCAGGCAGCCAGGATCGCCACCGGTGCGGGCGTGCCGGTGGTGCTGACCGCGGCCGCGCACGCCGCGCAGGCCCTCGCGGGCGCCGACATCGGCACCTGCTTCCACCCCGACGGCCGTCATCCGGGCACCCGCCTGCTCTGGCTGGCGCACGCGACCACCGGGCGGGGCAGGCTCCACCTGGACTCGGGTGCGGTGGACGCCGTGGTCGGGCGCCGCAAGTCGCTGCTGCCCGCCGGGGTCACCGCCGTCGAGGGAGACTTCGCCGCGGGTGACCCGGTCGATCTGTGCGGGCCGCTCGGCGGGGTGGTCGCCAGGGGACTGGTCAACTTCGACGCCGTGGAGATCCCGGACCTGCTCGGCCGTTCGACGCGTGAGCTGGGCGCCAGCCTGGGTCCGGAATATGAACGCGAGCTCATCCACCGTGACGACATCGTCATACTGGAGTCCCACCACTAGTTCTTTTGGAGCGCGACATGTCCGAGGACTTCCTGAAGGTAGCCCTGGCGGCTAAGGAGGCCGCCGCCGAGCTGGCCCCGCTGCCGCGGGCCCCGAAGGACGTCGCGCTCCGCGCGATCGCCGACGCCCTGGTCGCCAGGTCGGCCGAGATCGTCGCCGCGAACGCGCTCGACGTCGAGCGGGCGGAACAGAACGGCGTCCAGGCCTACATGATCGATCGGCTCAGGCTCGACGAGGGACGGGTCGCCGCCATCGCGGACGCCGTACGCCAGGTCGCCGACCTGCCCGACCCGGTCGGTGAGGTGATCCGGGGCGGCACGCTGCCCAACGGCCTCGAACTGCGCCAGCTCAGGGTGCCGCTCGGCGTGATCGGCATCATCTACGAGGGCCGTCCCAACGTGACCGTGGACGCCGCCGCGCTCTGCCTGAAGAGTGGCAACGCGACCCTGCTGCGCGGCTCGTCGAGCGCCTACGAGTCGAACACGGTCCTGGTGAGGATCATGCAGGAGGCGCTGGCGGGCACCGACGTCCCGGCCGGGGCCGTACAGCTGGTGCCCGGGCAGTCCAGGGAGTCGGCCAAGGAGCTCATGCGGGCCCGTGGCCTGGTCGACGTGCTGATCCCGCGCGGCGGGGCCTCACTGATCAACTCGGTGGTCGAGGAGTCGACGGTCCCGGTCATCGAGACCGGTGTCGGCAACTGCCACGTCTACGTGGACGCCGAGGCCGACCTCGACCTCGCCCTGGAGATCCTGGTCAACGCCAAGGCGCAGCGCCCCTCGGTGTGCAACGCCGCCGAGACGTTCCTGGTGCACGCCGACGTCGCGGACGCCTTCGTGCCGCGCGCGCTGGCCGCGCTGGCGGCCGAGGGCGTGACGGTGCACGGCGACGCCAGGATCGCCGCCCACGGTGACGGCGTGGTGCCCGCGGGGGAGGAGGACTTCCTGGCCGAGTATCTCTCGCTGGACATCGCCGCGGCCGTCGTGGACTCCCTGGAGGAGGCGGTCGCGCACATCAGGAGGTACGGCTCGGGCCACACCGACGCCATCGTCACCCGCTCCGTCACGGCCTCCCGGCGGTTCATCGCCCTGGTCGACTCGGCCGCGGTCGCGGTCAACGCCTCGACCAGGTTCACCGACGGCGGCGAGTTCGGGTTCGGCGCCGAGATCGGCATCTCCACCCAGAAGCTGCACGCGCGCGGGCCCATGGGCCTGCCGGAGCTGACCTCCACCAAGTGGGTCTACACCGGTGAGGGGCATCTGCGCACCAGTGCGGGCACGGTCATCGCCTCCTCGGGTGCTACGAACGGTTAGAGCGTGTCGCTCCGGGTGATCGGGGCCCAGGATGGTTTGACTGGGCCCCATGGAGACCGTGATCGCGTTCCTGTTCGTCGTCGTCGTGCTGGCGTGCCTCGACCGCCTGATGCTGTGGCTTGAGGGCAGGGGGCATGTGCGCTGGCGCCGTACCGGAAGGCGGGACCTGTCGGCCGAGCCGACGGCGGAGCTGGACAGCCTCCTGGAGGACTCCCGCCCCTGAATCGGCACGGATCTTTCCCCTCCTACGGCGCGCCTCCGGAAAATCGTCATATTCGCCCGCTAGGGTGAGGACTCCTATGGCTGGAGAGCAGGGAAGCACGGGCGAACGTGCGACCCGGTAGGCACAGCGGTCCCCCCAGGGCCATGTGGCCGACGCAGGAGGTCACGTGGGTCGTCTCGGGCGCGTCGGCTCCTACACGTTGGTTGAGCGCTTAGGCCGGGGCGGCATGGGTGAGGTCTACCACGCGACCAACAAGCGTGGTGAGAGCGTCGCCCTCAAGATGCTCCACGACGCCGTCGACGCCGACGCGGAGTCGCGAATACGCCTCGAACGCGAGGTGCGCGCGCTGCGCCGGGTCGAGAGCCCCTACGTCGCGCGGGTCCTCGACGCCGACCTCGCCTGTGAACGCCCCTACCTCGTCATGGAGTACATCGAGGGAGACACCCTCCTCGACCGCGTACGGCGCGGCGGCCCGCTCGGAGGGACGGCGCTGATCAACCTGGCCCACGGCCTGGCCACCGCCCTGTCGATCACCCACGCGGCCGGGATCGTCCATCGTGACCTCAAGCCCGCCAACGTCCTGATCAACGTGGAGAACGACCCGGTCCTGATCGACTTCGGCATCGCCCAGGTGCTGGACGCCACCCGGCTCACCCTGACCGGAACCTTCCTGGGCACCCCCAGCTACGCCGCTCCCGAGGTGTTCGCCGACGAGCCCGTCGGCGAGCCCGCGGACGTGCACGCCTGGGCGGCGACCGTCGCCTTCGCGGCGACGGGGCGCCCCACCTTCGGCAGGGGACCCGCCGAGGCGCAGATGTACGCCATCCTCAACGGCCAGGCCGACCTGGCCGGTGTCCCGGCGGCGCTGCTCCCACTGGTGCGGGCGGCCCTGCACCGGGAGGCGGCCAAGCGCCCGACCGCGGCCCTGCTCACCGCCCGTCTCAGCCGCCTGGCCAGGGCCGCGGGAGCGGAGCAGCGGCCGCGCGGCGCGACGCGCCAGGTTCCGGTGGCCGCCGCGGCGGGTGCGGCGCGCAGAGCGGAGGCGCGCCCGCGCGGGACGGGCACCAGGACGGAGGAGCCGCCGCGGGCCGGACGGCCCGTCCAGGGGCACGAGGGGGTCACGCGTCAGCCCGTGACCGGTGAGCCGTCCGGGGACAGGCCCGTCCGGCGGATGGTCAGGAGGCCGCGGGCGGGAAGCGCAACAGAGGACTCCGCGCCCGGCAGGCCGTCCCAGAAGGGCAGTGCGGCGCTGGGGTTGCTGCTGGCCGTACTGGCCGTGCCGTGTGTCGTGGCGACCGTGATCTGGCCGGTGGCCACCTTCGCCGTGACGGGGGCCTGCGCCGCGCTGGTCCGTTCGGTCTGGGCCGGGCACCGGCTGGCGCGCGGACGCAGGACGGCCAGGTCGCGGGGTGTCCTGCGGGCCGCGTCCTTCCCGCCGGTCTTCGCGATCTCGCTGCTGACCGTGCTCGCCTGGCCGGGGGTTCCCGCCGCCGCGGCGGCCTGGGTGACCCTGTGGCTGGCCTGCGGGGGTTCACCGCCGCCTGAGTGGTGGTTGCAGCCTGCCCCGGTGATCCTCGCGGGCGTCGTGTTCGGCGTCCTCTGCGGCATGATCGTCAACCGGGAGGTGGAGCGGGTCGGCGCGAGGTTCCCCGAGCTTCACAAGGAGGGGCTGCGCATGCTCGCGTTGCTGGGCGGGTTCGTCGCCCTGTGCGCGGCCGCGGTGCGCGCGCTCGCGTTCCTGATCTAGCCTCCGGAGCGCCTCACGAGGCCTCCGGAAGGGGTGGCCTTCGGAAAAGGCCCGGAAGGCGGCCTTCCAGACCTTTTCAGGGAGCCACGCCCTCAGTTGCCGTCGCGGCGGGCGAAGCGGTTGAAGATGCGCTCACCCGCGTTGACCGCGCCCTCGGCGACGTCGCGAAGGACGCCGATGAAGGGGTCCTGCGACTGGGACCAGGACTCGCGGTAGGAGCGGGCGGCGGCCCTGACCTCCTCGGAGATCTTGGCGTTCGCGTCGTCGGCCCGGCGGGGGTAGTCGCCGGAGAGGATGGTCTCGTACTCGCCGCTGCGGCGCCACTTGTCCAGCTCGGCCACCCGGGAGACGGCGAACGGGTGGGTCGTGCCGAGCAGGTTGAGGACCTTGAGCAGGCCGTCGCGGACGTCACCGGCCGTGTCGTACTCGCGGGCCTGGTCGAGGAAGGCCTCGATGTTCATCTCGTGCAGGCGGGAGCCGCCGGCGAGCTTCATCAGCGCGCGCAGCGCGGCCTCCGGGTCCTGGCCGCAGAGCAGACCGCCGCGGTCGGCCGACAGCTCCGACTTGCGGTGCCACTCCTCAAGGCCGGCGACGATCGCGCGCAGCCCGATGTAGCCGAGCGGGATCCAGGCGACGCGGGTGGCCAGACGGGTCAGGATGTCCAGCATGGTGCGGTAGACCGCGTGGCCGGACAGGATGTGCGCGGTCTCGTGGCCGACGACGAAACGCAGCTCCTCGTCGTCCATGAGGTCGAGCAGGCCGGTGGTGACGACGATGAACGGGTCGTCGAACCCGATCGCCATGGCCTGCACCTGCGGGCTCTGCTGGACGTACACCTCGGGAATGCGGTGCAGGTCCAGGGTGTAGGCCGCGTCACGGCCCATGTCGTGCAGTGTGCGGAACTGGGTCTCGCCGGTGCGCACCGCGGAGGCGAGATAGATCAGGCGCAGGCGGCGCTCACTGATCAGGCCGGACATCTGCTTGAGAACCGTGTCGAACCCACTGAGCGAGCGCAGGGCTACCAGCGCGGACCGGTCGGCGGGATGTTCGTAGGCACGTGAGCTTACGCCGGGAAGCTGCACGCGATTGCGATCCGGGGTGGTGGTCATGTCCGGCATGCTACGTCGGGCCCGCCGGGCATGCGCGGGGGGTGATTAAAAGCCGGGTACGGCTTACGCGTATGGTCCGTTTCATGATGAAAGCGGCCAACGGCACGGGGAAGAGACGCCTGGGAGTCATGGGCGGCACCTTCGACCCCATCCATCACGGGCACCTCGTCGCCGCCAGTGAGGTCGCGCATCACTTCCACCTCGACGAGGTGATCTTCGTGCCGACGGGGCGGCCGTGGCAGAAGGCCGACAGGACCGTCTCGGCCGCGGAGGACCGCTATCTGATGACGGTCATCGCGACCGCCTCGAACCCGAGTTTCTCGGTGAGCCGGGTGGACATCGACCGCCCCGGGCCCACCTACACCATCGACACCCTCAGGGAGATCGCCGCGGCGGGGGGAGCCGACGTCGAGCTGTACTTCATCACCGGGGCCGACGCGCTGTCGCAGATCCTGGGCTGGCACGACGCCGACGAGCTCTTCACCATCGCGCACTTCGTCGGGGCCACCCGGCCCGGTCACATCCTGCGCGACCCCGGGCTGCCCGAGGGCAAGGTGAGCCTGCTGGAGATTCCGGCGCTGGCCATCTCGTCGTCGGAGTGCAGAGAACGTGTCTCTTCCGGACAACCCATCTGGTATCTGGTCCCTGACGGTATTGTGCAGTACATCAACAAACGCGGCCTTTACCGTCATGTGCGCTCTTCGCCGGACCATCAATCCGTTTGCGACGTGGAATCGGGTGGCACACGATAGGCGTTGTACCCGAAGGCGGCTCTTCGACAGGCGTTCGATCGGGCACCCTGATAGGTGACAGCGCCGACTACTGGAGGACTAACCGAAACCGTGACCGCAACCGACAGATCCGTCCAGCTCATCAGGATCGCCGCCGAGGCCGCGGCCGACAAGCTGGCCGACGACATCCTCGCCTATGACGTGAGCGACCAGCTCGTCATCACCGACGCCTTCCTGCTCTGCTCCGCCACCAACGACCGTCAGGTCCGCTCCATCGTCGACGAGATCGAGGAGCGGCTGCGCGTCGAGGCCCACGCCAAGCCCGTCCGCCGTGAGGGAGAGCGTGAGGGCCGCTGGGTTCTCCTCGACTACGTCGACATCGTCGTGCACGTCCAGCACGAGGAGGACCGCACCTTCTACGCCCTGGAGCGGCTGTGGAAGGACTGCCCCGCCATCGCCCTGCCCGACAGCGTCGCGCAGGCCGCCGCCCAGCGTGCCCGCCCGGCGGTAACTGAGTGAGCCGCCGTGTCGTCTGCCTGAGACACGGCCAGACGCTGTGGAACGTCGAACACCGCTTCCAGGGCCACAGCGACATCCCGCTCGACGAGACCGGCGTCGCCCAGGCGGCCAGGGCCGCCTCGCTGCTCGCCGCGCTCCGCCCCACCATGATCGTTGCCTCCGATCTCCAGCGGGCCTACGACACCGCCTCCGCGCTCGGCCGTCTCACCGGTCTGAGCGTGTCGGTCGACAAGGACCTGAGGGAGCGGGGCGGCGGCGAGTGGGAGGGGCTCACCCGCGAGGAGATCTCCGCCGGGTGGCCCGAGCAGTACGCCGCCTGGGAGGCCCCCGGCGGTGAGGAGGTCGCCGACGTCGCCGCGCGTGTCTCGGCCTCCATCCGCAGATGGGCCGAACGGCTCGACGAGGACGGCCTGCTGGTCGTCGCCTCTCACGGAGCGGCGATCCGGCTCGGCATCGCCCACCTGCTCGGCCTGCCTGAGGATCTCTGGTCCGCCCTCGGCGGCCTGGGCAACTGCTCCTGGTCGGTGCTGGAGGAGGGACGCAGGGGCTGGCGCCTGATGGAGCACAACGCCGGAACCCTCCCCGAGCCCGTCCAGAGCGACGACAGCCCCGAGGTGACGCAGAGCTGACCCCTCGTACGGCTCACGCCCGGTGAAGGGCGAGAGCCGTACGGTCGTCGATTAGGTGAACCCCCGGGTGTCCTTGTATGCTTCCCAAGCGCCGCAACGAGAGCACTCGGAGCGGTGACCAGGGGCTATGGCGCAGCTGGTAGCGCGCCTCCATGGCATGGAGGAGGTCTGGGGTTCGAATCCCCATAGCTCCACAGGACCGGCGAGATCCCGTCCGATCAGCTGATCGGGCGGGATCTCGTGTTTTCTGCAGTTCTTCGGCAGTGGGCAGACAGGCCTGAGACGCCCTGATCCGTGGGGCGGGGCCGGCGCACGATAATCGATGACATGTGGTTCGGCTTGCTCGGCGCGACGGAGATCAGGGACGCCGAGGGCGGCCCGGTCCCCGTCGGCGGGCCCAGGACGCGCGCGCTGCTGGCGCTGCTGGCCCTCGACGCGGGCCGGGTGGTGACCGTCGAGCGGCTGATCGACGGCCTCTACGGTGAGGAGACGCGTGGCAACGCCGCCAACGCGCTGCAGGCTCAGGTCTCCCGGCTCAGGAGACTGCTCGGGCACGCCGGGACGGTCGAGTTCACCCCCGCCGGTTACCGGCTCGCGGTGAGCCCGCAGAAGGTGGACGTTCACCGGTTCGAGGCACTGGCCGTCCGGGGACGGCGAGCCCTGGAGGAGGGGGACGCCCCGCGCGCGGCCGGCCTCCTGCGCGAGGCGCTGGCCCTGTGGCGGGGGCCCGCGCTGTCCGACGTGGACGGTGCCCCGTTCGCGCGCGGGCAGGCCGTACGGCTTGAGGAACTGCGGCTCTCGGCCGTGGAGGAGCGGGTCGAGGCGGAGCTCGCCATGGGCGGGCACCGGGCGCTGGTGGCCGAGCTGACCGGCCTGGTGGCCGCGCACCCGTTGCGGGAGCGGCTGCGGGGTCAGCTGATGCGGGCGCTGTACGGCGGTGGCAGGCAGGCCGAGGCCCTGGCCGTCTACGAGGAGGCCAGAGGACTCCTCGCCGAGGAACTCGGCGCCGATCCGTCGGCGGAGCTGGCCGCCACGCACCTGGCCGTGCTGAGGGCGGACCTCTCCCTTCTCTCCGGGCCGGTGGTGCCCGCCGCTCCGGAGAGGCACGCGCTCACGGCCCAGCTCACCAGCTTCGTGGGCAGAGGGCGGGAGCTTGAGCGGGTCGGCGCGCTGCTCGAACGGGCACGCCTGGTCACCGTCACCGGGCCGGGAGGGGCGGGCAAGACCCGGCTGGCGGTCGAGGTGGCCACCCGGCACCCGGGGGAGGTCCGGTTCGTCGACCTCGCGCCGTTGAGCCGGGACGCGGAGGTGCCCCAGGCGGTCTTCGACGCCCTCGGGCTGCGCGAGGCGTGGCTCACCCCCGGACTCGGCAGACCGGGAGGTGACGCGGTCGAGCGGATGGTCGCGGCGCTCGCCGCACGGAGCGTCCTGCTGATCTTCGACAACTGCGAGCACCTCGTCGAGGCCGTCGCGGCGCTCGCCGGGCGGCTGCTCGGCGCCTGTCCCCGGCTGCGGGTCCTCGCCACGAGCAGGGAGGCGCTGGGCATCACCGGCGAGAGCCTGTGCCCGATCCCCGCGCTCGCGGTGCCGCCGAGGGGAACCCCGGCGCGGGAGATGCCCGGTTACCCGGCTGTCGAACTGTTCGCCGACCGGGCCGCCGCCGTGCTGCCCGGGTTCACCGTCGGGGAGGACAACGCCGAGGCCGTGGGACGGATCTGCCGGGCACTCGACGGTCAGCCCCTGGCGATCGAGCTGGCCGCGGCCAGGCTGCGTTCCCTGCCGGTCGGCGAGGTCGCCGCCAGGCTGGACGACCTGTTCGGGCTGCTGTCGCGCGGCAGCCGTACCGCGCAGCCGAGGCACCGCACGCTCAGGGCGGTGGTCGAGTGGAGCTGGGACCTGCTGGGGGCGGAGGAGCGGGCGCTGGCCGGGCGGCTGACCGTCTTCGCCGGGGGCGCGACGCTTGAGGCGATCTGCGCGGTGTGCGGGCTGCCGGACGGCGGCACGGTCGAGGCGCTCACCGGCCTGGTGGACAAGTCTCTTGTGGAGGTCTCGGGAACCCGCTACCGCATGCTCAACACGATCAGGGCGTTCTGCGCGGAACGGCTCGCTGAGGCGGGGGAGACCCGGCGGACGCGGAGCGCGCACGCGGAGTACTTCCTCGGCCTGGCGGTACGGGTCGAGCCACGCCTGATCACCGCCGAGCAACTGGAGTGCCTGGCCGCGCTGGACGCCGAGCGCGACAACCTGCACGCCGCGCTCCGCCACGCCACCGAGGCGGGGGAGGCGGAGCGGGGGACGGCGCTGCGGCTGCTGGCGCGCCTGACGACCTACTGGTGGCTGCGGGGACTGCGCAGCCAGGGGGCGGCGCGGGCCGAGGAGCTCCTGCGCGGGATCGGCCCGCATCCTCCGGAGGGGCTGGAGGAGGAGTACACCGTGGGCGTCCTGAGCATCGCCTCCGGCGGGCCGCGCGGCGAGTTCGACGCCCATCTGGGCAACGCCGTCGCGACGATGCTGGCCGGGGGCCGTCCGCCCAGGCAGCCCTTCATGACCATGTTGCTCGGCATGGCCATGGGCATCCCGGAGGCACACACCGCGAACCTGGACGACCGGTGGTACGGGCTGGTCGGCACCGACCCGTGGAGCCGGGCCCTGAACCACCTCGGCGAGGGGCTCGTGGCGGCCTACACCGGGCGGCTCGGTGAGGCGGAGGACAGCCTGTCCGCCGCGCTGGCCGGTTTCCGGGCGGTCGGAGAGCGGTGGGGGACGTCGGTCGCGCTGTCCGAGCTCGCCAAACTGGCCTCCTGGCGTGGAGAGGCCGAACGGGCGTGGGCGTTGTGCGACGAGGCCCTGCGGACGGCCCGTGAGCTCGGGGCCGAGGAGGACGTCGCCGGGACCCTGTGCCAGCGGGCCGGTGTGCGCCTGCAGACGGGGGATCTCCGGGGGGCCGCGGAGGACGCGGAACGGGCCGCCGTGCTGGCGCGCCGTACGGGGGCCTCCGAGGTGTTCGCCCTCACCCGTCACGTGCTGAGCACCGTCGCCAGGGCGCGGGGTGAGACGGCACGGGCCAGGAGCCTGGCCGAGGAGGCGCTCGCCGGGTGCCCCTCCGGGTGGTTCGGCGGCGAGGAGGCCCGGGCCACGATCATGATCGGTCTCGGGCTGACCGCCGAGGCGGAGGGCGTCGCGGGGGAGGCGCTGGCGTGGTACCGCCGGGCGCTGGCCTCCACGGCGGACCTGCACAACGTGACGATGACGGCCCTGGTCGTCGAGCTGATGTCCGGGGTCGCGCTGCTTGAGGGCGACCCGGCCAGGGCCGCCCTGCTGCTGGGCGCGGGTACGGCGGTGCGTGGAACCGCGTCGGCCGGTGACGTGGACGTGGTCCGGCTCGCCGGGGCCGCCAGACGCGCGCTCGGCGACCGGGCCTACGAGGAGGCGTACGGCCAGGGCGCCCGTATGACACGTGAGGAGGCGTTGGCGATGACCGGGGCCGGTGTTTCCGGAGAACCCGCCTGACGGCGCGGGTCAGTCCTGGGCGTCCTGCGTGGCGTCCTTCCTGCGCGGCCAGCGTCTGGCCTGGGGGCGCCGGGCCGTACGGAAGAGGGGCTCGTACTGGTCGGTGCGCAGCCACAGCTGCACATGGGCGCCGCCGAGGACCGATGAGTCGATCCGCAGCGCGCCACCCGAGCCCTCGGCGAGCCTGCGGGCGATGTCCAGACCGAGGCCGGTCGAGCCCGCGCCGCTGGCCCCGCGCCGCAGCGCCGCCTCGGGGTCGGCGATTCCGGGGCCCGCGTCGGCGATCAGGATGCCGACCGCGTCCGGTCCCTGGTGCAGCGTCACCGTGAACGCGGTGCCCTGGGGGGTGTGCCGGAAGACGTTGCCGAGCAGCGCGTCGACGACCGCGCTGAGCTCGGTCGCCGCGACCGGGATCCTGACCGGCTCCGTGGCGCCGATCAGCTGCCAGGGCCGTTGCTGGTCGTCGGCCAGCGCCGACCAGAAGGTCAGCCGCTCACGCAGTACGTGGGCCGCGTCGCAGTGGACGAGGGCGGGGGCCCGTGAGGGCTGCCTGGCGGCCGCGATGATCTCGTCGACCTCGGCTTCGAGACGGCCCAGGGCCCGGCGGCTCTGTTCGGCCTCCGGGCCCAGGTGGTCCAGGCTGAGACGTAACGCGGTCAGCGGCGTGCGGAGCCGGTGCGAGAGGTCGGCCGCCATCTCCCGTTCCGCGGCGAGCAACTGGATCACCCGGTCGGCCATGGTGTTGAACGCCTCGCCGACCGCGACCAGCTCCGTGGGCCCCTCGGGGGCGATCCTGACGGTGAGGTCACCGGCTCCCAGGGAGGTCGCCGCGTTGCCGAGACGCTGGGAGGCACGCACCAGCCGGGCCCCCAGCCGGTCGGCGACGAGCACGGAGCCCGCCATCAGCACCAGCGCCACCCCGGTCAGCACCGCCCAGGAGACGGCGACCCCCCTGGTGAGTTCCTGGACGGGTACGAAGATCTCGATGACCGCGGTCCTGCCGTTCTCCAGGGTGACGGGGCGAAGCAGCAGGGAGTCGTCGCCCAGCTCGTCCGAGGTCGCGGCGCGGGTCAGCCGGACCGCCGTGGCGACGGTCAGCGCCGAGGCCCTGGGGGTGCCGATCTTCCTTCCGTCGGGCAGGTGGAGCGCGATGCGCTCCGGCTGGCCCGTGCTGGCGACCGCGCGGGCCAGCCGGGTCGGCGTGGTGGTGATGGCCAGTACCGGGACCAGCGCCGAGGCCTGCCGTTCCGCCTCGGCGATCGCCCGGTCGTGTGCGATGTCCCTGACGATGATCCCGAACGGGACCAGGAAGGCCAGGGCGATCATCGAGGCGCCGGCGAGGGCGAGCAGGGCCAGGGTGCGTCTCACGACGGTGTGATCAGCATGACGCCGACGCCGCGCACGGTGTGCAGATAGCGGGGGGCGGAGGCGCTCTCACCGAGCTTGCGCCGCAGCCACGACAGGTGGACGTCGATGGTCTGGTCGTCACCGTAGGACTGCTGCCACACCTCGGTGAGCAGCTCCTTGCGCGGGACGACCCGGTCGGCGCGGGCCGCGAGGTAGGCGAGCAGGTCGAACTCCCGCCGGGTCAGCGAGAGAGGCTCCCCGCCCAGGGAGGCCTCACGCCGGTTGAGGTCGACCGAGAGCGCGCCGACGCGCAGCACCGGGGGCGGCCCCGCGGCCCGGGCCCTGCGCAGCACCGCGTCGAGCCGCGCGTTGAGGTGGTCGCCGGAGAACGGCTTGACCAGGTAGTCGTCCGCGCCCGCCTCCAGCAGGCGGACGATCTCCGCCTCGTCGTCCCTGGCCGTGGCCACGATGACCGGAACGCTGGAGACGCTGCGGACCATCTTCAGCGCCTCCGACCCGTCCAGGTCGGGCAGGCCGAGATCGAGGATCACCGCGTCGGGGGGATTCTGGGTGATCTCCCGCAACGCGTCGAGCGCACGTCCCGCGCTGCGCACGGCGTGTTGGCGCCTGCCCAGTTCCTGGATCATCGCGGAGCGCACGTACTCGTCGTCTTCTACCACGAGAACCGTCGCCATACGACGTAACCGTAGTGAACAAAGAAGCACATGAGGTAATAATTCACCGCATGAGGCAAACCTGGGGATTCGTTGTGGTCTGGTGTGCTGCCACGGTCCTGGCTGCCGGGATCACCTGGCTTGGTGTCCGTGACGTGCTGACCAGCCAGGTTTTCGACGACGCGAGGGTCGAGTCCCTGGACGCGGAGCTGTCCCGGATAGGGGCCGTCGCGATTCCCTCGAAGCCGCCGACCGGCACGGCCGTCGTGACGGGCCCGCCGAGCGCCTCTCCCCAGGGCAGGCGCACCCCGGGGGCCTACGTCTCCCCCCTGGGCCGCCGCGGCACCTCTCACCCGCGGGCCACCGGTCTGCCGAAGGGCGACACGAAGGGGTCGGTCGGATCCAGGCGGATCTCCGGCCACGAGCGCCAGACGGACGACTCCCCGGCCAAGCCGACCGCGACCGGAACCCCGACCCGGACCACGACCAAGCCCCCGGCCAAGGCGCCGACCGCAACGCCCGAGCCGGAGAAGGCCTCCGCCACTCCCAGCCCCACGCCCCACCTCGCGGCCGAGGGCGGGACCAAGACGGTGAGCTCAAAGAACGGCTCCGTCGCCTTCAGCATCGAGGGGGGCGTGTGCCGGGTGGTCTCCGCCAACCCCAACCCGGGCTACGAGGCCAAGGTGACCCAGGCCGAGGGATGGATCAGGGTGGACCTGGTCCAGGGGGAGCACGGTTCGGCGATCTACTGCGTCGGAGGGGAGAGCCGCACCGACGTGTGGGAGTACTGAGAACGCCTCAGGACCGCGACAACTCGCGCAGCCGTACGGCGGCGGCGGGAATCCTGTCCTCGCCGAACACCGAGACGCCGTGCTGTTCGAGCAGGGCGGTCGTGACCCCGGCACCGGCCAGCCGCCCGCCGCCGAAGGTGCCGTCGTGGATGGTCAGGCTTCCGCAGGAGGGGCTTGCCTCCTTCAGGATCGCCACCCGGGCGCCGCAGGAGAGCGCGGCGGCGAGCGCCGCCCGCGCCCCGGTGAGGAAGGCCTGGGTGACGTCGGTGCCGTCGGCCGTGAGCACCCGGGCCGCCCCGGCGAGCACGGCCGCGCCGCCCGCCCCGCCCTCGATCTCGGCGGGAGGACGCGGCACGGGCAGGCCGCCCTCGACCTCGGGGCAGAACGGCACCAGCCGTCCCTCGGCCCGCCAGGCGGCCAGCAGCGCGTCACCGCTGGTCTTGGCGGCCCCGTCGTAGCGGACCCGCCGTCCCATGAGACAGGCGCTGACCAGGATCGTCTCCACGTGTCCAGGGTATGCGGAAGCGGAGAGGAGGGCGGCGGCACCGGGCAGTAACCTACTGCCCATGCCTCCTGCCACGGTGATGTCCCGATGATCGGCCCGCTCGCGACCGCCCTGATCATCCTGGCCCTGGTCATCGTGCTGTCCGCCATCGTGGCCGCGGGCCGGAACAGGCCGATGGGCACCGTGCTGCTCGTCATGCTCGCGCTGCTCGAACTCGGCCTGCTCGTCCAGGCGGGCTTCGCGGTCGCCGGGGTGATCGGGGGCAGGGGGCCGGCGGAGACGGCGACCCTGATCGGCTACCTCGCGGGGACGCTGGTGATCCCGCCAGGGGCGGTCTTCCTCGGCCTCGCCGAGCGTTCGCGCTGGGGGTCGGCGGTGGTCGCGGTCGGCGCCTTCGCGGTCTGCGTCATGGTGGGACGGCTGCTGCAGATCTGGCAGGGGACGGCATGAGCGAACCGGTGATCGGCTCGGGGCCGGGACGCGCGCTGGTCGCGGTCTACGGTGTCTTCGCCCTGGCCGCGGGCGCGCGTGCCGCGGTGCAGATCGCGACCCGTTTCGGTGAGGCGCCGCTGGCCTACTCGCTGTCGGCGTTCGCCGCGCTGGTCTACCTCGTGCTGGCCGTGGCGCTGGTCAGGGGGAGGCGGGGCCTCGCCCTGACGGCCTGCGGCGTCGAGCTGGCGGGCGTGCTGGTCGTCGGCACGCTGAGCCTGGCCGACCCCGAGGCCTTCCCGCACGCGACGGTCTGGTCGGGCTACGGCAGCGGTTACGTGTTCATCCCCCTCGTGCTGCCGCTTGTAGGCCTTTACTGGCTTTTGCGGCGTAAGTAGTTATGTCCGCGGATCGTCGGGCAGGTCGGCCTACCGAACCCACGAGAGGGAGGCAGACCTGTGAGCACGATCGAACAGTCCGTCGATGTGAACGTCCCGATCAGGACGGCCTACAACCAGTGGACCCAGTTCGAGACCTTTCCCGAGTTCATGGAAGGCGTCGAATCGGTCAGGCAGCTGAGTGACACCCGTACGGCCTGGGCCGTGGAGATCGCGGGCGTCCACCGTGAGTTCGAGGCCGAGATCACCGAGCAGCACCCGGACGAGCGGGTGGCGTGGAAGTCCCTGGACGGCCCGCACCAGGCGGGGGTGGTGACCTTCCACCACCTGTCCCCGGAGACCGCCCGTGTCACGCTCCAGATGGAGTACGAGCCGGAGGGCTTCGTCGAGACCGCGGGTGACTGGCTGCAGCTCGTCCGGCTCCGGGTCCGGGGCGACCTGGAACGCTTCAAGACGTTCATCGAGTCGCGCGGCGGGGAGAGCGGCTCCTGGCGCGGTGAGGTCCCCGCGCCGCACGACCGTCCGGGCGGTTACGGCGCCGGCGGTGGCGCGACCGTCACCGACAGGCCGGAGGGCGGCGCTGGGAACGGCGGTTACGGATACGACGATCCGGTTCCGCCGCGCACGGTCGGCGGAGAGTACCCGCCGTCCTCCCCGCTCGCTCCTCCCGGTGGCGGCCCGCTGCCCGGGGCGGGCAGGCGGCCGGGCGAGGAGCCGCCCGCCATGCCGGGCCCGCGCGTCTGAGCCGGTCATCGCCCTGAACTGACGGGAAGGAAGCCGGATCACGCCCTGTAAAGGAGGGCGTGATCCGGCTTTCACAGTGTCAGGGCTTCGGGCGGGGCGCGCATTGCCAGGAACAAACCAAGTTTTAGGTCCTGTTACAGTTGGAGTCAGCCAATCATCCTACGATTGGGTGAATCGATTGAAGGAGGACTGAACCCCGCATGAGCGTGCTAACCCATCAGACTCGGGGCCGCACCGGTGGAACGACGGGATCTCTCGCCTGGTTGCTCGTGCTGGGAATCGTCCTCGCCGCACTGAACCTGCGCACCGCGGTCACCAGTGTGGGACCGGTGCTCGACCGCATCTCCTCCGGCCTCGGCATGTCGGGCGTCGGAGTCGGGCTCCTCACCACACTACCCGTTCTCATCTTCGCCTCGGTCGGCGCCGTGACACCGGCCCTGGCCAGGAGGATCGGCGAACACCGGCTGCTGCTGACCGCCCTGGTCGCCCTGGGCTCCGGACTGCTCATCCGCGCGATGGTCGGCTCGGCCGAGGTCTTCCTGTTCAGCAGCGCGCTGGCGCTGTCCGGCGGCGCCGTGGGCAACGTGCTCATCCCCACCCTGATCAAGCGCCACTTCCCCGGCCGGGCCGGGACCATGACCACCGTCTACACCACCGCCCTCGCGGCCGGCACGATGCTCGCGGCCGCCGCGACCGTCCCGATCGAACGGGCCGCCGACGGCAACTGGCACGTTGCCCTCGGGGTGTGGGCGGCGCTGGCCGCTGTCGCCGCCATTCCGTGGCTTGCGCTGTCGCGCAGTGAGCCGGAGCGGGACACGGGCAGCAGCGATCTCGGTCCCCGGAGCCTGGTCAGGAGCAGGCTCGCCTGGGCCGTCGCCGCCTACTTCGGCACGCAGAGCATGGTCGCCTACATCATGTTCGGCTTCCTGCCGAAGATGCTCATCGACGGTGGCTACACCCCCGGACAGGCCGGGCTGACGCTGGGCGTCTTCACCGCGATCGGCATCCCGGTCTCCATGGTGGTGCCGTGGATCGCCTCGAAGTTCGCCGACCAGCGGCCCGTCGTGGCGGCCTTCGTGGTCTTCTACACGATCGGCTTCCTCGGCCTGTGGCTCGCCCCCGTCAACCTGGCCTGGCTGTTCGCCGTACTGGTCGGGATCGGGATGGGATCGTTCCCGCTGGCGCTGACCATGCTGGCCCTGCGGACCCGGACCCCCGAGGCCACCGCCGCGCTGTCCGCCTTCGGACAGAGCGCCGGATACCTCATCGCGGGCGCGGGTCCTCTGGTCGTCGGCGTGATGCACGAGGCCAGCGGAGGCTGGACGCTGTCGTTCCTGCTGCTGTTCGCGGTCGTCGGCGTGCAGCTGGCCACCGGCTGGTACGCGGGCAGGGCGCGCTATCTGGAGGACGAGAAGGGCGTCCCCGCCCTCTGATCCCCCCTCCCTCCGCCGTATGGCCCGTGCCTCCTCAGGGGTGGCTCGGGCCATACTCGTTTGGCTGAGATGATGAAGGAACCAACAGGGGCAGAAGGGGGAAACGGTGATCGAGGGATCGACGCTTGTCAGCTATCCGGCGGGGGAGACCGGGGGCCGCTCCACAGTCGTGGCGAGGGTCCCCGTGGGGGAGGGGCACGGGACGGTCGTGGCCGAGACCCCCTTCCATCCGCTCGACCACACCTGGCCCGACCAGCCCGCGGACCGGGGGACCATCGCCGGGATCGCGGTGACCGACTGCGTGACCGGGGCAGTGGCCGACGGCGAGCAGCGGATCCACCTCGGCGAGGACATCCCGGTACGGCGCGGCAGCTCCGGGTGGAGCTGGCTGGTCGTCCACGTCACCCGGGAGCCGGTCCCCGACGGGGAGGTCGAACTCGCCGTCGACGCCGAGTACCGTCACGCGCTCTCCACGGGGCACACCGCCTGCCACCTCGCCGCGCTCGCGCTCAACGCGGCGCTGGCAGACCGGTGGCGCAAGGAGATCTCCGCGGACGGCCTGGGCAACCCCGACTTCGACCAGACGGCCATCGCCTCCTCGCGAATCCTGCCCGGGGGCAGCCTCGACGTCTATCGCCTCGGCAAGTCGCTGCGCCGCAAGGGCTTCGTCACGGAAGGGCTGCAGGAGAGCCTTCCGGAGATCACCGGGAAGGTCTGCGACACGCTGAAGGAGTGGGTCGCGGCCGACGCCGAGGTCCGGATCGAGAGCCCCGGGCGCGAACTGACCGCACGCCGTACCTGGCGGTGTGGCCTGCCCGAGGGAGAGGTGACCATTCCGTGCGGCGGCACCCACCTGCCGAGCACCTCCCGGCTCGGCGCCGTCACCGTGTCCTTCGAACTGTCCCAGGACGGCACCGAGCTCACCATGCGCACCACCGCGGGCTGAAGGCGGCGCTCCCCGGGAGTCCACGGACATGGCGCCCAAGGCGTATCACGCCATCCGTGACGCGACATGACCCAGTAGATGACGTTTTCTGACGAGCATTTACCATCTCATTGCCGCAAGCTGATGGGAAAAGAGGGGGAGCATGGCAGGAGTGGCCGTCGCCGGGCCCGGTGCCGCGATCCGGAGCAGACAGCTCTGGCTCACCCTGCTCGCCCTCTCCATGGCGGGGATGGTCGTCTCCGTCCAGCAGACCGTGGTCATTCCGCTGCTGCCGAGGATGATGGCCGGCTTCGGCGTCTCGGTCGACGAGGTCGCCTGGGTCTTCACCGCATCGCTGCTCGTCGGCGCGGTGGCCACGCCACTGCTGTCCCGTCTGGGGGACATGTACGGCAAGAAGCGGATGATCCTGTTCACCGTCGGCCTGCTCGTCCTGGGCTCCGTGATCTGCGCCGTCTCGCTCACGCTGCCGGTGCTGATCGTGGGCCGTGCCCTGCAGGGAGCCTCCGCGGCGCTGATCCCCCTGGCCATCGGCATGATCAGGGACAGCTTCCCGGCCCAGAAGGTGATGACCGCGATCGGCGTGGTCAGCGCGACCATGGGCATCGGCGGCAACCTCGGCATGATCGTCACCGGCGTCATCGCCGACCGGACGCCCAGCCACCACCCGGTCTTCTGGATCACCGCCGGACTCGGCGTGGTCGCGATCGTCCTCATCGCCCTGAGCGCCCACGACAGCGGGGCCCGCGCCGGGGGCCGCCTCGACCTCGTCGGCGCGTTGCTGTTGTCGATCTGGCTGGTCTGCCTGCTGCTCGCGGTGTCCAAGGGAAACGACTGGGGATGGGGATCCCCCCAGGTGGTCGCCCTGTTCGCGGCCACCGCGGTGGTCTGCGCGGTGTGGGTGTTCAGCCAGCTCAGGCTCAGGGCGCCGATGGTCCGTCTCGACCTGCTCGTCGGCCGCCGGTCGCTGCCGGCCAACCTGGCCGCGCTGCTGCTCGGCTTCGCGATGTTCGGCTCCTTCACGCTGGTCTCCAGCTTCGTCCAGACCCCCTCCTCGGCCGGGTACGGCTTCGGCGGATCGGTCCTCGACGTCGGCCTCTACGCCCTGCCGAGCACCGTCACCATGCTGGTGTCGTCCTTCATGGCGGGACGGATCTCCGGACGCCTCGGCCCGGCGCGTTCCCTGGCCGTCGGCGCGGCCATCACGGCGGCGGCCTTCGGCTGGTTCGCGATCTTCAACGCCTCGGTCTCGGATCTGATCGTCGCCAACACGCTGCAGGGGCTCGGGTTCGGAGTCGCCTACGCGGCCCTCGGGGCGCTGGCCGTACAGCATGTGCCGATGGACCAGAGCGGCATCGCCAGCGGGGTCAACTCCCTGGTCCGCTCCATCGGAGGCAGCGCCTCGGGGGCGGTGACGGCCGCGCTGCTGACCTCGATCACCGTCGCGGGCACGGCCGTCCCCGCCCGCGGTGCCTACGTGCTGTCCTTCACGATCGTCGCGGTGAGCGCCGTCGCCTCCGTCCTGGTCGCCCTCGTCGCCGCCGCGATGGCACGAGGGGTCCCGGAAGTCGGCTAAGATTTCTTCTGCACCACACAAGGGGCTATGGCGCAGCTGGTAGCGCGCCTCCATGGCATGGAGGAGGTCTGGGGTTCGAATCCCCATAGCTCCACAGCGAAGTGGTCGACGAAGATCCCGCCTGATCGGTCCGATCGGGCGGGATCTTCGCTTTCCGGGACGGCGAGGCCGTCGAGGGGCGTTTCGCGGTCCGGTGGTGACGGTCCGCCTCCGATCACGGCCGCGGGAGCCGCCCGGCTCTCCTGCGGACGGCCACGCCGAGGATCCGGTCGCCGGAGTACAGGCCGACCTGACGTGAGTCGTGACTCTCGCCGGCGTCGCCGAACACGATCAGCGAGTTCTCCGGGACGGTCTCCCGGCCGTCCGACGCGGCGCGCGCCGACACCGGGATCCGGTCGCCGGGCAGCGCCACCACCCGTTTGACCTTCCACCGTGTACGCGGTCGTGCGGGCGCGACGACGACGACGCCCCTTGGGTGAACCGGGCGGGGCGGCTCCAGGACCACGATGTCGCCGACCTTCAATCCGGTGATGCGGCACCGCCGTACCAGGAGACGGTCTCCCGGCTGGAGGGTGGGCGTCATGCTGGTGCCGCTCACGGTCACCAGCACCCAGCGCCGCCGCAGACGGGCGAGAAGGACGGCGGACGCGGCGAGGACGGAGACCGAGGTGAGAAGTCCGATCACGAGGAGACCGCCTGCGGTTCCTGCCCGGTGTCGTAACCCAGCGCCTGCAGGAGGAAGAGCCGGGCGTAGTCGCCGTCCACGGTCATCAGTTCCTCGTGCGTGCCCTGTTCGGTGATCCGGCCGTCGGCGAGGACGACGATGCGGTCGGCCATCCGGACGGCGTTCAGCCGGTGAGAGATGATCACGCTGGTGGCGCCGTGCCGGTGCTCGACCAGCCGCCGGTGGATCGTGTGCTCCGCCTCGGCGTCCAGGCCCGAGCTGGGCTCGTCGAGGACGAGCAGATCCCGCCTGCCCCGCATGAGGCCGCGCGCGAGGGCGAGCCGCTGCCACTGGCCGCCGGACAGTGTCACACCCGCCGTCCTGCCGTCCGACCGGGAGTTCATGAAGAAAATCCTGCTCAGGAGCGTGTCATATCCGTACGGCAGGCCCGAGACGGTCTCGTGGGCCTCCGCGGCGGTCGCGGCGGCGCGGATCCTGTCGCGGTCCTCCAGCGCCGTCAGGTCGCCGATGCCGATGTTCTCGGCGGCGGTGAAGTCGTAGTTCATGTGGTCCTGGAAGACCGTGCCGATCCGGTCACGCAGTTCCGCCACCGGAATGAGACGGATGTCCACCCCGTCCCAGGTGATCGTCCCGCGCGTGGGCTCGTACAGCCGGCACAGCAGCTTCACCAGGGTGCTCTTGCCGGCGCCGTTCACGCCGACCACGGCGAGCAGGGCACCGCGGGGGATGCGCAGATCGACGCCGCGCAGCACCCACGGCTTGTCGGCGTCGTAGCGGAACCAGACGTCCTTCAGCTCGATCGCGTCCCTCAGCGGCAGGGCGGGCAGCGGGGAGTCCGGCCTCGTCAGGTCGGGTCCCGCGTTCAGGACGGTGAGATAGTGGCCGAACTGCAGGAGCCCCTGGTGCCCGCTCGCCAGTAACGTGATCAGCCCGGACAGCCCGGACTGCACACCCGCGACCGCCGCGACGAAGACGACCACGTCGCCCGGGGTCAGCTCGCCCACCCGGGCCAGCTGGACGGCCCAGACCAGCCCGCCGCCGGACACCGCGGCGGCGAGCGCGGCCAGGCCCACCTGAGCGCGGAAGGCCCGCCGGTCGAGTTCGTGCTCCGCGCCGTTGACCTGTCGTAGTTCGGCCAGCATCCGTTTCCGCATGAAGTCGCCCAGGCCGAACAGCCGGATCTCCTTGGCCGCCGCGCGGTCGGTCATGAGCTGGGAGTAGAACAACTCCCGGCGCGCGTTGGGGCTGGTCGTCCAGAGCATCTCACCGCGCCTGCGGCTCAGGGCCAGCTCGGAGACCACGGCGGGCACGGCCGAGAGCACCACGAACCCCGCCATGACGGGACGCACCGCCAGCAGCGTTCCGGCGAACCCGATCATGGTGACGGCGGCGCGTACGCCTCCCAGCGCCGCGTCGATGACGATCTGCGGCGCCGTCCCGCTCGCCTGCCGTGCCAGGCCGATGCGGTCGTGGAACTCGGGATCCTCGAACCGGGCCATACCCTCGAAACGAGACAGCGTCTCATACAGCCGGTCCCGGGTGCGGAACCGGATGCTCCGGCCAAGCTCCGCCTGCACGTACCGGGAGAGGAACGGCAGCGTCGCCGTGAGCAGTCCCAGGCACGCCAGCAGGACGGCCTGCGTCACCAACCGGCCGACGGGCACCCGCTCGGCCGACAGCCCGTCCAGAACGTACTTGGTCAGCCAGGCGACGCCGACCGGCGCGGCGCCCGTGACGAGCGCGGCGGCCAGATAGGTCAGCAGCAGGGCCGGTCCGGCGTGCCACGCGACGCCCAGGGCGGCGACCGCTCTCTCCCGCCAGGTCGCCTCACCGCCGACGTGGCTGGCGGTGAGGCCGAGTCCGCTCGTCACCGCGCGGGGACCTGGGGTGAGGCCAGTTCGCGGACGCTCACCGCGCTCGTGCGCACGGTGCCGTCCCGGTCGAGCAGGACGAACGTGGGTGAGCCCTGTACGCCGAACGCGCCGGTCACCGGACCGTCCTGCGGCTCCACGACCACCCGCGCCACCCGGCCTACGGCGTCGATGATGTCGGCGCCCTGTTCCAGGGTGCCGGAGACGACCACCAGTTTCCGCTCCGGGCCGCCGGGCATGGCGGCGGCGTACTCGACGAAACGGGGAACCTCCTCCCGGCAGGACGGGCACCCCGTGGAGAAGAAGCCCGTGAACAGGGGAGTTCTCAGATCGCGCAGGGACACGGTGGCGCCGTCGAGCGCCGTCGCCTCGAAGTCGGCGACGCGGTATCCGGACTCCGGCGACGACCTGCGCTCCACGAGCCGGTCGAGGCCGGCCCGTGCCCATTTCGCCTCGTGGTCCCGTAACCGGCGCAGGACCGCGAGCGACAGCAGCAAGTTGAGCAAGCCCAGAAAACCGACGACGACCACAGCGGCGATCAGTACGGCATCCATCGACACTCCCAGCCTGAGAGGACCTGCAAGAGAATTCAGCGGACGTTCAGCGGACAAGGATCAGCGCCACGAGGTCGTCGTAGGCGATGACCAGCGTGGCCAGGACGACGGCCACGAAACCGGAGAGGAGCATGGCGGTCACGTCGAGTCCGCCGGAAGCCAGGAGGGTCCCCGCCATGCCGGCCGCCGCGACGGACAGGAGGATCACGTTGCGCACCACGTGCCGCACACCCAAGGGCTGATCGGACGCGCCGAAGCACCGGCAGCTCGTCGTCGCGCCCCGCCGTACGGCCGAGCCGATCGCTCCCGTGAAGGCCGCCAGCAACATCGCGGCGAGTCCCAGGCCCACGGGAGCGGTGGCGTCGATCAGCATCAGCGACGCGGAGACCAGTTCGCCCGCGATCACCGCACCCGAGACGGCGGAACTCCAGCGCGGGGCCACACCGAACTCACCGACCGCGGCGCGGAACCGCGCCAGATCACCTCGCCCGCGTAACTTACCGGCGACGGCGGCGAGGAGAACCAGGGCGAGAGACAGGCGGCATATGAAACTCAAATATGCCACCGATATCACGAGCCTCCCGCTGAACGGGGGCGGTGTGATTGCGGGAACATTTCAGAGGAAATGCGTGCCGTCACGGGATTCGCCGTTCAGCAGAACCACGGTCCGTGATCGCAGCCTCCGGCGGTACACGTCCCGATGCGGTACCAGTCGCTGCAGCCGCCGGGGCCGCAGATCTGCTGCCAGAGTTCGCAGTTCTTGCAGGTGCACCGCAGATATGTCGGGTCGGCGGACGCCTCGGCCCGGGGGGCGGTCAGGGAGAGGAGTGTGTCCCCGACCCTGTTCAGCAGACGAGTCATGTGAACCTCCAGGGGTTTGAGCTGGGTAAACCTCAGCAGGAGTAGACGCCGGTCGGCTTGGTGCACCCTCCGGCGAGGTACCAGTCGCTGCAGCCGCTGGGGCCGCAGATCCGCTGCATCAGCCCGCACGTGTCATTGCAGTAACACTGCAGATATGTCGGGTCGGCGGACGCCTCGGTCCGCGGCGCCGCCATCATGAGCATAAGATCGCCCGCGGCTCTGAACATACGAACCATTTCGCTTCCCTCGGGTCGGTGATTTATCGAAATCATAATTATGTGCGACCGGCCGATCCAGGAGCTTTTCTGCCATAAATGGACGGTCGGCTGCCAAATCCGAACCCGAATTATTTCTCCGGCCGTAGCCGGGCGGGGGAGCGGTCATGTGGTCGATTTCGAGTAATCGTGCGGTGGCGACGACGTCCGGCAGGGCGTGTGCGAAAGACCGTCACAGTGGTCGCAGGCCGGGCACCGGGGGGTTCGGGGCCGCCGGACGCTCAACCGGCGCGGTTTCGGAGGCGAGCCGAGCAAGGAGACCGGTGCGCCGGGGCCGCCGTCTCGCTGGGACCGCCGCGAACCCCGGGGACGATCTCACGGATCGCTCCGCCAAGCGTGAGCCGGTAGGACCCGGTCGGGCCGTGTTCAGCCTCGGCCCAGGGCGGTTCGAAGGGACTGGCGGGGTCCGGGGTCACCCGCTGATCGGTTCGTAGGCGCCTCCCCACTCGTTGAGCAGGACGAAGCCGGGCGATGCCACCGTCTCCATGAGGAGGGTCAGCGCGTCCGTCGTCGACGGGAGGCGCAGCCCGAGCAGTCCGGTCAGCGAGGTACGGCACGCGTCGAGGTCGATGTCGTGGTCGGCGTACTCCTCCTCCAACTCCGGAACCACCGACGACATCGCTTCGAGCCCGCCGGAGACGCGCCAGACACAGTCCCTCCAGTACGGGACCCGCACGATCAGCTGGATCGCGGAGGTCAGGTCACCGCCGATCAGCCCGGCCTGCCCCTCGGAGTCGGCGTAGAGCACGGGCCGCCGCCCGGCCGCGTCCCCGCAGAGGAAGTACGTCCCGCCCGCGCCGTCACCGGCGACCGCCTCAAGGGTCTGTCCGGACTGCAGCGTCACCTTCTCGACGTGGTCGGTGCGGGAGACGTCGAAGTCGAACGGCCAGGTCAGCAGTTCGGCGGCGGCCGGAGTGCGGTGGATGAGGCCGAGCAGGGGGTCGGGGTGCGTCATGGGGAGCACCGTAACAGTCGTTCGCGGGGCGAACCGGTCATCCCAGTCGCGCGTCTACTGATCATGAGATTGCTCCCGATCGCGCTGCTCGTCGTGCTCGTGACGGCCTGCGGTCCCGGACACGCGCCGGTCACCGACGACGAGTTCGCCGCCCGTGCCCGCGAGGTCGTCGAACACTGGCGGGGCTCGGCGGAGCGGGAGGCCTGGGTCTCGGGGTTCGTCCCGCTGCGGAACCTGACCCTGGAGCCGGACTGGAGGCGCACACCCCGCTGGGTCGGACGGAGCGCGATCAACAGCGTCTGGAGGCTGGAGACCGAACCGCCGTCCGGGACGCCCGCCCCGGCGAGGTTGCGCTGGGCCGACGGAGGCTCGCTGGAGGTGCCGGTCCTGACGGCGGAGGCCGCCTACGCGGGGCTGAGCAAGCCCAAGTCCTTCGCCGACGAGAAGTGCCCGGCCGAGGGCTGCCGGCCGTTGAGCGTGGTCGCGGTGGCGCGGGGCGAGGCCACGGTGCCCAGCAGCAGGGGAGAGGTACGGGTTCCGACGTGGGACTTCACCGTGCGGGGCGTGCCGGAGCCGTTCCGGCGGGTGGCGGTCGACCCGGCCGCGATGGGCGGTCCGCCCCGGCCGCTGGACGACGGGATCCAGGAGGTGGACACCTACGAGGCGAGCGCGCCGACCGAGCTCCGGCTGAGCTACCTGCACGGCGACTGCGACACGACGTACGGCTCGCGTGTCCACGAGACGCCCGAGGCGGTGGTCGTGGACGTCGACGTCCGGGACGACGACGACGTGAGGATCTGCCCCGACGTCGGCAGGGCCGGCCGGATCGACGTCACGTTGCACGAGCCCCTGGGGCGCCGGGTGATGCTGGACTCCGGCAGCGGGGTGCCCCTGCTGCCGGAGAGCAATGTCCGCCTGATCGAGTTCCGGAACTACGACCCACGCCGTTCCTAACGGGAGTTTCGGCCGTTGACATGCGCTGATTTGCCGAAACGGACACCCATACATACCCTAGGGGGTATGGAGCTGACGGAATCGATGGTGGGCGACGCCGTGACACGGCTGCGCCGTGCCCATGGGCAACTCGCGGGTGTGATCTCGATGATCGAGGCGGGGGAGGACTGCGTGAAGGTCCTGACCCAGCTCGCGGCCGTGTCCAAGGCGCTCGACCGGGCGGGGTTCAAGATCGTGGCCAGTGGCCTGAAGTGCTGCCAGGACGCCCAGGCCCGTGGTGAGGAGGCTCCGATGAGGGTCGAGGAACTGGAGAAGCTCTTCCTGGCCCTGGCCTGAACCGAAGGGCGGCGAGCGGTTGGGGCACCCGCTCGCCGTGTGTCCCGCATATACCCCCGGGGGTACCTGGCCCCTCTCATGTCTCACTGATACCCCCCGGGGTATTTACCAAAGGAAGGACCACGATGGAGGTCATCTCGTTCCGCACGCCCGGTCTCGGCGACCAGAGTCACCTGCTCGTCCACGAGGGGCGCGGTGTCCTGGTCGATCCACAACGCGACATCGGCCGCTTCCTGGACGTGGCCGCCGAACGCGACGTCGAGCTGCGCTTCGTGCTGGAGACCCACCTGCACAACGACTACGTCTCGGGAGGCGGACAGGCGGCGCTGCGCACCGGCGCCGAGCTGGTGCTCCCGGCGGCCGCCGCGGCGGCGTACCCGCACACCCCGGCCTTCCATCTGGAGGACATCGACGGTGGGGGCGGCCTGACCATCCGCCCGATGCACACGCCCGGCCACACGCCGGAGCACACCGGCTATCTGGTGCTGATCGACGGCGAGCCCGTCGCGGTCTTCTCCGGCGGCAGCCTGCTGGTCTCCTCCGCAGGGCGGCCTGACCTGCTCGGACCCGAGCGCGCCCGCACTCTGGCCAGGCTGCAGTACGGCTCGCTGCACCGGCTGGCCGCGCTGCCCGGTGAGGTGGACCTGTTCCCGACGCACGGCGAGGGATCCTTCTGCAGCGTGTCCGGCGTCGGCCGCCACACCTCCACGATCGCCGACGAGCGACGGGACAACCCGCTGCTCGCGCTGCCCGACGCCGAGGCCTTCGCCGACGAACTGCTGGCCGCGCCGATGCCCATCCCGGCCTTCTACGCCCACATGGGATCGGCCAACCTTCTCGGAGCGCCCGCCATGCCGGCCCTGCGTCCGCCGGAGACAACGGTCGAGGAGATCCCCGAAGACGCGCACGTCGTGGACGTCCGCCCGCGTGCGGTGCAGGCGGCGGGGTTCCTGCCGGGATCGACCGGCATCGCGCCCGGCGACGACTTCGGCAGCTGGGCGGGCTGGCTGGTGCCGTACGGAGAACCGATCGTGCTGGTGGCGGAACCCGATCAGGACGTCACCGAGGCCCTCACCCAGCTGGCCAGGATCGGCGTCGACGACGTGCGCGGCGTCGTCCGCGACCTCGGCGGGCACGCGAGCGCCGGCTTCGAGCTGCTCGGCCTGACCGACTTCCTCGAAAGGATGCCCGGAGCCCGGGTGCTGGACGTGCGCATGCCCGGTGAACGGCGGGCCGACCCGCTGCCCGGCGCCGTCGAGCGATTCCTGCCGGACCTGCTCACCCAGGGTGTCCCCGAACAGCTGCGGGGCGAGCGGCAGGTGCTGGTCGTCTGCGGCTCGGGCCGCCGGGCCTCGATCGCCGCCACCGTCCTCACCCGCCACGGCCTGCACCCGGTCGTGCTCGGCGACGCGGGCGCCTCGCAGGTGGCGGCGGCCCTGGCCGGAAAGGGGGAGGCGCGGTGAACGCCGTCGACGTGGCCACCGTCCGGGCGCTGACCGCGGCCCGGGAGACCGAAGGCGCCGTGCTGCTGCTGGACGTGCGAACCCCCGCCGAGTTCGAGAGCGCGCACATCGACGGGTCCGTCAATGTGCCCCTCGACCGGCTGGAGGCGTATCTGCCGCAACTGGCCGGCGCGATGACCGGCCGGAGCGTGCTCGTCTGCCAGTCCGGCGGACGAGCCAGGACGGCCCAGGACAAGCTCACCGCCGCCGGGCTGCGCGGGACGGCCGTCATGACCGGCGGGCTGAACGCCTGGATCACCTCGGGAGCGCCCGTCAACCGGGGACGGCGCCGCTGGAGCCTGGAGAGGCAGGTCCGCCTGGTCGCGGGGCTGCTGGTCCTCGGCTCCGTCACGCTGAGCCTCTGGTGGGCACCGGCCCTGTTCGTCACGGCGTTCGTCGGCGCGGGGCTCGGCTACGCGGGAGCCAGTGACAACTGCATGATGGGCATGCTGCTGGCCCGCCTGCCGTACAACAGGGCCGGTGCCGGTGATCCCGCCGCCGCGCTCGCGCGGGCCTGTCGGCGATGACTCTCACCGTGGCCCTCGTGCTGGCCGGCGCGGTGGTCGTGGGCGTCAGCCTGGGACTGCTCGGCGCGGGTGGCTCGGTGCTGGCCGTGCCGGTGCTGGTCTACGGCGCGGGCCAGCCGGTGGCGGTGGCCGTCCCGACCTCGCTGGCGGTTGTGGCGATCTCCAGCGTGGGGGCGCTCGTCCCACGCCTGCGCCGGGGACAGGTCCGCTGGAGCGTCGCGGCGGTGTTCGCCGCGGGAGGCGTGCCTGCCGCCCTCGCCGGGGCGGTACTCGGCCGTGGGCTGCCCGGCGAACTGCTGCTGCCCGCGTTCGCGGTCATCATGGTCGTGGTCGCCGTGCGGATGCTGCGCGACGCGGAGTCGACCGGCGGTGCCTGCCGTACCACGGCGGGGCGGGTGAACCGCCGCCGGTGCCTGCCGAGGGCGCTGGCCGCGGGAGGCGGTGTCGGGGTGCTGACCGGGGTGTTCGGCGTCGGAGGGGGGTTCGCCGTCGTCCCCGCCCTGACCCTGCTGCTCGGCCTGACCGCGACCGATGCGGTGGGGACCTCGCTGGTCGTCGTCGCGGTCAACTCGGTGGCGGGGTTCGCCGGGCACGTGGGCACGCGGCTGGACTACGGCCTGGTGCTGCTCTTCGCCGGTGGGGCGCTGCTCACCTCGCTGGTCGCCGGGCGCCTGGCCACGCGGCTGCCCGCCGACCGGATCCGGCGCTGGTTCGCCTGGACCGTCCTGGCGCTGGCGCCGCTGGTCGCCGCGGGCGCGTGGATCTAGGACCGGGATCGGCGTCACCGTGGAGAAGGGGATCCGTCCAGGTGGGCGACGAATCCCCTTCTTGGACGAACCGGGTCAGGGCTACCCGGCCGTCACGGCGAGCTGGATCTCCGTCACCCATTTCTCGTGGTCGGCCGGGCACTCAAGGCTGATCTCCCTGGCCAGGCCCAGACTGCGGTAGCCGTGCTCCTCGACCCAGTGGGCCAGGATCTGGTAGGTCGAGTCGACGTGGTCCATCGACCCCCGGTGGACGATGGTCGCGGCCGTCCCGATCTCGGGCAGGTCCACGATCTCGAAGTCGTGCCCCGGGGACGGCTGAGCCGTCACCTCGACTCCGGCGTGCACGACCACCGAGCCGTCCTGGACGGGTTCGTAGTGGGCGATGCCGTACCCGGACGGTGCGACCCCCGCCCTTTCGAGGCGCTGGAACAACTCCTCGTACAGGGGCTTGATGACGGGGCCGATCTCCTCACTGTCGTAGCTCGCCGCGACGGCGCTGACCTCCGCCAGCCGCACCGGCGGGACCCGCTTGACGACGACCTCTTCGACGGCCATGTGGCCCTCCCTCTCCATCGTCCGGAGCCTCGCCTCGATCCGCAGCAGCCGCGCGGTGTCCGCGGCGATCCGCTCCTCAAGCTCCGCACGGCGCAGCCGTACCATGCCCTGGAGTTCGGCCACGGTCACCTTCTCGTCGAGGATCGAGCTCACCTGCTGCAGGGTGAGGCCCAGGTCCTTCAACGCGATGACGCGGTTGAGGCGCGAGAGCTGCGCCGCGTGGTAGAAGCGGTAGCCGCTGGCCGGATCGACGTGGGCGGGCCGCAGCAGCCCGAGCGCGTCGTAGTGGCGCAGCATGCGTACCGAAACGCGGCCGAGCTGGGCGAAGTCTCCGATGCTGAACATGATGGTTCCAGGTGTACGGGCTCACACGGTGTCAGGGTCAAACGTGTCAGGTGAGGGCGGCGAAGGCCCCGGCGCCGACGAGGGCCACGGCCCAGGCGAGGTCGAGGTTGAACCACGCCTTGCGCAGCACCGCCACCCCCAGTTTCTCGTAGACCAGCAGGGCGACGGCCGTGACCGTCGTCAGCATCGCAAGGGTGTGGACCGCCGTGGCCAGCAGACTCTGCGAGGCCAGTACGGCGGCGCCGTGGCCACCGCGCAGGGTGACCGGGAGCACCATCAGGCCCGCCCCGTGCGCGGTGGCCATCAGGAACGACCACCCGGCGAGCTGCCACCGGTTCACCCGCATGCCGACCCAGCGGGGGTGGCGCCGCCGTACGATCCGCCAGATCCCGAACCCGCACACCACGGCCGCCACGCCGTAGGAGACGGCCCTGGGAGGCACGGCCAGTCGTGCGAGGGACACCAGCGCGAGCGTGACCAGCACCGAGCCCGCGTGGCCGAGCACGATGGGCGGCAGGGCGCGCAGCACCGCGGAGCGCGAGCGTTCCTGCAGGCCGAGGGCGACGGCGAACAGCCAGCCCATGGCCGGGTTCAGGCCGTGGAAGGCACCGAGACCGGCCAGGACCAGCACGGACGTCAGGTCCATCTCGCGCGCTCCGTCCTGTTCTTCGGGGCGGGGCCCGCAAGAGCGTTCATGGAGGAGGCCGACTCCTTTCTGCGGTCGTCGCGGGGATCAGGAGGGGAAGCAGTAGGAGTCGGAGGAGGAGTCGCCTCCCTGCAGCCTGATCTGGTGGGCCCGGCGGCCATCGGCGGCGAAGTCGACGAAGAAGCCCTCGTCGAGGGAGAGCGAGCCGTCGTCGCCGATGTCCACCTTGGCGATCCAGCTGGAGATGCCGTCGGGGTAGAAGACGTCGTCCCAGGAGCGGTAGAGCGAGTTGGAGAAGTAGACCCGCCGGCCGTCCCTGCTGGCCTCGACCATCTGCGGGCCGCCGTTCAACGCCCGTCCCCGGCGCGCCGGGTGCGGGGTCCTGCCGACGATGCCGCCGAGGCGCACCGAACCGGTCTCGCGGGGGGAGAACGGGTCGGAGACGTCGTAGGCCTTCAACTCGCCCGTGCCCCAGCAGGAGACCAGCAGGATGCGGTCGTCGAGGGTCAGCGAGATGTCGGTCACCAGCGGCGGAACCGCTCCGAACTGCTTGAGCGGCTCGGGCAACAGCTCGGGGTCGGCGGGCTCGGCGGGGATGGTGATGACCTTCTCCGCCTTCCAGACCCCGTTGTCCTGGTACCACGTGAAGATGCCGGCCGACAGGTCCTCGACGCTGATGACCGTGTTGACGAAGCCGTGGGTCTTGGACGGGTCGTGCGCGGGGCGCAGTTCGAGGGCCATCTGGTGCTGGTCCCCGAGGTCGATCTCCTGCAGGTGCCTGCGCTTGGTCAGGTCCCAGACGTGCAGCTTGTGGCCGTACTTCCTGCCGACCAGCAGGTCGAGCGAGGGGCCCGCCTCGATCTGGTTGGGGGTGCCCCACTCACTGGTGATCATCGTGTCGTGGCCGAGGTGCCACCAGAAGTCGTAGTGCAGCTCCTGCGGGCCCCGGTCGACCTCCCAGCGGCCCTTGGGCTCGAAGGTGTCGTGGTCGAGGGTGAAGACGCCGCCGGGCGCGTCGCCGTCCACGTTGCCGAGCGCGCTGACGTAGATCGCGTCGGTGCCGCAGTGGACGGTGTGCGGGCGGCTGTAGCCGGTCTTGTCGAAGACGGTCTCCGGCTCGATCGTCTTGACGAGCCTGGGCCGCCGGGGGTCGTCCTTGACGTCGAACACGTAGATCCTGCTGGAGCGCAGTCCCGGCAGGACCAGGTAGCGCCGCTCGACGTGCGGGTGCGGGGCGTACGGGCACAGGGCGGCGCTGCAGACGTTCCACCCGAAGTGGTGGAGCTCGTCGCCCGCGTGGGGCATGTCGCCGACGCTGACGATCGACCCGTCCGACAGGTCGATCGTGGCGAGCCCGTCGGGACGGCCCTGCCCTTCGGCGTCCAGCAGGGCGACGTAGGCGAGCTCCTCCCGAGGCGCCTGCATGGCGTCACGGGCCGACGGATAGAAGGTGGGATCGGGCTGAATGAGTGCCACGGGAACTCCTAGGCCGAGATCAATATCCCACTAATGTTGTAGGAAAACTCTCCGCTGTCTAGGGGTGATTTTACGTAGCCGGATCAGGAGGGGACCTGGACGTGGATCTCGTCGAGTCCCTCGGGGGCCTTGCCCGGGTACGCGCCCGACAGCATCGTGGCCACCGTGTAGAGATGCCAGACCTGGGCGGGCTTGGTGACCACGGGCGCGGCGAACAGCTTGCGGACCTCGTCGGGGGAGACGATCGGGGCCAGCAGGTCGAGGTGCTCCAGGACGTGGTCGCGCAGCACGCCGCTCAGCGCCTCACCCGGGCTGGTGCGCCAGCTCCAGCCGCCCCCGGTCTTCGGAGCCGTCAGGAATCCCGGCTTACGCTGCCAGGGGTAGTAGCGCCTGTCGGCGGTGAAGCGCCACGGCTTGCCCTCGATGGGGATGTGGCGAAGTTTCGGGGCGAAGATCGTGATGAGTTCGTGGACGACCTCCTCCGACAGCCGCCACGCCTGGTCGAGCCCGAGGGCCGCGCGCACCACCCGGTTGTCGAGGAAGGGCCAGACCGGGTCGCCCCGGCGCTGCGATCCCGCCCTTGAACCGGCCTGCCAGCGGCCGATCCGGTAGAAGACGTACATCTGGTCGAGGGCCTCGACCCCCTCGCGCTCCTGCCAGGGGCGGGCCAGTTCACGGGCGTGGTCGTTGGCCTCGGCGCTGAACAGGGCCTTGTCCCGCATGAAGGTGGTGTCGATCCGGCGCCGCAGCGCCTTGGGACTCAGGTCGCTCTGGAGCAGCAGGAAGCTGCCCGCGCGCAACACCTCCCCGCTCTGCCCCGACATGGTCGGCCTGGCGTTGTACGGCAGGTAGCCGACGATCGACTCGTAGGCCGAGGTCATCCCCTCGCAGGTCCGCAGTGTCTCGTAGGTCCTGGCGAGCGGGTGCTCGACCAGGACGGCGTCCCTGCGCTCGGTGCGCGCCGGGGGGATGACCGTGTGCTCGACGCCGAGCGCCCCGGCGATCCGCCCGGCGAGGATCACGTCGGGGTGGCTGTCGAGGCCGTTCGTGGTCGCGCGCAGCGGAATCCCCGCCGCGTGCAGCACCGCGGCGGCCAGCCTGCTGTCCCGGCCGCCGGTGAGGGCGAGGTTGACCGGCTCGCCGGCCGCGCGCAGCGGCTCGACCGAGGTCAGCAGGGCGTCGGCCAGCCCCCCGATGAGGGCCCTGCGCCGCCTGGCCGAGGACGGCGCGGCGACGGCGACCGGCAGCGGCGCCTCGGTGACCGTACGGCTGCCGCCCCTGACGGTGACGGTCGAGGAGGGCGGCAGCGCGCTGACCCCCCGGTAGGGCGTCTCGTCGGACAGGAAGTAGCCCTGCCGGATCATCGACTGCAGGGCGAGCACGTCCCACTCGATCCGCTCGCCGAAGGCGGCCAGGCTGACCAGCAGAGCCCTGCTGCCGATCACGTGCACGTCCGGGGTCTCGGCGTAGTAGACCGGGCAGACCCGGTGGATCGCGGTTGCGGCGGCCAGTTCGGTACCGGTCGCGCGGAAGACCGAGAAGCAGCCGCCGACCGCCTCGGCGCTCAGTTCGGGGGCGCCCGCGAGCCGGTCGACGTCGCCGGGCACGGCCAGGTTGCCGTTGACCCCGGTCACCCTGTCGTGGCCGGTGGCCAGCAGCGGGGGAGTCCGGGAGTCGTCGGGCTCGTTGGTCCAGGCGAAGAGGCTGACGCCGGGCCTGTGCCACTCGCGGGGCCTGATGACCTCGGCCGGGACGGGGAAGGCGGTCTCGATCGAGGCGCGCACGGTGTGCAGCACCGCCTCGGGAATTCCGGCTTCGGGACGCTTGGCCGCCAGTCCGAGATACACGCGCATGATCCCGAATCCTATGTCCCCTTTTTTCCGCACGAAGCCTGATTAATGAGGAAAACGTGTGGTCGCTTGAGGTGCCGAGCGGGGAGAGGCCGATCACGCGCCGGGCACGGTTTGCGCTCGCTTGGGTCAAGCGCCAGGCCCAGGTCATGAGGGGGTCGTCGTACGGGATGGCGCGCGAATCCCGCGAGTCCCCGTGAATCCATGCAAATCCAGATAAATCACGGCGAATCCTTGTGAATCTCTGCGGAGGCGAACATGAAACCACGCACGCTCGCCGTCGTCCTGGCCGTCCTCGCCCTGTGGGTCACGGCCGCCTGCGGGAGCTCGGCGAATAGGTCGCCCAGCACCCAGCCCAGGGGCGACGCGAACGCCCAGGCACCCGAGGAACGCGAGAACGACACCGGCACGTCCAAGGACATGAACGACACCACCGTCGACCAGATCTCCACCTTCGCCCTCGACGTGGACACCGCCTCCTACGACTACGCCAGACGCGCCATCGGGGAGGGCAGACTCCCGGAGCGGGACAGGGTGAGACCGGAGGAGTTCGTCAACTCCTTCCGCCAGGACTACCGGGAACCCGAGGACGACGGTTTCTCCGTACAGCTGGACGGCGCACGGATGCCCGGCAACGGTACGGCGCTGCTCAGGGTCGGTCTGCGCACCCGTCAGGCGCAGTCACGGGAACGACGCCCGGCGAACCTGACCTTCGTGGTCGACGTCTCCGGCTCGATGGGCGAACCCGGCAGACTCGACCTGGTCCGTGAGGCGCTGCACCGGCTCATCGGACAGCTCGGGCCCGGGGACAAGATCTCCATCGTCGCCTTCAGCGACCAGGCCCAGGTCGTGCTGTCCATGACCCCCGCGACCGAACGGCAGGAGCTGGACGCGGCCGTCGAGCGGCTGGCCGTACAGGCCTCGACGAACCTGGAGGCGGGGCTGACCACCGGGTATCAGGAGGCGGCGAAGGCCTTCAGGCCGGTGGCGACCAACCGGGTCATCCTGCTCTCCGACGGCCTGGCCAACAACGGCGACACCAGCTGGCAGGGCATCCTGGACCGGGTCGAGGAGTACGCGGGCAAGCAGATCACCCTGCTGTGCGTCGGGGTCGGCCGTGACTACGGGGACCAGCTGATGGAGCAGCTCGCCGACAACGGGGACGGCGCCGCCGTCTATGTCAGCTCGGTCGACGACGCGCGCAAGGTGTTCGTCGAGCAACTCGCCGCCACCCTCGACCTGCGGGCCCGCGACGCCAAGGCGCAGGTCGTGTTCAACCCCGCCACGGTCGAGTCCTACAACCTGATCGGCTACGAGAACAGGCGGATCGCGGCCGAGGACTTCCGTGACGACAGCAAGGACGGCGGCGAGGTCGGCCCCGGTCACACGGTGACGGCCCTGTATGAGGTACGGCTGCGCCAGGGCGCCTCCGGCCAGCTCGCCACCGCGACCGTGCGCTGGCAGGACCCCGACACCCGCGCCCCGGGTGAGGTCAGCGGCTCCATCGGGCGGGCCGACCTGGTCTCCTCTCCGTGGGAGAAGTCGTCGCCGCGGTTCCAGGTGGACATGGTCGCCGCGGCCTTCGCCGAGTATCTCCGCACCGGAAGGCCGGTCGCCGGGGTCGAGACCGAGGAGCTGGCCGGACACGCCGGTCGTCTGGCGGCCTCGACGGAGGACCCCGCGGTGTCCGAGCTGGCGACCCTGATCACCCGCGCCCTGTCGCTCGGCTGACCGTACGGCCGCCGGGGCGGGCCTGTCCCGGCGGCCTCGACGGTCACCTCGCCGGTTACGGAGCAGGGTGCGATGTCCTATACACTGGCGTGGTGCCGCTGGGCGGTGCGAAACGCAAGGGGCTATGGCGCAGCTGGTAGCGCGCCTCCATGGCATGGAGGAGGTCTGGGGTTCGAATCCCCATAGCTCCACAGCGACAGCGTGTTGACGAGATCCCGTCCGATCGGACGGGATCTCGTCGTTTTCCGGCCCGGATGACCTGCCTGCGTCTCCATCCCGCGCGCCCCGCAGCATGGCTGCGAAACCGTGGACCCGGCAGTGGAGGCCGGCCGCCGGCGGACCACAGGGGTGGTCAGCCGTTCGGGAAGAGCGTGTGAAGGAGCGTGTGGCCCGGCATGGCCCGGGCCGGGAGCACGCCCACGGCGAACATCTCCGGGGTGTCGAACACGGGCTCCCCGCCGGGGCGGCGCGCGTAGGGGACCCGGCCGTAGTCCACGCCGTCGCCCTCGTGGAAGCTCATCCAGGTGATCGTCTCCTGTTCGCCCTCGCGGAGCGGGTGGTTGGACACGGCCCGGCTGTAGACGGTGCCGGAGGCGGTGACCCAGACCAGGGGGACGGCGAGGACCCATCGCGTCGCCCTGATCTCCCGAGCCCTGGCGGCCGCCCGCGTCTCGAACGAGACGGCCGACCGCGGGTCGCGGAGATAGTCGTAGTCGCTGAGCACGAGCCGCCGCTCGCCTTCGAGGGCCGCGACCGCCGGGCAGTGGCGGGCGGCGATGCTCCGCTGGAGACGTTCGACCACCTCGAAGAGCAGCGCGGCCGTCTCGTCGTTCATCGTGTCCTCCGGAACTCACGGTACGGACCGGTACGCCGGGCCCGCGCCGGAGAGGAGGCGCGGGCCGCGTGCGCGAGCCGTCAGATCTCCTCGACGCTGCTCGGCTCGCGCCGGGACAGGTCGATGCCGAGCTCTTCGGCGGCGCGGAAGACGTCCTCGTCGGTGTCGCGCATCTCGATGGACAT
>NZ_JBEPEI010000032.1:0-59181 GCF_040300765.1 Streptosporangium sp. NPDC000239 | reverse complement strand
GCGCTCAGCACGCCTGGGTGATCGACGCGCTGGGGGCCAGGTATCCGGCCGCGTGCGAGCACCTGGAAGCCGCCCGCGAAGACCTGCTGGCCTTCACCGCCTTCCCGAAGGAGACCTGGCGGCAGGTCTGGTCGAACAATCCACAGGAGCGGTTGAACAAGGAGATCCGCCACCGCACCGACGTGGTCGGCATCTTCCCGGACCGGGCCGCGGTTGTCCGGCTGGTCGGTGCGGTTTTGGCCGAGCAGACCGATGAGTGGACCGAGGCCCGCCGCTCCATGGGGCTCGACATCCTGGCCAAATGCCGGATGCGCGTCCTTGCCGGTGACACACCGGCCCACAACCCACTACCGCAGACACTTACCGCTTAACCTGCAGAAACAGGATCACGCGAAGGTCAGCTCGTACACCACTTCACTGGACGTGACCCGGTCTGTTTCGCGACGTGGTCGACCACCTCGTCAGGAAACTCCGCCCGCCCGCGCGGGAAGCGCCCGTGCTGCGTGAGGTACTTCAGCTTCGGCATCACAGAAGGTCAGGCTAGGGATCTTCGAGGTTTGGCGGCCTATGACACGTTGGTCAACAGCACCCCAGGCCCGCACGGCCCGCGACCATCCATGGACGTTTTCGACGCCATGGCCGAGATCCGTATGGCCGCCCAACGGGTGCTGTCACTACCGCACAAGCAGCAGGTTCGTCTCGGCCGGCCTTCGCGGTTCGACGGCGGCGACGGTTTCTTCCGTGGTGACGACGTTTCGGGAGTCGTGTGCGGCCCTCCGCGAGGGCCGGTCAGCCGAACCGTAGGACGAACCGCCCGCGAACGCCACGCCGTTCGAGCGAGCGATGCGCGTCGCCGGCTCGGGAGGCTGGCAGTTCGCCGGCCACGCGGACGGTGAGCAGTCCCTCACCGGCGAGTTCGGCGAGCCGGTCGAGCTTGGCCGCGGCCTCGACGTAGTGGCGGACGAAGATCGGGGCGACGCGGACCCGGCCGGTCCCGTCGCCCTGGTAACCGCGGAGGGTGGCGACGGTGCCGCCGTCCTTGACGGCAGGGAGTACGGCGGCCTCCAGCACGGCGGCGTCGACGAGCCCGTCGACGCCGCCCGGGTGGAGGTGGCGGACCATCGCGGCGAAGTCGTCCCCCCGCGGCACAGTCTCGTCGGCTCCGCACTCGCGGACGAAGGTCTCGTCCTGCCGGGCGGCGTCGGCGACGACGACCAGTCCGGCCTGCTTGGCGAGCTGGACGAAGTACCCGCCGACGGTACCGGCCGCACCGGTGACGGCGACCGTCGCGCCGGCCGGGAGCGCCAGCGTGTCAAGTGCGAGCCGGGCGGTGAGCCCGTTCATCGGGATGGTGGCGGCCTGAACGTCCGAGAGCCCGGCCGGGATCCTCGCGACCGAGCGTGCCGGCACGACGAGGTCTGCCCGGTAGCCGCCGTGCGCGCCTGAGGGCACCACGATGGCCATGACGGCGTCCCCGATCGCGAACGGACGGTCGACAGCGGGGCCGATCTCGGTGATCACGCCGGCGACCTCCATGCCCGGCACCCGCACCGCGTCCGCCTCATCCTGCCGCGGACGAGAACGGATCACCGTGTCGACCGGGTTCACCGTGGCGCTGCTCACCCGGATCCTGACCTGACCGGGACCGATCGGTTCGGCCACCAGGTCGAACTCGCCAAGAGCGTCGGGTCCGCCTGGCCGGGTCACTCCGATTGCTTGAACCATGGTCGTTCGTACTCCTTGTTCGTTGCCGCCGGGGTGGCGGTGGGCAGGGCCGACCACGCCGTTGACGAGTCGCGGCGGATGATCGACCCGGTTCGGCTACGGCGATGCGGGGGCGTGAAGACCCTCGAGCAGCAGGCTGCACACCTCGTCGAGCTCGGCGCCGACGCCGGGGTTCTGCCATTCGGCCGAGTGGGCGAGATGGTGGAACTTGGCAGTGGCGTTGAAGACCACGCGGGCGGTGGCCGCCGCGTCGTCGGTGCGGAGGCTGCCGTCGGCGGCGCCGTCAGCGATGATGGCCGTCAGCTGGCCCAGGAGATCGGCGACGTGGTCGGTGGCGACGCTGCTGTGCGCGGCGGCGAGGATTCCATAGGCGGCGAACAGCTCCGGGTCCTGGCGAATCTTGGCCTGCTTCACGGCCAGGACGGCGTGCAGCCAGGTGCGCAGCCGCCGCGCCGGCGCAACCGCGCTGTCGGCGGCGATGACGGCGAGGGCGTCGCGGTTGCGGTCGAGCCAGCGCCGGGTCACGGCCTCGCGCAGCGTCTGCTTGGAGGGGAAGTGCTTGTAGACGGCGGCGTGGCTGACCCCGAGTGCCCGGGCGACGTCGACGACCGTTGCCTTGTCCGGTCCGTGGCGCCGCAGGATCTCCTCGGTGGCTGCCAGGATGGCGTTCGCGTCCAGCGGGGTTCGGGCGGGCATCAGCGTCCACCGCCCGTTCGCTCGCTGTCCAGTAGCGCGAGCAGGGCGGGGGCGTAGCGTTCTCCCGCGACCGCCCCTCGGGGGACGGCCTGCTCAATCGCGGCCAGGTCGTCCTCGGTCAACCGCAGACCGGTGGCGTCCACCGCCTCGGTGACGCTGTGCGGCCGGCTGGCCCCGACCAGCGCGACGATGTCCCGGTGCACGCGACCCTGTGCGAGCACCCACGCGATCGCGAGCTGTGCGACCGTGACACCGCGGGAGGTGGCGATCTCCCGCAGCCGTTCGACCAGCGCGAGGTTGGTCTCGATGTTTCCGGCGGCGAAGCGGGGCAGGTGCCCGCGATGCCGTGCGTCGCCGGCCGACGGCCGCCACGTCCCGGTCAGCATTCCTTGGGCGAGTACCCCGTAGGCGGTGACGCCGATGCCCAGTTCGCGGCAGGTGGGCAGGATCTCGTCTTCGACACCGCGGCTGAACAGTGAGTACTCGATCTGGACGTCGGTGATCGGGTGCACGGCGTGGGCGCGGCGGATCGTCTCGGCGCCGACCTCGGACAGTCCGATGCCGCGCACGTAGCCCTTCTGCACCATCTCGGCGACGGCGCCGACGGTCTCCTCGATCGGGACAACGGGATCCAGCCTGGCCGGGCGATAGATGTCCACATAGTCGATGCCCAGCCGCTGCAGCGAGTAGCCCAGGAAGTTCGGGATCGCGTCCGGTCGGCCGTTGATGCCGCGCACGCTGCCGTCCACGCCGAACAGCGCGCCGAACTTCACGCTCACCACGGCGCGGTCGCGATCGGCGGATCGCAGCGCCTGCCCGATGAGCGTCTCGTTGTGCCCCATCCCGTAGTGGTCGGCCGTGTCGATGAACGTGATCCCGGCGTCGAGCGCGTTGCGAAACGTCGCGATGCTCTGTTCGTCGGCGCTGTGCCCGTACGCGCCGGACATGCCTGCGCAACCGAGCCCGACCGCCCCCACATGGACGTCGGCGCCGAGTGTCCTCTGCTCCATGCGAGAAACACTAAGCAGGCTGGTAACAGATGTCAAAGCTTGTAACCTGACACCTTGGTCGTTACGGAACCAGAGCGTGGCGGTCTCTTCGAGGTCAAGGCTTCGGACCTGTCCGGTTCGCGGCACCGCTGGATGCCCCGAAACCGAACCCGGCCGAAGGAGTGCGGCCGGTTCTCAAACGGGGCCCGGCCAACCTCGCTCCCGATAACGCCGAGCGGCTCACCACACTGGTCAAGGCCAGGCTCGAACGGATGCGGTACCGTCCTGCGCTGCTCGACGGCTTCGTCGCCCGGACTGGCCTGCCCCTCGAACCGCCGCGGCTTCAGCCTTTCAACCTCAGACGCTCTCCCGGCTGACGTTCGGTGACGTTTCCCGCGAGGGCCTGAGTTCGCTTTAGCCGGTGGTGGGGAAGCGACGGAGTGCCGGGGTGAGCGTGGTCGCCAGCGCGATGACGCTGAGGGCGGCGGCACAGCTCAGTATGCCGCCGGGCCCCGCTCCACCGGCGGTCATGAGGGCGCCGCCGAGCAGCGGCCCGAGCGCCGCCGCGCCGCCGGAGCACAACCCGACGATGCCGGTCAGCCGGCCGCGCAGTCTGTCCGGAGTGACCGTGATCTGGTACGTCAGGATCGTCGTGTTCGCCAGCGGCGCGAAGAACGCGGTACAGCCCAGCAGCAGCCCCAGCGGCAGGCCGCCGGGCACGAGCGCCATCAGCCCGGTCAGCAGGGCCGTCATCCACGAGAAGCCGATGATGACGACCGGAGCGGGCAGCAGGGCGTGCAGCCGGTCGGCCAGCGCCGCGCCGAGCAGCCCGCCCGCGCCCATGCAGGCCATGGTCAGGCCGATCACGCCCGCGCCCACCTTGTCCTCGTGCGACATCGCCAGCACGATGATCATCAGCGCGGCGAACACGAGGTTGGACACCGCCATCCACACCAGCGTCGTCCTGATCAACCGCTGCCCCAGCACCCACCGGAGCCCGGCCACGAGATCCCCTCCCGCACCCCGGGCGGGCTCCGCGGGCGCGGGGCGCGCGGGCAGCCGGAGGAACATCAGCGCCGCGAACGAGAGCGCCAGCATCAGGCCGTCCAGCGCGAACGGCATCGCCTGCTCAACCGCGAACAGGAACCCGGCGAGCGCCGGGCCCAGCAGCGTCGCGATGAACGGTCTCGCCGTGTTGGCCGCGACCGCCCGCGACAACTGGGACTCCGGTACGACCTGCGGAAGCGCGGCCTGCTCCGCAGGTTCGAAAGCCGCCCCGAGCAGCCCGTCGATCAGCGCCACGAGCAGGACGTGCGGGAACGAGAACGCGTCCAGCCAGACGGCGACCGCCACCGACGCCACGGCCAGCGCCCGGCCGCCCTGGCACAGCAGCAGCGTCCTGCGCCTGTCCCACCGGTCGGCGATCACACCGGCGGGCAGGTTGGCCAGCATGTGACCGGCCGCGACCAGCGACGAGGCCAGCCCGGCCTGCAACGCGGAGCCCGACATGGCCAGGATCAGCAGCGGGAACGCGACGAAGTTGATCTCGTTGCCGAACTCCGACAGGAACTGTCCGCTCCACAGGATCGCGTAACGCCTGTTACGCGCGAGCGGGGGAGCGACGGTCTCCACGGCGGCTTCCTTCATGCTCCGGGGCTCCCCGCCCGGCGAGCCAAACGGCCTGACACCTGGATCAGGTCGATGTCGCCGCCCAGGGTGATGAACCGCCCCGCGTGGCCCTCGCCGATCTCGAACACCCCGCCCCGGTAGCAGGTGATCGGCCCTGCCGACCGCAGACGCAGCCCGCCGCCGCCGCTGGTGACCTCGAAGGCCGATCCGCCGTTCACGTATGTGCCCGTGCACCCGGGCGGCGGCGCCACGGGTGGTCCCGAGCCCGCGAGCGGGCGGTGGTCGCCGGGGGCGATCCCGTGGAGGGCCAGCCGTTCGGTGAGTTCGCGCCACAGGGCGAGCCCGGTGTCCGCGTTCGTGGTGAGCGCGACGACGGTTCGTTGCGAGGGCTCGAACCTCAGATGGCAGGAGGTGCCCTCGCCGGTGCCGTCGTGGCCGTACCAGTCGAGGCCGTCGCGGTGGTGCGCCGACCAGCCCAGGCACCAGCCGTCCGCCAGCCCGTACGGCCCGATCTCGATCCCGGCCAGCTGGTCCTCGCGCAGCTCGTGAAGGGTACGCCGGTCGAGCAGGACGGGCAGGTCAGGGTCGGCCAGGTGGAGCCGAGCCAGGGTGACGAGGTCGGTCGCGCTCAGCGCGAGCGCGCCGGAAGGGGCCTGACCGGGGGTCTCCTGCTCCTGCGCCACCGGCACGACGCGACCTGTCGCCGGATGCACGCTGTGGCCGGTCGCGGTACGGCGACCGGTACGCCGTCCCGTCGCGTACGACGCTTCGATGCCCAGCGGGGTCAGCAGTAGTTCCTCGACCGCCTCCCACCAGGTCATCCCGGTGACCTGGCCGACCAGGCGGCCCACCAGCTCGTAGCCGAGGTTGGAGTAGGAGAACGCCCGGCCCACCCGCAGAACGGCGGGGTGCCGTACGTCGCCGTCGGCGGCCAGGCCCGAGGTATGACTGAGCAGGCCACGCAGAGTCACCCCTTCGACCCCGCCGGGCAGCGGGCCGTCGAAGGTCAGGTCACCGTCGTCGGCCAGCATGGCGGCCAGCGTGGCCGTGAACGGCTTGGTCAGCGAGCCCAGCGGGAACGCCGTCGCCTCCGTCACGGCCGCCTCGCCGCCGTGGGTCTCGACGCCGTACCCGGCGCTCACCGTACGGCCGCCGTGGCGGACGGCGAGCTGCGCGCCCGGGACGTGGTGCTCGCGTGCCAGTTCGGCCAGCAGGCCGGCCAGCGCGGTGGCGGGGAGGGCGAGAACGTCCATGTCAGACCTCCTCGCGGGGCGCCGAACGCCGCTCGGCGTGGCGGGCCAGGGAACGCAGCGCGCCGGCGAAGTCCTCCGCGAGCTTCGACACCGTGGACGGGTCGTACAGGTTCTGCGAGTAGTACCAGTCGAAGGTCAGGTGGCGGTCGCGGATCGCGCCGACGATCTCCAACGGGTGACCGACGTGTTCCAGCGGGCTCTGCTCCTGCCCGATCGGGTCGTGGAAGGCGTGGTAGAGGCCTTCTCCCGGCGCGGTGCCGGACTGGCCGTGGTAGTTGAAGGCGACCTGCGGGCGCGGCCGGCCGGCGAGTGCGGTGCCGGGGGAGCCTGGCGGGCTGAGGTGGCGCAGCAGGCCGTACCCGAGGCCGTTGCCGGGGATCGCGCGAAGCTGCGCGCGCACAGTCCTGACCAGCGCCGCCCAGTCGTTGCCGCCGGGCACGGTCAGGGCGGCCGGGTATTCGCTGGTGAACCAGCCGACGGTCCTGGTCAGGTCGAGGTCGTCGAAGACGTCCTCACGGCCGTGTCCCTCCAGGCCGATCACGACCTGCTCCTGGCCCGTCCACCGGCACAGCGTCCAGGCCAGCGCGCCGATCAGCACCTCGCTCAGCCGGGCACGGAACACGGCGGGCGCGCCGCGCACGAGCGCCCGGGTCTCGTGCTCGGACAACGAGCACGGCGCGGTCGAGACCGAGCCGACGAGGCTCTCGCCGTCGTGGTCCGTGGGCAGCGGCGCGGGATCGGGCAGGCCGGTCCAGTACGCCGCCTCACCGTCGAGCCCGCCCCCCGCCGTGTGCTCGGCCAGCCGGGCCGCCCACTGGCGGAACGGTGAGGTCGCGGGCCCGAGATCGACGGGTGCGCCGCCTGCCGCCTGCCGGTAGGCGGTCTCCAGATCCTCGGTCAGGATTCGCCAGGACACGGCGTCCACGATGAGGTGGTGCGCGGTCAGGTACAGCCAGGGCCGCCGTTCCGCGCCGAGGTCGAGGAGCAGGGCGGACCACAGGGGGCCATGTTCCAGGTCGAACCCCAGATCAGCGTCGGTGGCCAGCTCGTTCGCCGCGGCTCGCAGCTCGGCCTCGCCCGTCAGATGGGACAGGTCGTGGCAGGTCAGTGGGACGGCCGGCGCGGGCGCGGCGAGCTGCGACCAGTCCCCGGTGCGGGGCCGGGAGCGGTCACGTTCGAAGCGGAGCCTGAGGGCGTCGTGCCGTTCGGCCAGGGCGGCGAGCGCGGCCCGCAGCGCGGGCTCGCCGACCGGGCCGGACAGCTCCACCAGCATCGACTGGTTGTAGTGGTGCGGCGCGACCCGCCGCGACAGCAGGAACTCGCGCTGCACGGGCGTCAGCGGCACCGGCCCGTCCACGACCGCACCGGAGGAGGCGGTCTCGGCGACCGGCTGGGCGACGGGCGCCAGTTCGGCGATCGTCTGGTGCAGGAAAAGGTCCTTGGACGTGATCCACACCCCCGCCTGCCTGGCCCTGGCCACCATCTGCATGCTGAGGATGGAGTCGCCGCCGAGGTCGAAGAAGTTGTCCTCGACCCCGAACGAGTCCGCGTCCACGCCGAGCACTTCGGCCCACGCCTCGGCCAGAGCCCGTTCGACGTCGTCGCGCGGGGGGAGCCGGTCCGTGCCCGCCGCCGCCGTCGCGCCGGGAGCGGGCAGGGCGCGGCGGTCCACCTTCCCGCTGGTGTTCAGCGGCAGATCCGCCAGCGTCACGAAGAGGTGCGGCACCATGTACCCGGGCAGTGAGCGTTTGGCGAAGTCGCGCAGCGCGCCGGGCTCGGGCGCGGCCCCGGGAACGGGGACCACGTACGCGGCGATGCGCGGCGACCCCGGGTCGTCGAACACGGCCGCGGCGGCCTGCGCCACGTCCGGGTGCTCGCAGAGCACGGCCTCGATCTCGCCCGGCTCGATACGGAAGCCGCGCACCTTGACCTGGTCGTCGGTGCGGCCCAGGTACTCGATCAGCCCGTCGGGCCGCCACCTGGCCAGGTCGCCCGTCCGGTACATGCGGCCGCCCGGCTCCTCGAAAGGCCCGGCCACGAACCGTTCCGCGGTCAGGCCCGGCCGGTTGAGGTAGCCGCGCGCGAGCTGGTCACCGGCCAGGTACAGCTCTCCCGCGACCCCGACGGGCACCGGGCGGAGCCGGTCGTCCAGCACGTACGCCCTGGTGTTCCAGGTGGGCCTGCCCACGACGGGCCGCTCGCTGTCCGACAGTCTGCAGTACAGGGTGTCGACCGTGCACTCGGTCGGCCCGTAGTAGTTGTAGCCGGTGGTGCCGGGCGCGTCGCGCAGCTCGCGCCAGAGCTGCTCGCCGACCGCCTCACCGCCCAGCATGAGTACGGCGGGCCGGTGACGGGCGGAGGTGAGCAGGCCGCGTGCGGTGAGCTGTTCGGCGTAGGAGGGCGTGAGGTCCAGCAGGTCGATCCGGTGCCGGGCGACGTAGTCGATCAGCGCTTCCGGGTCGCGCCTGGTGAGGTCGTCGATCACGTGCAGCTCGTGGCCGTCGGCCATCCACAGCACGCCCTCCAAAGAGGTGTCGAACGTGAACGCCGCGGTCACCCCCGCCTTGATCGGCTGGGTGGTCTCGGCGCGCATGAGGTCGGCCCGGTGGTCGAGGAACAGGTTGGCGAGTCCCCGGTGCTCGACGACCACGCCCTTGGGCCGTCCCGTCGAGCCCGACGTGTAGATCACGTATGCCGGGTGCGCCGGATGCGGCCGCACACCGGGCCGCGTGTCAGGCAGGCCGTCCAGCAGCGCTGGATCGTCCAGCAGGACGACGTCCACAGGCTCGGGCGGTTCGAACGCGGAGTCGCGGTCGGTGAGGACGATCAGCGGCCGGGCGTCGTCCAGCATGTACGCCATCCGCTCCCGAGGCAGTCCGGGATCCAGCGGCAGGTAGGCGGCCCCGGCCTTGAGTACGGCCAGCAGCGCGACCACGGTCCGTTCGCTGCGCGAGCCCGCGAGCCCCACCAGCGTCTCGGGCCCCGCCCCCCGGGCGCGCAGCAGGTGCGCCAGGCGGTTGGCGCGGGCGTCGAGCTCGGCGAAGGTGAGCGCGCGGTCACCGAAGACGAGCGCGATACGGTCGGCGTTCGCCGCCGCGCACTCCTCGAACAGTTCGGCGAACAGGGCGGGTGGGGTGTCCCGGCGGGTGTCCTGCCAGCCGGTCACGGCCTGCTTGAGCTCCGTGTCCGTCATGATCGGCAGCTCCGCCACGGAACCCTGATGACCTGCGGCGATGGCGTTGAGCAGGGTCGTCAGGTGCCCGGCCAGACGGTCGGCGGTCGAGTGGTCGAACAGCGCGGTGCCGTAGCCGACGGCGGCGGTCAGCCGGCCGCCGTGCTCCAGGAAGTCCACGGTCAGGTCGTGGCTGACCTGGTCGGAGACCGCGGGCAGCGGCGCGGTGCGCAGCCCCGGCAGATCGGGGTCGGCCGAGGGCGTGTTGTCCAGGACGACCATGACGTCGACGAGCGGGTTCCTGCTCGGGTCCCGTTCGGGCCGCAACACCTCGACGAGTTGCTCGAACGGTACGTCGTCGTGTTCGAACGCCTCCAGCACCGTATCCCTGACCTGCGCCAGGAACGCCGCGAACGACGACGACTCGGTCACCGTGGACCGCAGCACGACCGTGTTGACGAAGAACCCGACCAGCCCTTCCAGCTCGGCGCGCCCGCGTCCCGAGGCGGCGGTGCCGACGGCGACGTCCCGTTGGCCGCAGATCCTGGACAGCAGGATCGTGGTGGCCGCGACCAACACCATGAACAGGGTCGCGTCATGCTGTCTGGCCACCGCCTTCAGCCCGTCCAGCGTGTGCGCCGGGAGGTCGAGCAGGCGGATCGCGCCGTCGGCCCGCCGTACCGGGGGGCGTGGGTGGTCGGTGGGCAGGGCCAGGGGGGTGAGCCCGGCCAGCCGCTCCCGCCAGTAGGACGGGTCGGACGGGTGGCGGCGCTGCCAGGCCGCGTAGTCGGCGTACCTGATCGGCAGCGGCGCCAGCTCGGGGGCGTCGCCGCGCAGCGCGGCCGCGTAACAGGCGCCGAGCTCGGCGGCGAGCACGCCCATCGACCAGCCGTCGGTCACGATGTGGTGCATGACCAGCGCGAACGCGTGCTCGTCCGGTCCCATCCTGATCAGGGTGGCCCGCAACAGCGGGCCACGGCGCAGGTCGAAGGGCAGGGACGCCTCCCGCCCGAGAAGGTCGTGCGTCGCGGACTCGGGGTCGTCGTGGCCGGACACGTCGATCACGCGCAGCGGCAACGGTCCGGGCTGCAGGATGGACTGCACGCCGCGGCCTTCGACGTCGCCGAAGACCGTACGCAGCGACTCGTGTCTGGCCACCAGCCGGTCGAGTGCGGTACGCAGCGCGGCCACGTCCACCTCACCGGACAGACGCAGGCCGAACACGGTGTTGTACTCGGTGCTGTCCGGCTCGAACTCGCTCAGGAACCACAGCCGCTGCTGCGCGAACGACAGCGGCAGGCCGTCGTCGCCGTCCGCCCGCCCGATGGCCTCCTGCGGCGCGGCGGCCCCGAGCGTCCCGGCGAAGGAGGCGATGGTGGGCGTGTCGAAGAGCTGGCGGGGCGAGGGCGCGGCGCCGAGCGCCGCACGTACCCGCGAGATCACCTGGATGCTGAGGATCGAGTCGCCGCCCAGGTCGAAGAAGTCGTCCTCGACGCCGATCCCCGCCGGATCGCGGCGCAGCACCTCGGCCCAGATCCCGGCGAGCAGCCTCTCCGTGGCGTCGCGCGGCGGGACATGGGGCACGGCGGCGTCGAGCAGGCCGGCGGGGGCGGGCAGGGCGCGCCGGTTCAGCGTGCCGCTCGGGGTCATCGGCAGCGCGTCGATCCTGACGTACGCCGACGGCACCGCCTGAGCCGACACCCGCCCGGCCAGGAACGCCCGCAGTAGGGCCGGGTCGGGTGCCTGCTCGCCGGTGGGAACGACGTACGCGACGAGCCGCATCCGCCCCGCCTCGTCCTGCCGTCCGACCACCGCGGCGGCGGCGACCTGGGGATGCGCGACCAGCGCCGATTCGACCTCGCCTGGCTCGACACGGAACCCACGTACCTTGACCTGGTCGTCGACCCGTCCGACGATCTCCAGTACGCCGTCGGCCCTGCGGCGGCCGAGATCGCCGGTCCGGTACATGCGTCCCGGGGTGAACGGGTCGGGTGAGAAGCGTTCCTCGGTCAGGTCGGGCCGGTTCCAGTAGCCGCGCGCCACCCCGTCACCGGCGATGTGGATCTCGCCGACCACGCCGATGGGCACCGGCCGCCTTTCGGCGTCCAGCACGTACACGCGGGTGTTGGCGAAGGGCCGCCCGATCGGCACGTACGTCCTGTGCCCCATCGGGTCGGCGCCGAGCTGGAACACGGTCGAGTCAACGGTCGTCTCGGTGGCGCCGTAGGCGTTCACGATGACGGTGCCGGAGCCGAGCCGGTCGAGTATGCGCCAGGCCTCGCCGACCGGCCAGCCCTCGGAGCCGACCATCAGCACCCGCAGCGAGCCGGGACCGTCCAGCTCCTCGGCGATGGCGCGGGCCAGCGCGGGCACGGTCACCAGGAGTTCCGCGCGCGTGCTCTCGATCAGGCGGGCGATGGCGAGCGGGTCGCCGAGCCGTCCGCTCGGACAGATGATCATCTCGCCGCCGAGCACCGCCGACAGCAGGAAGTCGCCGAAGAACAGGTCCACCGACTGGCTGGAGACCGACAGGCATCGGGGCGAGGTCCCCGCCAGGCCGTAACGGGCGTCCCAGGCACGCAGCATGTGGCAGACGTGGCGATGCTCGACCATCACGCCCTTCGGTCTCCCGGTCGAGCCCGACGTGTAGATCACGTACGCCAGGTCGCCGGCGGTCACGTCCGTGTGGGGCGCGGTGGCGGGGTGCCCGGCCAGGTCGGCGTCGTCGAGGCAGACGAACGCCGCCCGGCCGCGTTCCAGCCGGTCCAGCAGCCTCGTCTGGGTGACCACGATCGGGGCGGCGGCGTCCTCCAGCATGGATTCGAGGACCCGAGGCGGATGGTCGGGGTCGAGTGGCACGAACGCCGCGCCCGACTTGAGCACGCCGAGCAGCGCGACGACGGCGTCCAAGCCGCGTTCGACGCACACGCCGACCAGCGTGCCGGGCCGCGCGCCCAGCCCGATCAGGTGGTGAGCCAGCCGGTTGGCCCGCTCGTCCAGGGCGGCGAAGCTCAGCGCGGTTTCGCCGCAGCTCACGGCGGTGGCGTCGGGGGTGCGGGCGGCCTGCTCCGCGAACAGCTCGTGCACGGGACCGGCGGCGGGGAAGGGGACGACGGTGTCGTTCCACTCCACGAGCAGCCGATGCCGCTCGGACTCCGGCATGACAGGCAGCTCCGACACCCGGCAGGTCTCGTCGCCGGCGAACGCGCCGAGCATCGTCTCCAGGTGGCCGAGCAGCCGCTCCGCCGTATCCGCGTCGAACAGGCCCGGGTCGTAGTCGAGCGCCAGGGTCAGCTCACCCGCAGCGTACGCGGTGATCATGAGCGGGTAGTTGCCGTGCTCGTCACCGGTGTGCTCCAGCACGCGGACGCCATGGTCGCCTGCGGCCTCCGGGTAGTTCTCGAACACCATGACGCTGTCGAACAGCGGCACACCGCCCGCCAGACCGGCACATCTCTGCACGTCCGCGGGGGACAGGTAGTCGTACTGGCGGCCTTCGACCTGAGACTCCTGCAGCCCGCGCAGCCAGCCGATCAGGTCGGCGTCGCCGTCCACGTCCACGCGCACGGGCAGCATGTTGATGAACAGGCCGACGATCGACTCCGACCCCGGCAGTCCGGAGGGGCGGCCGGAGACCGTGGCGCCGAAGCACACGTCGCGCTCGCCCGAGTACCGTGAGAGCAGGATCGCCCAGGCGCCCTGGAGCAGCGTGTTCACCGTCAGCCGGGCGCGGCGGGCCCGCTCGTACAACGCGTGCGAACGTTCGGGCGACAGGCTCAGCCGTACGGCGGCGGCCGAGCGCGACCCGTGCGCCCTGACCGGCGGCCGGTCGAACGGGAGCGGCGTCGCCGCGGTGAACCCGTCCAGCTCCCGCCGCCAGTGCGCCTCCGCCGCCGCCCGATCCTGCCGCCCCAGCCACTCCACATAGTCCCGGTACGGCCTGCGCGCCGGATGCGTGCGACCCGCGTACCGCTCGAACACCTGGGTCAGCACCTGTGCCGCGCTCCAGCCGTCGAGCAGCAGGTGATGCGCCGTCCAGAACACCCGCACCCGCGTGTCGGACAGCCGCGCCACGGCCAGCCGCATCAGTGGCGCCCGGCCCAGGTCGAGCCGCCACCGGGCACGGCCCTCCCACATGCGCGCGGCCTCGGCGCTCCTGGCCTCCTCGGTCAGCGCGCGCCAGTCGTGACGCTCGACGGGGATCGTGGCGTCGCGCCGCACGACCTGCAGCGGCTCGGGCACCCCCTCCCACACGACCGCGGTACGCAGCGCCGGGATGTCCGCGGCCACCTCCTGCCAGGCGCGCACCAGCCGCTCCGGATCGTCCACGCCGTCGAGCAGCAGGTTGAAGTGCGAGGCGTAGGTGTCGCCCGCGGGGTCGGACAGCGAGTGGAACAGCAGGCCGCTCTGCACGGGCGTGAGCGGGTAGACGTCCTCGACGGCCCGGCCGTCGCCCGCGATCCCGTCCAGCGCCGCCTGGTCCAGCCGCGCCAGCGGGAAGTCGGACGGCGTGCACCCGCCCGCCCCGGGACGCGCGCAGTGCTCGGCGATCTCCCCGAGCGCCGCCACGAGCTGCCCGGCCAGCCGGTTCACGGTCTCCTCGCGGTGCAGCCGGGCCGAGTACGACCAGCCGATCTCCAGCCGGTCGTCGCGTACGACGGCGTTGACCTCCAGCAGGTGAGCCCGAACCTGCCCCGGGACGCGCTCGGTGCCCTCGGGGACGGGCAGCAAGCGCGGGAACGGGCCGCCGGGCGAGCCGTGGGCGTCCATGCGCCCCAGATAGTTGAAGGCGACCTGCGGCCTCGGGTCGTCACGCAGCTCCTCCCCTGAAGGGGACAGGTAACGCAGCGCGCCGTACCCGAGACCGCGCGATGGAACGGCTCTGACCTGCTCCTTCACAGACTTGAGCAGGTCACCCCAGTCACCGCCCGGCATGTGCAGCACCAGGGGCGAGACCGTGGTGAACCACCCGACCGTCCTCGACAGGTCCACCTCCGGGAACAGCTCCTCGCGGCCGTGGCCCTCCACCTCGACCAGCACCCGGTCACCGCCCGCCCACCCGGTCAGCACCCGGCCGAGCGCGCCGAGCAGCACGTCGTCCATCCGCGCCCGGTACGCCTCCGGCACCTCGCGCATCAGCCGCCGGGTGACCTCGGGGCCGACAGTGCTGGTCACCGTACGCAGGTCACCGGCCAGGTTCTCGCCGCCGCCGTCCAGCGGCAGCACCGCCACGCTCCTCGCCAGCTCACGGGTGCGTCGCCAATGGTCCAGCTCGTCGTCGAAACCGCCCGAGAGGGCATGCTCGCGCAACCGCAGCGACCAGGAGCGAAACGAGGTGGTACGCGGCCCGAGCCTGATCGGCTCACCCGCCGCGGCCTGCCGCAGGGCGGTCTCCAGGTCGGGCAGCAGGATCCGCCACGAAACGCCGTCCACGGCCAGGTGATGGACGGCCAGGTACAGCCGCCTGGACTCGCCGGACGTGACCAGCAGGGCCTTGACCAGCGGCCCGCTGTCCGGCGCGAACGTGATCTCGGCTTCCTCGCCGGGCCGTTCCGCCCTGCGCAGGATCGTGCCGTGCTCGGTCTCGGCGTTGTGCTGGCGCCACCCACCGTCGCCGTCCCGCTCCAGCCGCAGGCGCAACGCGTCGTGCCACTCGACCAGGGCGCGCAGGGCGGCTTCGAGCGCGACCTCGTCCACGTCGGGGGCCAGCTCCAGGCAGACCGCCTGGTTGAAGCGGGACAGGCTGTCGGCCATGTTCTCCAGGAACCAGTGCTGGATCGGCGTCAGCGGCACGTCGCCGCTCACCCGCTCGTCCCCGCCCGCGTGGTCCTCATGCCCCGCGGGGACGAGGGCCGCCGTCACGGCCAGGTCGGCGACGTTCTGGCGCAGGAACATCTGCCGCGGCGCGACCTCCAGTCCCTGCGCCCTGGCCCCGGCCACGACCTGGAGCGCGAGGATGGAGTCGCCGCCCAGGTCGAAGAAGTTGTCCCGGACGCCGACCCGGTCCACGCCGAGCACCCGCGACCACACCCCCGCCAGGACACGTTCGGTGGGGGTGCGCGGCTCGACGTACTCCTCGCCGCTGTCGCGCTCGCCGGGCGGCGGCGGCAGCGTACGGCGGTCGACCTTTCCGCTGCGGGTCAGCGGCAGCTCGGGCAACGGTACGAACGCCGCGGGCACCATGTGCTCGGGCAGCCGCCGGCGCAGGAAGTCGCGCAGCTCGCCCGGCGTGACCCCGCCGTCGGCCGGCACCGGGTAGGCCACCAGCCGTTTTGCCCCGCCCGCATCCTCCTTGACCGCCACCGCGGCGGTGACCACGGCGGGATGCGCGGCCAGCGCCGCCTCGACCTCGCCCAGCTCGATACGGAACCCACGCAGCTTGACCTGGTCGTCGGCGCGGCCCGCGTGCTCCAGCCTGCCGTCGGCCAGCCAGCGTGCCCTGTCGCCCGTCCGGTACATGCGCGTGCCCGGCGGCCCGTACGGGTCGGCCACGAACCGCTCGGCGGTCAGCCCGGGCCGGTTCGAATACCCCCTCGCCAGCCGCGTACCACCGAGATACAGCTCGCCCGGCACGCCGATCGGCGCCGGCCGCAGCCGCGCGTCCAGCACGTACGCCCTGATGCTCGGGAAGGGCCGTCCGATCGGCACCGGTCCGGGATCGGCGTCGGCCGCCGTCAGCGGCCCGCCCAAAGTCGCGCCCACCATGGTCTCGGTTGGCCCGTACCCGTTGAACAGGCGCCGGCCCCGCGACCACGTCCGCACGAGTTCCGGCGGGCAGGTCTCGCCCGCCACGATCAGCACCGCGCCGTACGGCACTCCGCCGGGCGGCAGCGTCGAAACCGCGGTGGGCGGCAGCACGGCGTGGGTGACGCGCTCGCGTGCCATCAGCCCGGCCAACGGCGCGCCGGGCGGACGCTCCTCGTCGGTGGCGATCACCAGTGTGCCGCCCGACAGCAGCGCCCACACCAGCTCCCAGAACGCGCCGTCGAAGCTCAGCGACGCGAACTGCAACACCCGCGCGTCCGGCCCGGCGTCCAGGCGTTCCCGCTGGATGAGCACCATGTCGTGCACACCCGCGTGCGTCACCACGACGGCCTTGGGCCGTCCCGTGGAACCCGAGGTGTAGATCACGTAGGCGGGGTGATCGGGGTTGACGGAGGGGAGCGGGGTGGCGTGCGGGCCGGTCAGGGCGTTCTCGACGGCCGGGTCGTCCAGCGCCACGGCGGGCACACCCGGGGGCAGCCTGTCCACGCCCTCGCGGGTGGTGAGCGTGAGCACCGGCGCGGTGTCGTCGATCATGGTACGGATCCGGTCGGCCGGATAGTCCAGGTCGATCGGCAGGTAGGCGGCGCCGGAGCGGAGCACGCCCAGCACGGCCGCGACCATGTCGATCGAGCGCGGCAGGGCCACCGCAACATACCGCTCGGGCCCCGCGCCCTCGGCGGCCAGCAGCCCGGCGATGCGCTCGGCCCGCTCGGCCAGCTCCCCGTAACGTACCGAGCGCGGGCCGCACACCACCGCCTCGGCGTCCGGCCGGGCCTCGGCCTGCTCGGCGAACAGCTCGCTCACCGTGCGCGCGGGCGGCCCGGTCCCGTCGCCGCACCACAGCGACGTCAGCAGCGTCCGCTCGGCCTGGCCGAGCGGCGAGATCTCGGCCAGCGGCCGGTCGGGGCCGTCCGCGACCTCCTTGAGCAGGCACGTCAGATGCGCCGCGATTCGCTCGGCCGTCCCCGCGTCGAACAGCGTCGCGTTGTAGGCCACGCTCCCCGCCAGCGCCCCGTCACGCTCGGCGAAGTCGAACGACAGGTCCATGCTCGCCGCCAGCACGGGCGGCTCCAACTCCTCGGCCAGCAGGCCGGCGAACGCCGCCGACGCCGCCGGCAGGTTACGCAGATTGACCGCGACCTCGGTGAGCGGCGGCCTGCTCGGGTCACGTTCCGGCCGCAGCGCCTCCACCAGCCGCTGGAACGGCACCCCGTCGTGGGCGAACGCGTCCAGCACACCCGCTCGCGTACGCCGCAGCAGCTCGTCGAACGACACGCCCTCGTCCACGTCACCACGCAGGACCAGCGTGTTGACGAAGAACCCGACCAGGTTCTCCAGCTCCACCCGGTCCCTGCCCGACACGACGGTCGCGACCGCGACGTCAGGCCGTCCCGTGTACCGGGCCAGCAGCAGGTGCACGGCCGCGACCAGCGTCATGAACAACGTCGCCCGGTTGCGCTCGCCGGCCTCGCGCAGCCGCCCCACCACCTCGGCCGGGATCTCGAACGTGTGCCGCGCCCCGGCCGAGCTCCTGACCGGCGGGCGGGGGCGGTCCGTCGGCAGGTCCATCGGCGTGAACCCGTCCAGCCGGTCGCGCCAGTACGCGAGCTGCTTCCCGGCCTGCGGCCCCGCCGTCAGATTCCGTTGCCAGGCGGCGTAGTCCGCGTAACGCAGGGGCAGCGGCGCCAGGCCCGCCGGTTCGCCGCCGAGCGTGGCGGAGTACAGGGCGGCCAGGTCGTCCAGGACCAGCCGCGAGGACCAGCCGTCGGTGACGATGTGGTGCGCGTAGGCCGTCAGCACGTGCTCACGCTCGCCCAGCCTGATCAGCCGGGCCCGGAACACCGGACCTTCCCGCAGGTCGAAGGGCTGCCGCGCCTCCTGTTCGAGTACGCGGTCCAGCTCGCCCGGCCGCCCCGTCAGGTCGGTGACCTGTAACGGGAGCTCCATGTGCGGCGCGACCTCGCGCACGCCACGGCCGTCACGCGACCCGAACGTCGACCGCAGCGTCTCATGCCGTTCCACCAGCGCGTTCAGCGCGGCACGCAGCGCGGGCACGTCCAGCGGCCCGGTGAGCCGCACGATCAGCGGCACGAGATAGTCGAGGGCTTCCGGATCCAGCTCGTACATGAACCAGAGGCGTTCCTGCGCGGGCGAGAGCGGCAGCGGTCCTGAGCCGTCGATCGCGGGTATCGGCTCCTCGGCGGGCGACGACTGCCCTGACAGGCGCCGCAGAAGCTGCTCGCGCAGGTGCTCGGGCAACGCCTGGATGCGCTCGTCGCGCGGGGAAGAGATATGCACGGGGAGTTTCTCCAATGTCCTGCGGTGTTCGCCGCGCCTGGATAACCCGTCTGATCACTCATCGCCGAAACAGCGGTGAGCAGGCTGTGAACCCCTGGAGGCGGACTTCCGGTACAACCGATCTTTTCAACGCCGGCCCGGCGGTTCCAGGGCCTTGAATCGACGGCTAAAGAGCCAGCTCAACGGCCACCTCCGACGAAAAGCAGGAAAACGCGCCATCGCCGGGCGCAAAAAGGCGGTTGCTCCGCCAGCGAAATGAGCGCCCTGTGCAGGGCTGTCGTAAAGCGCGGCAACGGGGGCGGTTTTCCGAAGACCGCTGGGAAAGGCATGACCTCCCCGGCGAAGACGGTCGAATTCCTGAGGCGGCGACGTGAGGACATCGTCGGGTGATCGGAGCCGCCGCGCCCCTACGACGCCAAGAGGCGCCGCGGGAACGTCCACAGGCAGGTGCGGCGGCGCGGGGGTGAGTCGTTCACGACTCGCGCGCCGCCGCTTCGAGCTGGTCCAGGATCCTGTCCTGGACCAGCTCGGACAGCTCGGCCACGGTCGGCGCCACGAACACGTCGGCCGGGGACAAACTCACCCCGAAGGCCGGGCGCATCCGCGACGTCACCCGCAGACTTGAGATGGAGTCACCGCCGAGCATGAAGAAGTCGTCGTGCGCGCCGATCTCGTCCAGGCCGAGCACCTGCTCCCAGATACGGCACAGCGCCTCCTCCGTGGGGTTGCGCGGCGCGACGTGCTCGCCCGCGCGCTCGGGCTCGCGCGGCGACTCGGGCAGCGCGCCGCGGTCGACCTTGCCGTTGCGGTTGAGCGGCAGCCGCTCCAGGAACACGAACGCCGACGGCACCATGTACGCAGGCAGCCGCGCACCCAGTTCCTTCGCCAGTACCTCACCCCGCGGCTTCTGCCCGGCCGCGGGCACCACGTACGCGACCAGCGTCTTGCGTCCGCCCGAGCCCTCCCTGGCCACGACCACGGCCTCGGCCACACCAGGACGGTCGAGCAGCGCGGACTCGATCTCGCCCGGCTCGATGCGGAACCCCCGGATCTTCACCTGGTCGTCCACCCGGCCGAGGAAGTGCAGGTCGCCGTCCGCCGTCCACCTGACCCGGTCGCCCGTGCGGTACATGCGCTCACCGGGCGGCCCGTACGGGTCGGCCACGAAGCGCTCGGCCGTCAGCCCGGCCCTGCCGAAGTACCCTCTGGCCAGGCCGCTGCCCGCGAGGTAGAGCTCGCCCGGCGCGCCGACGGGCACGGGCGACAGGTTGTGGTCGAGCACGTAGGCACGGGTGTTGTCCACCGGCCGTCCGACGGGAGCCAGCCCCGCCCGCGCCAGCTCGGGCGTCAGCTCTCCGGTGAGGGCGAACGTCGTCGTCTCCGTCGGCCCGTACCCGTTGTGCACCCGCGTGCCCGGGCAGTGGGCCGTGACCCGCGACACCGCCGAGGGCGCGACCGCGTCGCCGCCCGCCAGCACCTCACGCATCCCGGCGAAGCACTCCGGCGACTCCTCGGCGAACAGCTTGAACAGCGCGGCCGTGACGAACGTCGCCGTCACGCCGTGCTCGGCCACCAGCGACCGCAGCCCTTGCGCGTCCAGCTCGCCCGTGGCCACCACGACCTGGCCGCCGGTCAGCAGCGGCGCCCACATCTCGTACGTGGCCGCGTCGAAGGCGTGCGGAGAATGGAACAGCACACGCTCGTGCCCGGACCGCCACCGACTGTCCCAGGCCAGGCTGACGACGCCCCTGTGGGTGATCGCGACGCCCTTGGGCTCGCCGGTCGAGCCTGAGGTGTACATCACGTACGCGAGCTGGTCGGGCGGCGTGCTCGCCGGGATCGGGCCGTCGGCGGCGGGCTCGTCGCCGATCCGGACGACGGGCACGCCGAGCTCGCCCGCCCTGTCCGCCATCGCGGAATCGGTGAGCACGGCCGCCGAGCGGGTGTCGTTCAGGATCCAGCGCAGGCGGTCCGGTGGGAAGCCGGGGTGCAGCGGCACGTACGCGGCGCCCGCCTTGAGCACCGCCAGCGTCGAGACGATCGCGTCAGCCGTACGCGCCTGCAGTATCGCCACCCGCGACCCCGGCCGCACCCCCACCCCGGACAGGACACGGGCCAGCTCGTCCGATCGGCGGTCGAGCCCGGCGTAGGTGATGGGGTCGCCGTCCCCCCGCAGCGCCACCGCGTCCGGCATGGCACGCGCCCGCTCGGAGAACAGCTCGTGCACCGCGCGCTCAGGGTAGTCGCGGGCCGTGTCGTTCCACTCGGCCAGCGTCCGCCGTCGTTCGCCGGGATCGAGCGCGGTCAGCGTCCCCACATGAGCCCCCACCCGGGCCCCCGCCTGGGCCGCCATCTGGGTCAGCAGGGCCTTCAGACCTTCGCCCAGCCGCCGCACGGTCGCCTCGTCGAACAGCGCCTGGTCGTAGAGCAGCACGAACTCCAGTTCGCCGCCCGGGTAGACGACGAGGCTGAGCGGGTAGCCGTTCGCCTCGGCGGCGTCCACGCCGCTCAGCCGTGCCTCCCGCGCCTCGATCGGGTAGTTCTCGAACACGATCGTGCTGTCGAACAGCGAGGTGCCCGGCGGCAGCCCGGTCCACGACCTGATCCGCGCCGGCGAGACCGCCTCGTGCCCGCGCGCCCGCGCCTGAGCCTGCTGCAACTCGCTCAGCCAGGACAGCAACGGCCGAGCACCGTCCACGAGCACGCGCACCGGCAGGGTCTGGATGAAGATGCCGATCATGGACTCGGCTCCGGCCAGCTCTTCCGGCCGGCCCGACGTCGTGGCGCCGAAGCACACCTCCCGCTCGCCGCTGTGCTGCGACAGCAGGATGGACCACGCGCCCTGCACGAGCGTGTTGAGCGTCAGCCCGCCCTCACCCGCAAGCGCGGCCAGCCGCCGGGTGACCTCGGACGGCAGGCCGGTACGCAGGCGCTCGGCCGCCTTCGGCCGATACCGCGGCGCGGGGGCCCGGTCGTAGGGGAGCGGCGTCGGCGCGGTGAACCCGGCCAGGGCCGCGCGCCAATGCTCCTCGTCCGCCGCCGGATCCCTGGACAGCAGCCACTCGACGTAGTCGCCGAACGGGCGTCGCGGCTCGGGCCGCCAGGTGACGCCTTCGCGCAGCGCGGTATGGGCCGACAGCACGTCGGGCAGCAGTCGGTGCACGCTCCAGCCGTCCAGCAGCACGTGGTGCAGGGTCCACACGACGTGGACGCGGGTGTCCGACACGCGGATGAGCGCCAGCCTGCACAGCGGCGGCTCGGCGAAGTCGAGCGGCTCGGCCCTGTCGGCGGCCAGCAGCGCGGCCAGCCGGGCCCGCCGCTCCTCCGCAGGCAGAGCCCGCCAGTCATGGTGCGTGACCGGCAGCCCGGCCTGGTGGCGCACGATCTGTACGGGCGTGTCGAGACCTTCCCACGCCAGGCCCGTGCGCAGGATCGGCGTGTGGTCCACCACCGCCTGCCAGGCCATGGCCAGTGCCTCGGGGTCGTCCACGTCGTCGACGTCCATCTCGAACTGCGCCAGGTAGAGGTCGTCGCCGGAGGCCAGGCAGTCGTACAGCATGCCGTTCTGGGTGGGCGTAAGCGGGTAGACGGCGGCGATGGTGCGGCCCGTACCCGCCAGCCGGTCGACGGCCGCCTGGTCCAGGCGCGCCAGCGGGTAGTCCGACGGGGTACGGCCGCCCGCGTCGGGTTCGGCGCAGTGGCGTACGAGGCGGGTGACGTTCGCGGCGAAATCGGCCGCCAGTCGCTCGACGGTGGCATCGTCGTGCAGGTTTGACGAGTACTCCCACGTCAGTTCGAGTCGTCCGTCGCGGATCGCGCCGATCACGTCGATCGCGTGTGGCCGGCTGTCGCCCGGGTCCTGGAACAGGCCGATCGGCTCGACCTCACGGTAGAGCCCGCCGCCCGTCGGCGGGTCGAAGCGGCCCAGGTAGTTGAAGCAGATCCCGGGACGGCAGTCTGGCACGGTGCCGCGCAGGTAACGCAGCACGCCGTAGCCGAGCCCGCGCTTCGGCACGGCCCGTACCTGCTCCTTCACGGACTTGATCAGCTCACTCCAGCCGGCGTCCCGGATCGTCAGCGCCAGCGGGAAGTACGTGGTGAACCAGCCGGTCGTACGCGACAGGTCGACGTCGGGGATGATCTCCTCCCGGCCGTGGCCCTCCATGCCGAGCACGAGATCCCCGTGTCCTGTCCAGTCGGTGACCGTGCGGGCCAGCGCGGCGAGCAGCACCTCGATGATCTCCGTGTGGTAGACGTCGGGGACGTCGCGCAGCAGCGCCCGGGTGACGTCCCCGTCGAGCGCGGCCGTCACCTGCCGTCCCGAGGCCACGGTGTCGGCGCCCGCACGGTCCAGGGGGATCGCCGTCGTGCGCGCGGCGACGTCCGCCCAGTGGGGTCTCTCGTCGTCGAACGCGCCGGTCTCCGCGTGGGCGGCCAGCGCCCTGCTCCACCGCGCGAACGACGTGCCGCGCGGGCCGAGATCGATCGGCTCGCCCCGGACGGCCTGGCCGTAGGCGGTGTTCAGGTCATCGAGCAGCACGCGCCAGGACACGCCGTCCACGACGAGGTGGTGCGCGCTCAACAGCAACCGAGGCCGCCCGGCCCCGGTGAACAGCACGGCCACCATCGCGGGGCCGTTCTCGACGTCGACGCTCCGGTGCGCGGCCTCGATCTCGCAGGCGAGGGCGTCGCCGCCGACCGTTACCCGCCGAAGGCGTCCGGTGTCCTCCACGGTCCGCTGCGTTCCTGCCCGAAGCCTGGTACGCAGTGCCGCGTGGTGCTCGACCAGGGCGCGCACCGCGGATTCGAGCGCGTCGGCGTCCACGTTCTCGTCCAGTTCGGCGGTCACGTACTGCTGGAACACGCCGGGCGCGGTGAACCGGTCGTACAGGAAGTGCTGGATCGGGGTGAGCGGCGCGGTCACGTCGCCCGGCTCCTCCTCCACACGCTCGGCGGCCCGCTGTACGTGTGGGGCGAGCGCCTCGACCGTCTGCCACCGGAACAGGTCACGCGAGGTGAACCGCAGTCCGGCGGCGCGTGCCTTCGACACCGTCTGGATGGCGAGGATGGAGTCGCCGCCCAGCGCGAAGAACGAGTCCCGCGCGCCCACTCGCTCGACGCCCAGCACCTCGCGCCAGATCCTGGCCAGTTCCCGTTGCGCCGGGCCCTCCGTCGGCACGTACGTGCCTGCCCGCTCCGGCGCGCCGGGGTCGGGCAACGCGGCCCGGTCCACCTTGCCGCGCACGGTCAGCGGGAACGCGGGCAACACCATGATCGTGGCGGGCACCATGCTGCCGGGCAGGAGAGTGGCGGCGAAGCGTCGCAGCCCTTCCGGGTCGGGCTCGCCCCGGCCCGACGGGATGACGTAGGCCGTCAGCCGGTCGCGCCCGCGGTTCGGCAGCACGACCGCGCCGCCCACCGACGGGGACCGTTGCAGCACGGCCTCGATCTCGCCCGGCTCCATGCGGATGCCACGGATCTTGACCTGGTCGTCGGTGCGGCCCAGGTATTCGAGCTCGCCGCCGGGCAGCCGCCGGACCAGGTCGCCGGTACGGTACATGCGCCCGCCCTCGGGCCCGAACGGGTCGGCCACGAACCGTTCCGCGGTCAGGTCGGCCCGGTTCAGGTACCCCCTGGCCAGGCCGGGACCGGCCACGTACAGCTCGCCCGGCACGCCTACGGGCACGGGGTTGGCGTAGGCGTCGAGCACGTACCCGGCGCTGCCCGTCACCGGCACGCCGATCGGGGGAAGCCCGTCGCCATCGGGGCCGACCTCGCCTGCCGTGGCCACCACCGTCGTCTCCGTCGGGCCGTAGTTGTTGACCAGGCGGAACGGCAGGCCGGGCCGTGGGCGGCGGCGCAGAACGTCCCCGCCGGTCAGCACCGTACGCAGGCTCGTACGCTCGATCTGCGGCACGTCGATCACGGTCTCCAGCCGAGGCGTCGGCAGGAAGCAGATCGTCGTGCCCGCGGCGGCGAACCACTCCACCAGTGCGTCGGGATCGTCGAGCGTGTCCCGGTCCGGGAAGGCCACCCGCGCGCCCGCGCACAGGTACGGCCAGACCTCCCACACCGCCGCGTCGAACCCCGGCGAGGCCACCTGTGAGGCCCGGTCCTGCGGCCCCACCCCGAAGGCCGCCACATGCCACGTGCACAGGTCCGACAGCCCTCGGTGATCGATCATGACCCCCTTGGGACGTCCCGACGAGCCGGACGTGTAGATCACGTACGCCAGGTCGTCAGGTGTCACGCTCGGGATGACGCCGCCGGTGGACTCCCCGCCGTCGCCGGGGTGGACCACCCGGACGCCCGCACGGGCCACGTCGGACAGCACGAACGGCGCCCTCGTGTCGGCCATCACGTAGGCCAGCCGGTCGCGTGGCGTGCCAGGGTCGAGCGGTACGTACGCCGCTCCCGCCTTGAGCACGGCCAGCGCCGACGTCACCATCGCCGCACCCGGTTCCATGCACACCACCACGGGCACCCCGCGTGTGACGCCCAGCGAGCCCAGGTGGCCCGCGAGCCTGCCGGCGCGCTCGTTCAGCTCGGCGTAGGTGAGCCGACCGCCCCGCCACTCCACCGCCACCGCGTCCGGCGTGCGCCGTGCCCACTCCTCGAACCGAACGTGCACGGGACGCCGGTCGCCCGGCGCACCGGTCACCGGCCCGCCGGTCGCGCCACCGCTCAGCGGCAGACGGGTCATCGGCAGCCCGGGAGCGTCCGTCACGGACTCCAGCAGCGAGACCAGGTGCCGGGCCAGGCGCTCGGCCGTCGCGGGCTCGAACAGGTCCGTGCTGTACTCGATCATCGCGTCCAGCCCGCCGTCGCCCTCGCCCTCCCGCTCGGCGAACTCCAGCGTGAGATCGAAGATCGACGATACGTGCGGCAGCTCGTGCCGTTCGGTACGCACGCCGCCGAAGTTCGGCACCTTGGGCGGGGCGTTCTGCAGCGCCACCATCGCCTGGACCAGCGGCGTCCTGCTCGGGTCCCGGTCCTCGCCCAACTCGCTCACCAGCCGCTCGAACGGCACGTCCCGGTTGTCGAACGCGTTCAGCACGTTCTCGCGTACCTCGCCGAGCAGCGCGGCGAACGTGGCGTGCTCGTTCACGGTCGAGCGCAGCACCAGCGTGTTGATGAAGCAACCGATCAGCGGATCGAACTCGGGCAGGTCGCGGCCCGACACCGGGGTGCCGACCGCCACGTCCTTCTGCCCCGCGTAGCGGGAGAGCAGGAGCTGACAGGCCGCCACCAGCGCCATGAACAACGTCGCGTCGTTGCGTGCCGCCACCCGTTCCAGCGCGGCCACCAGATCGGCGGGCACGGTGAAGCGGTACGCCGACCCCGCCCACGAGCGGACGGCCGGTCTGGGGCGGTCCGCCGGCAGGTCGAGCGGGGTGATCCCGTCGAGCCGTTCGCGCCAGTAGGCGAGCCGGCTCTCCAACTGCTCGTCGGTCCAGCGGTCGCGCTGCCAGGCGGCGTAGTCCGCGTACCGGATCGGCAACGGCGGCAGCTCGGCGCGCCGTCCGTGCCTGGCGGCGTCGTACAGCAGGCCGAGTTCGTCGGCCAGAATCCGCATCGACAGGGCGTCGATCACGCTGTGGTGCAGGCTCAGCATCAGCAGGTGGTCGTCGGCCGCCCTGCGCAGCAGCGTCATGCGCAGCACCGGCCCGGCGGCCAGGTCGAACGGCCGGGTCGTCTCCCGCAGGAGCAGCCGCTTGAGTTCTTCCTCCCCGAGCCCGGACACGTCGGTGACCGAGAGCGGCACCTCGACGTCGTCCGCGGGCCGTACGACCTGGACCGGTTCGCCCCGCACGGACCGGATGACCGTGCGCAGGGGCTCGTGCCTGGCGATGAGCTCGCCCAACGCCGTACGCAGCGCCCCGACGTCGAACGGGCCGCGCAGCCGGTAACCGAACCGGACGTTGTACTCGACGCTCTCGGGATCGTGCTCGTGGAAGAACCAGAACCGCCGCTGCGCGAAGGAGAGCGGCGCCGGGTCTCCGGACGGAAGCGGCACGATGACGTCGGACCCGCCAGGGGAGGGCCGGTCCGGGGAGGGCGCTTCGTCCGGCTTGGCCTCGTCAGGTCGCGCCGTGGGACGCTCCGTGTCCAGAGGTCCGCCTGAGCGGGACGGTTCGGTGGCGCTCGTGGAGAGGGAGGCGGCCAGGGCCTCGACGGTTCGTTTGCGGAAGACGGAGAGGGCGGGCTGGTCCGTGCCCAGCGCCTCGCGGATACGCCGGACGAGGCGGAAGGCCAGCAGCGAGTTGCCGCCGAGCGTGAAGAAGTCGTCGTTCACGCCCACCCGGTCCAGCCCCAGCATCTCGGCCCACAGCTCGGCGATCACCCGCTCCTCGTGGGTGCGCGGCGCCGTGTAGCCGGTGTCCGCGCCGTCCTCCCGGCTGGGCGCGGGCAGCGCGGCCCGGTCCACCTTGCCGCTGGCGGCCAGCGGGAGCCGCTCCAGGGAGACGAACACGGAAGGGATCATGTACTCGGGAAGCGTGCGCGCGAGGAACCCGCGCAGGTGCTCGGGCGACGGGCCCGGCTCGTGGACCGGGACCACGTACGCCAGCAGGCGCTCGTCCGCCGCCGTCACCGCGGCGGCGGCCACTCCCGGATGGCCGCACAGCGCGGCCTCGACCTCGCCCGGCTCGATCCGATGCCCGCGGATCTTGATCTGGTCGTCGGCACGGCCGAGGTATTCGAGGTCGCCGGTCGGCAGGAGGCGGGCCAGGTCGCCGGTACGGTACATGCGCTCGCCCGGCGGCCCGTAGGGGTCGGCGACGAAGCGCTCGGCCGTGGCGTCGGGGCGGCCGTGGTAGCCGCGGGCCACGCCGGAGCCGGCGACGTACAGCTCGCCCTGTTCGCCCTCGCCCACGGGGCTCAGGTCGGGGCCGAGGAGGTGGACGCGGACGCCGCGCATCGGGCGGCCGATCGGCACCGGGCCGCCGGGGGAGCGGTCGCCGGGGGCGAGGCGGAAGGCCACGCAGCCGACCGTGGTCTCCGTGGGGCCGTACTCGTTGATCACCGCTGTTGCGGGACGCGCAGCCCGCAGGCGTTCGAGTGCCTCGCCGTACAGGGCCTCGCCGCCGATCACCAGGTCTTCCGTGGGCGACCGGTCGGCGGGCATCTCGTCGAGCAGGGGCAGATGGCTTGGCGTGATCTTCAGGAACGTCGGCCGGGCCGACGCGGTGTCGAGCGGGGCGACATGGACGCGTCCGCCCGCCGCGAGCGGCCCCCACAGCGTCGTCACCGACAGGTCGAACGACACCGACGAGTGCAGCGTGGCGGTTCCCGCCAGGCTCGGGTAGTCGCGCAGGCAGCAGGCCAGGTACGCCGCGAGCTGCCGCCGCTCGACCAGCACGCCCTTCGGCCGGCCGGTGGACCCGGAGGTGTAGATCGCGTACGCCAGATTCTCCCGCCGGGCGGGCCGTACGAGCGCGCGGTGTTCGTCCGGCTCCCGCCCCGGGGCGTCGTCGGCGCACAACACCTGGGCGGCGGTGACGGGCAGCCGTTCACGCAGGTGGCGCTGGGTGACGATGACGGGGGCACCGGAGTCGCCGACGACGAGGGAGAGACGGCTGGCCGGGAGGTCAGGGTCGAGCGGCAGGTACGCGGCCCCCGCCTTCAACACCCCGAGCAGGGAGACGACGAGGTCGGGGCCGCGTTCCGCGTACACGGCGACCAGCGTGTCGGCGCCCGCGCCGAGCGCGCGCAGGCGGCGGGCGAGTCGATCGGCCAGCGCGTCGAGCTCACCGTAACTGAGTGATCCGTGGCCGGGCGGCCCGTCGCCGTACCGCCCGTTGCCGTCCGGTCCGCTACCGGGGAGCGGCGCGACGGATACGGCCGTCCGCCCGGGGTCGCGCCGCACCCATCCGGCGAACAGATCGAGCAGGTCGGCCGGGTTCGCCGGGTCGGGGCGGACGGCGGGGGAGTTCTCGCGGGCGGGCGCCGTCGGGTTGTCCATGTCCGGGACTCCTAGCTCGATCCGGGTGGTCAGTAGATGACGCGGGAACGCGCGTCCAGCCGGAACTCACGAGACTTACGCAGGTCCCTGGCGACGTTCAGGCGGCGCAGCCATCGGTCGGTTCCGTCGAACCTGGCGCGGAACGGCTTGCGCCCGTGCACGGCCTTGAAATTGTCGATGATGCAGATGTCGCCAGGCTGGAGAACGACTCCTGTCATGGCTGATTCGACGGCGGAGACGAGCGCGGCGAGTGCTTTCTCATCAGCCTCGTCCTGTGTTCCTGCCATATACGAGGGATCGGCGCGAAGATAGGGGTCGTCGGGCGCGCCGAAAAGCACGGGGCCGGGCTCGGGATCGTTCAGCGCGCTCTCGACGCGTCGGTAACCGCGTTCCCGCAGGGCAGCGGTCCTGGGGTCGTCGTCGTGTGCTGTGACGCGATTGGCCGGGCGGTGCGAATCGTCGGGAAGAATGCGAAAGCGAGGCTCACGGAGCAAGGTTTCCGTGGCTTCGTCGAAGCGCAGGTCACCGACGTCGGCATATGTCGTTTCCACACGATCGTGATTGCGCAGGCACATGAGCCCGAGATAGTCGGTGCGAAGTGGGTGGAAAGCGTCCTCAGTGTGCCAGACGAGCGTTTCCTCGCTGCTCCACCCGATCTGCTCGTACTCGAATCCCTTGATCGGGAAAACGTCGTGCATAATGCGCCCGCCCTGTTGCGTGGCCCACGCGATCGGATCCCCGAGCAGGCTCGCCACCAGGAAGAACGCTATGTCCAGTACCAGCGTGGATGACGGTTCCGGCTGGTTGCGCCAGTCGGGTGGGGTCGGGCCGATTGCGTCGTCGTCGATGGGAAGACCGGACAGCACGAGGATTCCCGAAGGTTCGGAGAGCCGGAAATCGTACAGTGCCGCCCGCAGCCGGCGCGGTAACTCATCGACATGGGTACGGCTCACGTCCTGGAATTCCGCTGATTCCACGCTCGGGTGCCGCAGGGCCAGTTCGCTCGCCAGATCGAGGATCGCAGCCGCCTCGTCCGGGCGTAGCTCGAATGTTGACACAAGTCACTCCCTTCGCTGACAACGGTCGTGGTTGCTCAGCACATCTCGTGGTCAAGAATCAAGGATGTGGTCGCGCTGTTCAATGTGTTTGAGCCAGGGGTGAAACAGCGCAGTCACCGTGACGTGTGATAGCGTGACTCAAAGGAATTGCATGCGCGAGCCCATTGCGCGAGCGCGTGCCGGTCGGCTGCGGGACCTTTGCGCGATACGGCTGATTTCCGGTCCGGCGGCTCAGGTGAAAAATTCGTCGTCGGCGCCGCCCGCGGCGTCCGCGTCATGGAAAAGGCCCAGGAAAAGGTACTGATGATCTCACCGCCATGAAGGAGGTCCATCGGTGCGCCGATCAGGATTGGCCCGTGTCACCAGTGCGGCGACCCATCTTCAGGTCTTCGCCATCGCGGGCATCAGCGCGGTGCTGCTCATCCGCACCTATCTGGCGAGCACCGGCTACCCGCGGCTCGGCGGCGGCGACCTGCATGTCGCGCACGTGCTGTGGGGCGGCCTGCTGATGGCGACCGGGCTGGTCGTCACCCTCACCTTCCTCGGCCAGGGGGCGCGCATGGGGGCGGCGCTGCTCGGCGGGGCGGGGTTCGGCACGTTCGCCGATGAGGTGGGCAAGTTCGTGACCACGAGCAACGACTACTTCTACCGGCCCGCCGCGGGGATCATCTATGTGACGTTCGCGGCGCTGGTGATGCTGGCCCAGTGGCTCAAGGCCCGCACCGCCTACACCGGCACCGAGCGCACGGCGAACGCCATGAACACCGCCCTCGCCGGCACGATCTCCGGGCTGACGGCGGAGCAGCGGCGCAACGCGATCCGCCTGGTGCAGGACTCCGGCGACCCGCTGGACGCCGCCACCGTCCGCCTGCTCGGCATGGTGCCGCCCAAGGAGGCGGTGGGCCGCGTGCGGTTGTGGGCGAGCGGCGCGGTGGCCTGGTTGGAACGGCTGATCCGCCACCCCGCGATGGTCGTGGTCGCGGTGGCCTACCTCGTCGTACGCGCACCGCTCCCACTCGTGGGCCTGGTACTGGAGAACTCCTACGACCGCCCCACCCTCATGGGCGAGCCCGAGCGGGGAGCGGTGATCGGGCTGGCCACCTCCGCCGCGGTCACAGTGGTGCTGTGCCTGGTCGGGGCCGCCATGCTGGGATTCTCGCGGCACGACCGCCTGACCGCCTTCCAGATCCTCAACCTGGCGATCCTGGCCGACATCCTGTTCGGCCAGGTGTTCGCATTCATCGTGAACCAGTTCTCCGCGGTGCCGGGCCTGCTCGCCGACCTGCTGGTCCTGCTGGTGATCTCCGCCAGAATCAGGCAGCTCAGGTACCAGGAGCCGGAGAACCGGCCAGGCTAGACGATGGCTCGGCCATGGCCACCGCGATCCTCCGCCTCCCCGTGTAGGGCTCGCGCCCGTGCGAGGTCAGCATGTTGTCGATGACCAGCAGGTCGTCCGGTTCGTAGTCGAAACGGCGGGACGCGGCCCGGTAGCACTTGCGCAGATGATCCATGATCTCGTCGGGGATGGGGCCGCCGTCACCGTAGTAGGTGTTGCTCGGCAACCTCTCCTCGCCGCACACCTCAAGCAGCCCCTCGCGTACGCTCTCCGGCAACGTCGTGACGTGGAAGAACGTCGCGTGGTTGAACCAGACAGGCTCGCCCGTCACCGGATGCCGGTGCACGGCGTCGCGTACGGCGCTGGTGCGCAACGCGCCGCCGTCGAGCCACTCCGCCCGCACACCGTTGCGCCTGCAGTACGCGGTCACCTCGTCGCGGTCGCAGGTGTTGAACGCCTCCCGCCACGGCATTCCGAAGTCGTCGTCATAGTTGCGCACCACCATCCAGCCACGCCGCTCGAACTCCTCGCGCACCGAGGGGTCGAGCGATGCGTACACCTCACGGGTGGAGGCCAGCGGTGTCGCGCCCAGCGAGGCGGGTGGCTGGAGGCAGTGGAAGAACAACACCATGGGCCACACGGCCTGGTAGGAGTTCTCGTTGTGGAGGAAGATCTCCTCGTCGGGCGGATAGTCGGTCGAGGTGTAGACGTTGCCCTTGATCACGCTGCGGGGTGACGATCTCTCCGTGTAGGCCAGAGGCGTGCCCGACATCGCGCGTACGGCCTCGTCGAAGCCCTCGACGCCACCGACGTCGAACCCGCGGAACAGCAGCGCTCCGTTCACCAGCAGGTTGTCGCGGATCTCCCGCACGTTCCGCGTGATCCACGCGGAGACCGGCTCGCCCGCGCCCTGGACGATCAGCGGTAGCATGATCTATTTCTGCGCCGGGTCGTTCATCGCGGCGACGAGGCTGTTCGGCCGCATGTCGATCCAGTTGGAATTGACGTAGTCGAGCGCGCTTTGCCGGTCGGTGTCGCTCAGTACGACGTTCCAGCCGCTGGGCACGTCGGCGAAGGACGGCCAGAGCGAGTGCTGGCCCTCGTCGTTGACGAGCACGTGGTAGGTGCCGTCCGGGTTCTCGAAGGGATTGTTGCTCACTGTTCCTCCTCGCGGGGGGGTTTCAGCTGCGTTGGAAGCTCGCGGGGTTTTGCAGTTGCGCCGGGAGGCGAGGCCAGTCGCCGCGCAGCAGCGCCACACCCAGGGACGTGAGGGTGTGCAGGGCCGTGTTGCGGTTGCGCGCGGTGGTGATGAGTCCCGCCTTGCGCAGCACCGCGGCGTGTTTGCTCGCGCCGGCCAGCGAGATGCCGAGCCGTTCGGAGAGCACGCCGGTGGTGCAACTGTTGGTGAGTGCCTGCATGGCCGCCGCCCTGGTGTGCCCGACCAGCGCGCCGAGCGCTTCGTCGGCGGTCATGGGCTCGGCGACGAGTTCGGTCAGCACACCGGGAGTCCACGGGACCGACACGACCAGGGCCGGCAGGCCGGTCTCCTGTTCCCTGTCCAGGAACAGGCAGTGCTTGACCTGGAGGAAGAACGACGGGCTCAGCAGCAGGCCACGCCCGTCGAGATGCACGTCCCTGTCGGTGTCGTGCGGCACCTCCAGCACCGGGGGGTTCCACATGAGCTTGGGGTGCAGGGTGTCGAGCAGGCACTCCACACCGTTGGTGATGGTGATGCGCCCGAACGTCTCGCGTTCCAGTTCCAGGTAACCGCGTACCCGGCCCCAGTAGGGCAGGACCGCGGCCTGGCAGAACGCGAGCACCGCCGAGATCGCCTGGCTGTCGGACCGGGTGTGTGTCACCACGTCGAGTAGTTCCTCGACCGGGCGGCGTTCTCGGGCCAGCCGTTCCACGTGAGCGGCCTCGCCGTTCATGCGTTCGCGCACTCCCTTGCGCCATTCGCCGGGCACGGCACCGCCGCGCCCGAACAGGTCGAGAGCGAAGACGCTCTCGGTCACCGGGCCGAGCGTCGCCGCCATGCGCAGCCGCGCCAAGTCCTCGACCGTGAAATGAATCCGCAGCACGGCGGCTCCCATTTCTCAGCAGATTTTGGCCATGATGGTGGGGCGCTGCCGTACGCGATGCTGCAGGACGCGCGCGAGCTGCGGAAATAGCACGCACAACGACCGCGGGACGCGCGTTTGTTTGGACAGCTCCCGGCCGTTGCCGAGGTCGCCGGGTAGCGAAGCCCCCTGTCATGCCCAAGCTAACTCAGCGTCCGTTGAAGAGTCAATTGCGGTTGGGTTCAGAATCGAATCACCATCCAACTGAGCCGATACAGCCGCCATGAGCCGCGCGACATGGCCGGCGTACGGCAGCTCACCGTCTGTGCCCGCAGGCGTGAAGACCCGTCTGACCGCCCTATTTAGCTACCGCGTCAATGAGCTGGAATCCCCGCGGCGCATCATGCACCCTTGAAAAGGGCGCCTCGCCAATCGCTGTTTCCTGTTTTCTCGGCGCTCACTTATCTTACGCACGGACAAGGGCAGCAGAATGGTCAGAAAAGTCGTCATCGCCGGGGGCGGCACGTCGGGCCGGATGACCGCGTCATATCTCGCGGTGGCCTCCGGCGACCGCGACGGCGTCACCCTCGTCGAAACGAGGCATGTCCCGGCCGTCGGCCACCTCGTCCACCCGCCGTCGAGTCCTTCTTGATGATCACGGCCCTGACCGGCCCGTCCTGCGCGCTCGGCCGGCGGTCCGCCGGGATATCCCGTACGAACCCGGAGCTCGTCCCGCATGACGGAGGCCCGCGATGACCGATCTCCCCTTGGCGCAAGCGTTCTCGACGGCGCCGCTCGCGGCCGGCACCCACCGGTCCCGCGCGCTGATGCCCGGCTTCCCCGGTGGCGTGGCCATCCTCGCGGCGCCGCACGGCCCGCGTGCCTGCTCGTCCCGCTCGTCCTGTTCGTCCCGGCGAAGGGCCGAGCCGTCATGACCCGGTCAGAACGTCCCCGTCCACCGCAGCTCGTCCCACATCGAGGACCACGGCCTGCGGGGCCCGACGCACACCAGCAGTTCCCTGCCCTCCTCGAAGTGCGGGACGTCGAACGTCAGCCGCCCGCGCGCCTCGCACCGCTCGAACAGCGCCGAGAACGCCGCCCGGTCCACGCCCACCGCGATGACGACGTCCTTGGCGTCCGCCGGACGGCCGAAGCCGGCGTACGCGTTGTGGCCGCTGTAGACCGGCGGCAGCCCGTACGCCGGACCGTACCGGTCGAGCGCCCCGGCCTCGCCGTAGTTCTGCGCGTACACGACGGCACGCCGCCGCTCGGATTCGGGCAGCGCCCGGTGGACGGCGGCGACCTGCGCGGCCAGGCTCGGCCAGCCGGTCTGGCCGAACTGCTCCTCACCGAGCGCGGCGAGCACGGGGTTGGCCGCGTACGTGGAGACGGGAAGGACCGGCAGCACCATCAGCGCGGCGAGCACCCCGTTGACCACCGCGGCGACGCCCAGCCACAGGCGGCGGGCGGGCGTCGCCGCGCGCACGCACCCGGCGGTCAGCAGCACCGACAGCAGGCCCTCTGTGTAGCGGGGTTCGGCCCCGAGCAGCATCAGCACCGGCACCATGACCAGGTAGGCCACCGCGACCAGCCGGTACGACCGCCACTCCGCCCGCCGCAGCAGCGCCACCAGCCCGGCGACCCAGACCGGCGCCAGGAACGGCCCGATCATCAGCACCTGCCCCACCAGGAAGTCGACCACGCCGCTGTCGCCGGAGGTGAGCACGCCGGCCATGGTGAGCTGCGGCCAGCCGTTCACCGCCTGCCACACCAGCCCTGGAGCCCCGATGAGCAGCGCGAGCGCGGCACCGCCCGCCGCCCAGCGGCTCAGCAGGATCCGCCTCGGCCCGGCGATCAGCAGCCCGGCCGCCAGCCCGACGGCGAGCAGTACCACCAGGTACTTGGCCAGCAGCCCGACCCCGGCCACGGCACCCGCCGCGAGCCAGAGCCGCTGGTCGCCGGTACGGACGATCCTGATCACCAGCCAGCAGGCCGTGACCCACACCAGGTGGTCGACGGCGGTGGGATGCAGGACGTGCCCGGCCGCGAGTGTGGCCAGCGACGCGGCCGCCGCGCAGGCGGCCAGCACCTGCCCCCGGCGTCCCGCCCCGAGCTCCCCGGCGGTCAGCCCCGCGACGAACACCGCCACACCGCCCAGTACGGCGGGCACGACGCGGATCGCGGTCAGCGAGTCACCGAACAGCGCGATCTGCGCCCAGGAGAGCAGCGGGACGAGCAGCGGCTGGTCGGCGTAACCCCAGGCGAGATGCTCTCCCGCCACCCGGAAATAGAGTTCGTCGACGTAATAGCCGGGCCCTCCGGCGTACGCCAGCAAAAGCACGGCGACGGCGCCGGAAACGATCCCGGTCCAGACCTTCGCCGATCTCGGCGAAGCGGCCTCTTTTTTCGCCGCCACAGCGGCTGTCGCGGTGTCCATCGCCATCGTCCTTCCGTGCCGTCCGAAGGAGTATCCGCTGGCGGCAGACTCTCACCGCCCAAGAGAAACGGCAACGTAATTGACTCCTGAACGAAAAACGCAGACCGTCGGGCGCGGCATCGGAGCAAACAAAGTCGTCCGCATATTCCGCGTCTCGTGAAAGTTGTCGGCACACCCACTGTGAGGTGAAAGTCATGCAGGAAATCCAGGCGACGGCGTCCCTCCCCGACACCGCCACCAGAAATCTCACCGAATTCGAATTCATGGCGTTGAACAGTCGGCTGAACATGGCCGACGGCCATGCGAGGCAGGCGCTCACCCCCGGCCAGGCCCGTATCATCGACGACCTGCCGAACCTCTTCGCCAAGACCGCGGCCAGTCCTCCGGAGGAGGTGGAGCTGGACGCCTGCCGCGCATACCTGGGCCTGCTCGGCCAGCACAGTCACCCGGGCGGCGACGGCCGCGTGCTGGCCTGTTATTCCTCCTCCGTGGCCATGGAGATCTTCGCCAGGGCAATGGTCAGGGAGGGCGGCCCCGTCGCGCTGATCCACCCGACCTTCGACAACATCCCCGACATCCTTCGCGGCGTGGGACTGCGGCTCGTCCCGCTGGAGGAGGACCGCCTGCACGAGGGCGACCTGGATCACGACCTGCTGAACTCCGTACGTTGCGTCTTCGTCACCACCCCCAACAACCCGACAGGACGCGTGCTGACAGAGGAACGGCTACGCGCGCTCGCCGCGCAGTGTGCCCGGCATAACGTGGTGCTGGCGCTCGACACGTCCTTCCGCGGCTTCGACCCGCGCGGCCACTACGACCACTACCGGGTGCTGGAGGACAGCGGGTGCCGCTGGGTCGTCATCGAGGACACCGGCAAACTGTGGCCCACGCTCGAACTGAAGATCGGCTGGCTGGTGTTCTCCGCCGAGCTGGGCCTGCCCATCCCGAAGATCTACTCCGACATCCTGCTCGGCGCGTCGCCGCTGGTCCTGGCCCTGGTGCAGCGCTTCGCCGAGGACGCCGCCGACGGCGGCCTCGCCGACCTGCACCGCTTCATCGCGGGCAACCGTGCCCACGTACGGCAGGAGCTCTCCCACCTGCCCGGCGTCGGCTTCCCTGACCTCGACAGCCGGGCCAGCGTCGAACGCGTGCACGTCGGCGACCGCTCCGCTCTGGACGTGTGGTCCGCGCTGAGCGACCAGAACGTGTACGTCCTGCCCTGCCAGAAGTTCCACTGGGCCAACCCCGCCGAGGGCGACAGCATGCTGAGGATCGCCCTCGCCCGCTCCGCAGGCCCGCTCAGCGAGGCCACACGCGCGCTGCGCCACGTACTCGCCGCCACATGACGCCGTACGTACAGGTCGCCGGCCCGCTCTCCCACACACGGCAGTGGTGGGAAGGGGTCGTCCAGTCGGTCGCCCCGCCCCATGTGATCGACCTCGGCCCCGGTTATCTCGACCCCGGCCTGCTTCCGGCCGACCTGCTCGCCGCGTCGTACGCCGGCTCCCTGGCGGCCTACGGCTCCGCGGCGCTGGCCTACGGCGACGACCGCGGAGCTCTCCCGCTGCGCACCCGGCTCGCCGCCCGCGTACGTGAGCGGGACGGCGTGCCGTGCGATCCCGCGAACGTCCTGGTCACGGCCGGAACCTCGCACGCGCTCCACCTGATCGCCACCACCCTGGCCGCCCCCGGCGACGTCGTCCTGGTGGACGAGTCCTGCTACGACCTGGGGCGGCTCATCCTCGCCGACTGCGGGCTGCGCGCATACGAGGTCGCCGGGGACGAGTACGGGATGAGCCCGTACGCCCTGGCCGCCGCCCTCGCGGAGACCCGCGGGCGCGTCGCCTTCGTCTACCTCAACCCCACCTTCCACAACCCGACCGGCCTGGTCGTCCCCCTGGAACGCCGCCACGCGCTCCTGGATGTGGCCCGGAACCACCAAACCCTGATCGTCGAGGACGACGCCTACGCCGACCTCCTCCTGAACCAGGCCCTGGACATGGAGCCGGGGCCCGATTCCGATGTCCAGGACACGCCGCCCCCGATGGCGAGCCTCGCCCGGCACCGGGGGGTGATCCGGCTGCTCACCTTCTCCAAGAGCCTCGCCCCCGGCCTCCGCCTCGGCTGGCTGGTCGCCGCTCCCGAGCTCGTGGACCGGCTCGCCGGGCACGGCGTGTTCAGGAGCGGCGGCTGCCCGAACCACACCGCCTCGCTCGCCGTCGCGACCCTCATGGAAGAAGGGCACTACGACCGCCATCTCACCTGGCTGCGTGACCGGCTCCGCGAGCGCCGCGACACCCTGGTGGACGCGCTCACCGCCCATCTGAACGACGCCTTCCTGCTGGACCGCCCGGTAGGAGGCTTCTTCGTGTGGCTGCGCTCGCACCACCCCGAACACGCCTTGATGACCGCCGCGGAACAGGCGGACGTGTACGTGGCCGCAGGCTCCCGCTTCGGCCCCGGGCGACGCCCAGCACGGCGCCCGGACGGCCACAACGGCGACCGGAGCCCCGGCGATCTCGGCCACGACGGCGGCAACCCCGTGTCCGCCGTACGACTCGCCTACAGCTTCAACGACCCCGGCCGGCTGGCCCGCGCCGTCGAGCGCCTGGCCGGTGTCTGGAACGTCATCCCCGGCAAGAGAGGACCAGGACGGTGACCACCTCACCCCCCGCCCCGCCCGCCCTGCGGACAGGAGAGCCGCACGGATACACGCTCCCGCTGTCGCCCTCCGGCCGTTCCTCCATGATCACAAAGCCCCCATGGCACTTCTCCGGAGACGTGATCATGGTCGACTACCGTGTGGACCCGGACGCGGCGGCGGGCTTCCTCCCGCCGGAATTGACGCTGGGCCCGGATCCAGGCGCGGCGGCCGCGGTGTTCGCCGAGTGGCAGTGGTGCTCGGACGACGGCGCGGAACTGGCCGACCCTGGCCGATGCGGCTTCACCGAGTTCCTGATCCTCATAGCCTGCGCCTACCGGGGCCGCAGGCTGGCACGCTGCCCGTACGCGTGGGTCGACAAGGCGGTGCCGCTCGTACGCGGGTGGATCCAGGGCATGCCGAAGCAGTTCGGCGAGGTCCACCAGATCCGGCCGGTACGAGTGGGGCGCGCAGGACCAAGGCTCGCGCCCGGCGGGCGGTTCGACGCCACGCTGTCCTCCGGCGGCAGGCGGGTCGCCGAGGCGAGCGTGACGGTGGAGTCGACGGCCGCGGAGCCGCCGCTCCTGCACACCGTCCCACTGGTGCACACCAGGTTCTTCCCCGCGTGGCTCCCGTCGGAGGAGCCGCTGTCACAGCTCGTCGTGTCGGAGGTGAGCGGTGTGGAGTTCTCCGAGCTGTGGACGGGCCGGGCCACACTGAGCTTCCCCGACGTCGCCTCCTCCGACCTCGCCGCCCTGGCGCCGGTCGAGGTGGGCAACGGCTACGTGTTCTCGTACGCCGAGACGCTTCACCATGGCAAGCCATTGGAAACCGCGTAGACCGCGACGCACGAAAGGCAGGACGCCCATCGATTGCAGATAATCGACCCGCTGAGTTGATCTCTTGTGGGAAGGCGCCGCTGCTGAGGGCGTAAGCGGTGAGGCCTGACGCCGAGTAGAGGCGTTTCCGAGTGGGTGTGATGGTGTGACCGCGACCATTCAGCGGCGTCCGTTGCGCCGTCTACAGGGCATCGGTCCGGGCCTTGTCGCGAGCGTAGACAACCGCGGTCTTTCCACCGCCGGGCATGCGACGCTCCACCTGGAACGCGTCCGTGGCGGCGAACAGGTCGCTGAACTTGGGATAGCCGTAGTTGCGGGGGTCGAAGTCAGGGCGTTGCTTGGTGACGATGTGGCCGACACTCGCAAGGTTCGCCCAGCCCTCGTCGTCGGAGGCGGCCTCCACGGCACGGCGCAGCAGGTTGATCAGGTCGGCGTCATCGGACAGGCCCCTCGGCGGGGCCGACGAGACGGGCCTGGCCCGGGCACCGGGGCGCAGGTTCTCGATGTAGATGAACTTGTCGCAGGCCGCGACGAACGGCTTGGACGTCTTGCGTTCCCCGAACCCGTACACGGTCAGCCCGGACTCGCGGATACGGGCGGCCAGACGGGTGAAGTCACTGTCGGAGGAAACGATGCAGAACCCGTCGAAGCGGCCCGTGTACAGCAGGTCCATCGCATCGATGACCATCGCGGCGTCGGTGGCGTTCTTGCCGGTGGTGTAGGCGAACTGCTGCATGGGCTGAATCGACTGGGCGAGCAGCCGATCCTTCCAGCCCTTGAGACGCGGATCCGTCCAATCGCCGTAGGCACGCTTGACGTGGGCGGTCCCATACCTGGCGACCTCAGCCAGCAGCTCCTCGATCACCGTGGGCGTGGCGTTGTCCGCATCGATCAGGACCGCCAGCTTCGCGGTGACCCCTCCGGGGTTTTCCATGGTCACAAGTACTTCTCCAGATCAGCGAACAGAGGACGGGAACAAAGCGACGCAGCGTCCTGGGCAGGCAACGCGCCTGCTTCCCCGCTCAGGCGCAGCGCGAACAATGCGATGGAGCGTCGAGCGGCTCACCGGTACTCCTTGGCGAGCTCTGCCTCGGACACCTCACCGTCAATGGAGCGATGGCGGGCGGAGCACCGCGCCGACAACGGGAGTTTAGGCTGCTTGCCCCGCCCTCGGCCACGCCTCGACTGGCCGGAGCTTGACCGCCCAGGTGACAGGTATGCCAGGTAGAGCGGGTCGATTCCGCCTGGCCGGCCAACCGCTCACGGGTCAGGCCCAGGTCCTCACGCCTTCTGCTCATCCGGCGACCCAGGTCGCCCGGGGTCGTCACGTGTTCGACCATCGAGATCCTCCCGGTGAGAGGGGAGTGGTTTCCGCTCCTGCGGTCCGCTTGCCGTCTCCTCTATCCCACCGGCGGAAGGGGGAACGGCGGGAGCCGGAAGTCCCAGACGGTCAGGCCCTTCGGCCGCTGCGCGAAACGCCACCGCACGATCAGATGGAAGCGAGAACCAAGGAGGAGGACATGCCAGCACATTTAGTGGCAGGTGCGGACGACTCATCTCCTCGCGGGCCGCGGTCGCGTGGGCTGCCGACGACGCGGCGCGGCGTGCGCACGTGGCTGCGTATCGGAGGAGGAGCCGTCCTGTTCGTCCACGGTGTCATCCACATCGCCGGGTTCCTGCTGCTGTGGAGGATCACCGAGGTGGGCGAGCTTACCTACGGGCGGATGGTGCCGGATCCCGGAACGGCCGGAGGCCGGCTGGTGGGGGTGGTGTGGCTCGGCGCGGCCGCGCTGTTCTGCTGCGCCGCCGTACTGCTGGCGGTGGGGCGTCCTGCCTGGGCGCCTACCGTGCTCGCGGCCACGGCCCTGTCGCTGCCGATCCTGCTGGCCGATCTCTCCCAGACCGGCGCGGGCGTCGTCGTGGACGTGGTCGTCCTTACGGGAGCACTGTTGGCCTTCCTGCTTGTGAGGCGTGACGGGGAGACGGCATGAACAGAACGCAGCGGTCACACCTCGAAGCGGCACTCCTGACACGGCTGCCCGCCCCTGCGGCTTTCACCGCGGCCGAGGTCGCGGAACTACCCGCGCCGGTACGCAGGCACCTCGTGGGTGCCATCGCGCCGGGCACGCCTCTGGCGATGGCCGTCCGCCTGCGCATGCGGGGCAGCATCAAGATCGGAAGGTGGCTGCCGTTCCGGGCCCGTCAGGTACTCGCCCCGCACCGGGGTTTCGTGTGGACGGCGCGCGTCGCCGCCCTCATCACCGGCTCGGACCACTACGCCGCAGGACACGGCGGCATGGACTGGAAGGTGGCCGGTCTGGTTCCCCTGGTCCACGCCGAGGGAGGCGATGTGTCCCGTTCGGCCGCGCAGCGGGCGGGAGCGGAGGCGTGCTGGGCGCCGACGGCGCTGCTGCCCCGTTTCGGGGCGACATGGTGGGCCGACGACGACACGCACATCGGCGTCAGCCACTCCGTCGACGGTGAGACGGTCCGGACCTGCTACGAACTCACCGCCGACGGCCGGATCCGGTCGTTCGTCTTCGACCGGTGGGGAGACCCGGACAACACCGGATCCTGGGGATGGCACCCCTTCGGAGGCGAGATCACGGCCTGGGCCACCTTCGGCGGTGTCACCGTCCCCAGTGCGGGAAGAGTGGGATGGTTCTTCGGCACCGGCCGCTGGGCCGAAGGGGAGTTCTTCCGGTACCGGATCACCGATCTCGCTCCGATCACGCCGGAGCGTCGTGGAACAGCCGACCGGGTTGACGGGCCGCCTGAGCGGGCCGAGAAGGACCGGTCCTGAACCGGGAGCGTGGACCGCGTTCGTGGGGCGGTCCGCACAGGGTTCCGGCGACGCCTGGGAGAGCACCAGCAGGGAAACCGGGCCCGTCCGGCAACGCACGGTGCTCAGGGGCCGAAGGTCCCGATCGTCGGTGTCCTTCGCCTCACGCTCCGGACGAAGCCATGATGATCTGCTGGACGCATGCACACCGACGCAGGCGTCACGCCTGGACTCGACGAGGCCGAGGTCGCCCAGTCGCTGAACAAGCACGGACCCAACGAACTGCCCCAACCCGATCCCCCCACGCTCCTCGCCCGCGCGGGACGACAGCTGGCCGACCCGCCGTCGATCCTGCTGCTGATCGCCGGGTTGGTGACGCTGCTCGTCCTGGCCGAGATCCCCGAAGGGGTGGCGATCCTGGCGATCCTGCTGGTCAACGTGGTCATCGGGGTCAGCCAGGAGACCAAGGCCGACCGGGCGGTCCGCGCCCTGCGCTCGCTTACCACGCCGCTGGCCAAGGTACGGCGCGGCGGCGTCACCCGGCGCGTCCCCGCCACCGAGATCGTGCCCGGCGATGTGATCGAGGTCGCGGCCGGTGACCGGGTGGCCGCCGACGCCTGCCTGATCGAGGCCACCTCCCTGGCCGTCGACGAGGCCGTACTGACGGGGGAGTCGCAGTCGGCGGCCAAACGGGCCGGCGGCGCGACCGGTTCCGGTGTCCCGCTCGGTGACCGCGACGGTGAGTTGTTCTCCGGCACCCTCGTCGTACGCGGTTCGGGGACGGCGGTGGTGGAACGGACCGGCGCCGCGACCGAGACCGGCCGCATCGCCGACGCGTTGCGGGGACGGAGCCCCAAGGGGCCGCTGGAGATCGATCTGGCGCAGGCCTCCCGGAGGATGGGCCTGCTGGCCCTGGCCGCGGGCGCGGCCATGGTGGTGATGGGCCTGACCAGGGTCGGCAGGGGAGAGGCGGCGCTGCCGGACATCGTGCTGGCCGGGGTCGCGCTGGCCATCGCCGCGGTTCCCGAGAGCCTGGCCGCCGCGGTCACCACCGCCCTGGCCCTCGGCTCCCAGCGGATGGCGAAACTGGGGGTGATCGTCCGCAGGCTCTCGGCGATCGAAGCCCTGGGAGCCACCACCGTCATCGCCTCCGACAAGACCGGAACGCTCACCACGGGCAGGCTCGCGGTCGTCGACCAGGTGACGGTCCCCGGCGCGGACCTGTGGCGGGCCGCGTTGCGTTGCAACGACGCCCGCGACGGGCTCGGCGACGCCGTCGACATCGCGCTTCAGGCGGCCGCCAGGGAAAACGGGGCACGGCTCGCCAACGGGGACGTCCGTCTGGCCACCCGGCCGTTCGACGCGGATACCCGGTCCATGGCCGTGGTGACCACCGGCCCGTTGCTGACCGTGAAGGGCGCACCGGAGGTCGTGCTGGCTCGCTGCACCGACGATGAACGGGTCAGGCACCTGGCCGGTGAGGTGGAGACCCTCGCCCGCCGGGGACTGCGTGTGCTGGCCTTCGCCGAGGCGGACACCATGGATCTTGACGTGGATGGGTTACGTCCGCTGGGCCTGGTGGGGCTGCGTGATGAGGTCAGGCCCTCGGCCCGTCAGGCGGTGGCCGACTGCCGGGCGGCCGGAATCCGGGTGGTGATGGTGACCGGAGACCATGGCGACACCGCCCGCACCGTGGCCGAGGAGGTCGGCATCGTCCCCGATCCTGTGGTCACCGGCGCCTGCCTCGACGGCGACGGCACCGGCAGGGCCGCACGGCTGCGCCGGGCGGGCGTGCTGGCCCGGGTGGATCCGGCCACCAAGCTGGAACTGGTCCGTGTGCTGCGTGAGGGCGGTGAGGTCGTCACCATGACGGGTGACGGAGTCAACGACGCCCCCGCCCTGCGCCACGCGGACGTGGGGGTGGCGATGGCCGGCGACGAGGGCACCGACGTCGCCCGGGAGGCCGCCGCCGTGGTCGTCACCAACGGTGAACTCGGCACCGTCGTCACCGGAGTGCGCGAGGGACGGCGTCTGCGCCACAACGTCTCCTCCATGATCGGCTACCTGCTGACCGGTAACCTGGCTGAGATCCTCTTGGTCCTCACCGGTCTGGTTCTCTGGCCGGATCTGATCATCCCGCTGCTTCCCGTGCACCTGCTCTGGATCAACCTGGTGCTCGACGGCATCCCCGCCATCGCTCTCGGCGTCGACAAGCCGTCGGGCGATCCACTGGCCTTGCGGCCTCCTCGTGGTGGTCTGCTGTCGAGGGCCGTGCTCGGCCGCGTCGCGGTGCGATCGCTGGTCGTGGGCCTGCTCGTGATCGCCGGGGTCGAGGCCGCGCGCCGGATGGGCTGGAGCGACGAACAGGTCCGCACCCAGGCGGTCCTGACCCTGGTCTTCGCCCGGCTCACCCTCGCCTACGTCGTACGGGCCCACCGGTGGACCTTCGAACGCGGCTGGTGGCACGGGCGCGCGCTGCTGATCGCGGTTGTCTCCACCGGCCTGCTCCAGACGCTGGTCACCCTCGTCCCGCCGCTCGGTGCGGCACTGGCGCTGGTGCCGCCGCCCTCCGCCGGATGGGCGATGGCCCTGACGGCGGCGCTGCTCACCCCGCTGCTCTGTGATCTCGCCCGGACGCTCGACGGGAAGAGACGCGGCGACCTTTGACGGGTGAATCCGGCACCACGTCCCTCACCGAAAGGCGCTCGACGTTGCCCAGCTTGGCGACGAAGCGCACCGGTTCCTCGACGGCGGCCGGATCCTCGGTGAGGCCGGGTACGAGGACGAAGCGCACCCGGTGGGGCGACCGAGCTCGGCCAGACGGCGGGCAATCGCAGGGCAGGCTCCAGCATCTGGTGAAGGTCTCCCGTACGCGTGGGTCCAGTGTGTGACCGTAGGCGGCAAGGCCGACCTCGACCAGCGTCCTTGCCGCCACGGGAGGTGGGGTCATCGATCCTGCGGAGCCGGGGCGTCGTCCTCGTCCCACTTCAGCTCGTCGATCACGTCGAGTACACCGTTCGTCATGGTCGCCATGTGTGCCGTGATCCGCGCGTCGCTGCGTCGTTTCACCCGTCCGGTCAGCCTCACGATCCCTCGATCCACCGACAGCGAGATCGTGGAGGCGTCCTGGCGTGGGTAGCGGCCCAGGACGTCTTCCTGGATCTCCCGGGCGATGTCGGCGTCCGGCCGGATGAGGATCTTTAGCAGGTCACGACGGCTGACGATGCCGACGAGCCTGCCCCGCCGATCGACGACCGGCAGACGTTTGATCCCGTTGGCGTCCATCAGCCTCATGGCGTAGGCGGTGGCCTGCTGTGGTTCGACCGTGACGGCGGGAGAGGTCATCACATCGGCGGCGGTGTTCTCGTGTGTCCTTTCACCGTTCTCCCCGAGGCCGATCGGATGAGATGGCCGGGTTCGCGACGCCGGCCTGCGTTCCTCGTGGTGGTAGCGGTCCTTGAGCTCCTGCTTCAGCAGCAGGTCGGCCTCGGAGACGACGCCGATGACGTGGCCGTCGGCGTCCAGTACGGGAACCGCGCTGACGCCGTGGGCGACGAGCGCCTCGGCGACGTCCTTGCACGAGGTGTCACCGCTGACCGACACCACCGTGCGGGTCATCACGTCGCCGACGTTCACGCGCATCGCTTCCTCCTGGGGGTGGGGTTCTCGACGGGGGTTCGCATACCGGGTCGCTCGACACGGGTGAGCCTCACGCTGACGGTGAGGATCCCCTTGGCGTACGTCGCCTTGACGTCCTTGGCGTCGGCTGCGGGGGGCAGCGCGATGGAACGGGAGAACGTGCCGTAGCGGAACTCGGTGCGGTGGCCGTCCCGGCCCTTGCGGCGGCGTTCGGCGCGGACGGTGAGCACACCGCCGGTGAGAGTGATCTTCAGGTCCTTGCCCGGATCGATGCCCGGCAGCTCGGCGCGCAGTACGTAGCGGTCGTCCTCGACGTAGTCCTCAAGCCGGATCGGCTGTCCTGCCGTGGGCCACGGCTCCGCCAACGGTGAGCCCGGCCGGCCGAAGATCTCAGGGAAGAGTCCCGTGGAACCCCCGCGCACCAGCGTGTTCATCTTCTTCACCTTCCGTGGGTGCCTTCACCTGAATCCCATCCCCGGGCGGCGCGGGGAAGTAGGGGCCGAAGTCCTCGCCGGAAGGACTTTCGGCAGAGGCCACCACCGGTTCCGGACGCGGCCCGGAACGGCCCGGACACGGCCACCGGCCGGTTCGCCGGTGGGGTTAGGTGAGGTCGAAGGTCCCTGCGGCTCAAGCCGTACGGCACTGCACACCGGACGTCGCAGCCGATGTGATGGGAAGCGACAAACCCCCCTGAAAGGAACGGTCATGGCCATCACCGCAGGACGCCGCGTTTCCCCTCTCGCTCCGCACAGCGCCGCCTCGTCCTCGGACGGCACGCACCGGGCCCGCTACGCCTGGGCCGCCGCCCGTATCGCGCTGGGGTGGGTCTTCCTGTGGGCGTTCCTGGACAAGACCTTCGGCTGGGGCTTCGCCACCCCGGCCGCCAAGGCCTGGGTCGCCGGTGGCAGCCCCACCACCGGCTTCCTCAAGGGCACCGGCGAGAACGCCCTTGGCGGCCTGTTCTCCGCCCTGGCCGGACAGGCCTGGGTCGACTGGCTGTTCATGCTCGGCCTGCTCGGCGTCGGCACCGCCCTGCTCCTGGGTGCCGGCATCCGCATCGCCGCCGCCGCCGGCACCCTGATGCTGCTGATGATGTGGGCCGCCGAACTGCCCCTGACCACCAACCCGTTCATGGACGACCACCTGATCTACTCGATCATCCTGATCGGGCTGGCTTTGGCGGGCGCGGGCGACACCTGGGGCGTCGGCGCCTGGTGGAGCCGCACCCCGCTGGTCCGCGCCTACCCGGTGCTCAGGTAGATGCCTGCTCGCAACCCCAACCCGCATCCCGGCGCCCGCCCTCTTGAGGGTGGGCGCTGTCATGTTTTGATGCCAGACTTCGGAACATGTCGATCGGTGAGTCTCGTTCGGTGTTCCCGCACATGCGGCTGGACGAACTGTTGTCGGAGCTTCAGACGCGGCTGGAGGCGGTGCTGGCCACGCGTGACCGCGTGCACGCGCTGCTGGACGCCGTCGTCTCGGTCGGCAGCGACTTGGACCTGGAGACCGTGCTGCGTCGGATCGTGGAGACCGCGACCACCCTGGTGGACGCCAGCTACGGAGCCCTGGGTGTAGTCGGAATGGAGAACACCCTGGTGCAGTTCGTCCCGGTCGGGCTGAGCGAGGAGGAGATCGCCCAGATCGAGCATTGGCCGCACGGCCTGGGCCTGCTCGGCCTGCTCATCAAGGAACCGCAGTCGTTGCGGATGGCCCGCATCTCCGACCATCCGGAGTCCTACGGGTTCCCGCCCGGCCATCCTCCGATGGGGTCCTTCCTCGGGGTTCCGATCCGGGTCCGCGATGAGGTGTTCGGCAACCTCTACCTCACCGAGAAACGCGGCGGTGCCGAGTTCGACGAGGAGGACGAGGCGATCGTCATCGCGCTCGCCACGGCCGCAGGCGTGGCGATCGAGAACGCACGCCTGTACGAGCAGACCCGCCGCAGGGAGACCTGGCTGGCGGCTTCCTCCGAGGTCACCACGAGCCTGCTGTCCGGCGCCGACCCACAGGAGGTCCTCACCCTGGTGGCGCAACGGGCCAGACAGATGATCGACGCCGACATCGTGGCGATTCTCCTGCCCGACGAGGCGAAGGAGAACCTCGATCTGGTGGTCGTGGACGGAGGGGACGCCGGACGACTCGCCCGTTCCCGGGTTCCCGTCGCCGGTTCGCTGGCAGGTCGAGCCTTCGTGAACGGCGACCCCTTCGCCATCAGCGATCCGGCGGGTACGGACGTCGCGACGATCTTCGAGGGGGTTGTGCCGATCGGATCTGCCGGTGCCGTGCCACTCGGTGCGGGCGCGGCGGTACGAGGCGTGCTGTCATTGGTCAGGCGTGTGGGCCGGATGCCGTTCGGCCAGGCGGAGCTGCGCCTGCTGCACGCCTTCGCGGGGCAGGCGGCGATCGCCCTGGAGTTGGCCGAGGCTCGGCAGGACGCCGAACGCCTGGGCCTGCTGGAGGATCGGGACCGAATCGCCAAGGATCTGCACGATGTGATCATTCAGCGGTTGTTCGCGGTCGCGATGACCTTGATGAGTACGGTGCGGCTGGTGGAGCGGCCCGAGGCGTCCGGCCGCCTGCAGGGCGCGATCGACGAGCTGGACGAGACCATCCGGCAGATCCGCTCCACTATCTTCGCGTTGCAGACGCCACGCCAGGCCGACGTTCCCAGTTTGCGTGCGCGCGTCGTCACCCTGGTGGAAGGGGCGCGTGATCGCCTCGGCTTCATGCCCGCCCTGCGGATGGAGGGCCACCTGGACAGTGAGGTGCCCGAACCGGTGGCCGAGCATCTGCTGGCGGTCCTGCGGGAGGCGCTTTCCAACCTGGTCAGGCACGCCGAAGCGACCAGGGCCGAGGTGTCGGCGCAGGTCGCCGACGGTCACATCACCCTGGCGGTGACCGACAACGGGGCCGGGCTGCCCTCCGGCGGCCGCCGCAGCGGCCTGCGCAACCTTGAGGAGCGGGCCGCGCAACTCGGAGGCTCCTTCACCGCCGAATCTCTCCCCGAGGGCGGAACCCGGCTGCTGTGGAGTGTGCCGCTGGGCTAACGGCGGATACGCCATCCGAAGCGCGTGGCCCCGCAGGTCATCGACGACGCCGAACCCGAGCCGAGCACCACCACCGTACGGCGCGGCGCCGAGCTGATGCGCTCCCTCAGCAGGGGGTGCGCGTGGCCGAGCAGCGGCGCGCTAGGCGATTTCGTCGCCTGGCTCGTCGCGTTCGACGTCGATGGACCACTCCGCGGCCAGTGCGGCCAGCGCGCCCACCGCGGTCACCGCGGGAGCGGCGATGAACGCCACCACCCCGACGGTGACCGGTATCTCCAGCACGGTGTGCCCGTGAGCGTTCTTCACGATGATCCGGCAGACGTTGCCCTCGTGGATGAACTCCTTGATCTTCTCGGCGAGCTCCGCTCCGCGGACCCGTACTTCTTCCTTCGTGACGGTCATCTCATGATCTCCTTGTCTTCCGGGGTTGCCTGCCTGGCACCAGCATGTCCGCTACGGCGCCTTGGCGACGGAGACCAAGGTCCCGCGGCCGCCGCCGATGGTCCCGCCGACCGGGACCGCTACCGGTCCGTTCACGCGGGGGAGCCGTCCTCGTCCCATCGGATCTCGTCGACGACATCGACCACACCGTTGACCCGCAGCGCCATGTGCGCGGTGAGCTGTGCCTCGCTGCGCTGTTCCATCCGGCCGGTCAGAGTCACCACGCCCCGGTGCACCAAGACCTTCACCTGGGAGGTGTCGGTCCACACAGAGCGGTCCAGAATGTCTCTCCGGATCTCCTCGGTGATCGCCGCGTCCGAGCGGAGGAAGACCTTGAGCAGGTCCTGGCGGCTGACGATGCCCTGCAGGACCCCGTTCTCGTCGACGACCGGCAGACGTTTGACGCCGTGCTCGTCCATCAGGCGTATCGCGTACACGATCGCGGACTGGGGGCGGACGGTGACGGCGGGGGAGGTCATCAGTTCGGCGGCGGTGTCACCGTGCGCCTTGGCCCTGCCCCGGTCCTGCTCCTGGGCGAGCCGGTGGCGCAGCCGGGCGCGCAGCGGTGGCTGGTAGCCCTCGCGGTAGTACTGCTCCTTGAACTCCTCCTTATGCAGTAGGTCCGCCTCGGAGACGACACCGATGACGTGGTTTCCGGCGTCGACGACCGGGACCGCGCTGACACCGTGGGCGATGAGCACCTCGGCGACGTCCTTGAACGGGGTGGCGCCGTCGACGGACGTCACCTCGCGGGTCATGATCTCGCTGACCTTCACGCGCATCGTGTCCTCCTTGGGGAGTGGGGGTTCCTTGTCCATCTCACTGCGCTTCCGGTCATGCGGGCAGGGCCGGAAGTCCTGCGTCGCCGGGATGTCGCGTCACCCCGGCGGGTCCTTGGTCTCTGCGGCGCCCGGTCGCTGATCCGGACGACGAGATCAGAGTCCGTCGCCGGAAGGGACCACCATGGAGACCGGCTGTCAACGGTCCGCGACGCTCGCCCAACCGGATGATCCAGAGCAGGCAGACGATGTTGCGGGCGCCGGCCGCGCCGCAGGAGAGGGGAGGTCACAGCTCGAAGACCAGCCGGGCCGGGACGGTGCTGTCGAGGACCTCGGTGAAGGAGGAGTTGATCTCCTCCAGCTTGCGGGTCTCGTAGATCACCCTGGTTCGCCCGGCGGCGTGCAGCCGGAAGACCTCGGCCAGGTCACCGCGGGTACCGACGATGGAGCCGATCACACTGATGCCCCCCAGGACGGTCTCGAAGATCGGCAGCTTCATCGCGTTGTCCTTGGGCAGGGAGACCAGCACCAGGCGGCCGCCACGTCGCAGGCAGGCATGGGCCTGCTCCAGTACGCGTGGGCTGGCGGCGAGCACGATCGCCACGTCGGCCCCGCCGAGGGCCTTGATCTCGGCGACCGGGTCACCGGTGGCGGCGTTGACGGTGTGGGCGGCTCCCAGTTCCTCGGCGAGCCGAAGCTTGTCGGCGGTGATGTCGACGGCGATGGTCTCGGCGCCGAAGATCTGCGCGTACTGCTGGGCGAGATGGCCCAGGCCTCCGATGCCGAAGATCGCGGCGCGCTCGGCCGGGCGTAGGCCGGATACCTTGACGGCCTTGTAGGTCGTGACGCCCGCGCAGGTCAGCGGGGCGGCCTCGGCGGGGGAGAGGCCGTCGGGGACCGGGACGACGTAGTCGGCGTGGGCGACGGCGTACTCGGCGTGGCCGCCGTCGAAGGCGTAGCCGGTGTTCTTCTGGGACTCGCACAGGGTCTCACGGCCGCTGACGCAGTACTCGCAGGTGCCGCAGGCGTAACCCAGCCACGGGATGGCGACGCGCTCGCCGACGGCGCGGCCGGTCACCGCGGAGCCGATCTCCTCGATGACGCCGACGCCCTCGTGCCCGGGAGTGAAGGGCAGCGCCGGCTTGACCGGCCAGTCACCGTGGGCGGCGTGGATGTCGGTGTGGCACAGGCCGCTGGCCTCGATGCGGACCAGAACCTGGTGGGGGCCGGGTTCGGGGACGGAGATCTCCTGGATCTCCAGAGACTTACCGAAGGCGGTGACGACGGCGGCGCGCATTTTCATGGTTTCGGTCCTCCTGGATGACTGCCTCCAGACTGTCGCCCGAGGCGGTTCGGAGGCAGAGGCGAAGGTCCTGGCCGCAGTGGACATCGGGCCCGTGCCCGCGAACAAGGAGCCTGGACGGGGGTCCCGCAGACCACCGCGCTGGTCGTCGGGAACGTCGTGGGCACCGGCTGTCCGGTCTGACCGAGACCGCGACCGGTGTTCCTGAGATGCGCGCGAGCACATCCTCGACGGCGGCCTCGACGAGCGGTGGTCCGTTCCGATGCCCGTTGGCGGAGCCGCAGCCGCTCGGCACCGGAAAGGCCGCCAGCGTGCCTGACCCGGCAGGCCGGATACACCAGCAGCAGGAACTGCCGGGGCGGGGAGATCCCAACCCGACGGCCGCTCGTGCTGCGGGCGTCCGGTCACACCGTCATGACGCGGTGGAACAGGCGCTTGGTCATCTCGTTGGCGGTGACGTACACGGCGGTGAGCGCGGCCAGTACGGCCAGCACGCTCCAGGGGAGCGGCACCAGGCCCAGCACCGCGGCGGCCGGAGTGTAGGGCAGGGCCACGGTGAAGGCCGCCACCAGGAGACTGGTCGACAACAGCGCGGGGGAGGGGCGGCTGCGGAAGAACGGGCGGGCGGTGCGCAGCACGAGCATGACGGCCAGTTCGGTGGCGGTGGACTCCACGAACCAGCCGGTGCGGAACAGGTCGGTGCCGGCGTTCAGACCCGCTCGCAGGATCAGGAACGTGGCGATGTCGAAAACGGAGCTCAGCAGGCCGAATATGATCATGAAGGTGCGGATCCGGGCGACGTCCCAGGAGTGAGGCCGCCGGAGCTGTTCCGGATCGACCGTGTCGGTGGCGATGGTGGTGCCCGGGATGTCGGACAGGAAGTTCAGCAGCAGGATCTGACGGGGCAGCAGCGGGAGGAAGGGCAGGAAGACAGCCGCCGCGGCCATGCTGAGCATGTTGCCGAAGTTGGCGCTGATGGTCACCCGGATGTATTTGAGGGTGTTGACCAGGGTGCGTCTGCCCAGCCGTATTCCGTCGGCGATGACCTTGAGGTCCTTGTCCAGCAGCACGATGGCGGCTGACTGCTTGGCCACGTCGACCGCCGTGTCCACCGAGATCCCGATGTCGGCGGTGTGCAGCGCCGGGGCGTCGTTGATGCCGTCACCCAGGAAGGCGACGGTGGCGCCCGAGGCGCGCAGCGCGGTCACCAGGCGCTGTTTGCGCCGGGGGTCCACCTCGGCGAAGACCTGGACGTTCGTCACGCGTTCGGCCAGTTGCCGGTCGGTGAGAGGGTCGATGTCGGCTGCGGTGAGCACGGGGCCGTCCAGCCCCACCTGGCGGGCGATCTGTCCGGCGGCCAGGCGGTTGTCGCCGGTGATCAACCGGACGGAGACGCCGAGCGCGGCCAGGTCACCGACGGCCTCGGCGGCGCCGGGCTTGACCGGGTCGTGGAAGGCCAGCAGCCCGGCCAGAGTCATGTCGCGCTCGTCGTCGGCGGTGACCGCCGATCGCCCGGGCAACTCGGCGGTGCACACCCCCAGAACCCGGAAGCCTGCGGCGCTGAGTTCGGCGAAACGCTGTTCCACCTGCCCGCGCACCGTCTCCAGCGCGACGACACGATCACCGACGCGGGCGGTGGCGCACACCTGGAGCACCGATTCCAGCGCGCCCTTGGTCACCAGGGTCGGCACTCCGGTGTGCTCGGCCAGCACCGACAGGCGCTTGCGCTGGAAGTCGTACGGCACCTCGTCCAGGCGCCCGCCCGCATCCAGCGGCGGCGCGCCTGCCATGATCGCCTGGTCCAGCGGGTTGACGAATCCGTGCTGCAGTCCGGCGTTGAGCCGGGCCAGTGCCAATACCCGCGCGCTGGGCGCCCCCTGGAGGTCGAGAGCGGCGTCCAGGCCGACCACACCCACGGTGAGGGTTCCGGTCTTGTCGGTGCACAAGACACTCATGGCGCCGAAGTCCTCGATCGCGTCCAGCCGTTTGACGATGACCTTCTCGGCGGCCATGCGCCGGGCGCCCGCCGAGAGGCTGACGGCGACGATCGCGGGCAGCAACTGCGGGGTGAGCCCCACCGCCAGGGCCAGCGAGAACAGCAGCGACTCCACGAACGGCCGGTGAAGCACCAGGTTGACGATGAAGATGGCGGTGACCAGCACGGTCATCGCCCGCACCAGCAACATGCCGAACGCGGTCATGCCGCGCTCGAACCCGGTGGCCACCTGACGGTCCGTCAGCCGCGCGCTGACCGCGGCCAGTTCGGTGTCCCGGCCGGTGCGCTCGACGTGTGCCAGGCCGCTGCCGCTGGCCACATGGGTTCCGGCGTACAGCGTCGCCCCGTCCGTCTTGTCCGCAGGGAAGGACTCGCCGGTCAGCGCCGCCTCGTTCACCAGCAGGCTGTGTGAATCACGTACGGTGCAGTCGGCCGGCACGATGTCCCCGGCACGCAGCACTACCAGGTCCCCGGCCACGATCTCCTCGGTGGGGACGGACTGCTCCCTGCCGTCCCTGATCACCTCGGTGTGGAGACGGATCTGATGCAGCAGCGCCTGGACCGCGTTGCCGGCCGAGCGTTCCTGCCAAAAGCCCAGCGCGCCGCTGGCCGCGACGATCACCATGATGATGAGCCCGTCGGCGAGGTCGCCCAGCACCATCGACAGCACCGTCGCCGCGATCAGGATCAGCACGATCGGGCTGGTGAACTGGGCCGCCAGCAGGCGCAGCCCTCGGTGCCCCTGTCCGGCCGCCACCCGGTTGGGGCCGTTGGCGGCCAAGAGCCGTTCGGCCTGCTCACTGCTCAGGCCCTCGGCCCCTATGGTCAATGTCACCTGGCGATTGTCTTACCGCAGGCAGTGGGGCTGTAGGGCCGAAATCCTCTCCCCGGCAGAGCAGTCGGGCATCGGATCGGTGAGGAACCAGGCCCTGTTCTGAGTCCTGTGTTCTGTATCGAACGTGTGATGAAGAGCTCACGACCCCGCTTGAGACGGCGGGGGTCGCAGAGCGGCACCAGGTGACCGAAATATGAGAAAGCGTTAGCTCCTCGGCTCCGGCATTTGATGGTCATCTTGAGATGATCACCCCGCCTCGCAGAGGAGCCCTTTGGTGAAAATCCACACGCTGCATGCCGTGGCAGCGCTTGCGCTCGCCTTCGGAGTCGGCGCTCTGCCCGGTGCCGCGTCGGCGACTGCCGCCGACACCGCCGCAACGTCCACCGCCGAGGCCCGTTCCTCTGCGTCCCTGCCACCGGACTGGTACCGCCAGGGCCCCTTCCCCTCCCAGGACGCCTGCTGGACGACCCGGCGGGAGGGCGCCGACCGTGGCGACCACACCTCGGCGAGCGGCTGCTACCACTACGACGGTGGCCAGGGCTGGCCGGCGGGCTGGTACTTCGACGTGTACCTCCCGTGATCCTCGGCGCAGCACAAACCGGTCCCGCTGTCCGGACCATGCGTCCGGAATATGGAAAGCCGTGAACTCCCCGCCCTCATCGATCGGTGGTCCTCTGAAGGTGTCTTTCCACCCGGCCGAGGAGCCGCCATGAAGATCCGCCGATTACCTGCCGCGCTACTCGCGACGGCACTGGGCACAGCCGTTCTGGTCGGCGCCGGGTCCGCGTCCGTCGGCTACCAGGCCGGAGCCTCAGCCGAGAGCCGCGCCTTCTCCGCCTTCGCTCCGCTGCCGCCGAACTGGTACTGGTCCAGCCGCTACGAGACCTCGGAAGCTTGCTGGGCCGGGTAAGGGACGCCGCCGAGAACGGCGACTTCACCGGGCTCGGAGGCTGCCGGTGGGACTCCGGCGACCGATACCGCCAGGCGGGCTATTACTTCCTCAAGTACATCCCCTGATCCCTGACGGGCGCGCCCCGGCCACCTGTGCTTTCGGCCCTTGGCCGCCCGCCCTCAAGCGAGCCCCTGCCCGAGAGCAGGGGTTTCCACCGTTCGGGCGCCTCCGATCACCCGGCTGGGGACGGCGGATCACCGCAGCGGGTCGGCCGCGGCGGAACCGTCGGGCGGGCGGGCGACACCGGCTCTCTCCGCCTCCCAGCGGTCGAGAAGCCTGGGGAACTCCCGTGCCATGAACGCGTACATGTCGCGCATGAGTTCCAGCCGGGCACGGGCCGCGGGATGGCCGCCCACCGCGCCGAGCCCTTGCTCGGCCAGTTCGGCGAAGGCGGTGAACTCGGTCATCTTCGCCCGGAACGCGCGCCCGAAGACGTCCTCGGTCAGCCGGTGGTGGTCCCGCCGTGCTCGCGGAGGGCGGTAGCGCTCGATGAGCCCGCCGTGCTCCAGCTGACGCAGGGCCACGCTCATGCTGCTCTTGGCGACGCCGAGTCGCCCGCACAGCCCCGGGGCGTCGAGGCCCTCACCGGTGTCGGCCAGCAGGCACCCGATCACGCGGCCGGACGTGCGGCTGAGTCCCAGCCGTTCGAAGTACAGCCCGGCACTCTCCACGAACTCCTCGACGGTCCCCATGCGATCATTCTATGCTGTTCGGAACGTTCCGAACAAAGAGGACTTTGTATGCCTCACCCTGAACCACTCACGATCGCCGTCACGGGAGCCAACGCCGGAATCGGCCTGCGAGCCGCACGCCGACTGGCCACGCAGGGACACCGTGTCCTGGCCCTGTGCCGCGACCCGCACCGCGGCCGGACCGCCCTGGAGACGATCAACGCCTCCGCGGCCCACCCCGCCACCCTCGTCGTGGCCGACCTCTCCGATCCGGTCTCCATCGGCGCGGCGGCCGACCGGATCTCCCGCGAGAACGACCGTCTCGACGTCCTGATCAACAACGCCGCGGTGTTCGACCAGACGATGCGCCGACCGGCCTTCACCGCATCCGGCCACGAGCTGTTCTGGGCGACCAATCATCTGGGGCCCTTCCTGCTCACCGCGCTCCTGAGCCCGCCGCTGGCCGCCGCCCCCCGCCCCCGGGTGATCAACGTCGCGAGCAAGGGACTGGTCACCATGCCGCGTATCGCCATCCGCTTCGACCACCTCGACGATCCCGCCTGGTACACCCCGACCAAGGCGTACTACCACGCCAAGCTCGCCCAGATCATGACCGGTTACACGCTGGCCCTGCGCACCCGCGGCGTCCTGGACGTCGCCTGCGTCCGCGTGCCCGCCGTACGGCTCGACGCCGACCGCATCGCGGCCCTGCCCTGGGCCCTGCGCGCGCTGTACGCGCCCAAGAACCGGTTCGCGGTCCCGGCGGAACGGCTGGGTGAGACCTACGCGACCCTGGCCACCCGCACCACCACCTGGCAGGAGCACGCCGACCCCGCGGCGCGGGGCAGAGCGGCGCTGCGCGGCGTCTACCTGGACGAGAACCTGCGGCCGGTCGACGCCCCCGCCTTCGCCTACGACGCCGACGCCCGCGAGCGGCTGTGGGAGGTGTCCGGAGACGCCACCGGCGACCCGTCCTGGGCCTGGTGAGGCCGCTTCACCTGATCGGCCTCCGGGAGCCCACCCGTCGCGACGCCGTACCCGTGGCTTGGAGGTTCATGGCTGCTGTTACGGTTGGGCACGGTGTGCCGGGAAGTCTGGTCGGCGAGGACGTATCCCTTTGGGCACAGGCGGAGGCACGGGCCATGCGGCAGCCGATGAACACCAGGTGTTTTGCCGGACTCCGATCGGCGGAACGCTGATGGACACACTCCTGATCTCGTTCGCGGGTCTGCTGCTGCTGGCGGTGCTGCTGTCCAGCCTGGCCCGCCGGACGATCCTGTCGACGGCGGCGTTGTTCCTGGTCGGCGGGTTCGTGCTGGGCGACGGCGTGCTCGGGGTGATCTCCCTGAGACCCGGCGACGAGCTCGTCGGCACGCTGGCCGAGCTGGCGCTGTTCACGGTGCTGTTCACCGACGGCATGCGGGTCGGCTGGAAGGACCTGAGCGGCGCCTGGAAGCTGCCGGGCCGGGCGCTGGGCTGGGGACTGCCGCTGACGCTGGTGGTCACCGCAGTGGGCGCGCACTACCTGATCGGCCTGGGCTGGACCGAGTCACTGCTGATCGGCGCGATCCTGGCCCCCACCGACCCGGTCTTCGCCGCCGCGCTGGTCGGCAACGACAAGGTGCCGCCCCGGCTGCGGCAACTGCTCAACGTCGAGTCCGGCGTCAACGACGGGCTGGCGTTGCCGTTCGTGATGTTGTTCCTGGCGGTCGCCGCCGGGTCGAAGGACCTGCACCTGGGAGAGCTGGGGCTGGAACTCGGCGTCGGGGTGCTGATCGGGGTCGTCGTCCCGTGGCTGGCCATCAGGCTGGAACAGACCCGGTGGTTCTCCGCCTCCACCGCGTACGAGCCCCTCAACGCCCTGGCCATCGGCCTGCTGGTGCTGGCGCTGGGCAAGGCGACGCACGGCAACCTGTTCCTGGCCGCGTTCTGCGCGGGCATCACCGTGGCCACCTTCGGCGAGCGGCAGCGTGAGTCGTTCGAGCACTTCGGTGAGTTGATCGCGGAGGTGTTCAAGCTGGCGGCGCTGCTGGTGTTCGGCGCGCTGATCAGCTGGCCGCTACTGGGCTCAGTCGGCTGGCGCGGCTGGCTGTTCGCGATCCTGGCGCTGGTACTGGCCAGGCCGGTGGCCATCTGGATCTCCTTCCTGGGGGCACGGCTGACGCTGCGGGAACAGGCCGCGGCGGCGTGGTTCGGACCCAAGGGGTTCGCCTCGGTGGTCTACGGCCTGATCGTGCTCGGCTCCGGGATCGTCGCGGCACAGGAGGTCTTCCAGCTGGTCGCGGTGACGATCGTGCTGTCGATCCTGCTGCATTCGTCCACCGACGTGGTGGTCGCGCGCTGGTTCGACGAGGAACGCGACGTTCCCGCCTGGTACGGCGCCGCCCGGCGACTGCGCGACCGGGTACGGGGGGAGTCCGCCTCGTGAGAGGGCGCGGGCGGGTGCCGGCGGTGCTGGATCGTCTCCGGCATCCGGCTCAGGTGGTCGTGACCGGTTTCGGGAGCGCGGTGCTGGTGGGTACCGCCCTGCTCGCGCTTCCGTTCGCCACCTCCTCCGGGGAGTCCGCCGGCTGGCTCACCGCGCTGTTCACCGCGACCTCCGCCGTGTGCGTCACCGGCCTGACGGTCGTCGACACGGTCTCGCACTGGTCGGTGTTCGGCGAGGTCGTCATCGCCGTGCTGATCCAGGTGGGCGGCCTGGGCATCATGACCCTGGCCACCCTGTTCACCGTTCTCGTCACCGGGCGGATCGGGCTGCGGGCCCGCCTGTTCGCCCAGGCCGAGACCAAGGCGCTCAACATGGCGGACGTACGGCGGGTGGTGCGCGACGTCGTGCTGTTCAGCCTCGCCTGTGAGTCGCTCGCCGCGATCGTCCTCACGGCGCGGTTCGCGACCGGATACGGCGAGTCGTTCGGCCGCGCGCTCTACCTCGGGATCTTCCACGCGGTCTCGGCGTTCAACAACGCCGGGTTCGCCCTGTGGCCGGACAACCTCACCCGGTTCGTGGCCGACCCGTGGGTGTGCCTGACGATCGCGGCGGCGGTGATCGTGGGCGGGCTCGGGTTTCCGGTGGTGTTCGAACTGCTGCGCTCATGGCGCCGTCCCGACCGCTGGTCGCTGCTGACCCGCATCACCCTGACGGTCACCGCGGTTCTGCTGGCGGCGGGCACCGTGGCCCTCACCGTCACCGAGTGGTCCAACCCGGCGACACTGGGGCCGCTCAGCGGTCCCGCCAAGGTGCTGGCCGGGTTCTTCGCCGCGGTGATGCCGCGCACAGCGGGCTTCAACAGCCTGGACATCGCGCAGATGTATCCCTCCAGCTGGCTGGTCACCGACTCGCTGATGCTCATCGGCGGCGGCAGCGCCGGGACCGCGGGCGGTATCAAGGTCACGACCTTCGGCCTGCTGGCGTTCGTCGTCTGGGCCGAGATGCGAGGTGAGAGCCGGGTGAACATCGGTCATCGCCGTCTGCCCGAGTCAGCGCAACGGCAGGCGGTCTCGCTCGTCGTGCTCGGTCTCTGCCTGATCGCCGTCTCGACCTACACGCTGCTCGTGCTGACCCCGCACAGCCTGGACCGGGTGCTGTTCGAGGTCATCTCGGCCTTCGGCACCGCCGGTCTGTCCACCGGAATCACGGCCGACGTCACACCCGCCGGTCAGCTGTTGCTCGTGCTGCTAATGTTCACGGGCCGGCTCGGGCCTCTCACCCTCGGTTCCGCGCTCGCCCTGAAGGAACGCACCCGCCGCTACGAGCTCCCCGAGGAGCAGGTCATCGTTGGCTGACAGGAGAGACGACCCGGTGGTGGTGATCGGGCTGGGCAGGTTCGGCACCTCGCTCGCCCTTGAGCTCGTCCGCCAGGGCACGGAGGTGCTG
>NZ_JBEPEI010000031.1:0-76767 GCF_040300765.1 Streptosporangium sp. NPDC000239 | reverse complement strand
TCGGGCGCCTTGAGCCAACGCTTTCCCTCGTCGTTCGTCCGCTGCGCTCCCTCACTCCTCAGTCCAGACACCGACGCGCCCAAGCCGACACCCCTCACGCACGGCACTGGTAGGGCCAAGATCAAAGTCTTCGCTTCGGGCTTGTGGTTGGCCGTGCGCTCTTCTTTCCGTGTGGGGGCCGGGGGTCTGAGGGCCGGTGCGGCTCGTCTGTGTGAGCCGGGAGAACTCCTCGTCGTTCTTCGGGCAGGTGGTGAGGCGTGTCCGCCCGAGGGCGGTGGGGCCGTTACCGGGTGGTCTGAGGGGGCCGAATTCCGGGAGGGCTACTTGGAGTGAGGAGAACGGGGATGCTTGCTACCCTGCGGGTCGGGAACGTCTGGTCTGTCATGGCGTGTTCCTTACCGAGGGTCAGGGGAAACGGGTGTTCGACGTCCAGTTCTTCGTCGAGGCGTTCGTCACGATGTTCGTGATCATGGACCCGCCCGGGATCATCCCGCTCTTCCTCGCCTACACGGGTGGTCGTACGGCCCTCGAACGTCGCAGGATCGCCTGGCAGGCCCCCATCGTCGCGTTCTGCCTCATCGTGATCTTCGCTGTTTTCGGTCAGGCCATCCTGGGATACCTGCACGTCGAGGTGGCGGCCATGCAGATCGCCGGTGGCCTCCTGCTTCTGCTGGTCGCCCTGCAACTGCTCACCGGAGACACCGAGCCTCCCGCCAACGCCGTACGGTCCAACGTCAACGTGGCGCTCGTCCCGCTCGGCACCCCACTGCTCGCCGGGCCGGGCGCGATCGTCGCCACGATCGTCTTCGCCCAGCAGGCCGGCCACAAGGACGGCGGCATCCTGGCCCTGGCCCTGGCCATCGCCGTCGTGCACATCCTGCTGTGGGTGTTCATGCGTTTCTCGGTCACCGTCATAAGGGTGATCAAGGAGAACGGCGTGGAACTCATCACCCGGGTCTCCGGCCTCCTCCTGTCCGCCCTGGCCGTACAACTGATCATCACCGCCATCCGCACCCTCCTGAACACCCCCACCTGAGACCGACCCCTTTTCCGTCTTTCGGCTCAGGCCCTCCCGACGCTGTGTGCGAGGGGTTCGGCTCGTGCTTTCCCGGTGCTGGGAGTGAGGGGGTCCAAGCCCGCTCTGCCGAAGGCGGTGTGAAGGGACTTACCGGTGTCGTGTGTGAAGGGTTTCGGTTCGGGCGCGCCGGCGCTTGGACTGAGGAGCGAAGGAGCGAAGCGGATGAGCGACGAGGGAAAGCGTCGGCTCGAAGCGCCCGAACCCCGCGATGCCGTCAGGCGGAGCAAAGAGACAGGGCGCCCGAACCCGCGACGCCGAAGGCGTCGCAAAGAAAACAGGTAAAGTGCGGAAGCGTGACAGCGCGTATCGAGCGAGTGGTGACCGAGGGCGTCGTCGATGTCGACGGCGTCGAGCACAAGGTCGAGAACAACACCTGGATCGTGGGTGACGATGAGGAGGTCATCGTCATCGACCCCGCGCGTGACGCGGAGGCGATCCTGGAGAAGGTCGGCGAGCGGGAGGTGCTGGCGGTCGTCTGCACCCATGGTCTGCCCGACCACGTGGGTGCGGCCATCGAGGTGGCGGCCCGTGACGAGGCCGTGGTCGCGCTCCACCCGAAGGACCGGCCGCTGTGGCGGCTGACCTGGTCGGAGACGTGGCCGGACATCGAGATGGAGGACGAGGGGCTGTTCGGCGTCGCGGGCGTCCAGCTTGAGGTCCTCTCGACGCCCGGCGTCTCGCAGGGCGGGGTCTCGCTGTACTGCGAGGCGCTCGACGCGGTCTTCAGTGGCAAGACGCTGCAGGCCGACGGTCCCGGCAGGATCGGCGGGGAGTATCCCGCGCTGGCCGACCAGCTCACCGCGATCGGCGGCAGGCTGTTCACGCTGCCGCACCGCACCCGGGTGCTGCCCGCGCACGGCGAGGAGTCCACGATCGGCGACCTGGAGCCGCAGTTCGACGCCTGGCTCTCCGGTTCGCTGACCCGCGGCACGGTCGAGGAGAAGGAAGGGCCGCTCACCGACGGCACCAGGGCCGCGGGCATCCGGATCAACCTGAACGACGAGTAGTCCTTTCATGGACCAGCTGCCCCTGGAGGGCATGCCGCGGCGGCTGTACTCGTGCACGCCGTCGCGGTTGAACACCTGGCTGGACTGCCCGAGGCGTTACCGGTTCACCTACCTGGACCGGCCGGCGCCGCAGAAGGGTCCGCCGTGGGCGCACAACAGCGTCGGCGTCAGCGTGCACAACGCGCTGGCCGGGTGGTGGCGGGAGCCGTACGAGCGGCGCACGCCCGTGATGGCGGGTGTCCTGCTGAACAACGGCTGGATCGGCGAGGGGTTCCGCGACGCCGCCCAGTCGGCGGCGTGGCGTGCGCGGGCCCGTGAGATGGTCATGGGCTACGCCGCCTCGCTGGACCCCGCTGACGAGCCGGTCGGGGTCGAGCGTACGGTCGCCACCAGGACGTCCGTCATCGCCGTCTCAGGGCGGGTCGACCGGCTCGACCGGCGCGGTGACGAACTGGTCGTCGTGGACTACAAGACGGGCCGCCGCCCGCTGACCGAGGACGACGCGCGTTCCTCGCTGGCGCTGGCCGTCTACGCCGTCGCCTCCTCCCGGATGATGCGCCGCCCCTGCCACCGGGTGGAGCTGCACCATCTGCCGACGGGCTCGATCGTGGAGTGGGAGCACTCCGAGGAGTCCCTGGCCCGGCACATCGGGCGTGCCGAGGCGATCGCGGTCGAGGCGTCGGAGGCGGACGAGGCCTACCGGGCCTGGGCGGGTGAGGCCCCCCGAGGTTCCCGTACGGCCGCCGCGGGGCGCACGCCACCCGCAGTACCACCTCGGATCGACGAGGTTTTCCCGCCCAGGACGGGCCCGCTCTGCTCCTGGTGTGATTTCCGCGCGCACTGCCCGGAGGGCCGACGGGCCGCCGACGGCCGTCAGCCGTGGGACGGCCTCGGCGACGACTGAGGCGTTCTCGAAGCGTCCCCACAGGTCTCAGGAGCGGTCCTTACGGCACGCCTGAGCGCCCCTTGAGACGAGGTTCCGGGGGCGGGTGATGACTGGGGCGCGGGTGTCCGGAATTTGGCGTTCAGTGCATGAGTATCTCAGGGCTTCTGTCGTGTTGTGCCCCGGATTGATCCGATGAAATATGTATCAAAAGTGGTAGATTATTATATTTGGGGCCAATAACAGAAAATAGGTCCGACGTAATTGCCGCCAACCATTGACGAAAGCACTGATATCGGGTCATAACGGTTGTGACCCAAAACCCACGCGTCACATGGAAGGCGGTGCACTCTCATGGTCGAGACCACGGAGCGCCAAGGCGAGAAGGCCACCTGGCACAAGCCCGGTTACCAGGTCGTCGAGGCGTCGATGGAGATGACGGCGTACTTCCTGGCCACCAGGTAACCGGACGGGGGTTCACGCCATGCGACTGCGAATTCTGGGAACCGCCGCAGGCGGTGGCGTCCCCCAGTGGAACTGTGCGTGCCCCGGGTGTACCGGGGCACGCACCAACCCGGCCTGGCGGCGCACCCACGCGTCGCTGGCCGTCGAGGACCACATCGTCAACGCGACCCCCGACATCGCCGAACACGTCGAGACACTGCGTTCCGGCGGTACGCCCACGGAGCGGACACGCGTCATGCGCGTGGTCCTCACCGACGCCGAACTCGACCACACACTGGGGCTGTTCCGGCTGCGCGAGGCCGACGAACTGGAGATCGTCGCCACCCCCACGGTCCGCCGGGCGCTCACCGGCGGGCTGAGGCTGTCTGAGGTACTCTCCCCGTACGCCGACCTGCGCTGGCGTGACCTGACGGCGGACGGCGAGGTCGCGCTCACCGAGGACGTCGGTGTCCAGGCGGTCCCGGTCTCCGGGAAACGCCCCCGCTACGCCTCGGACGAGGCGGCGGCTCCCGACTGGGTGGTCGCGCTGCGCTTCACCGACCGGGCGAGCGGCGGGACGTGCCTGTACGCCCCGGCCTTCGGCGTCTGGTCGCCCGAGCTTGAGGCGGCGACGGCCGAGGCCGACTGTGTGATCGTCGACGGCACCTTCTGGGACGACGAGGAGCCCCGCCGTACCGGGATCTCCTCGCGCACCGCGACCGAGATGGGCCACCTGCCCGTCGAGGCGACGGCGGAGCGACTGTCCCGGCTGCCCGGCCGGTGCCTGTACACGCATCTGAACAACACCAACCCCCTCGTCGACCCGGACGCGCCCCAGCACAAGAGGCTGGCCGAACTGGGCGTCGAGGTGGCCGCCGACGGAATGGTGATCGAGCTGTGAACGCCGAATCCTGGACCCCCGCCGAGTTCGAGGCCCGTCTGCGGGCCGTGCCCGAGGCGCGATACCACAACCGCCACCCCTTCAACGTGCGCATGCACGCCGGGGAGCTGTCGCCGGAGGAGATCCGCCGGTGGATTCTCAACCGTTTCCACTACCAGCGGCACATTCCGATCAAGGACGCGCTCATCCTCGCCAAGCTGGAGGCGCCGGAACTGCGCCGCATGTGGATCCGCCGTATCCAGGACCACGACGGAAGGCGCGCGGGCGAGGGCGGCATCGAGCGCTGGCTGCGCCTGGGAGAGGCCGCGGGCCTGGACCGCAAGGACCTGCTGTCCGGGGAGGGCGTCCTGCCCGGCGTGCGGTTCGCCGTCGAGGCGTACGTGAACCTGTGCAGGCTGGGGACGCCGCTTGAGGCCGTCGCCGCGTCGCTGACCGAGCTGTTCGCCCCCGACATCATGCGGACCAGGATCGAGGCCTTCGAGCGGCACTACACCTGGATCGACTCCGAGGGCCTGCAGTACTTCAGGGGCAGGATCAGCCAGGGACGGCAGGACAGCGGGGAGGCCCTCGAAATGGTCCTGGAGTGGGCCAGGGGACGGGCCGAGCAGGAGCGGGCCGTGGCCGCGCTCTCCCGCAAGTGCGACGTGCTGTGGGCGCTGCTCGACGCGGTGGACCAGGCGTGACGGCCGCCGAGGCCCCCTCCCCGGGGGCGGAGACCGTGCCCCAGGCCGACTGGCGGCCCCGCCTCGGCTCCGGGATCATCCTGCGGCACGACGCCGTACGGCGGGCCGACCTGCTGGTCATGCCCGAGCGGATCGTGCTGCTTGAGGGCGGGGCGGTCGCCGTACTGCGGCTGTGCGACGGGGTCAGGACCGTGGCGGAGATCGTCGAACGGCTGAGCGCGGACTTCCCCGGGGCGCCGGTGGCTGACGACGTCACCGAGTTTCTCAGCCGGGTGCGCACGGAGGGGTGGGTGCGATGAGTGAGACGGGCGACGGGCCCGCGCCGCCGTGGGCCATGCTGGCCGAGCTCACCCACGGCTGCCCGCTGCACTGCCCCTACTGCTCCAACCCGGTCGGGCTCATCCCGCGCTCCCGGGAGCTGGCCACCGCCGACTGGGTGCGGGTCTTCGAGGAGGCCGCCGCGCTCGGGGTGGTCCACGCGCACCTGTCCGGCGGCGAGCCGCTGCTGCGCGCCGACCTTGAGGAGATCACCGCCGCCGCGGCGCGCAACGGCGTCTACACCCAGCTGGTGACCAGCGGCGTCGGGCTCGACGAGGACCGGCTCGCCCGGTTGGTCGAGGCGGGGCTGCACAGCGTCCAGCTCTCGGTGCAGGACTCGACGGCCGCGGCCTCCGACCTCATCGCCGGGACCCGCTCCTTCGCCGCGAAGGAGCGCGCGGCGGCCCTGGTGCGCGAGACGGGGCTTCCGCTCGGGCTCAACGTCGTCCTCCACCGGCGCAACCTCGACTCCATCGAGGGCATCGTCGAACTGGCCGCCTCCTGGGGCGCCGAGCGGGTCGAGCTGGCCAACACCCAGTTCTACGGTTGGGCGCTGCGCAACCGGCGCGCGCTGCTGCCCACGCGCGAGCAGCTCACCCGGGCCAAGGAGACCGTGGAACGGCTGCGCGAGCGGGTCGAGGGCGTCGAACTGATCTGGGTCGTCCCCGACTACTTCGACGGGGTGCCCAAGCCCTGCATGGGTGGCTGGGGGGCGATCTCGCTGACCGTCGGCCCCGACGGATCGGTGCTGCCCTGCCCGGCCTCCTACGACCTGCCACTGGAGTTCCCCAACGTCAGGGATCACTCGCTTGAGTGGATCTGGCGGCGTTCGGCGGCCTTCGAGGCCTACCGGGGCACGGAGTGGATGAGCGGGCCGTGCGCCGGTTGCCCACGCAAGGAGGTGGACTTCGGTGGCTGCCGCTGCCAGGCCTACGCGCTCACCGGGGACGCGAGCCGTACGGACCCGGCGTGCGGGCTCTCACCCGACCACCACCTGATCACCGAGCTGGTCGAGTCGGCGGGGGACGGGGAGCTGGTCTACCGGCGGCCGGAACGGCTCACCCCGCCGCGCCAGGCGGTCGGCCCGAACCCCTGAGGAACGCGGTTCAGCTGCGCAGGTTCGCCTCGGCGGCGGTCCAAAAGCGGATGAGCGCCGCCGCCGTCGTCTCCGGGGCCTCGACCGCGGGAGAGTGGGCCGCGCCGGGCACGACGACGCAGTCGGCGTTCAGCCGGTCGGCCATCTCCGACTGCGCCATCGGCGGCCAGCCGTCGTCGTGCTCGCCGAACAGCACCAGGGTCGCCACGTCCACCTGGTTGAGCTCGTCACAGCGGTCACGTGCCGCGAGGATCTCCTTGGTCATCACGGACATCCCGACCGGGGAGTTGGCGAAGAAACGCTTGCGCAGGAAGGCTACGATCTCGTCGGGCACCCCGGCGGACAGGGCCTCCGGCTCAAGGTGGGTGTCCCACATCCGTTCGAGCCCCACCTCGGGGGCCCTGGTCAGCATCTCCCGGCCCACCTGCTCTCTGGGGCCGACGATCGCGGCGGGGCCGGTGCTCATCATCGTGTAGGAGGCGAACTTGGTGCGGCCGTCGATGACCGCCTCCCGGGTGACCAGGCCGCCGAAGGAGTGCCCGACCAGGTGGACGGGCTCACCCCTGCCGATCAGCTGCGCCAGCGCGTCGACGTCGTTGCCCAGCGCCGCGCACGTGTAGGCCGACGGGTCGTCGGGGCCGCCCGTCTCGAACTGCCCCCGCATGTCGATCGCGACGACCTGACGGCCCGACTGGGCGAGCGTCTGAAGAACCGCGAGGAAGTCCTCCTTGCTGCCGGTGAGACCGGGAACCAGCAGGGCGGGCATGCGTTCGGCGATGCCGCTGACCGGCAACGCCTCCAGCGCGGCGAACGTGCCGGCCGCAGTCTCCAGCCGACGGGCACGGACGCCTGGAGGCAGGGTCAGAAAACGCGGCGTACTCACGTGGCCCCACGATACCTCTCTTGGTGACATGTCTCCGCGCCCCGAGGCCGGACGTGCCGAGATGCGGCAAAGGGGCGCCACCTCGCGGTCGCGCCCCTCGTCACACCGGTACGGCTAGCCCTGGCGGCGGGGACCCCGCTGCTGGCCCCTGACCTGCGGACGGCGGCGGCTCTGCGCCCGCTCGGAGGCGGCGGACGGCGCGATCTCGTCGTCGTCGGTGGCCAGGTCGGGAGACTGGAAGATCACCGCGAACGGGCTGGGCGGGATGATCTTCTCCGGCTGGGGGCGCGGCGCGGGCGCCTCGTCCTCCCAGTCCTGCTCGTCGTCCCACAGCGGAGCCTCGGCGGCCTCCCCACCGGGACCCTCGTCGGTGAGACTCACCTCGGGGTTCAGGCCTGCCCTCCGGTTGCGGCCCCTGCGGGACGCGGTCTCGGCGGGCCGGTCGTCACGGATGTCCTTGCGGGGCGTCACATCCACGTCCACCTCCAGCTCGGCGGGTTCGACGATCGGGCTCTCGACCCTCCGCGCCGCGAGCGGCGCCTGGGTCTCCTCGGAGACACGGTCCCCCCGCGAGCGGCGGCGCCCGGACTCCTCGTGCTGTGCCTCGGCGACGGCAGGCCGGGACTCCTGGGCCCCCGCGGACTCGGCCGCCTCCGCGCCGGTACGGCCACCGCGGGTGCGGCGCCTCTCCCTGGTGCGGGCGGGGCGCTCACGGCGCTCCTCCCGCTCCTCCTCACGGCCCCTGCGGCCGCGTGAGCGGGTCCGGCCCGTCTCTCCGAGATCTTCGACCTCTTCCGCCGCCAGACCCGCCCTGGAGCGGTTGGCGTGCGGCAGCACACCCTTGGTGCCCTCGGGGATGCCCAGCTCGGTGAAGATGTGCGGTGAGGTCGAGTAGGTCTCGACGGGCTCGGCGAAGTCGAGCGAGAGCGCGTTGTTGATGACCTTCCAGCGAGTGAGGTCCTCCCACTCGACGAAGGTCACCGCGACGCCGGTCTTACCCGCCCGGCCGGTACGGCCGATGCGGTGCACGTAGGCCTTCTCGTCCTGCGGGCAGTCGTAGTTGACGACGTGGGTGACGTCGTCGACGTCGATGCCCCGCGCCGCGACGTCGGTCGCGACCAGGACGTCGATCTTGCCGTTCCTGAAGGCGCGCAGCGCCTGCTCGCGCTGGCCCTGGCCCAGGTCGCCGTGTACGGCCGCCGCGGCGAACCCGCGCTCCTTGAGCTGTTCGACGACCATGTCGCAGGCGCGCTTGGTCTCACAGAAGATCATCGTGAGACCCCGGCCCTCGCACTGGAGCAGGCGGCCCAGGATCTCGATCTTGTCCATCCGGTGCACGCGCCAGACGAACTGGGTGGTCTGCGGCGTCGCCTCGGCCTCGGCGTCGTTGTTCTCCGCGCGCACGTGCGTCGGGCGGTTGAGGTAGCGCCGTGACAGCGCGACGATCTCGCCGGGCAGCGTCGCGGAGAACAGCATCGTCTGCCGCTTGGCCGGGACGAGCTTGATGATGCGCTCGATGTCGGGCAGGAAGCCCAGGTCGAGCATGCGGTCGGCCTCGTCGAGGACGAGCGCGTCGATCTGGCCGAGGTCGAGGTGCTTCTGCTTGACCAGGTCGAGCAGGCGGCCCGGGGTGCCGACGATCACGTCGACGCCCTGCTTGAGCGCCTCGATCTGGGGCTCGTAGGCGCGTCCGCCGTACACGGTGAGGATGCGGGAGCCGAGCTTGCCCGCGGCCGTGACCAGGTCTTCGGTGACCTGGATGGCCAGCTCACGGGTGGGCACGACGATCAGCCCGCGCGGCTTCTTTCGGTTCTTCCTCGGCTTGCCGACACGTTGCAGCATCGCCACGCCGAAGGCGTAGGTCTTGCCGGTACCCGTGCGGGCCTGGCCGATGATGTCCTGGCCGGTCAGGGCCAGGGGAAGGGCCATTTCCTGGATCGGGAACGGTGCGGTGATGCCCTCGGTCTCAAGGGCGTCAGCGATCTCTGGTGTGACTCCGAGGTCTCGGAACGTCGTCAGCTTGGCCTGCCTAATCTCCGTTGAAGGCAGTCCTGCCGGGACCACGGGCGCAAAGGTTCCCCGTGCCGTGTCCTCGCGGAAGGGCTAGCCCTCTCAATGTCATCAGCGACCGCTGCGGCGTCATGCCGACTTGGGGGCGTCCAGGAGCAGGTCTCCTGGATTAACACAGGGCGGTCGCACTTTCACACAGTAGTGTACTCGATACCACAACGTGCAGCCGATTTCTTCGTATTCCAGCTGAAAGGGCAGGCGCCGCAACTCATAGGCTTCCTGCATGAGTGATTCCCCTCCTGGCGTCCCCGACCTGCTCGGAGTGCTCGCCTACGCCGAGTTGACCGCGTTCCTCAGGCTCGCCGAAGACGCCGCGAGACACGCCCCGACACTGACCGACCGGGCCGCGCTCAGCGACCTCGCCGCGACCGAGTACGCCCATTTCCGTCTTCTGCGTGACCGGATAGCCTCGCTCGGGGTCGATCCGGAGGAGGCGATGGAGCCCTTCGTGCGGCCCCTGGACGACTGGCATGCCCAGACCACGCCCTCCGACTGGCTTGAGGCGCTGGTCAAGGCCTATGTCGGCACGGGGATCGCGCTCGACTTCTACCGGGAGGCCGCCGCCCACGTCGACGAAAAGACGCGGGAACTGGTCGAGGAGGTGCTCGTCGACGAGGGTCGTTCCCAGTTCGCGGTGGACCGTGTCGGTGCGGCGATCAGGCAGGACCACAGGCAGGCGGGGCGGCTCGCCCTGTGGGCCAGGCGGCTGGTCGGTGAGGCCCTGAGCCAGGGACAGCACGTGGTGGCCGCGCGCCCCGAGCTGGCGGCGTTGCTGGTCGAGGCGGCCGGGGAGGACATCACCCGGATGTTCGGCAGGCTGACCGAGGCGCACGGCGGGCGGATGGCCGCCCTCGGCCTGACCCCCGGTCCGTGAGCGTCTCCCGGCGTCGGGGGCGGCGCCGGGCGAAAGCGCCATCGGGCGGAACGCCGGGCCAGATGTGGGGTGCGGGAGGAAAAGGCACCCGGCGAGACCACGCGTCGAGGCGCCAAACGGTTGTACCGTGCGAGACATGAGGGCCTCGCGCCGCTATGGCAGTTTCCTAACGAGATGTGGACCGAACCCCTGGACGTCACGTCCGGTGCTGCGAAGGGGAGGCGCCGACTGTCCGGCGGCCCCTTCGGAGGGCCATTCCGCAAGAAGGGCCCGCCGTCCGCGCGGGTGCGGACTCGGAGAGAGGGGAGAGTGCCCCGGGGAGTGCTGAGACCGCACTGAGGCGTCCGCCGACGCCGGTGCGGGACGTCTCGTCTCCGCCGGCGCCGGAATCGCCCAGGGCTCGGTGACGGGTCGCGCCAGGACCGGTGCGCCGGTCTCACGACCGGCGTCACGGCCTGGCGCGAGCCGTACCGGGTCTGTCAGAGAGTGCCGCCGAAGCCGACGGGGCGTGCCTCCTCCTCGCCGATCTCGACGAAACCGAGTGAGGTGATGGGGACGAGGACCCTGCGACCTTTGCTGTCGGTGAGGGAGAAGATCCCGCGGTCGGCGGCGAGCGCCTTGCCGAGCTCCTCCTCGACCTGCTCGGCCGTCAGGTCCGTCTCGACCACGAGTTCGCGGTGCACCGAGCGCACGCCGATCTTGATTTCCATGTTGCTCCCTTTCGACGAGGGTTGCTCGTCCCATGGTCGCCCCATCGGAGGCACGACATGCGGGCTGATCGCGTCAAGCGAACAGCCGGATCAGTGGTCGGCGGTCCTCGGGAAACCGGAGATGCCGCGCCAGGCCAGGCGGGCGATGAGCTGGGTCGCGGCGTCCTTCGGGATGGAGCCGGTGCTGCTGATCCAGTAGCGCGCGCTGACCTCGGCCATGCCGACCAGGCCGACGCCGAGCAGGCGGGCCTCGTCGCTTGAGCAGCCGGTGTCCTCCTGGATGACCTGGCTGATCATCTCGGCGCTCTCGCGGAGGTTGCGCTCCATGCGCTGGCGGACGGGGGCGATGTTGCGCAGGTCGGACTCGAAGACCAGCCGGAAGGCCTCACCCTGGCCGGAGACGAAGTCGAAGAAGGCGCCGATCGCGGCCTGGACGCGCTGCTTGTTGTCCGTGGTCGAGGCCAGGGCGTCGCGGCAGCGGGCGATCATGTCGTCGACGTGCAGGTCGAGCAGGGCCAGATAGAGCTCCTGCTTGCCGGGGAAGTGCTGGTAGAGAACCGGTTTGCTCACCCCGGCGCGCTCGGCGATCTCGTCCATCGCCGCCGCGTGGTAGCCGTTCTCGACGAAGACCTCCTGGGCCGCGTTCAGCAACTGGCGGCGGCGGGCCAGCCGGGGCAGCCGGGTGCCCCGGGGCTTGGCGTCCGGGGTAGTCGTCACGGCGGTCTCCTCGCGGGGTCTCATGCTGTCTCGCTCATCCTACGCGCGGGTAATCCACGTCAGCGATAATCGTCCTCATCAAGATCAACAGCACGGCTCTGCTCCGTGGTGTCCGCCGTGTCGGCCTCCTGGGGGATGTGGTCGGGCCAGGTCGGGGAGTCCTCCTCGCGTGCCGGGCGCTGCTGTTCCACGGCGTCCGCCTCGGGCGCCTCGATGTCGAGTTCCTCGCTGAAAGGCTCCTGCGGCTCGTCCTGCGCGCCTTCGCCGTGAACGTCCATCTCTGACATCTGCCCTCCCGTTGCTCTCCCTGGCTCTCCGGATTCCTCGGTGGACACCTTCCCCGTTCTCTGGGGAATACCGGACATGGCCGGACATCGTCAGCGTACGGCCTCGGATGTGCCCGGTCCCGTGAGCGGGTGTTCGCCCTCGTCCTGTGACGTCTCCGAACACGCGTGCGAGACTTGGGGAAAGCCCCTATCCAGGGAGACGCCATGCGGAGCATCTGGAACGGCGCGGTCTCGTTCGGTCTGGTGACGATCCCGGTCAGGATGTACGCCGCGACCGAACAGCGGAACGTCACCTTCAACCTGGTGCACCGGGAGGACGCGGGCCGGATCAGGCTCCGCAGGTTCTGCGAGGCCTGCGAGCAGGAGGTCCCCTACGCCGAGGTGGCCAAGGGCTACGAACTGCCGACCGGTGAGGTGGTCGTGCTGGAGGGGGAGGACTTCGAGGACCTGCCGTTGTCCACGGCGCACCGGATCGAGGTCCTGCAGTTCGCCCCGGCGGAGCAGATCGACCCGGTCCTGCTCGGCAGGGCCTACTACCTGGAGCCGGACGAGGGGGCCGCCGGGCCGTACGTCCTGTTGCGGGAGGCGCTGGGACGCTCGGGGCGAGTGGGGATCGCGAAGGTCGCGCTGCGGCAGCGTGAGTCGCTCGCGACGCTGCGGGTCAGGGAGGGGGTCCTGGTGCTGGAGACCATGCTCTGGCCCGACGAGGTGCGCCCGGCCGACTTCGCCTTCCTGGAGGAGGAGCCCGAGGTCAGGCCGCAGGAGCTGCGGATGGCCGAGTCGCTGGTCGAGAGCATGACGGCCGACTTCGACCCCTCGCGCCACCACGACGCCTACCGCAGGGCGCTGCAGGAGGTCATCGAGGCGAAGGTCGCGGGCAGAGAGGTCGTCTCCGTGGGCCCGCCGCCGGAGCCGGGCCCGACGGCCGACCTGATGGCCGCGCTGCGGGCCAGTGTCGAGGCCGCCAAGCGGAGGCGTCCCGCCCCCGGGGAAGGCGGGCGGAGGCGCCCTGCGGCGTCCGGTGAGGAGACACGGGGTACGGCGTGAGCCTCGCGTGAGAACGCCCGGCGGAAAGGCGGGCGCGATGAGGACCCCGGAGATTCGAGAATCCCCGGGGCCCTCGCCGGTCTCCACGAAGAACCGTGCTTCGCGTCTATCTGAAAGGCGAATCGATTGGTTCACTCCCGGACGCCCGTATCCTTTTCCTCGCGTATTCGGAGGAGAAAGCGGGAATCGTACCCATTCGCCGGTGGGCGGGAGTTTCGCGGCGACCGCCGGCGCCGGTCGCGCCCGGTCACGTGACTCGGCCTCGTGTCACGTTCACGCCGGGCGCGCCGGACTGACGGTCTGCCGCCGTGGGTCCGCTACGGACTAACGCGCGGCCTCTTCGAGGCCACCACGGCGACCCCGCTCGTTGTCGTTGTCGTTGAAGTTACGGGCAGCGCCACCGCCACCGCCGCCGCCACCGCCGGCGCCGACGTTGTTGGTGTTGATGATGACGAGCCTACGGTGGTGGTGACGCCTCCAGCCGCAGCCCCAGCCGCGGTGGCCCCAGCCACCCCAGCGACGGCCCCAGCCCCATCCGCAGCCGCCGGTGGTGAAGCCGACGCTGGTCTGGAAGGCCGGAACCACGGAGGCCTCGGCGGTCGAGGTCGCGGCACTCATCGCGACGAGCCCGCCCGACAGGGCGGTGCTGAGCGCGAGTCCCGTGAGAATGCTCTTGAACTTGGGCATTTCGTTTCCCCCTTGAAAGGATCGGTTGCCCCCACTCTTTGGGCATTTTCCACACTGGTCGGAAAATGCCCCGGATGACTGTTAATCGGTCATCCTTCGCAGTCTTGTATTTCCGTGCATCTCGCCTACCAAACGGCGATCGGTGGCTTTTACTGTCTCCTTATCTCTCTATTGACGGCGTTGGACTCTTATTAATTGTTTTGATGCGATAAGTCTTTAATGTCGCTTTTGTGCCCACGCTGTACGGCGGGGAGCTATCGTCGAAACGGAAGGCGAACGAGGGGGGAAGTCGTGGGAAGCGAGCCGATTCCGAGCTGGCCCGGAGAGCTGGTCGACCTGGCGGAGAACGGATGGGACGGACGTGTCCACGTGCGCTCGACCCCGCCGGGGCCCAAGGAGAGCGCCGTCTACGTGCACGGCCTGGCGGGCTCGGCGACCAACTGGACCGACCTGATGGGCGAGTTGTCCGACGTGGTCAGGGGATACGCGCTGGACCTGCCCGGCGCCGGGCACTCACCGGAGCCGCCGGGCGGCGACTACTCCGTCGCCGCCCACGCCCGGGCCGTCATCGCGCTGATCGAGCGCGTCTCCGACACCCCGGTCCACCTGTTCGGCAACTCCCTCGGCGGGGCGGTCTCGGTGCGCGTCGCCGCGACCAGGCCCGACCTGGTCCGCTCGCTCACCCTCGTCTCCCCGGCCCTGCCCGACCTGCTGCCCCGGTACGGCCCGGCACGTGTGGCCCTGTCGAGTGTGCCGAAGGTCGGGGAGTGGGCCGTGGGCCGGATGCGCATGCTGCCCGCGGAGCGCAGGATCACGATGACGATGTCCATGTGCTACGCCGACTTCGGTCGGCTCCACCCCGACCGGCTGAAGGAGGCGGCCGAGGAACTGCGGCGCAGGGACGGCCTGCCGTACTCGGCGGGTGTCCTGACGGGCTACGCCAGGGGGATCGTCGCCGAGTACTTCAGGCGGGGTGAGGAGAACCTGTGGCGTCAGGCGGCCCTGGTGGCCGCGCCCACGCTGGTCATCCACGGCAGGCGCGACCGGCTGGTGCACCCTCGCATGGCCGTCCGCGCGGGCCGGGCCTTCCCGCACGTCAGGCTGGTGCTGCTGCCCGACGCCGGACACGTGGCGCAGATGGAGGTGCCCGGCAGGGTCGCCCGTGAGGCCCGCAGGCTCATCTCCGAGTCCATACCTGTCCCGATTGGGGAATGACAGGAGCATCCGGTTAGGTTGTGAATGGTGCGTGCTGTGCCAGCCGTGTCGTCAAAACCCCCTGAAACGGGAGTAGAACTGTGTCGTTGCCACCCTTGGTAGAGCCGGCAGCCGAGCTGACCGTCGATGAGGTGCGTCGCTACTCGCGCCATCTGATCATCCCCGACGTGGGTATGGCAGGGCAGAAGCGCCTGAAGAACGCCAAGGTGCTCTGTGTGGGCGCGGGCGGCCTGGGATCTCCCACTCTGCTGTACCTCGCCGCCGCGGGCGTGGGCACCCTCGGCGTCGTCGACTTCGACGTCGTCGACGAGTCCAACCTCCAGCGCCAGGTCATCCACGGCCAGTCCGACATCGGCAGGCTGAAGGCCGAGAGCGCCGCGGCCAGCGTCAGGGAGATCAACCCCCTGATCGACGTGATCGTCCACAACGTGGCGCTGACCACCGACAACATCATGGAGATCTTCTCCGGCTACGACCTGATCGTGGACGGCACCGACAACTTCGCCACCCGCTACATGGTGAACGACGCGGCCGTCCTGCTCGGCAAGCCGTACGTCTGGGGCTCGATCTACCGCTTCGACGGGCAGGCCAGCGTGTTCTGGGCCGAGCACGGTCCCTGCTACCGCTGCCTCTACCCCGAGCCCCCGCCCCCCGGCATGGTGCCCTCGTGCGCCGAGGGCGGCGTGCTCGGCGTGCTGTGCGCCTCGATCGGCTCCATCCAGGTCAACGAGGCCATCAAGCTCCTCGCGGGCATCGGCGAGCCCCTGGTCGGCCGTCTGATGATCTACGACGCCCTGGAGATGACCTACCGCTCGGTCAAGGTCCGCAAGGACCCCGAGTGCGTGCTCTGCGGCAAGAACCCGACGGTCACCCAGCTTCTGGACGACTACGAGGCGTTCTGCGGCGCGGTCTCCCAGGAGGCCCAGGACGCGGCCTCCGGCTCCACGATCACCGCGACCGACCTCAAGGCCATGCAGGACGCGGACGAGAACATCTACGTGATCGACGTCCGCGAGCCGAACGAGTACGAGATCGTCTCCATCCCCGGCGCCGTGCTCATCCCCAAGGGTGAGTTCACCAACGGCTCCGCGCTGGAGCGGCTCCCGCAGGACAAGCGCATCGTGCTGCACTGCAAGTCCGGCGCGCGTTCGGCCGAGGTGCTGGCGATCGTCAAGAACGCCGGTTTCTCCGACGCCGTCCACGTCGGCGGTGGTGTGCTGAGCTGGATCAAGTCCGTGGACCCCAGCCTGCCGACCTACTAGGCACGGCCGTACCTCACGCCCCGCGGAGCCTCGCTCCGTGGGGCGTGTGTTGTCACGGACATCCGTTGTCATGAGGCGTCCGTTATTTGGGGATAGAGCGGGTGAGATCCCTAGAGGCCGGTTTAAGGTCGAGAATGTGAACGAAGTCCCAGGTCAGCGCAGGCGCGCGTGGATGACGCTGATCATGGCGTCCACGCTGGCGCTGGCCTGCGCGGCCGTGGCGGCGGTCACGGCGGGCGCCGCGGTGACCGAGCTGACCAGGGGCCCCTCCAGGGCGGAGCTCGACCGCGCCGTCGCCGCCGAGACCGCGGGCCGCTGGCGGGCCTGGCCGGCCGGGCGGATCTTCCCCGAGACCGTCGGTTACGCCGCCGAACAGGGTGGCAGGGAGCAGGCACACCGGGTGGGCATCTCCCCGGAGACCCGCTGCGACCGGGCCGTCGACCCCGGGCTGCGTGAGGCGCTGCGTCGTACGGGATGCCGGGGGGTGCTGCGCGCCACCTACATCGACGCGCTCCAGGGGGTCGTCGTCACCGTCGGCGTCGTGGCGTTCGCGGGGGAGCGGGAGGCGGCCAGGGCCAAGGCCGCGCTGCCCAGGACCGGCCGCCCCTCCCCGGGCCTGCTGGCCCTCGGCTTCCCCGGTACGGTCACCGACCGCTTCACCGCCGTCGGCAGGCAGCGCGGCCTGGTACGACAGGCGGGGCCGTACGTGGTGATGACCACGGTCGGCCAGGTGGACGGCAGGCCGGGCAAGGCCGTGGGAGAGCAGCGGCCGACGATCTTCGCCTTCACCGGGGACATCGCCGACCGGATCCTCGCCGGGCTCGCGACGCCGGAACGCCCCGACTGCGGCTCCGAGTCTGCTGGACGGTGGCGGTGCTGAGGGTACGGCGGGCGGTTGTGGCGCTCGCGCTGACCGGGCTCTGGTTGGTGCCCGCCGTACCGGCCGGGTGGGCCGACGAGGTGCGGGGCAACCAGCGGCAGGTGCTGCGGACCCTGGACCTGGCCGACGCCTGGCGCGTCTCCAAGGGGGCGGGCGCGCTGGTCGCGGTGCTGGACTCGGGGGTCGATCCCGTCCACCGCGACCTGGCGGGTTCCGTCACCGAGGGCAGGGACTTCACCGTGGGCGCCAACCCACGGGGAGTGGCCCCCTCACGGCTGCACGGCACCTACATGGCCTCGCTCATCGCCGGGCACGGGCACGGTCCCGGCGGGGGCAGCGGGGTGATCGGCGTCGCGCCCAAGGCGAGGATCCTGTCCGTGCGGGTGATCCTGGAGGACGAGGAGCCGGGCTTTCGCACCTTCAACACCGCCGAGCGGTTCGAGAACGTGGTGGCCAAGGGCATCAGGTACGCCGTCGACCACGGCGCCGACGTGATCAACATGTCGATCTCGAAGGAACTGGCGACCAGGGAGGAGCGGGCGGCGGTCCGCTACGCGATCTCCAGGGGGGTCGTGCTCGTCGCCGCGGCGGGCAACGAGGGGGCGGGCAGGCCGGAGGCGACCGGCTACGCCCCCTACTCCTATCCGGCGGCCTTCCCCGGGGTGGTCTCGGTCGCGGCGGCCGACCGCAGGCTGCGCCGGGCCTCCTTCTCCAACTGGAACCCCTCGGTCGTGGTGGCGGCGCCCGGGGTGGACATCCTCGGCGCGGGGCCGGGCAACGAATACTGGATCGGCCGGGGAACCTCCCAGGCGACCGCGTTGGTCTCCGGAGTCGCCGCCCTGATAAAAGCGAAATATCCGAAAATGTCGCCCGCGTTGGTCGCGCAGGCCCTGACCAAGGGGGCGACCAGGCGGCCCAGCGGAGGCTACGACACCGGCATGGGCTTCGGCGTGGTCAACGCCCCCCGCGCGCTGGCCGAGGCCGCAAGGATCTCCCGCCACACCCTGACCGCGGGCGGGGACGGCGTCCACGATCCCGCCCTGCCGATGGGCGCGGCGGCCGGGCCGGTCCAGGTGATCCGGCGTGACCGGCGCGGGATCGCCCTCAACGGCGGGGTCGCCGCGGCCGCCGCGCTCTGCGCGACCGCCTGCCTGGTGACGGCCGGATTCGCCGTCCGCCGGGCCCGTACGGCTCCCGCGCCGCCCTGAGGGGTGCCGGGGACGGCAGGGTGCGACCCGCCAAACACACTCCGGCGATAGGGCGGCGGGGGCGCGCGACGTAGCATCGAACTATGTCGAAGCCCGGGCGGTCCCAGGAGCCTGAACGGCATCTGGAGGCCTCGGGACCGCACGCGGGCGGCTCCCAGGCTCCGTCCGCCGGTGGACACACCGGTGGGCGCGCCGGGGGCCGTGCCACGGGCTGGCCTCCGAGCGGTTCCCGGGTGCCCCGGGGCTCCCGTCCCCGCAGGAGCACCGAAGGCGGCGCTTCCGGAGCCCCCGGCGCGCCGCGACGTGCCAGGGTCCGGACCTGGCCCGCCGCGGGGCGCCGGGAGAACGGCTGGCACCGCCGTCCCGCGCTTGAGCGCGTCGAGGCGGCGAGCCTCGAAGAGGGCATGCGCCTGCGGGTGATCTTCCTGATCCTGATGGGCGTCATCCTGGCCATCGCCGTGAGCGACGTGCTCGCGGGCGCGGTCGGCGTCCTCCGCGAGACCAGGGCCCGCCCGCTGACCCCCGCCGAGCAGGCCCGCTACATCCAGGAGGACATCGCGGCCCGCTGGCACACCTGGTCGGCCGACCTGATCTTCCCCACCGAGCTGCAGTACGTCGCCCTCGGCCGCGCGCAGCAGTACGCCAGACGGATCGGGCTGGCCCCGGAGACCTCCTGCGGAGCGGGGCTCGACGCCCCGGTCGGCTCGGTGCTCTCCGAGCACGGCTGCCTGACCCTGCTGCGGGCGACCTACGTGGACCAGACCTCGACCTTCGTGGTCACGGTCGGCGTGGCCGTACTCGGCAGTGAGGAGCGCCGGATCGCCGCGACCGGGCAGCTGCCCGTGGACGACCGGGTCGGGGTGCGCCCCGTCGCCTTCCCCGGCACGGCGGGCGAGCTGTTCGGCGCCGCGCAGCGCCAGCACAACTCCTGGATCGCGGCCGGGCCGTACGTCGTCCTCTCCACGGCCGGATACGCCGACGGCCGTACGCGTGAGGCCGTTCCGCCCGAGGAGATCCTGCACAGCGAGCTGTGGCCGACCGCCCAGTCCATCGCGGGACGCATCGCCCGTGCCCTGGGAGACGAGCCGAGCGCCGTACCCCAGTGCACCCAGGGGAACGTGTGCTGAGGCGGCTGGGGGCCGCGGGAGCCCTGATCACGCTCTGTCTGGGGGTCTGCGCCCCGGCGGTCGCCGACGACGCGCGCCGGGACCAGCGCTGGGTGCTGGAGAAGATGAACGTCGAGCAGGCGTGGAAGATCACCAAGGGGGCCGGGGTGACCGTCGCGCTGGTCGACAGCGACGTGGACGCCCAGGTCCCGGAGCTGCGCGGCAGGGTGACCGTCGGGCCCGAGATGGGTTCGGCCGGGCCGGTCGGGGACGACGCGAAGGAGATCTGGCACGGCACCGCGATGGCCTCGCTCATCGCGGGGGGAGGCCGGGGCGAGGGCGGCCTGCTGGGGATCGCCCCCGAGGCGCGCGTCCTGTCCCTGCCGCTGATCCTGCGTGACAGCGAGCAGAGCGCCCCCCCGCTCCCCGAGCAGGACCAGCGCACCGGGACGAACAGCCCGGTCGCCCGCGCCATCCGCTACGCGGCCGACCACGGCGCCAAGGTCATCAGCATGTCCCTGGGGGCGTACGGCCCGCAGAAGAGCGAGCGTGAGGCCGTCTCCTACGCCCTGGCGAAGGGGGTCGTGCTGGTCGCGGCGGCCGGCAACGACGGGGAGACCCCCTACGCGGTCAAGAAGGACACCTCCTTCTGGAGCTTCCCCGCGGGCTACTCCGGGGTCATCGGCGTGGGCGCGGTGAACGAGCGGAGCGAGCCCGCCGGGTTCAGCAGCGACAACCTGTCGGTCCTGGTCTCCGCGCCGGGCGTCGAGGTGCCCGTGGTCGTTCCCGGCGGGGGGTACCGCCCCTCGGACGGGACCAGTTCGGCGGCGGCGCTGGTCGCCGGAGTCGCCGCACTGATAAAAGCGAAATATCCAGATATCCCGCCTTATTTGGTGGCGCGAGCGTTGAGTTCGACCGCCACCTCCGCGCCGATCGCCGGATACGACGACCATGTCGGTTTCGGTGTGGTCGACGCGGGCGCCGCCCTGGTCAGGGCGGGGGAGTTGCTGCGCGCCTCGGCGGGCACGCCACCCGACGAGGGGGAGCGTCACTTCGGGGCGGGCCTCCCGACCGAGGAGCCCGCCAGGCCCGGCCCCGACGTCCTCAGGCTCTGGGTGTACGGCACCGGCCTGGCCGTCGGCCTGCTCGCGTTCTGCTGGACCGTGGTGACACTCACCCGGCGTTCCGGATAAATGCCATATAGCGTCATATATGGGACGGGCTTTGATTCGGTTCGAAGTCTTTTTGGACACCGTTCGGACGCGGACGGCTCCATGCGGCTTCTCACGGTCCGGCGAACGTCGAACATTCGCTAATGTCGCGCATCATGGGGTACGAGTTGCGCGTGGAGCGCCCGGCGCCTCTCGCCTTCGCGGAGCTCGCGAACGTGCTGGGGCGAGCGGGGTTCGAGTTCCGCGGTTCGCAGGAGAAGGGTGAGGTCCTGGCCCGCCACGGCGACGGGGTCCACGCGGTGGCCGTCTGGGACGGCAAGCTCTCGGGCGCGCCGGGCTCCGACTGGCAGGTGGCTCAGCTCGCCAGGGTCTCCGCGCTGCTCGGCGCCCGCCTGGTCGGTGAGGACGGCGAGCAGTACGCGATCCGTGACGGCCTCGTCGAGCAGCTGAACGGCTCGACGGCCTACGAGTTCGGGAAGATCGACGAGATTCTCGCGGCCGGACCCTCCGTATGGAGTCAGTAGGCCACCCGACCCCCTACGCCGAGCGCGTGCTCGACCTGGTCGAGCGCATCCCCGCCGGCAGGGTGATGGCCTACGGCGACATCGCCGAATACCTCGGCGAGGGCGGTCCCCGTCAGGTCGGCAGGGTCATGTCCACCTGGGGCGGCGGCGTGCCGTGGTGGCGTGTCGTGCACGCCGACGGGACCCCGGCTCCCGGGCACGAGGCGCGCTGCCTGGCCAGGTGGCGCGAGGAGGGCACACCCATGCGGGGCGAGCGCGCCGACATGCGTTTCGCACGCTGGGACGGTCTACCAGAAATCACGACGTAACCGGCTTCTTCGTGGCCCACTAACATTGCCTAGGACAGCGCTCTGTCCGAAAGGCGGTGCCCCCTTCATGGCCACAGGCGTCACGCCCGCCCGAACAGGTGGCGACTCCGTCGCCGACCGTCTTCGGGTTGTCCAAGATCTCTGTGACCGGGGAGAACCGCTCGAATCGATCCTCTCGGCCGTGACAGCCGAGGGACTGACACCCGCGCAACGCCGCCGCTTCGACGCCGGAGTCCTCTCCGGTCCGCTCGGCAGCCGCCTGGATCTCGCGGTCAAACGCGGCGCCGTCCGCCGCCGCGAGTTCGTCACGCTCTTCAAGCCCTACATCACGGGTGTCGATCCCAAGGTCAAGCGTGACCTCCCGGTCGCCAGGAGACTCGCCTTCCACCTCGTCGAGCACCGTACGATCGACGACCTCGCCGAGGGCGACGCGCTGCAGAGCCTCACCACCGCGGCGGCCGAGCCCTCCCGGCGGGTCCGCAGACGCCTGCGCTGGTACGCCAACCTGCCCCTGCAGGACGAGCTGCCCGAGGCCATGTACCGGCTGCGCGCGGCCGACCTGATCCCGATGACGCACATCGAGGACGTCTCCTGGACCGGCGGGCGGCTGCGCGTCACCGGGCACGCCTACCTCGCCGGGCTCTCCGTCCGCAGCCCCCGCTTCAACCGGGCCTTCGTCGTGCTGCGCGGCCCCCGCTGGCTGCCTCCCGTACGGCTGCGCACCCGCAGGGTCCTGCGCCCCGAGGCCACCCACGGGGCCCGCGAGCCCGGCTGCAACTACGACTGGTCCGGCTTCGTCGCCGAGATGCCCGCCTGGCCGCTGCGCTGGCGCGGCGCCCTGCGCTCCCTGGTGAACGGCGTCAGGCGGACCCTGCGCCGCAGGGAGACCGTGCCCGACACCACCACCTGGCGGGCCGAGATCGCCATCTGGAGCCGTGGCGCCCGAGCCACCGGCCTGCTCCGCGGCCCCTCGAACGGCCGCACCGAGCGTCCGGCCGGGTTCGAGCTCCCCGGCGGCTGGTGGATCCGTCCTGTCTGGACCTCCGACCGCGCGCTGCAGATCGCCCTGCAGCCGACCAGGGCCGAGCTGACCGGAATCCGCCTCGACGGCGACCGCCTCGAACTGACGGTCTTCCTGCCCGGCGGGGAGCACACCAGGGGACAGGCCCGGCTCGACGGCCACCGGATGTCCGCCGAGTTCACCCCCGTCGAGGGAGGCACCCAGGTCGTCGTGCCGCTGGCCGTACCCTCGCTGCTGCAGGAGCGCGACGGCGGCAGGCTCTGGATCGAGCCGAAGGGCGACCCCGCCGCACCCGTCATGATCGGCCAGGCCAGGGAGAGCCGGCTGGTCGTCGGCGACCGGGAGATCACCGTGCTGCGCGACCGGCGCGACCGCGTCAGCGTCGCCGCGCACCGCATCCGCCCCGTCATCTCCTCCGCCACCTGGGACGAGGAGGGCACGCTCACCATCGAGGGCTCCTACCCCGGTTCGGGGGCCGCCGAGCTGACGCTCAGGCACCGTGGCGGGACGGTCCACACCGTGCCGATGGAGCGCGCCGACGACCGCTTCGCCGTACGGCTGACGCCCTCGGCCATGCCGAAGTTCGGCGAGGCCGTCGCGATGGGGAGCGGAAGCTGGAGCATGACCACCCGCGACCCCTCGGGTGAGGTCGTCCCCCTCCGCGTGGACCACGCCGCGCTGGACACCCTCGACGAGGAGCCGAGGGTCCGCGACGGCAGGGCCTACCGCCTGTTGTCCACCAGGTTCGACGTGCCCGTGCTGATCGTCGCCGAGGACATCCCCGACGACGAGAAGGGCGCCGGGGGCCTGTACGCCCTGCAGCGCTCCTTCTATCCCGACCAGCGGCGTCGTGAGCTGGACGAGGCCACCGTCTACGTCGCCTACGACGGCCGCCAGTACGAGGGCAACGTCCGCGCCATCTACGAGGAGCGCGTACGGCGCGGTGACGACCGCGCGCACGTCTGGATCGTCAAGGACGGCGCCTTCACCCCGCCCGGTTCGGCGGAGCTGGGGTTCGGCTCGGGCATCCGGCCGACGGTGGTCAGGGCGGGCAGCCGGGAGCACTACGCCGTGCTGGCACGCTCCCGGTACGTCGTCACCAACGGTTTCCTGCCGCCCTGGTTCCGGGCCCGCGACGACCAGATGGTCGTGCAGACCTGGCACGGCAGCCCGCTCAAGCGCCTGGGCAACGACCTGCCCCACATGTCCCGTGACCCGAAGCCCGCCGCCTGGCACAGGCAGGCCGCCGAGGTGCGCGGCTGGGACCTGCTGGTCTCGCAGAGCCCCTGGGCGACCCCGATCCTGCGCAAGGCGTTCGGCTACCACGGGGAGGTCCTGGAGTGCGGCTATCCCCGCAACGACGTGCTCTCCTCGCCCGAGCGGGACGAACTGGCCGCCCGGGTGCGCCGCAGGCTCGGCGTCGCCGACGGGGTCAGGGTGGTGCTGTACGCGCCGACCTTCCGCGACTACGACCGCAAGAACTCCTCGCTCAAGCTGGACCTGGCGCGGGCGCACAAGGCGCTCGGCCCGGGACACGAGTTCCTGATCAGGGCGCACTCGATGCAGGCGGCGCCCAACATCCCCGAAGGGCTTGGCCGCGATGTCACCGCTTATCCGGATATAACGGACTTATTGCTGGTGGCGGATGTGTTGATCACTGACTACTCGTCCGTCATGTTCGACTTCGCGGCCACCGGCAGGCCCATGCTCTTCTTCACCTACGACCTGCAGCGCTACTCGACCAAGCGCGGCCTGTACCTCGACCTCGCCGCCGAGGCCCCGGGACCGCTGCTGACCAACGGCGCCGACGTCATCGAGGCCCTCAGGACCATCGACACCGTGGCCGCCGCCCACGCCGAACGCTACGAACACTTCCGCAACACCTACGCCCCCCGAGACGACGGCAAGGCCACCCCCCGCCTCGTGGACCACATCTTCACCTGACCCTCGTCCCAGGTCACAGGCGGGACCGCGCCTCCTGGACCTGACGCAGCACGCCGTCGGCCCGGGACGACCCGGCGATGGAACCCGCCTCGTCGAGAAGCCTCAGCGCCTCGTCGCGGCGACCCTCCCCGGCCGTGACATAGGCGAGCCCGACCAGGTTGGCGGCGACACCCGGAAGGAACCCGGCCTCACGGCGGAGCCGCGTCGACTCCTCCAGGCGCTCCCTTGCCGCTCCCAGCCGGCCCGCCCGGTGCTCCGCGATACCCAGGTGCCGGAGGGCGTAGGACGCGGTCAGGGCGTCACCGGCACGCACCGCCCGCCGGTGGGACTGTTCCAGCACGGGAACCGCGGCGGTGTCGTCGTTCCGTACGACCTGGTGGAAACACCCGATCCAGAACAGGGCCTCCGCCTCGCCGCGTACGTCCCCGAGGCTCCGGTAGAGCTCGGCGGCGCGTTCGAACAGACCTGGTTCGTACGCCTCCCGGCGCCCGTCGGCCAGGAACCGCGCGTGCGCGACCCGCCCCCGGGCGAGGGAGAGATCGGCCTCGACCGCGTCCAACTCCCGATCGGCCGCCGCCACGGCGTCGGCGTCACCCCCGAAGACCGCCCGCTCGTACAACGCCCCGGCCCGCTCGATCCGATCGTCCGCGCCCATCTCGTCCCTCCGCCGCCTTACGGGTCGTTCACAGCCTCGGCAGAGGCTACTCCCGGGTCCCTTGAGGCGTACCGGTGATCGTGGATATCGTGATTTGTGGTACGTTCCCGCTCGTAAGGTGCAGCGCTCCTCGGTGAGCGCGTCGGGACATCCGGCCGGCACGGCAGCCTCAGCAAGGCTGTCTGGATCTCTCAGTGGAGAGCGTGCTCAGCCATGCCCGCAACCTTCCCCTCGCGCGTACGCGCGGTCCTCCTGCTCGTGGCCCTCCTTCACCATCCTGAAGGAGTCCGGCTCCCCGACGATCGCCGGCGGGTCTGAGGACGACCCCGTTCTTCGACGGCGCCGTCTCGATCCGTGCCTCGGTCCATGTCCGCTCCGGCGCGGGGCCCGCCGCCACCGAGCCTCGCAGGCCCTTCTGACGCTGGGCCGGTGTCTCTCCACCGGCCCGAACCCTGACCACACCATCCGAAGGAACACTTTCATGATTCTCGTCACCGGAGGCCGCGGCGCGGTCGCCACCCAGCTGACCGCCCTGCTGCACCAGGCAGGCCACCCCGTACGCGTCGCCTCCCGCGTTCCCGGCGAGCTCCGCGTCCCCGACGGCGTCGCGACCGTCACCTGCGACCTCGGCGACCCGGCCACCTTCCCTGCCGCCCTCCACGGTGTCAGCGCGGTCTTCCTGTACGCCGAGGCGTCACACATCGACGAGTTCGTCGGCGCCGCCACCACGGCGGGCGTCAAGCACGTGGCGCTGCTGTCCTCAGCCAGCGTCCTCGACCCCGGCGCGGCCGACAACCCGCTGGCCGCCTCCCATCTCGACGTCGAGACCGCCCTGCTGAACTCGCCGCTGACCACCACGCTCCTGCGCCCCGGCTCCTTCGCGGGCAACGCGAGCGCCTGGGCGTGGGCGATCAAGGCGGGGCAGCCGGTGAACCTGCCCTACCCGGGCTCCTACACCGACCCCATCCACGAACGGGACATCGCCGAGGTGGCCTTCACCGTGCTCACCGACCCCCACCACCAGGGCGGAAACCTCCACCTGACCGGCCCGCGGACCCTCACCTTCAGCGAGCAGATCGACCGGCTCTCCGAGGCCGTCGGCCGCCCGATCACCGTCAACCACGTCACCTCCGAGGAATGGAGGCGGGAAGTGGCGGCCTACATCCCCGCGTCCTACGCCGACGCCCTGCTCGACTACTGGCACGCCAACGACGGCCGCCCGACTCCGCTCAGCGACACCGTCGAACGGGTCACCGGCCACCCGGCCCGCCCGTTCACCACCTGGATCCGGGACCACATCGCCGAATTCGTCGAGTAACCCTCCCGCGGCCGGGCGGACCTTCGGAATCACTCCTGAGGGCCGTCCGGCACCCGGCCGTCGAATCCCGTCGCCGGAAGCCCGCACGCTCGCACAACCGATCGGCCACCTCGCGCGAGCCGGTCGTCAGGACTGGGGAACCGCGCGTGAGCCGTAGGCCGGGCCGAAGACGACCAGTAGGGCCAGGTCCTCGGTGATGTCGACGAAGCGGTGTTCCTCGCCCGCCGGGACGAAGATCACGGCGCCGGGGCCGACCTCCGCCTCGCCGTCCGGCGTCACGATCCTGGCCCGGCCCGAGGTCACCACGTAGATCTCGTCCTCGGTGTGCGGGCTCTGGGTGTCGACCCCGCCCGCCGGGATGCAGTACGTCCCGACGGACAGATCAGGCACCTTGAGCTGCTCGACCCAGTCGTTGGCGGACCCACCGGCCGGCTGCGCCCACTCACCCGCACCCTTGATGATTCGCATGCCGACGACCCTACCGAGGGCCGTTCCCAGGTGAGAAAAGTGCCCAAAAGGGCTCCATCCCACGATGCTCACGGGCGGTCTTCGGGCAGGTGCCTTGTCGTCGTCGGCGGTCACGGCTGAACGTCGTCGATCCGGCATGAGCGGTTCTTGCCGCCGGTCGCCGACCGGAAGGCGATGTCGCTGTGACCGGCGGGAGAACCCCGGATCGTGCGGCGGACGTCGGCTAGAGGCGTGTCGCGGTGCGGACGAGGTCGGCGACGGCTTTGGATCTGCTGTGCGGCGGCCAGGCGATGACGGTCGTGACGGTCGGCGCGTCCGGCACCGGCACGATGGCGTGGTCGTCGCGTAGCCGGTCTCGGAGCGACTCGGGTACGACGGCGCAGGCCAGTCCGAGCGCGATCAGTTGGAACAGCTGGGTATGGTCGCGCACCTGCGGGCCGGGGCCGTCCGGATGGCTGCCATCCCGTTCAGGCCAGCGCGGCAGGGGCAGGTCCGTCTGGGCGTTGACCTCGGCCAACGACAGATACGCCCGGTCGGCGAGGGGATGACCCTTGGGCAGGACCACGATCTGCTGTTCGGCGTGCAGATCCTCGGTGTCGAATCCGGCCGTCGTGTCGTAAGGCCGGTGGAGCAGAGCGACGTCGGCACGCCCGGTGCGCAGCAGACCTTCCGGCTCGCCCGGCCCGCACAGCATCACCTCGACCGCCGCGGAGCCCGGTTCGGCGGCGTAGGCGTCCAGAAGCTTCGACAACAGTTCCCTGGACGCTCCGGCCTTGGCGGCCAGCACCACACCCGGCTGGTCGCCCGTGGCACGGCGGGTTCGCCGCTCGGCGGCTTCGACCGCGTCGAGCGCGGTCCGGGCCTCCCGCAGCAGCACCGACCCGGCCTCGGTCAAGGAGATGGCGCGAGGGGTGCGGTGCAGCAGGACGACTCCGAGCCGTCGTTCCAGCTGCTGGATCGCCCGTGACAGTGGTGGTTGCGCCATCGCGAGCCGTTGTGCCGCCCGCCCGAAGTGCAACTCCTCGGCGACGGCGACGAAGTATCGCAACTCCCGCGTCTCCACCCGCTCATCGTATCCAGCGCCGACCACGATCGATACCCGTGCGGTATCGCCGTCCACCTGACCGGTCTTGGACGCCCCACCCGAGCCCGCAACATGATCGGCGGTATGAGCGAACGGACGATCGCGCTGGTGACCGGCGCGAACAAGGGAATCGGATACGAGATCGCCGCCGGCCTGGGCGCGCTTGGCTGGCGAATCGGTGTGGGCGCGAGGGATCGGCGATGCCGAGACACGGCGGTCGGGAAGCTGCGCGCGGCCGGGGTCGACGCGTTCGGTGTGCCGCTCGACGTGACCGACGACGCAAGTGCGGTCGCGGCGGCCGAGCTGATCGCCGACCATGCCGGAGGGCTTGATGTCCTGGTCAACAACGCCGCGATCACCGGCGGCGTGCCGCAGACACCCACCACGGTCGATCCCGCGACGGTGCGAGCCGTCGTGGAGACCAACGTGATCGGGGTCATCCGGGTCACCAACGCGATGCTGCCGATGCTGCGCGACTCGGCGTCACCGCGGATCGTCAACATGTCCAGCAGCGTCGGCTCGCTCACCCTGCACACCACCCCCGGTATCGACATGGGCCCGGTGCCCACCGCCTACCTGGCGTCCAAGACCTTCCTCAACGCCCTCACCATCCAGTACGTCAAGGAGCTGAGCGAAACCAACATCCTGATCAACTCCGCCTGCCCCGGCCTGACCGCCACCGACCTCACCGGCTTCCAGGGCGTCCGCACACCACAACAGGGCGCGGCCATCGCGATTCGCCTCGCGACCCTGCCCGACAACGGCCCGACCGGCGGATTCTTCGACGACGCCGGAACGGTGCCCTGGTAACAGCCACACCAGCACGAACCATGCCCGTTCTCGACGTCAGCCGCGCGTCGCGCGCCACAGGAGAGGCCAGCCGATAACGTCGTCGCCGGTCAGCCCTCGAACCGCACGACGGTTCCCATGACCGGCTCCGCGGAGACGAACCCGAAGTGGCGGGAGCCGAAGCCGCCGTCCGGGTCGTCGCCCAGGAGGACGAGCTGACCATCGGGTACGGTCCGTTCGGAAGTGGAGGTCGGCAGCGCCGGTAAAGGCGCGGAACACGACCGTTCACGGTTTGGACGGGCGAGATGCCGGTTCGCGCAGGAGCCGGGTCTCGTGGCTGCTTCCGGATCGCGCTTGCACTGCTGTCTGAGCCGGTCCGACCAGGCTCCGCCTACGACCAGCAGTTGGCCGCAACCGCGGTCACCGGAGGCGCGACCATTCGACCCGGGGTCGGGTTCGTCGACTTGATGAGGCTGAACATGTTCTTCCCTTCCGTTGTGAGGATCCGTTGATCGAGGGCGGGGCGCGAATGCCTCACTCTCCATTCCTGGATCGGTGACATCCGGGGCCTGAAAAGGCCGGCGTGGCCGCGCCCGCCGGGGCGGTCGCCGAAACCGCGCCCGGCGCGTGCGGGCCGCTCATGGGATGGACGGCCTCGTTCGGGACTGTGGACGCACAGAAGACGACCAGGGCTACGTGTACCGCCATGTCGTGGCCTTCCTTCTGCTCGGGCCGCCCGGCTGGAGCCCCTGTGCCACCATCTTTTCCGCTCGAACCCGCTCGCGCTTGAACATCGGTACGCGGCTTCTCGGAGCCCGCCGGGACGGTCATCGGGTCCGAAAAGCATGGTTGATTTGCGGGGGCGAATGCCGAGGGCTTTTCTTGATATCTGCGATAGAAGGTCTTTTCGTCGTGGAGGGAATCGCCGGATGTGGAAATGGCTCCATGCATTGACTGTTTCGAATGGTATTCATTGACATGGGTGTTTACTCCTACCCGATGACGTGTAATGCTTCGGCCATGTCCAGGGACAACTTGATGCACGCGCCCGACATCGGCATCAGAATCGAGCGCGCCCGTGGCGACGGCGGTCCTCCCACGGAGTGGTCAGGGTTTTCGCCCGACGAGACGGACGCAGTCGTCCTCTTCCAGGCCAGCGGCTTCGTCCGCGACGCCGAAGGCATGGCGTCCTATCTCGACCCCGTCACCGGATACGTCAATGTCGCCGGCACAGAGGAGAGGTTCGCCGAGCCCCTGGGCCGGGACTGGGTGTACACGGCGATCCTCTTCGAGCCGGGCAGCTTCGCCGATCGCTTCAGCGGCCCGTTGCGTCACGACTGGACCCTCCATGTCAGCGCGCAAGCCGACCTTCGCCATCGGAAGCTGCTAAGAGCCCTTCTGCGGGGAACCGACCGCCTCGAAGCCGAGGAACGGCTCTACCTGCTCTTCGACGCGCTGACCCCGTCCCGGCCGGCGTGGAAAGCCTCCACCGGCACTTCGATGGCCACACGCGTGGTGCATCGTCGGCTGGCGTTGGCCGTCCAGGAAGCCCTCAACGCCGGTTATCTCACGACGAACCTCGAAGATCTCGCCCGAATGGTCGGCGCGTCCCCCAAGCACCTGAGCAAGATCTTCCATACCGTCACCGGCCGCACCATCACCGGCTACCGGAACGACCTACGCGTCCGCGCCGTCCTCAACGATCTGACCGCCGGTGGCGACTGCCTCGCGGATCTCGCCGCCCGCTATGGCTTCGCCGACCACGCCCACCTGACCCGAACCGTCCGCAAGCACCTCGGTGAAGCCCCCTCCGTCTTGCGCGAGGCGCTGAGCGGGTAGCAGCGATCGTCGAACGCGTCGGGCAGGACAGGGTGAGCCGCGGTGGGTGTGGACATCGAGACTCGCGATCCACTGGTGGCGGCGTCTTCCACACCCGGCACTTCCTGACTGTCACAACCCTGGAACCGGACGCCTGATCGATAACGCCGACCACATGTCGGCGGACCCATGCAAAAAGGCCGTACGGCGAGCCGCTCGGAGAGCGACCACCCCATGCCCTCTCGGTGGGACCGGCTCCTTCCGAGGTCGGACGCCGACCGTCCCGGTCGGTGCCCTGTGGGAGAAGGCCGGTCACCGGCGTGAGGCCGGGATGAAGGAGCAGGACCGGGGGGCACAGGCCAGGAGGTCTGGCGTCCGCCGGGGGTGATGGCCAGGTCGAACTCCTCGTGACCCGGTCCGCTTCGGCGTCCTACAAGAGGGGCCGGAGGGGCGGAGTCGGCACGATCATCGTCCGGGATCTGGTGGAATGACGAGTTGTGAGTGGTCAGGGCTGGCGGTTGGTGCGTCGTGTGGGTGCCGGGAGGGCTGTTGCCCCCGTGCTCGACGAGCACCAGCGGGCGGCTGTCACGCATGAGAGCGGCCCGCTGCTGGTCCTGGCCGGGCCGGGGACCGGCAAGACGACCACGATCGTGGAGAGCGTCGTCGACCGGATCGAACGCAGGGGGACGGACCCGGAACGGGTGCTCGTCCTCACCTACAGCCGCAAGGCCGCCGAGGAACTGCGCGAGCGCATCACGGCGCGCGTGCGCCGTACGACCAGGACGCCGCTGGCGCTCACCTTCCACAGCTACGCCTACGCGCTGCTGCGCCGCGAGGCCGTACTCGCCGGGAACGTCGCGCCCCGGGTGCTGACCGCGCCCGAGCAGCTGCTTGAGATCCGCCGCCTGCTCCACGGCGAGCTTGAGGACGGTGCCCCGCTGTGGCCGCAGGACATGCGGGAGGCGCTCAGGACCAGGGGGTTCGCCCAGGAACTGCGCGACTTCATGGCCCGTGCCGCCGAACGCGGCCTGGACGGTGAGGACGTGGTCGCGCTCGGCCGGGCGCACGGCCGTACCGACTGGGTGGCCGCGGGCCGGTTCGCGGGCCGTTACCAGGCGCGGTTCGACCTCGACCTGGAGCCGGTGCTCGACTACGCCGACCTGATCCGGGCCGCGGGGGCGCTGCTGACCGACCCCGAGGTACGGCAGCGCGAACGTTCCGCCTACGACGTCGTCTTCGTCGACGAGTACCAGGACGCCGACCCCTCCCAGGAGTTCCTGCTCGGGCAGCTCGCGGGGGAGGGGCGTGACCTGGTCGTGGTGGGTGACCCCGACCAGTCGATCTACGGGTTCCGGGGCGCGGACGTGCGCGGGATCATGGAGTTCCCCGACCGCTTCAGGAGGAAGGACGGCGGGAGGGCCCCCGTCATCGCGTTGCGGGTCTGCCGCCGCAGCGGCGCCGAGCTGCTGAAGGCCTCGCGGCGGGTGACGGCCCGCCTGCCGGTTCCGCCGGGCGGCGCCGGGCACCGCGACCTGAGGCCGCTGCCGGACGTGGAGCCGGGCGAGGTCCACGTCGTGGTGGCCGACGGCGAGGCGCAGGAGGCGGCGCTGGTGGCCGACACGCTGCGCAGGGCCCACCTGCTCGACGGCGTACCGTGGTCACGGATGGCGGTGCTGGTGCGTTCGGCGACCCGTCAGCTGCCGCTGCTGCGCCGGGCGCTGGTCGCGGCCGGAGTGCCGGTCGCGGTCGGCGCGGGTGAGCTGCCGCTGTTCCAGGAGCCGGGGGTGCGCCCGCTGATCAGGCTGATCCAGGTCGCGCTCGACCCGGAGATCCTCGACGAGGCGATGGCGGAGGAACTGCTGACCGGCGCGCTCGGCGGCACCGACATGATCGGGGTACGGCGGCTGCGCAGGGCCCTGCGTGTCGCCGAGCACGAGGCCGTGACCAGTCCGGAGGAGCACGACCTCGACGACCCGGCCCCTGCGGCCGAGCCCCGTTCCTCGGGCGAGCTGCTGGTGGCCGCGCTGAAGGACGAGCGGGAGCTGGTCAGGATCGAGCCGCACGTCGCGCTCCCCGCCGAACGGCTCGCCAGGCTCATCGCGGGCGCCGCGGAGGTCGTACGGCGCGGCGGCACCGCCGAGGACGTCCTGTGGGGCGTCTGGAGCGCCACCGAGCTGGCCGGACGGTGGACCGAGACAAGCCTGTCCGGCGGGTTCAGGGGCACGATGGCCGACCGTGACCTCGACGCGGTCGTGGCGCTGTTCGACTACGCGGCGGGCTTCGTGGACCGGTTGCCGCACGCCGGTGTCGAGGTGTTCGTCGAGGACCTCATCGCGCGGGAGATCCCCGGAGACTCCCTGGCCGAGCGCGCCCCCGACAGCGAGGCGGTGCGCATCATGACCGCCCACCGCTCCAAGGGTCTCGAATGGGATGTCGTGGTCGTCGCCGGGGTGCAGGAGGGGGCCTGGCCCGACCTGCGGCTGCGGGGGTCGGTGCTGGGCACCGACGAGATGGTCGCCAAGGCGGCCGGTTCCGAGCACGAGAACCCCGCGGCCGTCTCGGCGGCGCTGGCCTCGCAGATGCTGGCCGAGGAGCGGCGCCTGTTCTACGTGGCGGCCACCAGGGCGAGGAGGAAGCTGGTCGTCACCGCCGTCGGGGGGGACGACGCCGACGAGCGGCCCTCCAGGTTCCTGGCCGAGCTCGCCCCCGGCGAGACGGGGGAGACGGTCGTGGACGAGCGCTCCCGCTGGCTGAGCATGTCCGCGCTGGTCGCGGACCTGCGTTCGGCCGTCTCCGACCCGACACGGCCCGAGGCGCTGCGCCGGGCCGCCGCCGAGCACCTGGCCAGGCTCGCCGCCGCCGGGGTGCCCGGCGCGCACCCCAACGAGTGGTACGCCCTGACGGAGATCTCCGACGAGCGTCCGCTGCGCTGGCCGGACGACATCGTGCGCGTCTCGCCGTCCGCGGTGGAGAACTTCACCAAGTGCGGGCTGCGCTGGCTGCTGGAGACCTCGGTCGGCGCGGGCGGCACCGACGTCGCCAGGGGCCTCGGCACGGTCATCCACGCCCTGGCGGTGCTCGCGGCGACCGGCGAGGGGACCGAGGAGACGCTCGGCAAACGGCTCGACGACGTCTGGCACGAGCTGGACTTCGGCGGCGCCTGGTACAACCGCAAGCAGCGCGGCGTCGCCGAGGAGATGGTCTCCCGGTTCCTGCGCTGGCAGCGGGACAACCCCCGGGAGCTGGTCGCCCTTGAGGAGTCGTTCGTCGCGACGGTCTCCGAGGGCGTGCAGATCAAGGGGCGGGTCGACCGGGTCGAGCGGGACGGCGAGGGCAGGGCCGTGATCATCGACATCAAGACCGGCAAGCACGGCCCCAAGGAGGCCGACCTCGAACGCCACCCCCAGCTCGGGGTCTACCAGCTCGCCACGCTGCTCGGCGCGTTCGAACGGCACGGGATGACCGAGCCCGGCGGCGCGGCCCTGGTGCAGGTCGGAGACGCGGCGACGAGGAACGCCGCCAAGGAGCAGGCCCAGATCCCGCTGGCCGACGACACCGACCCGGGCTGGGCACGTGACATGGTGGACACCGTGGCGGCCGGGATGTCCGGCCCGGTCTTCCAGGCGAAGGTCAACGACGGCTGCCGCACTTGTGTCGTGCGGGCGAGCTGCCCGGTCAGCAAGAACGGAGACCAGGTGTGCTGAGCCCGGTTCAGCTCGCGGCCAAGCTGGGCATCCTCCCGCCGACGCCGGAGCAGGCCGAGGTCATCGAGGCAGGTCTCGAACCGATGGTCGTGGTCGCCGGGGCGGGTTCCGGCAAGAGCGAGACCATGGCGGGACGGGTCGTGTGGCTGGTCGCCAACGGCCTGGTCCGCCCCGAGCAGGTGCTCGGCCTGACCTTCACCAGGAAGGCCGCCGGGGAGCTGGCCGTACGGGTGCGTGAGCGGCTCAACGGGCTGGTCGCGGCCGAGCAGGTGCCCGCCGAACTGTTGCAGGGCGAGCCGACGATCTCCACCTACCACGCCTACGCGGCCAGGCTGGTCACCGAGCACGCCCTGCGGGAGGCGCTCGAACCCACCATGCGCCTGATCAGCCCGGCCGTCGCGTGGCAGCTCGCCGGACGGGTGGTCAGCGGCTACGACGGCCCGATGGAGCAGATCGAGTGGGGTCCGGCGACCGTCACGCGGGCGGTGCTCGACCTCGCCGGGGAGATGGCCGAGCACCTGCGCACCCCGCAGGAGGTGCGGGAGATCGGCGCCTGGCTGACCGAGCGGTACGGCAGGCTGCCCGGCACGCCCACCCAGCTCCAGCGCAGGCCACTGGCCACGCAGCGGGCCAGGGAGCAGCTGCTTCCGCTGGTCGAGGCCTACGAACGGCTCAAGCGCCGCCGCGAGGTCGTCGACCACGGCGACCAGATGGCGCTCGCGGCCAGGATCGCCGAACGGCACCCCGAGGTCGGGGAGGCCGAGCGGGGCAGGTTCGCCGTCGTCCTGCTCGACGAGTACCAGGACACCAGCCACGCCCAGCTGGTCCTGCTGCGCTCGCTGTTCGGGAACGGGCACCCGGTGACGGCGGTCGGCGACCCCTGCCAGTCGATCTACGGCTGGCGCGGGGCCTCCTCGGGCAACCTCACCCGCTTCCCCCGCGACTTCAGGACGGCGTCGGGGGAGCCCGCCCCGGTCTGCCGCCTTTCGGTCAGCTTCCGCAACGGCGACGCCGTACTCGACGTGGCGGCCAGGGTGCAGATCCCGCTGCGGCTCGAAGCCCGTGAGGTGCCGGTGCTGGTGCCCGGCGGCAACCGGATCGAGCGGGGCCGGGTCGTGACCGCCTTCCACGGGACCGCTGAGGACGAGGCGGAGTGGATCGCGGCGAAGATCTCCGGGCTGCTGGGCGGCGAGAGCGCCCCCGACGGGCTGCCCTGGGGCGACGGCGAACGCAAACGGGCCAAGCAGAGCGCCTGGGGCGGGCCGCAGTGCCTGCAGCCCCACGACGTGGCGATCCTGGCCCGCAAACGGTCGCAGTTCCCCACGCTGCGCAGGGCCCTTGAGGCGCGGGGCATCCCGGTCGAGGTGGTCGGTCTCGGCGGGCTGCTGACCGTGCCCGAGGTGGCGGACATCGTGGCGACGCTGCGGGTGATCTACGACCCGACGGCCGGGGACGCCCTGGTCAGGCTGCTGTCCGGGCCACGCTGGCGGATCGGTCCCGCCGACCTGAAGGAACTGGGCGACCGGGCGCGTGAGCTGAGCCGGGAGACCCGTGAGGACGGGCCCGGCGGCGTCGCCGACCCCCTCGACCAGGTCGTCGCGGACATGGCCGAGGAGCGGGGCAGTCTGGTCGACGCCCTCGACGAGCTGCCGGAACGCCCCGAGTGGCAGGAGGCGTTCTCCCCGCTCGCCCGGGTCCGCCTGGTGGCCATGGCACAGGAGCTGCGGGTCCTGCGCGCCCACACCGGGCAGCCGCTGCCCGACCTGGTCGCCGAGATCGAACGCAGGCTCGGCCTGGACATCGAGGTCGCGGCCAGGGGCTCCGCCGGTGTCTTCGCGGCCCGCGCCGACCTGGACGCCTTCCTCGACGCCGCCTCCCGCTTCGCCGGAGACTCCGAGGACCCGACGCTGGGGGCGTTCCTGGCGTTCCTGAAGGCCGCAGACGAGGAGGAGAACGGCCTCGACGCGGGCCGGGTCGGAGAGAGCAACAGCGTCAAGCTGATGACGGTCCACGCCTCGAAGGGCCTCGAATGGCCGGTCGTGATCGTGCCGGGGATGTCCCAGGCGTTGTCGAAGGGCGGGACGCTCACCGTCGGCACGGTCTTCCCGGCCAGGCCGACCGTCAGCCCCAGGTGGACGGAGAACGCGCGCAAACTGCCGTACCCGCTACGGGGAGATGCCTCCGACCTGCCCAGACTCGGCGGTCTGTCCAAGGAGGAGATCGGCGACTTCGACGAGCGCTGCCGGGAGCGGGAGCTCCTTGAGGAACGCCGTCTGGCCTACGTCGCCGTCACCCGTGCCCACTACCTGCTGATCGCCTCCGGTTACCGCTGGGGCGGCGGGTCGAAGCCCCTTGACCCGTCCGACTTCCTGGTCGAGGTCCGCGACACGTGCGGGCGGGCCGAGGTCTGGGCGCCGCCCCTTGAGGAGGGGGAGACCAACCCGCTGCTGGCCGAGCCCGCCGAGTCCAGGTGGCCCGTCACCCCGGCCGGGGCACGGTACGAGGCCGTACGGGACGGCGCGGACATGGTCAGTGCGGCGCTGGCGGCGTTGTCGGCGCTGTCCGGGGAATCCGAGGAGCCGGAGGTCGTCCCGGTAGAGGAGGTGTTCGTCGTCGAGGACGACGAGGTGCCCTTCCCCGACGACCCCTACGACGATCCCTACGAGGATCTCAACGGGGACCTCGGCCCGGCGGGCCGGCCTCTCCCCGAACCCTATGACGACGTCCCCGACCGGGTTTCCCCGGCGTTGCGCGGGTGGGACAGGGAGCGGGCCAGGGCCTGGGAACGCGACATCGAGCTGTTGCTCAGGGAACGTGAGCTGAACCGGCGGCGCGGTCCCGGCCGGGTCGAGCTGCCCACCCACCTGACCGTGTCCTCGCTGGTCACGCTCGCCTCCGACCCCAAGGCCCTGGCCCGGCAGATCCGCCGTCCCGTGCCGAGGAAGCCCGCCCCGCTGGCCCGCAGGGGCACCTCCTTCCACAGCTGGCTCGAATCCCGCTGGGGTCAGCAGCGGCTGATCGACGAGCTCGACCTGCCCGGTTCGGCCGACGAGACGGGCGAGGCCGACGAGGCCGCAGACATCCAGCTGGCCGAGCTGCGCGAGCGGTTCGAGGAGAGCGAGTGGGCGGACAGGGAGCCGCTTGACGTCGAGGTCCCGTTCGAGACCATGATCGCCGACCGGCTGGTCAGGGGCCGGATGGACGCGGTCTTCGAGACACCGGACGGCGGTTACGAGGTCGTCGACTGGAAGACCGGCAGACGGCCGAAGGGGAAGAAGGCCGAGGTCGCGGCGGCCGTACAGCTGGCGGCCTATCGGCTGGCCTGGGCACACCTGGCGGAGGTCCCGCTCGGCCGGGTGAGCGCGGCCTTCCACTACGTGCGGCTCAACGAGACCGTACGGCCCGCCGACCTCCTCGACGAACGCGGCCTGGTCGCCCTCATCGAGTCGGTCCCCGCGATCGGTTGAACAGCTGACGTGTCAGGTCACGCCAACGCCTCGACCTCCGTGCCGGAGATCGTGTTCTCCCAGCTGTCCGGGCGGGAGGGGGCATGACCACGGTGGGCAGGTCCAAAACGCGGCGTCGCCTGCGTCCTCCCCGGGAGGGCAAGTCCGGGTGTCGTTCTGGTCAGCGGGGATTCCTGGAGATCTCACCGCATCCGGTGGTGACCCACTCCGTCGCCAGGACTCTTACGGAGTCGGGTGGAGGAACGTAAGAGCCGCTCACGCAATGAACGGAATAATGGTTGTCCCCATTTATATGGGATATCGTCGAGCCGTGGAGCTGACGGTCGGGGAATTGTCCAGGCGTAGTGGTGTGGCCACCTCGACCCTGCGCTTCTACGAACGCAAGCAGCTCATAGTCAGTCGCCGTACGGCGGGCAATCAGCGACGTTACTCACGTGACACCCTTCGCAGGGTGGCCTTTATCCGTGCGTCCCAGCAGCTGGGGACCTCTCTTGCGGAGATCGGCTTCTACCTGTCCCTCCTTCCCGAGGGGCGTACGCCGACACGGGAAGACTGGGCCAAGCTTTCGGAATGCTACCAAAAAGACCTGAACGGCCGAATCCAGCGTCTTGAGTGGCTCCGCGACCGGCTCGCCGGATGTATCGGATGCGGTTGCCTGTCCCTGGGGCTGTGCAAGCTGGTCAATCCGGATGACTGTCTCGGGGAAAACGCCTCGGGGGCGCGCAAACTCTATGAGCCGTGATCGAGGATCACATGCCGGGGGGCTACGCCGGAAAATCGTAATTTAGAGCCTTGTCAAGCTCACGGTGCGTTTCTCGGACTTGCGTGGCCAGGTGGTGGGTGAGGAGCCGCAGCCCCTCGGTGACGCGCTCGGCGCGGATGGAACCGTAGCCGAGCACCAGCCCGGAGCGTGACCGGTCCTCGGCGCAGTACGCCTCCAGACTCTCGACGGCGACGCCCGACGCGCGCGCCTCCGCCGACATCCGGCCGAGATCGACGGGCACGTCGGGCCTGAGCCTGGCGCACAGGTGCAGACCCGCGGCCGACGGCACAGGCTCGAACCAGTCGCTGAGGTCCCCGCGCAGCGCCGTGAGGACGCGTTCGCGGCGGTCCGCGTAGACGCGGGTCGCCTTGCGGACGTGCCGGGACAGTTCGCCCGAGTCGATGAATCGGGCGAGCGCGGCCTGTGCGGCGTGGTCGCCCTGCCAGTCGGTCAGCCGCCTGGCCGCGCGCAGCGCCGGGCGCAACGAGGCCGGGGCGACCAGGAAGCCGAGCCGCAGCATCGGCAGCAGCGTCTTGGAGAACGTGCCCACATAGACGACCCGGCCGTCCCGGTCGAGGCTCTGCAGCGGGTCGAGAGGACGCTGACCGAAGCGGAACTCGCTGTCGTAGTCGTCCTCGACGATCACGGCGTCGTGGCGCGCGGCCCAGTCGAGCAGTGCGGCCCTCCGCGCCGGGGACATCGGCGTGCCCAGCGGGAACTGGTGCGACGGGGTGACGTAGACCAGCCGGGTGCCGGACGGGAGCGCGTCCACGTCGAGTCCTTCGTCGTCCACGGGCACCCCGCTGACCCGGGCGCCGAGGGAGGCGAACAGCAGTCGTGCCGGGGGATAGCCCGGCTCCTCAACGGCCACCCGGTCACCCGGCTCGATGAGGATTCGGCCGACGAGGTCGAGGGCCTGCTGCGCGCCCTGGGTGACGACGACGTCCCCGGCGTCGGCGCGCACCGAACGGGACAGGCCGACGTGGCGGGCCACGGCCTCCCGGAGGGCGGGGTGGCCCGCTGGCTCGCCGTACCCGGAGGTTCTGACCGTCGAGGCGCGCAGTTCGGCGGCGAGAAGGCGGCGCCAGGTGGCGAGGGGGAAGAGGTCACCGTCGGGTCTGCCGACCCGGAAGTCGTAGCGAGGGGGTTCGGGGCTTTCCGCGGTGTCGGGGAGATCGTCCCAGAAGGGGCGGGGACGCACCCCACGGCCCTGCGGGGCGCCACGCCGTACGGCTCCGGCGGGTGTGGTGGGTTCGGCGACGAAGGTGCCCGCGCCGACGCGGGGGAGGAGGAAGCCCTCGGCCGTCAGCCGTTCGTAGGCCGTGCAGGCCGTGTTGCGCGAGACGCCGAGGCGGCGGGCCAGCTCCCGCGAGGGCGGCAGCCGCTCCCCGGGACGGAGCCTGCCGTCCAGGATCGCCTCGCGGAGCTGCCGGTAGATGCGGGAGGCCAGGTCGCCGGGGCCGCCCAGGCTGACGTGCGGGTCCACGCGGAGACCCTACATTGGCTCTTTCGGTTTCCGGGGAATTGGCCCTTCTGGGGAGCCAATCGAGGCCGTTGGATGGACTCGACCAACGGGGAAACAGCCGAGGAGTTACGTCTTGACCGTCGCCGACATGTGGTTCGACCCGAAGTGCCCCTGGGCGTGGAACACCTCACGCTGGCTGCTGGAGGTCGAACGCGTCCGTGACGTGGAGGTCCGCTTCCACGTGATGAGCCTGTGGCTGCTCAACGAGGGCAGGCAGGGCCTGGAGGAGTGGTACCGGCGCTGGCTCACCGACACGCTCGGCCCGGTCCGGGTGCTCGTCGCCGCCGAGCAGAAGTACGGCACGCCCGTCCTGCGCGACCTCTACACCGCCTTCGGCGACCGGATCCACCATGGGAAGGTCCCGATCGGTCCCGGCCTGTACGGCGACGCGCTGGCCGAACTCGGCCTCGACCCGGGACTCGCCGAGGCGGCGGAGAGCACCGACCACGACGAGGCCCTCCTGCTGAGCCACCGGGCCGGTCTCGACCCGATCGGTGAGGACCTGGGCACCCCGGCCATCCACGTCCCCGGCCCCGACGGGCGGGTCAACGCCTTCTTCGGGCCGGTGGTCAGCCCGGTGCCGCGTGGCGAGGCGGCGGGCGGGCTCTGGGACGGTGTGCTGCTGGTCTCGGCGACCCCGGGCTTCTTCGAGCTCAAGCGGAGCCGTACGGAATCTCCCCGGGTCGACTGACCCGTTGCCTCCGCGTGACCGGCCACGCGGATGATCGCCCTTTCGTGGACGGGGGGAGTATGACGCGATTACCCTCCTCGGTATGACCAAGCGGATCACGATCTCCCTGCCCGACGACCTCGCCGACGAGGCGCAGCGCTCGGGCAACGCCTCCGGCTACATCGCCGAGGCACTGCGGGAGCAGCGTCGCATCAGGGAGGGCATGGCGGCCCTGGAACGGCTGTGGGGTCCCGGCTGGCAGGACGACATCACCGACGCCGACCGGGAGCGCGCCAACCGCCTGTTCGGCTCCGCACGGGAGGTCGCGTGACCCCGGACGTGCGGGAGGCCGGGTGACCCCGGAGGACGACGGTCTGACCGGCCACGTCCTCGATCTCGACGCGGTCTGCCATCTGCTCGACGTCAGGAGCAACTACGGGCGTGAGATCGTCCGTCAGTCCGTGCTGCGCAACACCACACTCCTGCTGCCCGCGGCCGCCGCGCAGTGTGTGACGGCCCTGCGGCCCGAGCAGGCCGAGGCCCTGCTCGGGGTGCCGGTGGTGACGGTGGGGGGCCTGACGGCCGCCGACGTCGCGCACGCCGCCGGGCTCGGCCCGAGGATCGCGGCCAACCTGGAACGGCACACCCCGGGCCCCGTCGCGGGAACCGACCTCGTGGCCGTTCTCGCCGCGGCCCATGCCGTACTGCTGGCCGAGTCCAGAGGCGGCTGGCGCGTCATAACCCCGGCCCCTCACCTCTACGACGACATTCCCGGCGTCCGGCTGGAAATCCTCCCCTGATTCTCCCGGCCGATTCCCCGGGTTTCCCTCCAGGGAGGGAAATGTTCGGCTTTCCTGTCCTTGGGTCTTTCCCGATGAGAAGGGTGTGGGGTGCCGGTCGAAGCCCGACGTCACGTGGGGCGGAGGGGTGCGCACGCTCCGTCGCGACGCATTCTCTGAATGTACGGGGACGTAATGGGGTTGTGGTGTTCACCGGTATTACCGCACGTGTTCACCTTGAATGTGAGAACACCTGGAAGGCCTCGCGTCAATATGGTGTGATAAATCTTACAAGGGGGTCGCTTTTAATATTTGAAATGTGATCATTGCCGATGAATCGCCCTGTGTGGGTGTATCCGTACCGATCGGAGTTCATCGGAATGCAGCTCAGGCGAAACCTCTCCTTGGCCGCCGCGTCGATACTCGCCGTGGTCGGCCTGGTCGCCTCACCCCCCGCGGCGTCGGCCGCCCCGCCGGACGGCGGCCAGTCCAGTGTCACCTCCGACGTCTTCCCCGGCGCCAGGCTCGGTGAGCGCGTCGGCCCCAAGGCCGTCAAGGACACCGGGAAGAACGCCGAGAAGCAGGAGGAGACCGCACGGGTCAGCCCCCAGCTGGTCGCCTGCGACGGTGACGGCACCAGCGGCAAGCGCGTCGAGACCCTGTACGTGCGCGAGGCGACGATGCCGGACCGCTACGCGCAGCTCCTGCCCATGTTCCGGGCCTGGCTGGCCAACGCCGACGACCAGTTCAACGACGCCGCCGCGACCTCCAACCGCAGCAGGCACATCCGGTACGTCACCACGGCGGTCAGCGGCGGCTGCGTCCCCGTCGTGCGCAACGTGGTGGTGCCCGCCGGTTCGCTGGCCACCTTCGACGCCGGAAAGACCGCCCTGCAGGCCCTCGGCTACAACAGCAACGACCGGCACTACCTCATGCTCACCGAGGCCACGGTGATCTGCGGTGTCTCCGACATCAAGAACGACGACCTGACCACCGGGTCGACCAACCTCAACAACGGCCTCGCCTTCTCCCGGGTCGACGCCAGTCCCAACTGCTTCGGGGCGAACGCCATCGCCCACGAACTGGGGCACAGCTTCGGCGCCGTGCAGCTCAGCGCGGCCCACTCGGACGGCTCCTGGCACTGCCTCGACCAGTGGGACATCATGTGCTACGGCGGCACGCCCACCTGGAGCTGCCTGCAGTGGAACGACTACCGGCTGCCCGACTGCAACCGGGACGACTACTACAACGCGGTCCCGACCGCCGGGAGCTACCTGGCCACGCACTGGAACGTGGCCGACAGCGCCTACCTCATCGCGGGTTCGACGGCCGACAGCGACCCCCATCCCAAGGTGGGCAACACCTACGTCATAACGAACGCCTCGACAGGGGGCGCGCTCGAACCCATCGGCGGCGCGACCACGGCGCTGACCGAGCTGAGCCAGCGCACCCGGGTGGACACCCCCAGCCAGAAGTGGCTGATGAGCTACAACACCGGACTGCAGTTCATCAACGTCGGCAGTCGCCTGTGCGCCGACAGCGCCTACAGCGGCACCACGCCCGGCACGACGCTGCTGCAGTACTACTGCAACGGCCAGGACGGCATGCGCTTCGCCTACCTGCAGACCGGCACGAACACCTACGCGATCTTCGACTGGCTCTCCGGGCTGGCGCTGACCGCGGGCGGCGCCTACCCGGCGGCCGTCACGCAGCAGACCTACACCGGCGCGGCCAACCAGCAGTGGGTGTTCAACCAGGTCACCGACGCCTCCCCGGTCAACGGCACCTCCTACTACCTGAACGGGTTCGCCAGCCACGACAACGTCGAGCCCGCCGGCGGTTCGACCGCCTCCGGCGCGCTGGTCACGCACAACGCGCCCTCCGGGGCGACCAGCCAGCGCTGGACCCTCCAGGCCAGCGGCTCCTACTGGAAGCTGGTGAACGTCAACAGCGCCAAGTGCCTCGACCTCGTCACGGCGAGCACGACCAACGGCACCCAGATCAGGCAGGCGACCTGCGGCAGCGGGACCAGCCAGCAGTGGACCCTGCAGAGGGTCGCCGACGGCACGTTCTACCTGGTCAACCGCTACAGCGCCAAGGTGCTCGACGCGCCGTCCGGCAGCGGGACGACCCTCGACCAGCAGACGATCACCGGTAACAACGACTCCGGCGCCGGAGTCATCGCGGGCAACGAGATCTGGTACCTCAACCAGGTCTGACCGGGATCCGTGCGGGCCGTCCGCCCCTCCCCGGACGGTCCGCACGGTCACGCGGTTACGGGTTTCCGCCATCGAGGTCGGAGGATCGCCTCCATGGTCACCGCCCCGGGGCCCGCCTAGCGTTGCGGGCATGATCAGACTCAACGGCCTGCGCAAACGGTACGGCGACCGGACGGTGATCGACGACCTGTCCCTTGAGGTCAGGCAGGGCGCGGTCACCGGGTTCCTCGGCCCGAACGGGGCGGGAAAATCCACGACGATGCGCCTGATCCTCGGACTCGACCACCCGACCTCGGGCACGGCGCTCATCGGCGGCCTGCCGTACCACCGGATCAGGAACCCGCTGCGGACGGTCGGCGCGCTGCTGGACGCGCGCGCCCTGCACCCCGGGCGCAGCGGCCGGGCGCACCTGACGGCACTGGCCCGCAGCAACGGCATCCCGCGCCGCCGGGTCACGGAGGTCCTGGAGACGGTCGGGCTCGGGCAGGCGGCGCGCAGGCGGGCGGGCGCGCTCTCGCTGGGCATGAGCCAGAGGCTCGGCATCGCGGGCGCCCTGCTCGGCGACCCCGAGGTGCTCATGTTCGACGAACCCGTCAACGGCCTCGATCCCGACGGTGTGCGCTGGGTGCGCGACCTGATGCGCTCCCTGGCCGACGAGGGCAGGACGGTCTTCGTCTCCAGTCACCTGATGAGCGAGATGCAGCTCACCGCCGACCACCTCGTGGTGATCGGCAGGGGACGGCTCATCGCGGACGCGCCGCTGGCCGAGATCATCGCGCGCGGCTCGCTGGGCGCGGTGGTCGTCCGCACCCCGCACACGGACGACCTGGCCGTACGGCTCGGCGCCGCGGGCCTGCACTGGGAACGGCCGGGGGAGAACGAGCTGGTCGTCACCGGAGCCACGGCGGAGCGCGTCGGCGACCTGGCGCACGAGGCGGGCATCAGGTTGCACGAACTACGCCACCGCGAGGCCTCCCTGGAGCAGGCCTACCAGGAACTGACGGCCGACAGCGTCGAGTACGGCGTACGGAAGGGGCGGGCGTGAACACGTGGGTGAGAGAGCTGGCTCAGGCGATCGGCGGCGAGTGGGTGAAGCTGCGCTCGGTTCGCTCGACCTGGTGGTGCCTGGCCTGCACCACGGCGCTCATGGTGCTCGGCTCGCTGGCGATCGGCGGCGGGACGGCGACGGAGATGGTGCGCCGGGACCTGGCCGGCACTCTGTCCGCCAGCGACCCGGTGACCTCGGCGACGGCGTTCGCCCAGTTCGGTCTGGTCGCGCTGGCGATGCTGACGATCACCCCCGAGTACGCCTCGGGAGGCATCAGGACCACGTTGCAGGCGACGCCGATCCGGGGCCGGGTGCTCGCCGCCAAGGCGCTGGTACTGGCGCCGGTGACGTTCGTCGCCGGGGTGGTCGCCGCAGGTGTGGCGACGGCGGTGGTCCACCTGGTGTTGTCCGCGGAGGTGTTCGGCGGCCGGGTGACGGCGCCGCCCGCCGAGGTCGTCCCCGACCTGCTGGGCGTGGGCGTCTTCCTCGCCCTGGTCTCGGTGACGACGCTGGGCGTGGGAGTCGCGACGCGCAGCGCGGCGGGCACCCTGACCACGGCGTTCATGCTGCTGATGGGCGCGCCGCTGCTGCTGGTGATGACGGGCACCTCGATCGGCTTCGAGGCCTCGCTGCGCATGCCGCTGTTCGCGGGCCTGGCCTTCATGGGCAGTTCGGACACCCCGATGGGCGGCCCGGTGCCCTACCCGGCCACGCAGGGGCTGGTGTGGCTGCTGGTCTGGACGGCGGCCGCGACGGTCGCCGGCTATGCCGTACTGCGCCGCAGGGACGCATAGACTGCGCGCCCGTGTCAGGTAACCGGATCACCCGCGCCCTGGTCGGGGTGCTCGCGGGCGCCGTGCTGGGCCTCGTCGAACTGCTCTTCCTCTGCGCGGCGGCGCTCGTTCACCCGGTGCCCGCCGTACGGCCCGGCGTCGAGCGGATCCTGAACCGGCTGACCGCCCTCGAACGGGCGAGGCTGGCCGCCTGGTTCGACCACGAGACGACCGGGCACCTCCGGCGGGACGGCCGTCGCTATCTCGCCGTCCGCGCCCTCTTCGGCCTCCTCGCCGGGTACGGCTGCGCCGCCGGGCTGTTCCTCGGCGGGCTGTTCCTCTTCGGCGGCCTGTGGAACCTGGCCGGGGACAGGGCGCGGGCCGTACCGGTGCACCTGCCGGGGGTGCGGCTGGTGACCAGCGACGGGGTGCTCGGCCTCGCCGGAGGGACGGTCGTGCTGGCCCTGACCGTGCTCTGGCTTCTCGCCGCGGGGGCCGTGGAACGGAGCCTGGCCGACCACTTCCTCGGTCCCGGCACGCGGGAGTTGATGCGCAGGCGCATCGCCGAACTGACCGCGACCCGCTCGGGCGTCGTCAGGGCCGTGGACGACGAACGGCGCAGGATCGAGCGCGACCTGCACGACGGCGTGCAACAGCGGGGCGTCGCGCTGGCCATGCTGCTCGGCCGGGCCCGGGGCAACCCCGACCAGGCCAGGACCGCGGCGCTGGTCGAGGAGGCCTACGCCGAGTCGCGCCGCCTGCTCGACGAACTGCGCAGCGTGGCCTGGCGGATCTACCCGACCGCCCTGGACGAACTCGGCCTGCGCGCCGCGCTCGCCGGCGTCGCGGAACGGTCGCAGGTGCCGGTCACCGTGCACTACGGGCTGGCCGGGCGCCCCGCCTCCGCGATCGAGACGGCCCTGTACTTCGTCGCCAGGGAGGCGATCACCAACGCCGTCAAGCACGCGGACGCGCGTGAAATCCTGGTCGTCGTGGCCGAGGACGAACGGACGGTGAGCGTGACGATCTCAGACGACGGAGCGGGTGGCGCCGACCCCTCGGGCGGCGGACTGTCCGGCCTGGCCAGGCGGGTCCTGGCGCTCGACGGCACCTTCGACGTCCACAGCCCGCCCGGCGGGCCGACCAGGGTCGTCGCGACGCTGCCGAGGGACGTGCCGTGCGGCTGATCCTGGCCGACGACTCGGTACTGCTCCGCGAGGGCCTGGTCCGGCTGCTCGACGAGGCCGGGCACGAGGTGGTCGCGGCCGTCGGCGACGCGCGGGCGCTGCTCGACGCCGTCGAACGGCACCGCCCCGACGTGGCCGTGATCGACGTGCGGATGCCGCCGACCCACACCGACGAGGGGGTGCGCGCGGCCCTGGAGATCCGTGGGCGCAGGCCCGAGGTCGGTGTCCTGCTGCTGTCGCAGTACGTGGAGAAGACCTACGCCGCGACCCTTCTCTCCGGGGCGGGCGGGCGGGTCGGATACCTGCTCAAGGACCGTGTCTCCGAGGTCGCCGACTTCCTGGAGTCGCTGGAGCGGGTGCACGCGGGCGGGACGGTCTTCGACCCGGAGGTGGTGCGTCAGCTGCTCGCCCGAACCACCCGCACCGACCCGCTGGACGGCCTGAGCGGGCGCGAGCGCGAGGTGCTCGGCCTCCTGGCGCAGGGCTTCGTCAACGCGGCGATCGCCGGACGCCTGCACGTGTCACTGAGCACCGTGGAGAAGCACATCAACGCGATCACGGACAAACTCGGCCTGCCGCGCGACCCCGGCTACAACCGCAGGGTGCTGGCGATCCTGCGCTACCTCGACGACTGAGTACGGCCCGGCCGGGGAAACGCGGATGCCGCGCCCGATGGGTCGGGCACGGCATCCGGTTCATCTCCTCACCCCCTGAAGGGGGCCGGACCCGTCAGGGCACCACCTCGTCACTGAGCGGGGTGCGGTTGCCCGGACGGACAGGCGGTGGGAGCGGGCAGCGGTTCAGCCGACCCTGCTGGGCCCTGCGGTCCAGGCGACTCCGCTGGGGCCCGCGGTCCAGCCTGCCCCGTTGGGTCCCGCGGTCCAGCCGACTCCGCTGGGCCCTGCGGTCCAGCCGGGATTGTGAGGCTCGCAGGGATTGTGGGGCTCGCAGGGCTTGCGGGGCTCATGGGGCTTGTGGGGCCCATGACACCGAGGCTTCTCAGGTACATGACACCCAGGAGGTCCCTCGGGCCCCTCGGGTCCTCTGGGTCCTGCGGGCCCTCTGGGTCCCTCGGGTCCTTCAGGACCAGTGAGGCCTGTGGGTCCTGCAGGTCCTTCAGGTCCTGTGGGTCCTGCAGGTCCTTCGGGTCCTTCGGGTCCTTCAGGGCCAGTGAGGCCTGTGGGTCCTGCGGGTCCTTCAGGCCCTGTGGGACCTGCGGGTCCTTCAGGGCCAGTGAGGCCTGCGGGACCTGCGGGACCTGCGGGACCTGCGGGGCCGGCAGGGCCTGCGGGACCGGTGGCTCCGGCGGGGCCTGCGGGACCCCGCGGTCCGGCCTCGCGACCGGCAGGGCCTGCGGGTCCTGCGGGGCCTGCAGGACCGGCGGCTCCAGCGGGCCCGGGAGGTCCAGGAGGCCCGGGGGGCCCAGGAGGTCCGGCAGGCCCGGGAGGTCCGGGAGGCCCACCCGGGGTTCCGGGGACACCCTGCGGTCCCTGAGGGCCTCGGGGTCCTGTCTTACCGTCGCGTCCATCCCGGCCATTGTGGCCATCCCGGCCATTACGGCCATTGTGGCCGTTACGGCCGTTGTGGCACCTGCAATGCCTTCTCCAGCACCCACACCATCTGGAGGAGAGGCTGCCGATATGGAAAGTCTCACCGCGCATGGCGAGGCCCGCGGGCTTGCCCTGCGGGGCGCTTTCCGAGCCAGGGGTCGCGGCGTTCGCCAGCGACTGGGAGGCAAGCGTGAGGAAAGTACCGATTGTCGCCGCCGTGGTGATCAATCCCCGTACGTACCTGCTGGAGTCGACGGTGGAAGCCCGTCCGGTACCACTAGAAGTCATCGCATTCCATGTCGTTGATGATTTCGGATACATGATCCGCCTGATGGCGGCAGGGGTGAAGTACCCGGTGATCGTTACAGTGATGCTTTTGGTTTATTAACGAAGATCAAAGAATTGACTGGTGTGTTCTGTCGCTTATTTCGGCTTCTTGTGTCATATGGAAGGTGGATTTTATCCATATTTCTTGGATGGTCGCAGTTGTCGCCCAGCAGGAGAGATATGTGTGGATGGCGTGATAAATCACCCAGAGAAAAGCCCGGCTACCGGAGGAAACCGGCGCCGGGCATGTGGGCCGGACGGAAGCCAGGAGGGCCCAGGAGAGCTCTAGGAGGGCTCTAGGAGAGCATCGCCAATGGGTTGGCGACCGGGACGTACCCGGCCCGGCGGTCGGCCGAGCGCGCCCACCGCACCGAGAGGTTGGCCTTGGCCGGCAGCGGCGCCCCGGCCAGCAGGTCCGCCAGCGGACGCGGCCACCCCCTGGAGCCCGCGTATCCGGCCAGCACCTCCCCGGCGACCGCCCACAGCTCCCGCACCGGGCCGTCGCCCGCCAGAGAGGCGGCGATCTCGGACAGATGGTTGACCATCAGGCAGTAGACCACCCGGTCCCACCCCGGCCCGGGATCGTAGGTGAGCGCCTCAGCGACCCGCGAGGGCAGCCCGGACAGGTCGTGCCTGCCCGCCACGAGCTTGGTCCCCTCCAGGTCGCGGAAGACCGCCTCGACCGGCGTCCCCGACGCGTCCACGCCGACCAGCACGTTCTGCAGGTGCGGTTCGAGCACCACGCCGTGCTCCAGGTAGGCCTCAAGTACCGGGGGCGCGACGCACTCGACATAGGCCCGCCACCAACCGGCCGGGTCGGCGGGCCCGGATCCGGGCACGGCCAGCGCGCCACTCAGCAGCGGGGTCACCCCCGGCCTGCACACCGACCACGGGCTGGTACGGATGATCACACCGAGCCCTTCGAACAGCCGGGTGCCCAGGTTCGCCGAGCGGTAGCCGGGCTCGCTCAGCCAGCGCGTCCCGGGGAAGGAGGCGGCCAGGTCGTCGAAGACCGGCCCGAGGCGCCGGGTCAGCTCGACCGCTCCGGCCAGTTCGTACCACGCGTTCTTCCTGACGCAGTTGGTGATCCGCACATCCAGGCTGAACTTCAGGCACCGGTCGATCCCGGGGTCGTAGACCGTACGGACCGAGGAGGTGGGAACCGCGGGGCGGGAGCCGTACCCCAGGTCGACCAGGCGGCCGTCGGCCAGCGGCACGGCGAGGTCGTCGGCGAGCAGGTCGAGCTGCCACGGGTGCGCGGGCAGGATCGTGTACCCCTCGGGTGCCGGGCCGAGCTCGTCGAGCCGCCCGGTCTCACCCGCCTCGGCCAGCACGTCGTCGCGGACCCCGAGCAGCCGGAGCGGGAAGCTCGCGTGCGCCTCGGGCGCGTAGCGCAGCCAGCCCGACCCGTCGTGGGCCTTGGGACTCGGATGGAACGGGTGCCCGAAGACCAGCCGCTGCTCGGAGGCCAGCCACGGGTCGGCCGGTTCCCGCCCGCTCCGCCTGGCCGCGAGCAGCGCCGCCATGGCCCGCCTGCTCGCGCCGACCTGGGCGGCGAACTCCTCGTTCGTCCCGCCCAGCTCGCTCTCCACGAGCCCGACGAGCCGGTCGACGTCGAGCGGGCGCCAGGCGCCCCCGTCGAGCCAGTCAGGGTGGCCCGCCAAGCGCAGCGCGAGCCCGCCGTGCGTCCTGGCCCGCAGCACGGTGCCGCCGACCCGCAGCAGCACGTACGGCTCGGCGTGCCAGACCTGTCCGCGAGGCCCGGCGACCTCCCTGACGCAGCAGCGCAGCAGCGCGGCGAGCGTCGCCTCCTCGGCGACGGCCGCGGGGGAGACGGCCGCGGAGCAGGGGTCGAGCGCGAGGCCGGTCATGGAATCCTTCGCATCGTCATGTTCTGGATGGCCGCAGGAGGGTGGCGCAGGTAGTTGGGCCCGCTGGTGCCGTAGAACTTGTTCACGTCACGGGCCCCGGTACGCGCTTTGTCGACCAGGGTCCCGGCGACGACCATCGACTTGCCGACGAGCCTGGCCGCCTCAAGGGTCCTGGCCCGCAGCAGCCGGGCCATCGGGTCGTCGCCGTACTCGGCGAGCGCCTCCCCGAGCGTGTCGCGGACCAGCAGGCGGGCCCGCGCCGGCGGCAGCGCGCAGAAGGCGACCGCCGCCGCGGCCAGGTGCAGCGTGATCGTCACGAACACGTCGGCGAGCGCGTGCGGGTCGTCGGTCAGCATCCGCTCGTCGGTGAAGTCCGGCACCGCGACGCCCTCGGCCAGCAGCCGGTCCGGTGAGGTCAGCAACCCGTCGTTGTCCTTGACCAGCAGCCTGGCCGGACCGTTCCCCAGCACCAGGGCCAGGTTCTGCTGGTGGGCCTCCAGGGCGGTGCCGTACCGGACGAAGAGCCGCACCTGGAAGCCGAACAGCAGCCTGAGGTAGGCGCCGAGCAGCGCCGTGACGTCCCCGCCGTACCACCGTCCGGCCAGCTCCTCCACGACGGGCGCGCCCCGGGGGGTCGGCGCGGGCAGCGCGGCCACCGGGACGATCTCGCCGGGCGGCAGGCGGCGCAGGAGCCAGCCGAGATACTCGTGGTCCGCGTGACCGTAGGTCTGCTCGTCGGCCAGCAGCACCCCCGGGTGCGGCAGCCGCCGCAGCAGCAGCTCCGCCCTGGCGCCGTCGGCGAGCGTGCCCGGCTTGATGGAGCGCCGGTTGCGCAGTCCCAGCGTGCTGGTCGGCAGCGGCAGCTTCACGTGTGTGCCCGCGTCGAGCGCGACCGTGCGCGTCGACAGCGTCGGCCTGACCTCCAGGTACGGCCGCGCCCCCACGACCGCCCACGGGATCTCCTCGACCACGGGAACGGTGAGCGGGTGCACGGGGAAGAGCACATGTGTGCGCGCCAGGGACGAGGGCAGCCCCACCTCCGCGAAGCCCGGCGCGTACGGCATGGCCGCGCCGCGCGCCCGTTCCCGGGGCACGGCCGCCCAGCGCAGTTCGAAGGAGGGCGCGAACTCCGGCGCGTAGGCCGTCAGCTCGTCGTCGGACAGCCCGTTCCTGCACCGCGCCGTCGGATAGACCGGATGGTCGACGAAGGCGGCCAGCGTCTCGTACCGTACGGCGTCCAGCCGCTCCCCGGGCCCGGCGGCGGCCAGCAGGCCGAGCACCCGCTCCCGGTGGGCGGCGTGCAGCTCCAGGGCGCGCAGCGCCTGCTCGCACTCCTGGGCGAACGCCTCGATCCCCGGGCCGTCCTCCGGCGGGGCGACCTCCCCGAGGGTCAGCAGGACCTCGCGCAGGCCGAGCGTCTCCTCGGGGGCGACCACGAAGTCCTGGAAGAGCGACCCCGGCACCAGGCGCACCCCGCGCCCACCGGCCAGGGCCAGGGTGACGCCGCCCCTGTTCCCGGTGATCCGCCCGGCCAGGCCGCCGTAGTCCTCGCGCAGCAGCGCGTCCAGGACACGCGCGGCGAGGTACCGTTCCCGCGCGGTCACGCGATCACCCACGGTCTGTCCGCCGCGAAGGCCGTCAGGGCGGCGTCGACGCTCACTCGGTCGGGACCGATCGCGCGGACGACCCCCAGATAGTCACGGTTGGTGTTGGTCGGTTCGATCCGGTCGCCGACGGCGCGCAGCGGCCGGTGCCAGAGCCTGACCCGGGCGCCGGGGGCGGGGGCGACCGCTCCCGGAGCGGAGACGACGGTCCCGGCCCGCTCCGCGACCACGCTCAGCGCGGTCCCGTGCTCCCGGGCACCGCCCAGGTCCCCGGCCGGCAGGCCCAGGTGGACGCCGAGGATCCTCTCGAACAGCGGAACGCCGAGCAGGTTGCCGAGCAGGAGGTCGCAGTGGTCGCCGATCACGCGGTAGTTGACCTCGATGATCCTGGGCCCCGCCTGCGTCATCACGTACTCGGTGTGACAGGCCCCGAAGCCCACGCCGAGCGCGTCCAGCGCCCGCAGCACATGGCCTGCCGCGGGCGGAGGCTCCCAGTCGAGTCGTTCCTCGACGAAGTACGGCAACGGCCCGAGCGTCGTCCTGAAGCCGCCGAGCACCCGTGTCCCGCTCCCGTCGCCGAGCGTCTCCAGCGTGTGCAGTGGGCCTTCGAGGTACTCCTCGACGACCAGCGCCTCACCGGGCCGTCTGGCGCCGATCGCGTGCAGGGCCTCTTCGAGCTCACGGTCGTCCCGCACCAGGACGACGTCCTCACTGGCGACGCCCTCGCGCGGTTTGACGACCGCGGGAAACGGCACGTCCCGGGGTACGGGGTCGCCGGGGGCGAGCCGTACCGAGCGGACGGTCTCGACGCCCGCCTCCGCCAGGCGCGCGCGGGTGAGGGCCTTGTTCTTCGCGGTGACGCAGGCCCGCCAGTCCTTGCCGGGCAGGCCGAAGTAGGCCGCGGCCAGGGCCGTCTCGGCCTGCAGGTGGTCGGAGTTGGAGAAGATCGCGCCGGGCGTGTGGTGGCCGGAGACGGTGTCGATCACCGCGCGGGCGTCACGGACGTCGCAGCCGAGCACCTCGGCCCCCGAGTCCCGATGGTGCTCCGGTCTGTCGGTCAGAACGGTGACGTCGCAGCCCAGCGCGCGTGCCGCGGGCAGGAATCCGTCGGTGACCGAGTCGGTCGGCTTGAGCGCGGTGAGGTACAGCCGCATGGGACCCCCGGAATCAGGTAAGCCTAACCTAACTCGCCGCATCCTAGCCGTACAGAGATCATGTCGCTCGGCTGACTGGATATTCACCGCATATGCCCGGCTTGCCGCTCCCCGGAAAGCCGTCCACGGCGAGCGTCGTAGGATGCCAGTCGATCTGGGAGACGGGGAAGAACGTGGACATCACCACCCAAGAAGGACTGCTGGGGCCGCTGCTTCTCGCGCGCAGCGCGATCGACCGCTCCGCCGCGCTACGCGGTGACGCCGAGTGGCTCGAACGCGCGTGGGCCGACGGCGCGACCCGGGTCGTCGTGGTCGACGACGGGCGGGCGCTGGTCAGGCGGCACGGAGACGGGGTCGATCTCGTCCTGCTGCCCACGGACGAGGCGCCGCAGGGGGAGCGCTACCTGCTCGGCCTGGACGCCGAGGGGATCGCCTACTTCGCCGTCTCGGGATCGCTCCCGGCCGACGGGCCCGCCGCGCTTCCCGGGCGGATCGTCTCCGCCGTCGCGCTCTCGGCCATCGAGGAGGGGGCGGACGTCGTCGCCGGGCTGCGACAGGTCGGCTCGCTGCTGGGGGACCTGGACGCCGGGCTGCTGGTCTACGCGGTCGCGCTTGAGGCCTGGCACGCCACCCACGCCTTCTGCCCGCGCTGCGGGAGCCGTACCGAGACGCGCTCCGGCGGGCACGTGCGGGTCTGTCCCGAGGACGGCAGCCAGCACTTCCCCCGGGTCGACCCCGCGGTGATCATGCTCGTGCACGACGAGGCGGACCGGTGTCTGCTGGCCAGGGGACCGCAGTGGCCCCAGGGCCGTTTCTCGGTGCTCGCGGGCTTCGTCGAGCCGGGGGAGTCACTGGAGCACGCGGTGGCCAGGGAGGTCGCCGAGGAGGTCGGCGTGCGCGTCGTCGAGCCCCGCTACCTGGGCAGCCAGCCGTGGCCCTTCCCACGCAGCCTGATGCTCGGCTTCATCGCGCGGGCGGTCACGACGGAGTTCACGGTCGACCAGGAAGAGATCTCCGAGGCCCGCTGGTTCAGCCGCGCCGAACTGCGGGCCGCGCTGGACAGCGGCGAGGTGCTACCGCCGCCCGAGGTCTCGATCGCCAGGAGGCTGATCGAGACCTGGTACGGCGAGCCTCTTGCCGGAAACTGGTGATCAGGCGTTCAACCGGGCCTTGACCTCGATCACCGAGGGATTGGTGAGGGACGTGCCGTCCTCGAAGAGCACGGTCGGCACGGTCTGGTTGCCGTTGTTGACACTCTCGACGAACTGCGCGGCGTCGGGGTTCTGCTCGATGTCGATCTCCCGGTAGGAGATCCCCTCGCGGGTGAGCTGGGACTTCAGCCGCTTGCATGGGCCGCACCAGGTGGCGGTGTAAACCGTCAGCGCCATTTCGTGAGATTTCCCCTCGTGAGATGTTCAGCGCTCAGTGGCAACAAAGTGAGAGCCGTTCATCTTCCCGTCGCCCGGATTTCCGTAGGTCAGAGGAGCTTGCCCGCGATCCAGTCCTGGACCGTCTCGGCGACCCCGGGAAGCCGGTACATCGGCGTGCTGTGCTCGCTTCCCGGCTCGGTCAGCACCGTCATGCTCACACCGACGGCCTTGAGCCGCTCCTTGAGCCGCAGACTGTGCTCGGCGGGCACGAACTCGTCCTGGGAATGTACGGCCAGCTCCGGCACGTCGCCCTTGCTGGCGTGCCTCGGGACCTCCATGCTGGCCCAGATCTTCGGGCACTTGACGGGTTCGCAGCCTCCGGCGAGCTGGATGGCCGACTCACGCAGCTTGCGCTTGTTCAGGTCGAAGACGTCGGTCGCGCCGTCCTCGTAGGCCAGCATCGGCGAGGTCACCGGTGAGATGCCGACGACCCCGCGCAGGCCGGGCAGCCCGTCCCCGTAGGTGCCGACGGCGGAGGCCAGGTGCCCTCCCGCGGAGAAGCCGACGACCACGTAGTTGTTGGGGTCGAAGGACCACAGGGCGGCGTGCCTGCGGGCGGTGGCGATGGCGTCCAGCGCGTCGGTGCGCTGCGCGGGCCAGGCCGCGTCGCCGGACAGGCGGTAGTTGATGTTGAAGACCGTGTAACCCTGCTCGGCGTAGCTGGTGGTGATCGCGGTCATGTACTTCTTGTCGCCGCTCGACCACCAGCCGCCGTGGATCAGGAAGACACCGGGCCGCTTGAGACCGTCGGTCTGGTGCCAGACGTCCATCCGCTGACGGGGGTGCGGGCCGTACGCGACGGTGTTGATGACGGTGCCGTCGAGCAGCGGGTTGTCGGTCGAGGCGACCCTCGGGGTTGCGGTGGCCGACGGCTTCTTCGGCTTGGCGGTCGCGCCGGCGGACGGTTTCGCCGTCGGGCTGGGAGTCGGCTTGGCGGTCGAGGTCGCGGTGGCCGACGCCGAGGTGGTCGTGGACGGCTCGGGGCTCGGATCGGCCTTCCTGGCGGAGTGCTTCGCCTTGGTGGAGTGCTTCGTCCTGGCCTTGCGCGTGGTGGTCGCCTTCGAGGCGGTGATGGACGCGCCGCCGTAGTGCGCCAGCGTGGCGGGGGAGGCGTGCGCCGCGGAGGACGTCTGTAGCGCCACGGGGCCGATCACCAACGCCGCCAGGGCGAGAGCGCTCACGGTCGCCGCGGTTCTCACAGGTTTCTTCCTTCCCTCGGACCCCAAAATCCCCCCTCATTGTGGAGGAACTGCCCTTTTTACGCATCTTCTGGAACGACGTAGGTTGACGGCGGCATGTTGCCAGAATGGGCGGAGCTTGGCCACCGACTGCCAGGATGTTCACAGCTGGCCTGTACAACCCGTGTAAGGAGTCCCCGTGGTCACAGACGACGTCCTGGCGGGACTGGATCCGGAACAGCGGGCGGTGGCCGAGGCGGTACGCGGACCGGTCTGCGTGCTCGCCGGAGCGGGGACCGGCAAGACCCGGGCGATCACCCACCGCGTCGCCCACGCGGTGCGCAGCGGAGTGGTCGACGCCCAGAGCGTGCTGGCCGTGACATTCACCACACGCGCCGCCGGTGAGCTCAGGCAGCGGCTGCGCGCGCTCGGCGCCCCGGGGGTGCAGGCCCGCACCTTCCACGCCGCCGCGCTGCGCCAGCTCACCTACTTCTGGCCGCGCGTCATCGGCGGAGACCCGCCCAAGGTGATCGAGTCGAAGCTGCCGCTGCTGGCCGACGCCTTCCGACTCGTCAGAAGGGCCCCGGACCGGGCCGAACTGCGCGACGTCGCGGGCGAGATCGAGTGGGCCAAGGCCACCCAGATCGGCCCCGAGGACTACGCCGAGGCCGCGCGGAAGGCGGGCCGTACGCCGCCGGTGCCCGCGGAGGAGGTCTTCCGGCTCTTCGACGCCTACGAACGGCTCCGCCGCGAACGGCACCTGGTCGACTTCGAGACCATCCTCGAACTCACCGCCGCCGTGATGACCGAGCACCGTGAGGTGGCGGCACAGATCCGCCAGCAGTACCGCTACTTCGTCGTCGACGAGTACCAGGACGTCAACCCGCTGCAGAAACTCCTGCTCGACACCTGGCTCGGCGGACGCGACGACCTGTGCGTGGTCGGCGACCCCAACCAGACGATCTACTCCTTCACCGGCGCGACCCCCAGATATCTGACCGGCTTCTCCGTCGAGCATCCGGAGGCGGCCGTGATCAAGCTGGTCCGTGACTACCGCTCGACCCCCCAGGTCGTCTCCCTGGCCAACAGGCTGATCGACCGGTCGAAGAGCCCGCACCGGCTCACGCTGGTCGCCCAGCGCCCCGACGGTCCGGAACCCGGCTTCACCGAGTACGACGACGAACAGGCCGAGGCCGCGGGGGTGGCACGCGCGATCCGAGCCCTCGTCGACGGCGGTGTCCCGTCCCGCGAGATCGCCGTGCTCTTCCGGGTCAACGCCCAGTCGGAGGCCTACGAGCAGGCCCTCACAACGGTCGGCGTGCCCTACCTGCTGCGCGGGGCCGACCGCTTCTTCGAACGCCCGGAGGTGCGCCACGCCGTCGTCCTGCTGCGCGGCGCCGCCCGCTCGGCCGCGCGGGACGACGAACTGGCCCCGACCGTCAACGACATCCTCGCCGGAATCGGCCTGACCCCCGTGCCGCCGGGCGGAGGAGGAGCCCGGGAGAAGTGGGAGTCGCTCAGGGCCCTCGCCGACCTCGCCGAGGACATGGCGGCCGAGGGCGCCGACCTGACCGCCTTCGTGGCGGAACTGGAGCGCAGGGCGGGCGAACAGCACGCGCCGCCGGTCGACGGCGTGACACTGGCCTCCCTGCACGCCGCCAAGGGCCTCGAATGGGACGCCGTCTTCCTGGTCGGTATGACCGAGGGCATGATGCCCATCGTCTACGCCAAGACACCGGAGCAGATCGAGGAGGAGCGCCGCCTGCTGTACGTCGGCGTCACCCGGGCCAGAGAGCACCTGGCGCTGTCGTGGGCGTTGGCCCGCTCACCCGGCGGGCACCGCTCCAGGAGGCCCTCCCGCTTCCTCGACGGCCTCACAGGACGTTCCGGAGGGTCCGGCCGTGCGACGTCGGCCTTCGCCGCGTTCGTGTCCGGAGGGGCGTCCCAGGGTTCGGCTTCAAGAAGGTCCGCCGGGCGTCGCGAGGTGGCCGCGCCGATCAACTGCCGTGTCTGCGGCAGGACCCTCGCCGCGGCCGCCGAGCAGAAGCTCGGCAGATGCGCCACCTGCCCGGCCGACTACGACGAGGCCCTGCTGGAGAGCCTCAAGGCCTGGCGCGCCTCGGCCGCCAAGGAGGCCAAGGTTCCGGTCTACGTGGTCTTCACCGACGTCACCCTCCAGGCCATCGCGGAGCGAGCCCCGGCCACAGAAAGGGACCTGCTCTCTATAACCGGGATAGGACGCGTCAAAATGGACCGGTACGGCGAGGCGGTGCTGGCTCTCTGCCGTGCCGCCGCAGACCGGACGGAGGACGTGTGAACCAGGCTCTCAAGGAGTTGCTCGACCTGCTGGACCTGGAGCAGATCGAGTTGGACATCTTCCGGGGACGCAGCCCCGCCGAGGACGTCCAACGGGTCTTCGGCGGCCAGGTCGCCGCCCAGGCGCTGGTCGCGGCGGGCAGGACCGTCCCCCCGGAGCGTCACGTCCACTCGCTGCACGCCTACTTCATCAGGCCGGGCGACCCGGCGGTGCCGATCGTCTACAACGTGGAACGCGTCCGGGACGGCCGTTCCTTCACCACCCGCAGAGTCGTGGCCATCCAGCACGGCAAGGCGATATTCACCATGTCGGCCTCCTTCCACATCGACGAGCCGGGCCTCGCGCACCAGGCGACGACGATGCCCGAGGTGCCCGGCCCCGAGGAACTGGCGCCCTTCCCGGAGCGGATGCGGCAGGCCCTGGCGGACATGCCAGAGGACTCCCCCTGGCGGGAGCTGCTGGCCAGGCCGCGTCCGCTCGACGCCCGTTACGCCACACCTCTTACCTGGGAGGCCCTGCGGGACCCCTCGCTGAGCCGTTCCACGACGAACGTCTGGTTCCGCTACGAGTCGGAGCTGCCCGACGACCCGCTGCTGCACGTGGTGCTGGCCGCCTACACCTCGGACTTCACCCTGGTGGACACCGTGCTGCTGGCCCACGGCCAGGCCTGGGGAACCCCCAACGTCTCCGGAGCCTCGCTGGACCACGCCATGTGGTTCCACCGCCCCTTCCGCGTCGACGAGTGGATGCTGTACGCCCAGGAGTCGCCCTGGTCGAGCTCCGCCCGAGGCCTGGCGAAGGGGGAGATGTTCACCCGGTCCGGGGAACTGGCCGTGTCGGTGGTCCAGGAAGCCATGATCCGTGTGAGTTAGTGGTAAAACTGCAGGTAGAAAATATGTTGCCCCTCCCTGTCGCCGGGGTTTAGGGTCATGCTCAAGCAAGTCGGACGCTCCTGTCCGACGATCCACGAATGGAGGTGAGTCCGCTGTGAAGAACATTCTGATGCCGTCCCAGTCTGGGCTTACCTTCATGACCCCTGCCATGACCCTGTCGTTCGGCACGTGCGCCATCCTCGCCGATGGTGCCGCGGCCAGACTCCGACAGGAGATCCAGGTCCAGCGGGAGGCCCAGCTCCGGCAGGACACGACTGTCCGTACCCAAGTTCTCGGCAGCCGACCGGCCACTCCGGCCGCCTTTAAGGCGGCAGGCGCAGGCGCCGTTCTGGCTCCTGAGGGCGGCAGCTACGCACTGACCAAGCACACCGGCAATGGTGGACGGCGTGGTCCGTATTCCTGGAGGCAACCTCCGGTCATAACCTGACCGAAGAAGAGCCTTCAGGCCGCGGATCCGCACCCAGGATTCGCGGCCTTCTTGTTTGTCCGCGTTGTTCCTGTCCCCCCACCTAGAGGTAATCGAAGACCAACACCTAACTGAGAGGTGAAGCAGATGGGGGCCCAGACGATCATGGACCTGATCGACGAAGCCGCAATCCCCTGTCGTACCGACCCCGACCTCTGGTTCGCGGAGTCTCCGGAGGACGTGGAGTTCGCCAAGGCACTCTGCGGAGGCTGCCCGATCCAGCAGGCCTGCCTGGCCCGCGCGCTTGAGCGCGAGGAGCCGTGGGGTGTCTGGGGCGGCGAGCTCATCCTGAGGGGCGCCATCGTCCCGAGGAAGCGCCCGCGTGGCCGTCCCCGCAAGACCCCCGTCGCCGCCTGACCGGCGCGGAACCTGATCAACCAAAAAGACCGTATGTCCCGAAAGGACCACTTCCGATGACCTACCCCAACAGCGCCACCGCCGGTTTCGACATGCTGCCTATGCAAGAAGAACTGGTGAGGGACCGAATACGAACCCTTCACCGGGAGGCGGAGGAGCAGCGCATCGTGACAGGCATACTGCGCCTGAGGCGCGCCCGCCGGAACGCGGAACGCGCCTCGGCCCGGCTGCGGCACGTACTCCTGCGCCTCGTCTGATCGCCACCGGCCACCGTCGATCGCCGTTGATCACCATTGATCAACGGCGCTCGCCGGCGATGAGCGCCGGTCAACGGTGATGAACGCCGGTAAGCGGCGCTCGCCGGTGGCCAACGGCGATGAATGCCGGTGAACACCGCTCAGTTCGGCTCTGGTAAGCGACGCGCGGCACGGATCCACGCCGCGCGTCGCCGCTCGCCGTTGGTCAACAGCAAGCGGCGACGATCAACGGCAACACAGTCGCGAACAGCGACGAGCAGTGGTGAACAGCGACGAGTAGTCGGGCCCGAACGTTCAGGGTCCAGGCATTCCAGGCCCAGAAATTCGGGCCGGGAACGGGCCGCTGGCTGAGCGCCACTTCCAGGCAAGAACCACTTCCAAGGGGTGACTCCTTCCCCGGGTCACCCCTTTCGCATGCTCTCCCCCAGCAGGGACCCCGACCGAGGCCCCGAAAACGCGCGACGCTCTCGAACAGGTGGCTCTCCTGGACGTGTGGCCTCTCCGAACACGCGCCCCAACACGCGCTCCAAACATGTGACCCCGAGCATGTGGCTTCCCCGAGCGTGTGTTTCTCCCAAACGTGTGACCCCCCGAGCGCGTGATTCCCCCAAACACGTGGTCCCCTTGAGCGGAGACCTTTCTGGAAGCGCAGATCTTTCGGATACACGGTCCTTTCGAACCTGTGATATCCCACGGGCGGCCGACACTTCCGAGAAGTGTGATCTTTCGAATACGTGGCCTTTTCATATGTGCCGATCTTCTGAATGATCGGCCCTTTCGGATGCGTTTCCCTTTTCGTGCAGCCGTACTCTCCAGAGCGCGCCGAACCCTTCCAGAGGTACGGTCAAACCGCCCCTGACCAGGCGATTCTGTCTTGAACGGGCCATGTCGCCCCCGGGCCGTACGGCCAATCCCCCAAGGCGCAGCTGAGGAGAAGAACGACCAACAGGAACGGCGCTGAGACGCAAGGAAGACAAAGAGCACCGGGACGGCCGAGACCGGTCAGGAGCTACCGGGATCAGGTGGGCTCCATGGGTCTCAGAGCGTCGCGGAGGTCATGGCATCGTGGATGACGTGCGGCTTCGAAACGGATCTCGGAACGAATGGGGATCTGCTTCAGAACGAAGCGGGCTCGGAATACGGGGGAGCTGTCAGCTCGCGGCGATCGCCTGCTCTTCGGGGTCCTCCTCGACGAAACCGGGAACCCAGCGGATCACCTCCTCGCGGAAGCGGGCCGTGGCACCGAGCTGGCAGAGCACGCCCAACCCCGCCGCGTGCACACGGTGGATGAGGACGTACGACACCGGCAGGTTGAGCTGGCGTGCCACGTTTCCCGGACGCAGGTCCGTCACCGTGGCGGCCTGCTCCCGCAGCCACTCGCGGCTGAAGGTGAACTCCTCGACCGCGGTCGGCTCGACATAGGGGGCGAGGAAGGCTCGCAGCGCCTCGGCGTCCACCTCGATGTGGGGAAGGATGAACCCTTCGTCGCGCAGCCCCTGAATCACGGTCTCCATGTCGCCGTTGTTGAAGATCCGGGTGAGCTTTCCGAAGGCCGGGGGGTAGCCGTCGGGCAGCCGGTTGACCGCGCCGAAGTCGAGCACGCACAGCCGCCCGTCCTCGACGACGCGGAAGTTTCCCGGATGCGGATCGGCGTGGAGCATGCCGACCCGCGCGGGCGAGCAGAACAGGAATCGGACCAGTTGGAGACCGGCACGGTCACGTTCCTGCTTGGTGCCGTCGCTGATGATCCGTGACAGCGGGACACCCTCGACCCACTCGGAGACGAGGACCTGCTCGTTGGCCGCCACGACATCCGGAATCAGGAAGTCGGGGTCGTCCTTGAACTCCAGGGCGAAGGCGTGCTGAGCCTCTGCCTCCCGCAGGTAGTCGAGCTCTTCGGCGATCCGCTCGCGTAGCTCACTGAGGACGGACTTGATGTCGAGCCCGGGAAGCAGCACCCCGAAGAGCTTGCCGAGCCTGGCGATCTGATTGAAGTCGGACAGCAGTGCCTTGCCCGCGCCGGGATACTGAACCTTGACGGCGACCGTTCTGCCGTCGTGCCAAACGGCCTTGTGCACCTGCCCGATCGACGCGGCGGCGGTCGGACGGTCCTCGAACGACTGGAAGTTCTCCCGCCAGTCGTCGCCCAACTGCTCGACGAGCACCTTGTGCACCGTCGCGGCGGGTAGCGGTGGCGCGGCGTCCTGGAGTTTGGTGAGGGTTGCTCGGTAGGGGCCGACGACCTCGGCGGGAAGTGCCGCCTCGAAGATGGACAGAGCCTGGCCGAGTTTCATCGCCCCGCCCTTGAGTTCTCCCAGAACCTTGAAGATCTGCTCGGCGGTGCGTTCCTGTATCTCCTGGGCGACGATCTCCGCGGACTTGCCCCCGATCCGCTTCCCCAGTCCGAGGGCGGTACGGCCGGCGAATCCGATCGGCAGGGCCGCCAGCTTGGCGGATCGCGCGACAGCGCGGCGCGGAAGGTCACTCACCTTGGCTCGCGGCGTTTCCCCCGTGGTGAGACACCGCTCCCTCCCTTCGGTGTGGTGTCTGTCAGCCGCGGTCAGCAGCCGACGCGACCATTGTTGGCGAACCCAACTCGTTTCGGAAGCAACGACATCGAGGATGAATACTCCAGGATCGCCGTTTCCATCGCCAGTCAGGCAATACATCCGTTGTGCCGTTGGTCACAGCGGACTCCTCCCCGTCGAGGAAAGCGAGCGCGTGCCCAGTCGCCACCGCCGCGACAAGAGACGACATGACCACGCCACACCCGATCTCCCCCGCGGGCAAGCCGCCAGGACGGGCACTGACGACCGGCCATCCCGGGTCACGATCGCGTCGCGTCAAATCTAGACACCGTAGACAGGTGCTCTGTCCAGGCAGCACCAGAGGACCGATGGACCCCAGGTCCTCGTAGGCGGTCACGAGCAGGTGGGGGATCCGTCGGGACATGAGCTCGTCGATCAGCAGGTCGTCGAGGGGGTCGACCGGTGAGAGCACCACCAGGTCAGGTGCCCTGGCACCGTCGGCCAGCCGGGCGGCCCGATCACCGGTCCACGCGGTGATGGAGGGTGCGAGCCGCTTCACCAGCTCGACCGCGCCCTCCTGCCTGCTTCTGCCCACCTGCGTCCAGGTCAGGCCGCCCGGTGTGACGTCCCGGCCGCGGGCCGTACCGGAGTCGACAACGCACAGGCCGCCTACCCCGGAGGCGGCGAGGAGGGCGGCGATCTGCGCGCCGACACGACCCGCGCCGTACACCCGCACCTGGACGTCCCGCCTGCGTTCCAGCACGGCAAGGCCGCCGTCCGTCGTGCCGGGGGTGAGGGAGAGCGCCTCCAGATCGGGCTGGAGCAGGTCTCGCTCGGCGAGGGTGAGCAGACGTAGCGGACCGGGTGGCGCCGCCGCGTCGTCAACCACCCCCTGGTCGATCAGCAGGTCGAGCAGGGCGCGGCCGTTCTCCCTGCCGAGCCCTGCCTCGTCCGCCCCGGCGAGCACCCCTTCGACGTCGCGCACGCCGTCGAGGCTCTCGACCCAGCGGCGAACCTCGGGTTCCAGGTCGGTCAGCACCACCGCGTGCCTGGGGCGCAGACCGAACTGCAGGGTGTGCTCGTCGCGCGCGACCCGACGCAGAACGGGCTTCAGACGTGGTCTCATGTGACCGCCTCTCCTCAGGGAGCCCGAAGGCCAGAAGGGGAGGACCCCGGGTGGACGCGGAGCGTGAGTTTCCGGTCACCCGGTGGTCCCGGGGCAGTCAGAGTGCCACGCCCTCAAAAGATCGCGGAGACGTTTCCCGCCGCCTGTGGATAACTTCCGGTGTACTACGCTCCCGCCATGGACGAGCTCTTGATCGACAGGCGCGACGACGGCGTCGTGGTGCTCACCCTGAACCGCCCCGACCGGCGTAACTCGATGACGGACGGCATGACGGAACAGTGGCGGCTGGCGGTCTCCGACCTGCGTCGCGACAAGGATGTGCGATGCGTGGTCGTCACCGGGGAGGGCAGCGCGTTCTGCTCGGGAGGAGACCTGTCCTGGCTCGCCGACCGGGGAGCGGAGAGCGTGCCCGTCCTGCGTGACAGGATGCTGGGCTTCTATCGGACCTGGCTGTCCGTGGCGGACCTGGAGGTGCCGACCATCGCCGCGGTCAACGGCGCCGCCGTCGGAGCCGGGCTGTGCCTGGCCCTTGCCTGTGACCTGGTCTACGCGGCGGAGGAGGCCAAGCTACTGGCCCCCTTCACCTCGCTCGGCCTGCACCCGGGAATGGCGGCCACCTACCTGTTGCCCAGGGTCGCCGGGGTCGGGGTCGCCAGGGAGATGCTGCTCACCGGCCGCACCATGCTGGGCGCGGAGGCGGCGGCATCGGGGCTGGTGACCAGGGCGTTTCCCCGAGAGACGCTGATGACGCAGGTGCTGGAGATCGCTTCGAGGACCGCGGCGAACGCCCCCGTCGCCACCCGGCTCACCAAGGTGGCCCTGGCGGGCGGTGGGCACGCGGACCTCGACGCCGCGTTGCGCTGGGAGTCTCTCGCCCAACCCGTCACCATGGCCTCCGACGACCTGCTCGAAGGGTTGGCGGCGCAGCGGGAACGACGGTCCCCGAGATTCGGCGGCTCCTGAGGGGATCGGCGGTCCGGTTAATTCCACGGGCTCCAGCCATAACCGATCGGTCTTGCTGAACAATCGACGAACAGGGATTGACCAGCCAGAACGTGTTCGGCCCTCTGGTGTGAATTCGTGATTCTCGGCTACCGTTCATATGTGCCCCCCGAGACAGTCGAGGTCCGTCGAAGTTCTCGTCGTCGGCGGACCGTATCCGCGTACCGCGACGGCGAGAAAACGATCGTGCTGCTCCCCGCCGGGCTGAGCAGTACCGACGAGGAGCAATGGGTGCGCCGGATGCTCGACCGGCTGGCGGCCAAGGAGCAGCGAAGACGCCCCTCCGACGACGACCTCTTCGAGCGGGCGAGCGAGCTCTCGGCACGTTATCTCGACGGGCGGGCAAGACCGTCGAGCGTGCGCTGGGTCGACAACCAGCAGCACCGCTGGGGCTCGTGCACGCCGGATCACGGCACCATCAGGATCTCCACACGGCTCCGGGGCATGCCGTCGTGGGTGGTCGACTACGTGATCATGCACGAGCTGGTCCACCTGCTCGTGCCCAGCCACGGACCTCGTTTCTGGGCGCTGGTCGACCACTACCCCAAGGCCGAACGGGCACGCGGCTTCCTTGAGGGGTTCTCCATGGCGGCGGGCGTCGCGGAGGAGTGTTGACCTCAGAGCGTACGGAGGACCGCCTGGTCGCGGTCGTCGTCACATCGTCGATGTCGGCCGGGGCACCACCGGGGATCGACCCCGGGAGCTTCCTGACGGCCGTCGTCGAGGACACCTACGAACTCGTCAGCACCCTCGACTTCGTCACCCCGGTCCTCGTGACGAGCGTGCCCGGGATGGAAGAGGTCGTCTGGCCGGGCACCCCGGTCCTTGAGATCCCCGAGCTTTCCGGAGCACCCCTGGTCAGGGCCGCGTTCGAGGTGGTCTCGGCCGCCGCGCCGTACGCGGGCCAGGCGGTTCTGCTGAGCGGGGACGCCCCTGACCTGCCGCCGCTGCTGATCGGCAAGCTCTTCCGCGCGCTCGGCAGCGCGGGACTGGCCGTCTGCCCGGCCGTCGAGGGCGGGGCCGTCGCGATCGCCACACGGTCACCGTGGCCCGACTGGGCCGAGATCGGCTTCGACGACCCCGAGCCGGTCAGGACCCTGCGCACGCTGGCCCCCGCCTCCTGGCGGGTCGCGACCGGCCCCGGCTGGCACCGTCTGCGCGCTCCCGCCGACGTCCACAGGCTCGACCCCGGCCTTGAGGGCTGGGACAACACCCGGGCACTGCTGTCGGTCTGAGAAGACCGGGCTCAGATCGAAGGCAGGCTGAGGTCGGCGAAGACCGCCCTGTGATCGGTGCCGGGGACGGTGTGGATGCTCACCTCCCGCACTCCGATCCGCTGGTCGACCACGACATGGTCGATGGTGATGACCGGCGGAATCCTGCTGTTGACCGGCCAGGTCGGAACCAGCCCCTGACCGGTCCGATCAGCCGAGTCGGCGTAGCCCCGGCTGACGAAACGGCGCATCGCGGCGTGGTCGAGGCTGGCGTTGAAGTCACCGGCGAAGATCCGCAGCCGATCCGGGGAGGCGTCGGGGAACGCGGCGAACGCCGCGCTCCACTCGTGCACCTGGCTGCCCAGTGGTGGGAAGGTGTGCACGTCGACGAACTCGATGTTCCCCACCCCCGGGACGCTGAGCACCGCGGCCGGCATGTTGTGCCCGATGGGCTGGAACAGGTTCTCCAGCGGGGCCAGCGGATAGCGGGAGAAGAGGCCGCTGCCGCTGGCGCTCCAGGCCGTCTGCAGCACGCGGTGCGACATGACGTCCTTCAGCCCGGCCGCGTCGAGTTCCTCGACCATCCCCGGCGTCAGCTCCTGAGCGCTCAGCACGTCCGGCCGCAGCCGTCTGACCAGGTCCATCACCGCGCCCGGATCGGCGTGACCGAACAACATGTTGAGTGTGAGCACCCGCAACGGCGCTCCGGAGGGAGGCTGCGCCGAGGCGAACGCGCGGGGCAGGACACTGAGCCCGAGCGCCGCCGTGGTGACCAACGCCACAGCCGTGGCGGCACGGCGGCGGGTCGCCGCGGCCAGGAACAGAGGTAACAGCGACCCGGCCGCCGCGTACGGCGTGGCCGTCATCAGCTGAGCGGTGAGTGAGCCACGTTCGAGACCGGTGACCCTGGCCGCAGCCCAGGCCGCGAAAGGAGTGAGAGCCGCCCAGACCAGAGCGCTGGGAATCCGGGGCGAACGTCGTCGTCGTACCGGAGTCAGAATCGCGCCACCGGCTGTGTCCGTGCTCACTACGCCTCGATTCATCGGTCACCCAATGTGACGACATTATCGATGGTCGTGTGAGCCGAACATAAACCGGTTCAGATCTGGCGCATCACCTCACGGGCACGCCTGGCGAGCCTACGGGTCGCCTCGTCGGAGAGCTCGGGGATCTCCTCGATCGGAAACCACCGCAGGTCGAGGGACTCTTCGCTGATCACGGCCTCCACGTCGGCGGGGGCGACCGCGCCGTACTCCACGTCGAGATGGTGGCTGTGCGGGGGGTGACACCAGACCTTGTGGCGGTCGAGGGCGAGCGGACCGGGAAGCAGGCGCAGACCGGCGATGCCCGACTCCTCGGTCGCCTCCCGCAGCGCGACGCCGTCGAGTGAGACGTCCCCGCGCTCACAGTGCCCGCCCATGGGCAGCCACATCCCGGCCTTGGGGTGCAGCGTCAGCAACACCCGCTCGCCGTCGTGGGAGATCACCGCGGTCGTGGCCGTCAGATGGCCGGGTACGCACTCCCGCCACATCGCGTCCTCATGGGCCCGCACATGATCGAGGAACTCCCTGCGCAGGCTCTCCTCATCGGCCGTGGGCGCCTTCCAGGCCGCGAGAACCTCCTGCGCGTGCGCGTGCAGGCTCACGCGGCGCCGTCCCGGGGGTCGTCGTTCCCCTTCTCCGGCTCCTTCGGGGCCTCGCCGAGCGACGCCTCAAGGGAGGACAGGTCCAGCTCGGGCTCACCCCTGACGAAACCCTCGGGATTGTCCAGATCATCCGCGGTCGGCATCAGGTCGGGATGGCTCCACACCGCGTCCCGCCCGTCGATGCCCCGGTCGCGCTCGATGGCCTGCCACAGGGCGGCCGCCTCACGCAGACGGCGCGGACGCAGCTCCAGGCCGACGAGCGTGGCGAAGGTCTGCTCAGCGGGACCGCCGGTCGCCCTGCGACGCCGTACGGTCTCGGCCAGGGCGGCCGAGGAGGGCAGTTTGCCTTCGGCGGCACCGTCGACGACCGTGCCGACCCAGCCCTCGACCAGCGCGAGCATGGTCTCAAGGCGCGCCAGGGCGGCCTTCTGCCGCTCGGTCTCCTCGGGCTTGAGCAGGTTGCCGCCGCTCAGCACCTGCTGGAGCTGCTCGGGGTTGTTGACGTCGAGGCCGCGCAACTGCTCCTCCAGCGCGGACACGTCGACCGTGATGCCCCTGGCGTACTCCTCGACCGCGCCGAACAGGTGCACCCGCAGCCACGGCACGTGCTGGAACAGCCGGTGGTGCGCGGCCTCGCGTAGCGCCAGATAGATCCGGATCTCCTCGACGGGAGTCTCAAGCCCCTGACCGAACGCGGCGATGCCGCCGGGCAGCAGGGCGGCGTTCTCCGACAGCGGAAGGCCGATGTCGGTGGAGCCGACGACCTCACGGGCCAGAGAGCCGAGGGCCTGGCCGATCTGCTGGCCGACCAGCATGCTGCCCATCTGCTTCATCATGCCCATCAGCGGCCCGGCCATCGCCTGAGCCTCGGCGGGCAGACCCGTCGCGCCGAGCGTGCCGCTCATGGTCTCGACCATGCGGGCGGCGACCGGATCACACAGCTGCCGCCACACCGGGACGGTCTTCTCGATCCACTCGGACCGGCTCCACGCCTGCGGGTTGTTCACCCCGCTGGGCAGCGTGGTCGCCTCGTTCAGCCACAGGTCGGCGAGGTTGAGCGCGTCCACGATCTGGCGCCGCTCGCCTTCCATGACACTCGGATCGCCTTCGGCGGCCACGACGTGCCGGGCGATATTCTTCGCCATGTCCCAGTTGACGGGACCGGAGCTCTGCGGGGCGGACAGCATGTCGGCGAACTGACGCATGGCCGCCGCGATCTGCTCCGGGTCGCCGAACATGGCGAACGGATTCTCGTTGGGGTCGTTTTCCCGACCTGGCAAGTCAGTCACCGCTCTACCTCGTGCAGGATGGAGGAGTCCACAACCGCCACGTTATCCGTCGCATGGTGGGTCAGTGCAAAGTGAGGACCTGGTGCCTACCTCGAAACGCCCCCGGCTCCCGGTCGTCGCCGTAACCGGCGCGGCCTCGGGGATCGGCCGTGCCTTCCTCTCGAAGGTCGCCTCGTCTGCGGATTTCCGCAGAGTCGTGGCCATCGACGAGCAGCGCGGCGACGTACCCGACGTCACCTGGAGGGTGCTCGACGTCAGAGATCCGCTCTTGGCGAACCGGGTCTCCGACATCGACGTGCTCGTCCATCTGGCGGGCGACTACGCGCTCGACGCCGACCCGGCCGAGCGGCGCGCCTACAACCTGCGCGCGGCACAGACGGTGCTCACCGCCTCGGCCGCCGCCCGGGTGCGCCGCGTCGTGCTGGTCACCAGCGCCATGGTGTACGGCGCCGCCCAGGACAACCCCGTCCCACTGCCAGAGGACTCCGCGGTCGCGGCCGAGCCGGACACCGGCATCGTCGGCGACCATCTGGAGATCGAGGCGCTGGTCAGGAGATCACTGCGCAGCCACCCCGGCCTTGAGGTGACCGTGCTGCGCCCGGCGGCCGTCGTCGGCCCAGGCGTCGACAGCGTGGTCACCCGCCACTTCGAGGCCCCCAGGCTGCTCAGCGTCAAGGGCTGCAGCCCCCGCTGGCAGTTCTGCCACGTGGACGACCTGATCTCGGCCCTTGAGCTGGCCGCGCTCGGCTCCGTCTCCGGCGTCGTGGCGGTCGGCAGTGAGGGCTGGCTCGAACAGGAGCAGGTGGAGGAGCTCTCCGGTCTGCGCAGGTTCGAACTGCCCGCAGGACTGACGTTCGGTACGGCCCAGCGCCTGCACCGCCTCGGTATCACCCCGGCTCCCGCGACCGACCTGCACTACGTGGTCTATCCCTGGGTCGTCGACTGCGCCGGACTCCGCGACGCCGGGTGGAAACCAGCCTGGAGCAACGAAGCGGCCCTCACACAGCTGCTCGAACTCCGCGAGGGCAGGCACGCGGTGGTCGGTCGCCGGCTGTCCGGCAAGGAGGCCACGCTCACCGCGGCCGGTGCGACCGTCGCGGTCCTCGGCACGGCGGCGATCGTCCGCGCCGCCCGCAAGAAGCGGCGAGTCTGAAGCCCTCCCGGGGGCGTGTCCCGAGCACGCCCCCGGCCGTCGCCGTCCCGGCCGTGCCTCCCGTGCCCGAAGCGGGGGAGCTTCCCGCCCGCCGGGTAGCCTTTGAGCCGTGAATGTCATCCGCCTGCTCGGCATCCGCGACACACCGCTCTCGGTGGACGAGGTGTTCTCCGCGATCGGCGACCACGCCGCGGGCGGCACGGCGATCTTCGTGGGCACCGTGCGTGACCACGACCACGGCAAGTCCGTGACCCGCCTGTCCTACTCCGCGCACCCCAGTGCGCAGGAGGAGCTGCGCCGGGTCGCGGAGAAGATCGTGGCCGACTTCCCGATCACCGCGCTGGCCGCCGTGCACCGGGTCGGTGACCTCGACCTGGGCGACATCGCCGTCATCGTCGCGGTCGCTGCTCCCCACAGGAGCGAGGCGTTCGAGGCCTCCCGGCGCCTGATCGACGACCTCAAGGCCGAGGTTCCCATCTGGAAGAACCAGGCCTTCGCCGACGGCTCGACCGAATGGGTCGGAAGCTGCGGCTGAGGAGCGATCCTTACAATCTGGAAGGTGACGGCGCGGGGGTGCGGCCTTCTGACCGGTCACACGGAATAGGCTTCCTCCCATGTCCCGACGAGCGCTGACATTGATGGTGGCAGGCTTCCTCACGCTTCTGCTCGGCGTTGTCGGCGCCCTGCTGCCCGTGCCGTACGTCGTGCTGAGTCCGGGGCCCACGGAGAACACCATCGGTGACGTCAAGGGCAAGCCGGTGATCAGCATCGAGGGCCGGGAGACCTACCCGACAGACGGGAAGCTGAGCCTGGTGACCGTCGCCTACCAGGGCGGCCCGGGCAACAGGATCGACCTGTTCAGGGCGCTCAGGGGGTGGATCGACCCCACGGTCGCCGTCGTGCCCGAGGAGACGATCTTCCCGCCGACCAGCACGGCCGAGGAGGTCGAGCAGCAGAACTTCCAGGAGATGACCAACTCCCAGGACGACGCGACCGCGGCGGCGCTGACCGAACTGAAGATCCCCTACACCTCGGTCGTCACCGTGGCCTCGACCCAGAAGGGCCTGCCCGCGGACGGGCACTTCCAGACCGGCGACGAGATCGTCTCCGTCGACGGCGTCCCCGCGACGGACAGGGAGAGCGTCTCCGGCATCGTCCGCAGGCACAAGGCGGGCGAGACGGTCACCTTCACCGTCAACCGCGGCGACCGCAGCCTCACCGTGGCCGTCCCGACCGTGGCGGCCAAGGACGGCACGCCGATCGTGGGCATCACCATGCGGATCAGCTACAAGTTCCCCTTCAAGGTGAAGATCAACGTCGGTGACGTCGGCGGTCCGAGCGCGGGCATGATGTTCTCCCTCGGCATCGTCGACAAGCTCACCCCCGGTCCGCTGACCGGCGGCAAGTCGATCGCCGGGACCGGGACGATCACTCCGGAGGGCAAGGTCGGCCCGATCGGCGGCATCTCGCAGAAGATGGTCGGCGCCAGAAGGTCGGGGGCGACGGTCTTCCTCACGCCCGCGGACAACTGCGCGGAGGCGGTCAAGTCGGTCCCCGACGGGATGCGGCTCTACAAGGTGAGCACGCTGCACGACGCGGTGAAGGCGATCGACGCGATCCGCACGGGAACCGGCTCCATACCGACCTGCTCGGCGAGCTGAGAGCGCCCCTGCGGACGGTCTCGGGCCCCGAGAACGACGTCGGGGCACTCATCCGAGGTCTCACGCGTTGACCCGTTGAACCCTGGAACCTGCAGGGGATGTGGCCGGACCCTGCCAGAGCGGCTTAGCACGGCCGTACCCCCACCGGTGTAGGTTTCCAGACACGGACCGTGCTCTTTTACGACAAGGGGTTGGCCTTGAGCTTCCGGACCCCCGGAGCCGGTAGGGCGATGCGCTTGCCCCGCCGGCCACGACTGCTGCTTCCTGTCGCGATAGCGATCGTCGTGATCGTCGCGCTGTTCTTCCTCTTCGCAGGTATATACACCGACTACCTGTGGTACGACTCGGTCGACTACACAGCGGTCTTCTCCGGTGTGGTCGTCACACAGATCCTGCTCTTCTTCGTGGGCGCCGTGCTCATGGTCGGCCTCGTGGGCGGCAACATGCTGCTGGCCTACCGCGCCAGACCCATGTTCGGCCCCGGAACGTTCGGCGGCGCGAGCGGCGCCGACCGCTACCGGATGGCCCTCGACCCGCACCGCAAACTGATCTTCCTGATCGGCGCCGGAGTGCTGGCCCTGTTCTCGGGATCATCGCTCGCGGGGCAGTGGAAGACGTGGCTGGAGTTCTTCAACGCGACCCCGTTCGGTGAGAAGGACGCGCAGTTCGGTATCGACCTGTCGTTCTTCATGTTCACCTACCCCTTCATCAGGATGGTGCTGAACTTCCTGTTCACCGCGGTCATCCTGTCGGCCGTCATGGCGGCGATCGTGCACTACCTGTACGGGGGCTTCAGACTGCAGTCGCCCGGCGTGCACGCCTCCCGCGCGGCCAGGGTGCACCTGTCGGTGCTGCTCGGCGTGTTCGTGCTGCTGAAGGCCGTCGCCTACTGGATCGACGGATACGGCCTGGTCTTCTCCGACCGTGGCTTCGCCTACGGTGCCTCCTACACCGACGTCAACGCGGTGCTGCCCGCCAAGACCATCCTGGCGATCATCGCCCTCATCTGCGCGATCCTGTTCTTCGCCGGCATCGTACGGCCCGGCGGCATGCTGCCCGGTGTGGCCTTCGGCCTGCTGGTCCTGTCGGCCATCCTGGTCGGCGGGGTCTACCCGGCTCTCGTGGAGCAGTTCCAGGTCCGGCCGAACCAGCAGGACCGTGAGCAGCCGTACATCAAGCGCAACATCGAGGCCACCAGAAAGGCCTACGGGATCGACAAGACCGAGGTCATCGAGTACGCCGCCCAGGGCGACGCCTCCAAGGTCAACGTCACCACCGACAGCTCCATCTCCGGTGTACGGCTGCTCGACCCCAACCTGGTCGCCAAGACCTACCAGCAGAAGCAGCGCATCCGAGGCTTCTACGACTTCCACGACCCGCTCGACGTCGACCGCTACCCCGACGAGACGGGCAAGCCGCGCGACACCGTCGTCGCGGTGCGCGAGCTCACCGGGCCGCCGAGGGAGCAGGACAACTGGATCAACCGGCATCTCGTCTACACCCACGGCTACGGCTTCGTGGCCGCGCCCGGCAACAAGGTCGACTCCCAGGGTCTGCCCGACTTCGACGCCAAGGACATGCCGGTCACCGGCTCTCTGGCCGACCGCATCGGCCTGAAGGAGTCGCGGATCTACTTCGGAGAGTCCCCGGCCGCCCCCGAGTACGTCATCGTCGGCGGTGACAGGAAGGTCGGCCAGGAGCTCGACTATCCGGAGAGCAGTGGAACCGGTCAGCAGAACACCACCTACACCGGCAAGGGCGGCGTCCCCGTCGGCTCGTTCTTCAACCGCCTGCTCTACGCGGCCAAGTACGGCGAGACGAACCTGCTGCTCTCGGGAGACGTCAACGCCAAGTCCAGGATCCTCTACGAGCGCAACCCGCAGGACCGCATCGCCAAGGTCGCGCCGTTCCTGAGTCTCGACGACAACCCCTACCCGGCCGTCATCGACGGCAGGGTGGTCTGGATCGCCGACGCCTACACCACCTCCAACTCCTACCCCTACTCCGACAGCAGGAGCCTGGAGTCGATGACCCGTGACACGGTCACCGACCCACGCCAGGTGGTGCAGCAGCCGCGCGACAACATCAACTACATGCGCAACGCCGTCAAGGCCACGGTCGACGCCTACGACGGCACGGTCACGCTGTACGCCTGGGACGAGAAGGACCCGATCCTGCAGACCTGGCGCAACGCCTTCCCGGGGATCATCAAGCCGAAGAGCGAGATGTCGGAGTCCCTCAAGCAGCACCTGCGCTACCCGGAGGCGCTCTTCAAGGTCCAGCGTGACGTGCTTTCCCGCTATCACATCCAGGACCCGGACGCCTTCTACAGCGGCCAGGACTTCTGGAACGTCCCGAACGACCCGTCCTCCGGTGGACACGACATCAAGCAGCCGCCGTACTACCTGTCGGTCAAGATGCCCGACACCCAGGAACCCACCTTCTCGCTGACCACCACGTTCGTGCCACGCCAGGGGCCGAACCTGGCCGCCTTCATGGCGGTCGACGCGACACCGGGTGACGACTACGGCAGGCTGCGCATCCTGCGGATGCCGTCGAACACCACGATTCCCGGCCCCGGTCAGGTACAGAACAACTTCCAGAACAAGTTCTCCGGTGAGCTCAACCTTCTGGGCATCGGTGGGGCGAAGGTCCGCTACGGCAACCTGCTCACCCTGCCGTTCGCCGGGGGCCTGGTGTACATCGAGCCCGTCTACGTGGAGACGGCGGCCTCCTCAGGACAGGAGCCCTACCCGATTCTCCGTCGGGTCCTGGTCTCCTTCGGAGACAAGGTCGGCTTCGCCGAGACCCTCCAGGGTGCGCTCGAACAGGTCTTCGGCAACAGCGCTCAGCAGAACAAGCCGGAGACCAGACCCGATGTCCCCGCCCAGTCGAACACCGTGCTGAGCCAGGCCATCGGAGAGGCCCAGAAGGCCTATGACGACGCCCAGCGCGCCCTGGAGGCCAAGCCGCCGAACTGGACGGCCTACGGCGAGGCTCAGAAGGCGCTGAAGGAGGCCCTGGAGAAGGTGAAGAACGCCTCGGCCTCCACAGCCCCTGCCGCGACCCCGTCGCCGACGCCGAGCTCATCTCCCTCGGGGACGGCAACCCCTTCGGCGACTCCGTCAGCCACCCCTTCGACCACGCCGACACCGTCTCCCTCGCCGAGTTCCTAGGGGCACCGCGGCTATTGAGTTCGCATTCATCGCCAAAGCCGGGTAGTGTGAAAGCACGCCGACGCGGGGTGGAGCAGCTCGGTAGCTCGCTGGGCTCATAACCCAGAGGTCGCAGGTTCAAATCCTGTCCCCGCTACCAAGGGAAGGCCCTGATCTCTCAGAGATCAGGGCCTTCTTCCGTTTCAGCCCATGCTTCAAAGGAATCGATTGCCCCGGCCTCGTATCGATTTGCTCTTGGCGGTGGAGGCCGATAGTGTTGAGACATACCGACGCGGGGTGGAGCAGCTCGGTAGCTCGCTGGGCTCATAACCCAGAGGTCGCAGGTTCAAATCCTGTCCCCGCTACCAAGGGAAGGCCCTGATCTCTCAGAGATCAGGGCCTTTCACTTTGTTCCGGACAGGACACCCAGCGGTTAGCGTGCAGGTGTGGCTGACATGTCAGGACCGATCCTGCGCTGGAGAGTGCGTAGAGAACTGCTCATCGTCAAGGTCGTTGCGGCGCTCGCGTTCGCGGTGCTGGCCGTACTGAATCTGGACGACCCACGCGGGACGATCCTGGCGGGCGCCGCAGCCCTGGTGGCCGCCACCCTCGCCCTACGTGACCTCCTGGCCCCGGTGCGGCTCAGCGCGGACGGTGAGGGACTCATCGTGGTGCGAGGCTTCTCCGGCGCCCAGAGAGTGCCGTGGAGTGCGGTCGAACGGATTCGTGTGGACACCCGGACGCGCTTCACTTCCCGCACGGAACTCCTGGAGATCGACACAGGAGAGGAGATCTTCCTCCTCAGCAGGTTCGACCTTGGAATCCCGTGCCGGGAAGTGGCGGATGAACTGCGAGTGTTCAGAACCGGCTTCTAGTCAGGCCCTGACCCTACGGTGCCGCGCTTTGTGTCGGGGGCGAAGGCGAAGCAGCAGGAACGTCTTGTGCAGCGACCAGCCGATGAGGAAGGCCCCGAAGACACACTGTCCGAGACTCGTCCACATCGGTCTTTCGGCCGCTGCGAACACCACCACGCCAACCCACAGGACGCCGAAGACCCCTACGAGGGTCGTCGCACCCCAATCCAGCCCCCGCTGCCACATGCCTGAAGTCTTACAGATCTTGGTTCAAGCCCAGGTCAACGACGCGGAACGCCTCATCTGGGGAGAGTGCGACTTGTGCCGGCACACCTGCGAACGCGCGGCCCGCCTCCGGTGGTGACCGGCGCGGGGGCCTGTTCGAGCTGGGTCAGCAGCGTGGTCGCGGTACGGACGTCCAGCAGGATCTGGTCCACCTCGACCTCGGTAGCGGGGAGCTGGCCCTGCCGGGCGAGTTCCTCGGTGATGTAGGAAAGCGGGTTCGCGCGCCCGGCCGCCTCCGCGGCGGCCGTCGCACGGGCTGCGGTGAGAAGACGTAGATGTTCGGCGCGGAGCATGGCCTCACGCATCCGCGCGTCCTCAAGATCACTCAAAAGGGACCTGGCGACCCTGAGCAGATCACCGGGGCGATCGGCTTCCGCATCGATGTGTGCGCGGATGTCGTCGAACTCTGAACGGGTCATGGTGCTCACCTCCACGGTGGAGTCAGAATCCTGACCCTCGTGCCAACTTCGTATCCGGGGGCGATTGCGAACGGCTTGATAAGCGCTTGCGCGGTCGACTCCCTACGAACGTTTGGGACGCGCAGGTGCTGGGGATGGTTGGCAAGTTGTCTCTGGGACCCGTGGGGCCTGGTAATGTTCTTCTCGCAGAGCGGCGAGCCGCAGAGGCCAAAGAGCTTCGAAGACAGCGACCCGCTCGGTACCCCACCTCCTTGCTCCGGCAGTCGTTTGTCTGAATCGTCCACGGACGATTGGACAGAAGCCGAATGTCAGAGTAAGTTGGAAGGGTTGCTCCGGAGACGGGGCGAGCGAGATCCTAGCGGGTCTGACAGGTTGGTGTCGAGTGGCTGCGAAGGCAGCGGGTTGACACGGACCGGCCGGAAATGATAGGATGGGAACAC
>NZ_JBEPEI010000030.1:0-84146 GCF_040300765.1 Streptosporangium sp. NPDC000239 | reverse complement strand
TGTTGTCCGGTGAGGCAGAGGCGGACGTGGTCGGGGTTGCCCTCGGCGAGGGTGTGGGCGCATTCGATCATGCGGAGGGTTTCGCGCAGGGCGCCTTCGGGGCGGTGGCGGTCGTCGATGAAGACGGGCAGGACCTGGATGTTCACGCCGCCTTCGTGGAGTTGGGGCAGCCATCGGTCGCGGAAGAAGGAGGCCCATCGGTGGGGCGGCCGTGCGGTGACCGCCATCAACAGGTCGTTGTGGGTGTCGGCGACCACGGAGTCACGGTGGAGATCGGCGGACAAGGGCGGGGTCCTTCCTCGCGGGGCCTCACAGGGATCTTGTCCGCCCGACGCTATCGGCGGCACCGGTCCGCTGTCCCGCGAGAGCCGTACGCGGAGGCCGGTGTGGATCACCGGTGGCGGGCGGGCCGGTAGTCTGCGCACGTGCCTACCCTTGCCGACACGGTCGGAGAGCTCGAATCGATCTATGACCCAGCCTGGGCGGAGTCGTGGGACGCCGTCGGACTCGTCTGCGGGGACCCGGCCGCGGAGGTGCGCAGAATCCTGTTCGCGGTCGACCCGACGGCGGCCGTCGCCGCGGAGGCCGTCGAGTGGGGCGCGGACCTGATCGTCACCCACCACCCCCTCTACCTGAGAGGGGTCACCGGCGTCGCCGCCACGACCTACAAGGGCCGTCTGGTCCACACGCTGATCAAGAACGACGTCGCCCTCTTCACCGCCCACACCAACGCCGACGTGGCCGATCCCGGCGTCTCCGACGCCCTGGCCCGCGCCGTCGGGCTGACCGGGCCGCTCACCCCCCTGCTGCCCTCGGCGGGCGACCCAAGGCGCGGCCTCGGCCGCGTCGGTACGCTGCCCGCCCCCCTCTCCCTGCGGGAGTTCGCCAGGAGGGCCGCCGAAGGTCTCCCCGGTACGGCGGGCGGGCTGCGGGTCGCGGGAGACCTCGACCGGGAGATCAGCCGCGTCGCGGTCAGCGGAGGATCGGGCGACTCCCTGCTCGGTACGGCCCGCGCCGCCGGAGTCGACGTGTTCCTCACCGCGGACCTGCGCCACCACCCGGCCAGCGAGTTCGTCGAGGAACCCGGAGGACCCGCCCTGATCGACGCCGCCCACTGGGCCACCGAGTGGCCCTGGCTGACCGACGCGGCGCACCGTCTGACGTCAGCCTTGGCCGCGCGGGGGATTACTGTTGAGACGCGCGTCTCCGAGACGGTCACGGACGCCTGGAAGACAACAGCAGAGTGCGAGGAATTGAAGTGAAAGCAGCCCCGGCAGCCCAGAAGCGCCTGCTCGACCTGGCCGAACTCGACTCCGTCGTCGACCGGCTGGCCCATCGCCGCCGTACCCTGCCGGAACTGGCCGAGATCGACGAGCTGTCCACCCGGGTGGCCAGGCTCGCCACCCAGGTGATCGCCGCCGAGACCGAGGCGGGCGACCTGGCCCGTGAGCAGTCGAAGGCCGAGACCGACGTCGACGCCGTCCGGGTCCGCGCGGAACGCGACCAGAAGCGCCTCGACTCGGGCCAGGTCTCCTCGCCGAAGGACCTGGCCAGCCTCCAGTCCGAGATCGCCTCCCTGCACCGCCGCCAGAGCGACCTCGAGGAGGTCGTCCTGGAGATCATGGAGCGCCGCGAGGCGGCCGACGCCCAGGTCACGAAGCTCTCCGCCGAGCGCGACGAGCTCGCCGCCGCACGCGACGGCGCCCAGGACCGCAGGGACGCGGCCTTCGCCGAGATCGACAAGGAGGCCGCGGAGGTCAGGGGCAAGCGCACCGCGGTCGCCTCCGACATCCCGGCCGACCTGCTCGCCCTCTACGACAAGCTCCGCGAGCAGTTCGGGATCGGCGCCGCGATGCTGCAGGGCACCCGCTGCCTCGGCTGCCGCACCAGCCTGTCCATCGCCGAGATCAACCGGATCAAGGCCACCTCCCACGACGAGGTCGTCCGCTGTGAGGAGTGCCGCAGGATCCTCGTCCGTACCCCGGAGTCGGGCCTGTGACCTCTTTCGTCGTCGAGGCGGACGGCGGGTCGCGGGGTAACCCGGGACCGGCGGGCTACGGCGCCGTCGTCAAGGACGCCGCCGACGGTCAGATCCTGGTCGAGGTCGCCGACCCCATCGGTACCCAGACCAACAACGTCGCCGAGTACCGCGGGCTGATCGCGGGGCTGAAGGCGCTGCTCGACCTCGCGGGCGACGGTGCCTCCGTCGAGGTGCGGATGGACTCCAAGCTGGTCATCGAGCAGATGGCGGGCCGCTGGAAGATCAAGAACGAGGGGCTGCGTCCCCTCGCGACGGAGGCCGCCTCCCTGGCCCGCCGCCTCAGGGTCACCTGGCGGTGGATTCCCCGGGAGAGGAACAAGGACGCCGACCGCCTCGCCAACGAGGCCATGGACGCCGCCGCCAAGGGGGTCCCCTGGCGCTCGTCCGTCTCGGCCGCCGCCTCCTCCTCGGCACAGGGCTCCCTCTTCGACACCGCCGACCCTGCCCCGGCCCCGGTCGTGGAGGCGGTGGCCGTACCGACCACCCCCGCGACCGCGGGCACCGGCTGGCGTCCGCCGACCACCACGGCGACCACGCTGCTGCTGCTCAGGCACGGTGAGACCCCCATGTCCGTCGAACGCAGGTTCTCCGGACTCGGCGACCCCGAGCTCACCCCGAACGGCCTCGCCCAGGCGGAGGCCGCCGCGGCCAGGCTGACGCGGGAGCCGTACGACGTGCAGGTGGTCGTCAGCTCCCCGCTCAGGCGAGCTCTCGTCACCGCCGAGGCCGTGGCCGCCAGGCTCGGCCTCGACGTCGTCGTCGAACCCGACCTCAGGGAGACCGACTTCGGCGCCTGGGAGGGCCACACGTTCACCGAGATCCAGCGGCACTGGCCGGACGAACTGGCCACATGGCTGGCGGACCCGTCCGCCGCGCCGCCGGGTGGGGAGAGTTTTGGGGATGCGGCGCGGCGGGTCCAGGTGATCGGGGACCGGCTGGTCGAACGCTACGAGGGAAGGACGGTCCTGGCCGTCTCCCACGTCACGCCGATCAAGATGCTGGTACGGTCCGCGCTGCTCGCTCCCCTCGCCGCGCTGTACCGCATGCACCTCGACCTGGCCGCACTGTCCCTGATCGAGTACTACGCCGACGGGCCCGCCGTGGTGAAGGCGTTCAACGACACCTCGCACCTGCGCTGACCACGCCCCTCCCCGGGCGGTACGGCCGGGCGGCCCCGTCGGCGGCCTCCGGTCGCCCGGTTGCCTGGTCACATCTCACCCGCTCCCACTTGTCGCCCGGTTGGAGACCACTTGGGAACGATGGGCTCCGGGACACCGATAGGCTTTGAAGTACGGCGGACGAGCCGGCCGGGCGGCCGCGTCGGGTCTGTGAGGACCCGCCGAGGAAGGTCCGGGCTCCACAGGGCAGGGTGGTCGGTAACGCCGACCCGGGGTGACCCGCGGGACAGTGCCACAGAAAACAAACCGCCCCCTTCGCGGGGGTAAGGGTGAAACGGTGGTGTAAGAGACCACCAGCGCCCACGGTGACGTGGGCGGCTAGGTAAACCCCACCCGGAGCAAGGTCAAGAAGGGACGCTCTCCGGAGCGTTCCGCGCGCGACGTCTGAGGGCTGCCCGCCCGAGCCGCGCGGGTAGACCGCTTGAGGCCGACGGCAACGCCGGTCCTAGATGGATGGTCGCCCCTTCACCCAGTGAAGGACAAAACCCGGCCTACAGGCCGACTCGTCCGCCCTCCCCGCCCCTGACCTGCGGCGGAGCCGCCTGGCTCAGGCGGTGTTCGATGCTTCTCGGGTCGAGGCTCACCGTGACCAGGACGAGGGGAAACAGCGCGCTCACCCGCGCACGTGGCAGCCGGTGACCCGGCGGGCCAGGGCCGCCGCCCGGCTCGGAGGCGCCTCGCCGAGTCGCATGCGCCGGTCCTCCTGGCGCATCCCGACCAGGACGACGACGTAGCCGACGAACACCGCCGCGCTCAGTACCAGGCCGATGATCAGCGGGATCATGGTCGCGTTCACGTCCAGATCACCCCCGCCTCGGCGGTGCCGTACGGGCGCGCCGCACCTGACCGCGCCGCCGGTCGGCCGTCCTGCGCCGGGCCGCCTGACGGCGGGTCCACCGCTCCCGCGCCAGGCACTTGCGGCAGACGAACCGTCCCTCCTCCAGGACCGCGCTGCATCCGCAGGCGGGCGTGTCGTCGATCGGCCGAATGTGGTTGATCACTGTTGTCTCTCCTCTCGTCGCCACCGGTGCTGCCGTGCGGTATCGAGGGTGCGACGAGCAGGTAGGACGTGATCACTACAGGATGGGACATGTACAGGACGTCCGGTCTACGATTGCCCCGTCCCTGGACGTCCCCGGCTTGCAGGCAGGTGAGATGGCGAACGAGCGGTTGCGCACGGCGTTACTCGAACGGGGAACCACTATCGTGGAGGTGGCCGAGGCCGTCGAGGTCGACGCCAAGACCGTGGAACGATGGATCACCCAGGGCCGTGTACCGTACCGAAAGCACAGATTCGCGCTCGCCAAACTCCTCGGGGTCGAGGAGGTCTATCTGTGGCCGGACGCGCTGACTCCCAAACAGGCCGCCGCGGTCTCCGGAAGCGAACTCGTCACCGTCTACCCGCACCGCTGGGCCGTACCGAAGGAGACCTGGGAACGCCTGTTCTCCGCGGCCCAGGGGGAGATCGGCGTACTGGTCTACAGCGGGATCTTCATCGCCCAGGACACCGGCATCATGCGCACCTTCGCCAAGAAGGCCGAGGCCGGTGTGCGTGTCCGCATCCTGCTGGGCAACCCGGACGCGCTCGAAGCCGCCCCGCATGGCGCGGACGAAGGCCTCGGTGACGGCATGGCCGCGCAGACCCGGATGGCCCTGACGCTCTACCGGCCGTTACAGCAGGTCGAGGGCATCGAGATCCGGTTGCACCACACCATCCTGTACAACTCCATCTACCGCGGGGACGATCAGCTTCTCGTCAACACCCATGTCTACGGCAAGTTCGCCACCGACGCCCCGGTCATGCACCTGCGCAAGGTGGCGGGCGGGGACATGGTCTCGACCTATATCGACAGCTTCGAAGCCGTCTGGGCCGGAGCCACCCCCGTAGGATCGTGACCCATGACGGCCCCGTCCCCAGTCGTCAACGGCGTGGGCGACATCCTGATGCCCCGCCGTACCGGCAACGGCAACTGGGCCTGGGGGAGTCCCTGCCGCGTGGGGAGATCGGCTTTCTGATCACGGACCGGTCGATGCGGCTGCGGCTCGCTCACCTCCTCGACGGCGCCGGGCCGTACATCGGGTAGGAAAACCGGTTGGCCGGGCCTGGCCGGTGTCCATAAGGTGCGCTCGATGACCCTGTTCACGCACCTTTCCCCAGCCGATGACATCCGTTCGATCCGGCGGGCCGGTATTCGCGCCCGCAGCCGCGACCACGACGGCCGGGCCGGGGTGTTCTGCCTGCCGGTCATGCCCTCCTACCAGCTCACCCACCAGTGGGGCCGGGAACTGCACCGCCGCGGCGGGCGGCGCACGATGGTCGCCGTGGACTTCCGGCTGCCCGACGACGAACCGGTTCTGGTCGGCCGCTACAACCGCCGGCACGTCGAACTCGCGAGCGCTGAGGCCGCAGTTCTGATCGCCGGATGTGAGGACGCGCGGGGGTATGAGGTGTTCGTTCCCCGCGCGATCGGCGCCAGGGAGATTCACCGGGTGCGGGCAATCAACCGGGTCACCGGCTGGCGGTACATGCCCAACGCCCACGGCAGGTTCCCCTGCCCGTGCTGTCTGGAACGTGGAGAGTACGGCAGCGCGAAGATCCGCAGGAAGGCCGAGAGCCGCGGCTACTGACCGCTGTGCCCCAGTGCGGCATGTACGGCGTGCACGGCCGCGACGATGCACGGCGTGGCCTTGGTGATCGACTGGCTGACCAGGTGCTCGGGGCCGTACCGGGAGTGGATCTCCGCAAGGCGGGTCTCGACGTCGACCGGCAGGCAGTCCGGGCCGGTGGTCATGTCGCAGTAGGTCAGCGCCTCGACCGACTCGGGGCGTTCCTCGGCGAAATCGGCGCCCAGCGTGTCGAACCTGGCCCGTGGATTCGCCCGCACTGATCAGCAGCCGATGTCCGGTTCAAGCGACTAATTCTGAAATGCCCTCAATTGCGAGAATGGCGGTAATTGCTTTGCTAGGGGGACAGGCGGAGAAACGTAGCGAAAAGTACACAAAGGCAGAAATGGTTCTTGCGTTGCTCTCCGGCTCTCCGGTAATAGTCGGTCGTGATTGCCTTCAGCAGATACCGGGCGAGTGACCTAGTAGGTACTGGGGCTTTCGCTTCGGTCTGGCGAGCATATGATGATCAGTTGGCCGCGCCGGTCGCGATCAAGGTGCTCGCCGAGCACTGGGCGCAGCGTCCGGGCGTCCGGGAACGTTTCCTGCAGGAAGCGCGCCTGCTGCGCCAGGCAGCCTCGCCGCACGTCGTGCAGGTGTACGACCTCGGCGAGGCGGACGGCCGGCCGTACTTCGTGATGGCCTTCGCCGACCAGGGAACCTTGCAGGACCTGCTGGATCAGGGGCCACCTCCGCTGCCCGAGGCGATCGACCTCATGCGACAGATCTGCGCGGGCGTCGCCGATCTGCATCGGCTCGGCGTGATCCACCGGGATCTGAAACCGGCCAACATCCTGATCTGCGGCACCCCGGAAGGCGGACGGCGACTGCTCGTCGCCGATCTCGGCCTGGCCAAGGCCGCCGCCGATCCGACCGGGCTGACCATCGCGGGCACACCCGGCTACATGGCTCCCGAGCAGCGGCAGCCCGGCGGTTCCATCGATGAGCGCACCGACGTGCACGCGCTCGGCGCGATCGTCTTCCACCTGCTCACCGGCCAGGTGCCGGCACCCGACGCGCATTCGCCGCGCCGACTCAGGCCGGAGGTGCCGGCGGCCGTCGACGAGGTGGTCGTCCGCGCGCTCGACCCGGTACGTGAGCGTCGCTGGGATTCGGTGGAGGCGTTCGAACGGGCACTGGTCGCCGCTGCCGCCGGTGGCGGAGCCGGACGTGTGTGGCGTCTTCGGCGGCTGCTGCGACGACTGCCCCGGGTGTGGGTGTACGGCATGGCCGGGCTCTGCGCCGGCACCGGCGTCGCGGCGGCACTGCTCATCCCCGACTCCCCGAAGCTGGAGGGCACCGACGTCCCCGTCGAGTACCGTGGGCTGATCGTCGAGGCCGGGACGTGGTGCAACCTGGAGGGCCTGAGCCCCGCACTGATCGCCGCCATGCTGAAAGCGGAGAGCGGATTCGACCCCAAGCTGGTGGACACCCCGAAGGACGAGTACGGCATCGCCCGCTGGACCCCCCGAGTCCTGCAGTGGTACCTGTCCCCGGGCATGGACGCCAAGCAGGCGGCTCTCGACCCGAAGATCGCGATCCCGAAGATGGGCGAACTGATGTGCCGGTACGGGCCCCAGGTGGCCGACGTGCCCGGCGATCCCGCACTGAAACTCGCCGCCGTCTACCGGACGAGCTCAGATTCAGTGCGGGAAGCCGGCGGGATAAAACCCTCCTTGAGGCCCTACACCGACAGAGTACGTGCCTTCTTGGCCGACTACGGGTCCTGATCGGAACGGCAGTCGGCCAGCTCCCGCGAGGCTTAACCCAGGTACAGCTTCACCGAGTTGATCTGGTCGAAGTTGCGAGTCCTGTAGGTGTACATGTCGATGGGATCGCTGACGCAGTTGCCCCCGTTGTACTGGTAGCACTCCGTGGCCAGCGCCGGCCGGCCCCCGTCGGCGACCTGGTTGTTGAACAGGATGCGGCTACCGTAGACGTTGGAAAGGTTGTGCGCGCCGTAGCTCCAGAACATCTTGTCGACGCCGCTCTCCCAGGTCGACCCCTTGTAGAGGCAGACCGCGCCGACCGGACAGCCGGCCCAGGGCCCCTGCTGGACCGAGACGCTGCTGGTCCGCGCGGCCCCGTCCCTGGCGGGACCGGTGTCGGCGCTGGCGGAGGTGCTGAACGCGGCCAGCGCGACGGCCGCCATGACGGTGACTGTACCGATCTTGAACATGTCATTCCTTTCGGGTGGTCGCTGTGACTGTCACAGCATCCGCCCGGACGGGATGCCTGGACTATCCGGCAGCTGCCAGGGTCACCCGAGCAGTTCCAGGTGCTTGGCGTTGACCAGGTCGTAGCGCAGGGCGGTCGCGATCAGGGCGGCCCGCTGCCAGTCGGCTCGCCCTTCGCCGGAGCTGTCCTTGATCCGGAGCTTGCGCGAGGCCAGGTACTCGATCTGGAAGGCGATGGCCTTGCGGCTCAGGCCGTACTTCTTGAGCCGTTCCTGGATCTGCGGCGTGCTGGGGGTGACCGTGGAGGCGGGGTCGAGCAGACGCGGCTCACAGAGGGCGACGAGCACCAGGAAGTACTTGGCGGTACGGTCGAGCGGGTACGCCAGAAGGGTCTCCGCGCCCGTCTCGACGAGGTCGGGATCGGTGAAGGCCTGGCAGGGCGCGAACACCAGCAGCGCCTCCTGAGCTCCGGGCACCAGAATTCTGGCGAACTCGAAGCACACCGGGGCGTCCATCCGGCCCGGGGGGACCTTGATGAACTCTCCCCCTCCCTCGGGGTTCTCGACGACGTATGTCACCCGGCCGCTCAGGTTCGTGAGGACCCAGTGGTCGCCGGTGGCACGCAGCTGCCCGGCCCGGCGTGAGACGGCCGGATCGCCGAGGACGATGTCGGAGGTGTCGGCCCTACCGAAGACGAGCGATTCCCCCGCTTCCAGCTCCCAGCTCCGGTCGTCCCCTTCGATCTGAACGATGATCGATTTCATAATCGCCACCGTAATCCGTACCGAGGTCGCGGCCTGAGGTTTCACCGGAGTCCCGTCGGCGGGCGCGGAGGCGACAGCACGTACGGGCCGAGAACAGCAGGTGGGGTCAGCGGCGCCAGGGGCCCGGCTGGACGAGGCCCGACTCGCAGGCACAGATGACCACCTGGATCCGGTCGCGCAGCCCAAGGCGTCCGCCCTTCCCTACGGATCGGAAGGTGCCCGGCTGGTGTGCTGTTCGTCCCGGCTCCGGATTTCGGTGCACCGAGGGAGGTCCTCGATGCCTCCGCCTTCGGGGATCATGCCCCAGAGGAAGGGGATCAGGTACTGAGGCGGTTCGCCCAGGAGTACGGCCAGTTCGTCCTCGGCGACGGTGAGGGGGAACGCCGAGCCTGGTCGCCCGGGGTTCCATCCCTGTTCGACGGCTCGCCGGACGCAGCCGGCGACGAGGGCGGGGCGGACCGCGATCGTCCGTTCTCCGAGCCAGTTGTCCGGCCGAGCGCAGGGAAGCGACACCACAAGAACACATCCCGGCTTCGCGGCCCGCTCAACGGTGACGGTGAGGGGGCTCCAGCCGTTGCCCTGGTGGTAGGTGGGCTTGTGCCGGATCCGCCAGCGGAAGGCGGTGCCGTCGACGCCGATGAGCCGTGAGCCCTTCCTGGGCATCGTCACGGGCGCCTCCAAGCTTCTGCCCTGTTCCGTCGCTGTTGCGTGGGAGCACCGAAAACAGCGGGAAGTGTCGTGAGACGCCCGCAATCGTAATCCCTCTTGTCCGCCTTTCCGGCCCTGGTCCGGTATGGGGCGTCCGCAGGGCAGGGTCCGGAGATCATGGGGACGCCTGTCCGTCCCGCTTGGTTCACGAGACCAACCCGTTTGGTCGAAACGGGACCGGGAGCCGTCCCGTCACGTCAGGGTGGCCTGGAACGGCCGGCGGCGGCCGTTGCCGGGATCGAATGCGGGTTCGATGAGGTCGACGTGCTTCGGTCTTGGTGGACTCTGCCGGGGAAACTGTCCTCTTCCGGCCATCCGCTTTTTCGGAAGGCGCCGGTTGGCGCTGCTTTCCCTTGAGCCTCAGAAGAAAGTCGGAAAATGGAGCAGTGGGTCATGAAAGACGAATTCTTCCCGCCCGGTTCTGTTTCCCATGATGACCCTGCGGTCGAACGGGCCATGGAGACGATTGATGTGCTTCGGCCCTCCGAACAGAGAGAACTTCTGCGCAGTTCCTGCCGGGCGGCACTGGCCTTTGAGCGGACCATGAACATTGACCATCTGACGGATTTCGCAAAGAATCTGCTCGCGACCGTTCATTTGCGCGGCATCCCCGCCTATGCGGAAGCGCTGGAAAACGCCCCCGGGAACCCTCGCGGATCGGGCGAGGCGCTGGACGTCGAAGAGGTGCTGAACCGACTCATGGAGTGACCATGGCGGAGCTCCGGCTCCAAGCGGGAAGCGAAGAAATACTTGCGCGGTGGTGGGAATCCGCCAAGCCCAAGGAGGGTGATCAGCAGCTTGTCTGCGAGGTTCTGCGAACGATCGCCGACGGGACCTGGCGCAGCAGGTGGCATCCGCCCGAGGATCTGGCGAATGATCAACCCGTTCTCCCCGTCAGGGCGTTCCGGCCTCGGGACAGCTTGGTGGTGTTGGTCCGCTTCTGGCCGGCGGAGGATCCGCCAGAATTCGAACTGATCAACATCTTCGACGAAGACGACCTACCGGATGAGGATTGACGGTCCGGGGAATTCGCGGCGGACGTGCGATGGCGGGTACGGCCTCGCCCCCGACGTCGGCTCCTTGCGAAGTGCCGGATTCCCGTTCTTCCGGAGCGTGCGCGGAACGAGCAGGAGACGTTGATCGCTCCGCCCGCCGTACCGCCAGGTGGGGCGGCGGCAGCACCGAATGGCGATCGCTTTCTTGAAGTTCCGACGGAAAACGCGTAGGCGTAACCCGGCCAGGGGGGCGATCGAGCTTTTCGCCGTCGGCCGTGTAGATCACTCAGGCCCGCAGGAGGGAACAAGGCCTGGCCACCCGGGTGCGCTCCCTCAGATGTAAACCGATCAGACCGGACGGCTGTCCTCCTGTGGCATGTGTTGTGTGGAACACACGGCCGAGGAGGGTGTTCATGATGGAATACCGGTTCAACTCGCCTCCCGGATGGCCGGTTCCGCCCGTGGGCTGGCAGCCTCCACAGGGGTGGCAGCCGGATCCGTCATGGCCCCCGGCGCCGCCCGGCTGGCAGTTCTGGGTGGCCGTACAGGCGCCGCAGCCCGCCCCCGCCCCGGCTCCGGCACCCGCGCCGCCGGCACCCGCGCTGCCGGAGCGAAGCGGCGGAGGGCTGTTCGGCGGGAAGAAGAAGCTGGAGGCGGAGAACGCCGAGCTTCGGGCGTGGGTCGAGCGGCTTGGCGGGATGGACGCCATGGGTGTCTCCGCGCTGACCGAGGAGCTACGGGCCGAGCACGGGCGGCCGCGGGCGGCCGTGGCGGACGCCACGAGGCGGTTGCGCGAGGTCGAGCGTCAGGTCGTGCGGACCGAGGAGACCGCGCTGCTGCAGGAGGCCGGGGTCTACGACTACCGGCATCCGCTGAGTGACGCGGTGGCGTACAAGGAGCGGCTGGCGGAGGTCAAGGCCCGGATCAAGGCGATGGCCAGGGAGAACCAGGCGGTGCTGGGCTCCACGGGCTGGCAGGTCAACGGGTCGGCGGCCGAGGGGCGCCGGATGGTGCGTGACTTCTCCAAGCTGATGCTGCGCGCCTACAACGCCGAGGCCGACAACTGCGTGCGCACGATGCGTCCGTACAAGCTGCAGTCGGCCGTCGACCGGCTGGAGAAGGCCGTGGAGATGATCGTCAAGCTCGGTAAGACGATGGACATCCACGTCAGTGGCGACTACCACCGGCTGAGGGTCTATGAACTGGAGCTGACCGCCGACCACCTGGCCAGGCAGGAGGAGGAGAAGGAGCGCACCCGCGCCCAGCGGGAGCAGCAGCGCGAGGAGGAGGCCGCGCGCCGGGAGTTCGAGCGGGAGAAGGCCCGGCTGCGCAAGGAGGAGGCCCACTACAGGTCGGCGCTGTCCAAGCTGATCGCCAAGGGTGACGAGGCCGGGGCGGAGGAGCTGAAGGCGAAGCTGGAGGAGATCGGCGCGGCGGTCAGCGATGTGGAGGCGCGAGAGGCCAACGTCCGGGCCGGGTACGTGTACGTGATCTCCAACATCGGGGCGTTCGGTGAGGACGTCGTCAAGATCGGCATGACCCGTCGCCTGGAGCCGGAGGACCGGGTGCGGGAACTGGGGGACGCCTCGGTGCCGTTCCGGTTCGACACGCACGCGTTGATCTTCAGTGACGACGCGGTCGGGCTGGAGGGACGGCTGCACGCCGCGCTGAACGATCGGCGGGTCAACCGGGTCAACCCGCGCAGGGAGTTCTTCCGTGCCACACCCTCGGAGGTCAGGGACCTGCTCCAGCAGATCGCGGGTCAGCACCTGCTGGAGTACCGGGACGTTCCCGAGGCGCTGGAGTGGCGGCAGTCGGTTCACCCGGCGGTGGGGAAGGACGAGGCGCGCGTCTGAGGCCGCATGGCGGTGGAGAACAGGCCACCGAGTCGCGTTTCAGGGGCGGGCGGAACCAGAACCCGGCCCGGAGGAACGGAGACCCGGGTCCGCCGTACGCGCCGGGACGTCCGCGCACGGCGGGTCCCTACTCCTGGGAGGCCATGGTGATCGTGACGTACAGGTACTCGTCCAGGACCTTGGCGAGTGACACCGAGGGTCGTCCGGCGAGGAGGGGCAGCGTGTCCTCGTCCGTCCCGGCCGCCTGGAGTACGGCCCGCGCCCAGGCCCGGCCCATCTGCAGGTGGGCGCCGAACGCCGCACCGTCGCGCGAGCCGTGCAACCGTACGGCGATGGCGGCGTCCCAGGGCATCACGGCGCGTGGCCGCAGGCCGTACAGCGCCTTGGCCGCGGCGGTCGGGCCCAGTGAGCGGGCCGCCCGGCCGGTGGCGACGGGAAGGGCGGCGAGCTCCGCGTACGCCAGGGAGAGAACGTCGATCTCCCCGTCGGAGAGCACCGCCAGGCTCACCGACGGCAGGTCGGCGGCCCGGTTCCGCCACCATTCGGCGAGGCCGGAGTCGAGGAGGTCGGGCTCGCCCTCGCGGGGGTAGCGGATGCGGCAGCCCCAGGAGTTCAGCCAGCGCAGCAGCGCGGCCCGGTGCCCGGCACGCGACAGGTCGGCAGCCGGGCCCGTGGTCTCCAGGAACCTCAGCCAGCCGGCGTCGACGTTGGAGAACCCGTTGAACACCCGGGCCGCCGCCCGCAGCCCGTCCAGCGTGGGAGCGTCCGCGACAGGCGCGGTGGAGACAACGGACGGGCCGGTGCCCTGGAGGTGGGCGGCCGCCACACGCTTCGGCACGACCATGCGCCACGCCTCGACGACGATCTCCCGCATCTCCGCCGGGGTGACGGCGTCCACCCGGACCCGGACCCAGTTGAAGCGCTCGTCCGACGGCACCGGCATCAGGAACTTCTCCGGCTCGGAGGCGACGAGCGCCGCGCGCTCCTCCTTGGGGAAGGCGAAGCCCATCAGCTCCTCGTCCCTGGAGAAGGAGAGGTAGACGATCTTCCCGACCCGGAACTTGATCCGGTCCCTGACCAGGGCCTCGTGTGTGCGGGGCAGGGACAGGGCAAGTTCGCGCACCTGCTCGACCGTGACCGTCTGAGCGGACCTCATCGGTTGGACCGGACCTCCTCCAGATCGCTCCCACCGCTCGTCGAACGGTTCGGGTGTGCCGACGCCGCGGCCGGAGACCGTTTCTTCGCCGTCGGCGGACCATACGGTAGGCGAAGTCGGGCGTGCCGTCACCGCGTCGACGACCTGGCCGGTCGGCGAGCCGTGGCGGACGGTCCGGACCAGGGCGTCCCGCCGCCGGTGGAGCGCCTCGGCCCGAGATTCCGGACCGAGGCGATGCCCGCGTGGTCCGGGGTGAGGGTCAGGCCGGGTCGGCGGCGACTAGGCGCTGAGGTGCTCGATCACGCGGGCCCGGCATCGTTGGCCGGACGCGGTGAGCACGATCTGTTTCGCCCGGTGATCGGTCGGGTGCGGCTCCCGCTGGATCAGCCCCTGCTCAGGTCGATCAAGGACGAAGGCGGTCTCGCGGGACGCCGGAGATCCCCATGACCGGGCGGTAGGCGGCTCCCGGATCGGGACGGGGCGCCCGGGAAGCGGTTCCCGGGCGCCCCGCTCGCATGAGCCGACGTCCTACGGGGTCAGGATGTCGTCGATGGCGGCGCGCAGGTTGGGCTGCGGGCCGATGCGGTGAGGGTCACCGGCGGGCTGGGCCGTACCGGTGAGCTTGAGGGTGTCGCGGACCTGGGCGGGGGTGAGCACTCCGCCGTTGGCCTTGGCGACGCCCTGCAGGGAGGCGACGGTTCCGGCGACGATGGCGCCGGCGCCGGAGGTGCCGCCGAAGCCACCGGCATAGGTCTTGTTGGGGTCGGTCTCCAAGGGGGTCAGGTCCTGCCAGCCAGGAGCGGTCGTCGACGCCACGCACTCGCCGTAGGCCTGGACGTCCACGCGGACGCCGTACGACGACAGCGGCAGCGCGGTGCGGTCGGCGGAGGGAGGCGTGCCGACGCAGCTGGGGCTGGGCGGGGTCCCCGCCCCGACCATGATGGCGCCGGAGTCGGGGCGGCCCATGATGACGGCGACGTAGGGGTCGGTGGAGTCGTCGAGGTCGACGCCGCTGTTGCCCGCGGGCTCCACCACGGTGATTCCGGCGGCGGTGGCCAGGACGACCTGGTCGTAGACGTTGCTCTGGTACTCCCAGGGGTACTGCCGGGTGCTGGGCTTGACGGCGATCTCGAACAGGATGACGTCACCCGGCTGGGAGTGCGCGGTGGCGTAGGCGACGGTGTCGAACACGGCGGTGCCGGACAGGTGCAGGGTGGCGTGGGGCGCGATGCCGGCCATGCCGACACCGTTGTCGTCCTGGGCGCCGATGATCCCGGCCACCGCGGTGCCGTGACGGATCGAGAGGTCGTTGGTGCAGGGGTCGCCGAACGCGGACGGCACCTGGACGATCTGACCGGTCGCGACGCGTCCGGCGAGGTCCTCGTGGCAGAGGTTCCACCGGTTGGTGTACGCGACCAGTTCGACGGGGCCGTGCCGGTTGGTGGTGGTTCCGTCACCGAGCTGGCCGCTGCTGTTGAGGCCCCAGACGTGGAACGTCTGGGCGAGCTTGGTGATGGTGTGGGCCAGGCCCGCCGCGGCGATGTCACTGGTCGCCGGGATCACGGTGGGGGAGTACCTGTCGACGGTGGTTGCGTCGCCGAGCTGTCCCTGGTTGTTGTCACCCCAGGCGTAGGTGGCCCAGGAGACCGATTCGGCCGTCGCGACGCTGTGCCTGCTTCCGGCGGCGATGCTGTTGACGTTGGCCAGGCCGGGGACGGAGATCGGGGTGGTCCGGCCGGTGGTGGTCCCGTCGCCGAGCTGTCCCTCGCTGTTGTCGCCCCAGGCCTTGACGGTGCCGTCGGACAGGAGCGCCAGAGCGTGGTCGCCCCGGCTGCTGATCTGGGTGACGCCGGTCAGGCCGGTGACGGCGGTGGGGGTGGCACGGTCGGTGGTGGTCCCGTCGCCGAGCTGGCCGATGCCGTTGGCGCCCCAGCCCTTGACGGTGCCGTCGGCCATCAGCGCCAGGGAGTGGACGCCGCCCGCGGCGACCGAGTCCGGCGCGGTGCGGACGCCGGTGAGGCCGGCGACGGCGACGGCGGCCGGGGAGTCGGGGCCGACGTAGCCGAGTTGTCCCAGGCTGTTGTCGCCCCAGGCGCGTACGGTGCCGTCGGACAGGACGGCCAGGGCATGGCCGAGACCGGCGCTGATCGCCACCGCGTTGGAGATCCCGGTGACCTGCACCGGGACGGTGCTGTCGGTGGTGGTGCCGTTGCCGAGCTGGCCCTGGCTGTTGTCGCCCCAGGCCCAGATGGTGCCGTCGCTCTTGAGCGCCAGAGAGTAGTCGTCTCCCGCGGAGACGGAGGTGACGCCGGTCAGGCCGGGGACCTGGGAGGGGACCTTCTTGGCCGTGGTGTTGCCCAGACCGAGCTGGCCCTGACCGTTGTCGCCCCAGGCCCACACCTGCCCGAGCGCCGGAGTCCGCGTGATCAGCAGCGAGTGGTCCTGACCCGCGGCGATCGTCTGCGGGCCGAAGTAGGGGATGTAGGTGGACTGCTCTTCGATGTCGGTGACGGTGATGCCGTCGCCCTTGCCACCGGTCTGGGCGTTGGCGTAGTCGGCGTCCACTCCCGCGCCCAGCGGGGAGGTGGCGGCGTTGCGGTACCTCTGGTAGGAGGCCAGCGGTTCGGAGGTGGCGACGGGGGTCATCCTGGCCTGGGCGATCTCCACCGAGGGCAGGGCGTTGAGGTCCTTCAGCAGGCCCTCGACGCCGCTCTTGGGGGCGGTGACGACGAACCAGGAGTTCAGGTCGGGCAGCTGCCTGCCGGTCTTCCTCTCCAGCTGGAGCCGTCGTTCGGTGATCTTCGTCTCGGAGACCGAGGACAGGGGCCTGATGGAGGCGTCCTTGTACCTGGCCAGGACCCGCTGGATCTCGGTCGCGTCCTCGGAGTCCTTGGCGACCAGGCCCTGCCCGCGCAGCCGTACGGCGAGGCCGGGCTTGAACTTCACCGAGAGCTCGGTCGTGGAGAAGCCCTTGGGCAGAGGCCCGTGGGTGCCCGGGGCGGTGCCCTTGTCCTTGCTGTGGTCGTAGGCCGGGGCGGGCTCGGCCGAGGCGGGGCCCGCGGCGACCACGCCGGACAGCGCGCCGACGGCCACGGAGAGCAGGGCCGCGGCGAGTCGCCGTGACCGTGGTCCTCCGCGGCCCCGGGAGTCAGAGCGAAGTGACAACAAATTCTCCTCTGGCGTCGTTCTCGGCGTGCGGGCACGGAGCATGACAAGCCGTGACTCCAAGAATGCGGAAATCGATGGAACGCCTGTCCTGCCGCCTCGGACCAAGGCATTTCCGTATGCCGCGCTTCGCCGTACATCATGAAAACAACCGATCCGACGAGTCAGCATGACCGAGAACCCGTGTGAAAATCAACTGTGAAAATGGATTGCACGGTCAGCTTCCGGGCGGGCGCGTGAAGTGATTTTCGGTGATTCGTGGAACGGGAAGAAGCTCCATCTCCGTGGTTGACAGGGGAGGATGAGCGACGTATGGACGATGAACCTTGTTTTCCTGAGAGGGTAAGGAACGTCACAGACCTGTGGATGTTTACCGGATCGATCTCCGTTTCCCGGCGGGGAAGACGTGTCGCTGAATGGCAGGAACGCGGCCGGTCATTCGTGACCGAGTGATCGCCCTCCGTGTTACACAGAAACGCAAACAAACGCCTGGACGGCGCGAAATCTTCGGCATTCCTCCATGCGGAACGAGAAAAAGGAATTCGCACGGAACGGCGCGCCCCGCCCGGAGGCGGGACGCGCCGGTGTTTTCCGTGAGGTCAGGCCGGGGCGGGGGAGCCTGCGCCGGGGACGAGCAGCCGAGGAGCCCCGGTGCCGTCCGCGGGGACGGACCAGACGTTGTTGGTGCCGTCGCCGGTCTGCAGCGCGTAGGCGACGGTCCGGTCGTCGAGCCAGGCGGCCTGGTCGTCCACGCTGCGCGTCTCGGCCAGCGGGGTGACGCGCCGGGTCGCCAGGTCCAGGACCGAGAGCCGCCAGCCCTTCTTCGGATCGGCGTCGACGGCGGACTTGTAGGCGATCCGGGTTCCGTCGGGAGACAGGGATGGGCACTCGACGTTGTCCCGCAGCGTCCTGACGGTCCCCGCGGCGAAGTCGCCCTCGACCAGGTGACGACGGCCGTTCGTGGACAACGTCGCGTAGAAGCGGTTGTCGTCCGAGGCGAACGTGACGCCCCAGAAGTTGACGTCGGAGTTCCGGTACGGCCTGCCGTCCAGCGTGATCGAGAAGTCCTCAAGCGAGGAGACCAGCCGTCCCGTGCGGGTGTCGAGGACGCCCGCCCGGGTGGAGAAACCGGTCGTCGCGTAGGAGTGCCCGTCGATGAACAGCGTCCAGGCGACCATCCGGCCGCTGGCCGAGACACGCAGCCGGTTCGGGAAGCCGGTCAGCGGCAGGCTCCTGCGCTCCTTGAGAGAGGGGTCGAGGACGATCAGCCCGGACGAGCTGAGCGGGCCGACGGGTTTGAGGCAGGCGAGGGTTCCCCCCGCGACGTAGGCGCGGTCGCAGCGCAGCTCGGTGACCTCGCGCGGACCGCCGGGATCGGCACGGGAGACCGTCGACAACAGGCCGTTGGTCAGCACCTGCAACCGTGGCCCCGCGCCCGGAGCTCCGGAGGAGGCGGACGAACCAGAGGAAGGGGCGGACACGGGCCGGTCCCCGGCCAGTGCCGTGTAGGTGACGGCGACCCCGGCGAGCAACAGGGCCGCCAGGACCGTCACGAGGACACGTGCGCGCGGGCTGAGAGTGATCGTGACTCCTTGGTGAGCAGGAAGACGGTCAGGGGCAGGGCAAGCAGGGCCGCCACGGCCGCGGCGAGACAGGCGGCACCCGCGCCCCAGGTCTGCCAGGCCAGGCCGAAGAGCACCGAGGAGACCGAGTAGGCCAGGGCCTGGCCGCTCTGCACCAGGGCCATCCCGGTGGCGCGCAGCTCGGGCGGGAACACCGAACCGGCCAGCGCCATGAGGACGCCGTCGGTGGCCGCGTAGAACGTCCCGTAGAGGACCAGCACCGTGACGACCAGCGGCAGGCCGCCGAGCGGGCCGTACAGCAGCAGGTAGACGGCGGCGAGCAGGGCGTTCCCGCCGGCGAACACCCACAGCCGCCCGATCCGGTCGGCCAGCCTGCCCAGCGGCGCGGCCAGCAGCAGATAGACCAGGCTCGTACCGACCGCGAGGATCGGGAACCAGCCGATCCCCAGCTCGACACGCCGCTGCAGGACGAGATAGACGAACCCGTCGCCGATCGTGACCAGGCCGAGCAGGCACGCGGCGGGCAGCAGACGGCCACGTCCGAGCCGGGCGACAGCCCGCCACGAGACCTCGGCCGGGCGAGGACGGGGACCGGCCGCCGCGGGCACGAACAGCACCAGGATCAGTACGGCGAGCAGCGCGACGCAGAAACTCGTCACGAAGACGGGCCCGAACGCCCCGTTCCCCAGCGCGAGCACGGCGAGCGTGGCGATCGGCCCGAGGAAGGCGCCGGTCGCGTCCATCGTCCGGTGCACCCCGAAGGCCCTGCCGAGCCGGTCCTGCGGGGTGGCGAGAGTGATCAGCGCGTCCCTGGGGGCCGTGCGCAGGCCCTTGCCCGCCCGGTCCGCCGTGATCATCAGCCCGATGAGCGGTCCCGAGGCACCGGCGGCGAGCAGCCCGAGTTTGGCGAACGCCGACATCCCGTAGCCGAGTCCGGCGACGGTCTTGTGCCGGTTGACCCGGTCGCCGACGTATCCGCCGACCAGCCGCAGCAGCACGGTCGCGCCGGTGTACAGGCCGTCGATGACGCCGTAGGCCGCCGGGCTGAACTGCAGCCCGACGACCAGGTACAGCGGCAGGATCGCGGTCACCATCTCCGCCGAGACGTCCGTGACGAGACTGACGGCGCCGAGCGCGAGCACCGTGCCGCCGACGGCCCTGACGGGGCCGCCGGCGGTCCGGTTCCTGTCGAGAGTGGAGAGGTACACGTCGTCAGTGGCAGGCGGTGGTGCCGCTGTCGGTGAAGGTCTTGCCCGCCTCGGGCACGAACTGCCAGCTGTAGCTGTTGGCGTGCAGGGTCACCTTCAGGACGCCGTAGGTGTCGCTGTTGCGGACCTCACTGTTGGGCAGGATCGTCCCGAACGAGTAGTGGCTGGCGCCGCCGGAGCCGACGACGAAGTGCCGGATGCCCCGGGCGTTGTCGAGCTGGTTGGCCGGGTTGATCGGCGCGAACCGCTCGTACTGGTGGTTGTGGCCGGTCAGGATCAGGTCGGCGTCGTTGTCGTACAGCGCCTGCACGATCGGGGCGACCGAGGTGTCCGGCGAGTGGTTGGCGCCGGAGGTGTAACGCGGGTGGTGCCACATCGCGACCGTGCACGGCTTGGTGCTCGCGGCCAGGTCGGCGCGCAGCCACCGCTCCTGCGCGGACCCGGCGTTGCAGCCGCCGACGGCCGAACAGTTGGAGTTGACCACCACGACGTGCCAGTTCGCCCCGAGGTCGTAGGAGTAGTAGCCCTTGGACGGGTCGCCCGCCGACGCGCCGAAGTAGCCGTAGTAGCCCGAGGCCCCGGAGGTGTTGTAGTCGTGGTTGCCCGGCACCGGCCTGGTCCGCGCCTTGTGCCGTCCCCAGGTCGGGTCGTAGTAGGTGTTGAACTCCGAGGTGGTGCCGTTGTTGTAGACGTTGTCGCCCAGCGTGAAGACCGTGCCGGGGATGGAGTCGAGCAGCGCGGCGGTCGCGCTGTCGCCGGAGCCGGAGTTGGAGATGTCGCCCGCCCCGACGAGCACCGGATCGCCGGAGGCCGTCGAGGTCGGCGTGGGCGTCGGGGTCGAACCGGTGTCGGTGGTCACCACCAGCTGGGGCGCGGTCGAGGACCCGCTCTCCCGCGCGTCGTAGTCGGCGCCGTCCGAGCTGGAGGAGGTGACGCCGATGCTGTAGGTGCCGTTGCCGGTCACGTACGGCGTGACGTCCAGCTCGTACCAGGAGTTGCGGGCCACCGAGCCGAGCGTGCCCAGCGTGGCCCCGTCGATGGACGGCTGGTTGTTCCAGGTGGTGCCGGTCTCGGACCAGGTGGTGCTGCCGACGGCCTTGAAGGTGCCGCCGCTGCCGCTCTCCGAGCCGCTCACGTCGTCGGTGTGGACGCGCAGCTTGACGTTGCCGACCGTGCCGGTGACGCCGGTGACGGTGAACCGCAGGAAGAACCGCTTGACCGGGGAGCCGTCGACGCCGAGCTGTCCGGAGGTGCCGTAGTTGGTGCCGGTGTGGCTGTTGTCCACATAGGTGTCGGCCACCGGGGTGAAGGTGGTGGAGGCGGCGTTGGCCACCCCCGTGGACAGGGAGACGGCCGCGAACACGGTCGCGCCGCCGACGGCGACGGCCGCGGACGCCGCCGTGAGCGCCCTGCGTCGGGAGGGTCGAGACGGTCGGAGCAGTCGGAACATGCGTCACTCCTCATGCACGGAGGGTTGTGGGAGGCAAGCACGGACGCTAGGCCGCCAAGGACTCGGTTCGATGAGCGCGGAGGAATCAGACGGAGACGGGAAGGTTAATGACCCACACACCAACCGGGAAAAGCATGGTGGCCGAATCGGGGTTACGGATGTCTATCCACAAGGCCAGGTACCGGCCCGAGCACGTGGACCCGGGCCGTGGGGATGTCGAAGTAGAGGCCGACCAGCTCCAGCCGCCCCCGCCCGACCAACTCGGCCACCCGGGGAACGGTCAGCAGGTTCTCCAGCTGTTGGACCACGTTCGTACGGCACAGCCGGTCGAGCGCCCCCTCGTCGGCTTCCGCGTCCGGGCCGGAGAGGAAACGCGCCAGGCTGTGGTCGCCGTGACGCAGCCAGCGGCCGAGTGAGGGCAGCCCTGCGGCCTTCTCGCCGCCGTCGAGCAACGCGGCCATCGCCCCGCAGCCCGAGTGGCCGCAGACCGTGATCGTCCTGACGCCCAGCGCGCCGGTCGCGTACTCGATCGCGGCCATGACCGAGTCGTCGCGCGGCACCGCGCCCCAGCGGGGGACCAGGTTGCCGATGTTACGGACGGTGAACAGATCACCCGGCCCGCTGGCCGTGATCAGGTTGGGCACGACCCTGGAGTCGGCACAGGTGATGAAGAGATGGGAGGGGTCCTGCCCACGGGCCATCGCGTGCAGGAACGGCCTGACCAGCGGCGCCGTACGGCGGTGGAACTCCCGCGCCCCGGCGAGCAGGTGGTCGGGGGCCGGGACCGGTCCGGCCCGCTCCGGCGGAGACCCAGCCGGGGAGGGCCCGGCCGGCAGTAGCGTGGGACCGCGCCGGTGCGCCCAGGGCAGCCACCAGCGCTCAGGGTCGCGGGGCGGCGACTTCGCCGGGAACATCCTGGCGCCACCGGCGGCCATGGCGTACCACTCGTCGTGAAGCTCGTCGACGTCCACGCTGCCGCCCCCGCGCTCGTGCTCCTGACGCCAGGCGTGCACGGCCTCGAAGGCCGCGTTGTCCATGAAGTCGATGTTCAGGTCGAGGTCGACCGCCACGCCGGGGGGAACGGTGTGCAGCTTCGCGACGATCCTGGGCACGCCGAGGAAGGTCAGCGAACCGCCGATCAGCACGTGCCAGCGGCCGTCGGGCTCGGGCCTGGCCCGGACCGTCACCCCGGTGAGGCGGCGCAGCGCGGACAGCGCGGCCAGACCGAGACCGAGCAGCACCCCCTCGGGAAGACCGAGCAGCACGACCCCGGCCATGGTGGCGAAGTAGATCGGGATCTCCCCGTGCCCGTGCAGGCCACGCAGACGTCGCAGATCGGCCATCCGGACGCCGATGAAGATCAGCAGGGCGGCCAGCGCCTCGGCGGGGATCAGCGTGATCGTCCGCCACAGGCAGACGGCGAACAGCAGGATCCACAGGCCGTGCAGGACCGCCGACCAGCGGCTGCGCGCCCCGGCGCGCAGGTTGGCCGTACTGCGCACGATCACTCCGGCGACGGGCAGCCCGCCCAGCGCGCCGCTGACGATGTTGGCCACGCCCTGCGCGGTGAGCTCCCTGTCCAGGTCGCTGCGCCCGCCGTCACGCTGCTTGTCGACGGAGACCGCGCACAACAGCGACTCGACCCCGGCCAGCAGCGCCACCAGCAGCACCGCTGCGACGATCCCGTGCCAGTCTCCCTCCGGCCACACCGGGGCCACCCAGCCGACCAGGCCGGCCGACAGATCGAGCCGGGTGACATCCCAGCCGGCCAGCAGGGCGGTCGCCGAGGAGACGGCCAGGGCGGCCAGCGGCGCGGGCACGATCCGTGACCGCCGGGGCAGCCGGTTCCAGCCGAACATGACGCCGACGGTGAGCAGGCCGACGAGGACCGCGTGACCATGGACGGCGGCGAGCTGGCCGGGCAGCTCGGCGAGGTTCTCCACGGCGGAGCGCTGCGGGGCGCCGCCGAGCACCACGTGCACCTGGCCCAGGGCGATCACCACACCCACCCCGGCGAGCATGCCGTGCACCACGGCGGGGGAGACCACCAGCACCGCGCGGGCCACCTTGAAGGTGCCGAGCAGCAGTTGCAGACCGCCCGCCAGCAGGGTGATCAGGCAGGTGGCCCGCCAGCCGTACACGGCGATCAGTTCGGCGACCACCAGTGACAGCCCGGCGGCGGGCCCGCTGATCTGGACGGCGGAGCCCCCGAGGAGGCCCGCGACCACCCCGCCCGTCACCGCGGCGACCAGCCCGGCGGCGGGCGGCGCCCCGGAGGCGACCGCGACGCCCAGGGACAGGGGCACCGCGAGAAGGAAGACCACCAGGGAGGCGGGCAGATCATGACGTACTACGGAGGCGAGGGTGCGTCCGGTGAGCGCGATGTCACTCTTCGTGTTCGTCCCCATGGGCAGACACTACGCTGCCGACGCCTCGCGGTTCAGTGGCCCGGCGTGGCCTGTTACGGACGCCGGGACGGATCGGTCAGCGGTAGTAGTCGGGGTAGTCGGGCTCCTGGGCCCGGTGACGGCTGCCACGGGGAGAGGGCCCCGCCTGCCCGTCGGGGGTCGTCGCGACCTCGGGGACACCGGTGCCGTACAGGTCGCCGTAGCTCGGCCACACCGTGCCCGCGCCGCCACCGGGGGCGGGGGTGGGCTCCGGCCAGGCGGTGGAGGGGACCGGTTCGTGGCCCTGCCCGCCGGAGGGCCTGCCCGCCGTACGCGGCTGCTCGTCGTAGGAGCCGACCGCCTTGGAGGGCGCGGTCGGGGTGGAGATCGCCGGGGTCGGCCCGGTGAGCGCGTCGTCGTCGATGGTGGCCCAGCCCGTGCTCACCTCGTAGGAGGTGGCCGAAGGGGCGGCGGAGGGGGCGTTGTACACCGGGTTCTGGTAGGAGGCGTACGACGGTCCGGGATCGTCGAGGATGTCCGGGCTGCCGGCCGCGGGCCAGCCGCCCGAGGTGGGCGAGGTGGCCCGCGCCCACGGGTTGTCCGCGACGGGCCTGGACGGCTCGGGCACACCGCCGGAGCCGTACGGCGCGGGCGACGGGGCAGCGGCACCCGGCGCGGTGTTCGGGGAGGCGCCCGCGGGGAAGGCGGCGGGGAACCCACCGCTGGTGGTCGGGCCCATCGGAGGCATCGGCGGCGGAACCTGCCCGGCCCCGGGGTCCCGTACGGGGGCCCCGCCCACACCACGTCCGGCGGCACCGGAGGCGGGGGCGGGGGCTGGGGCGGGGGCGGGGGCGGCGCCGCGCGGGCGGGGCGCGAGCGGCTCGTTGAGCGGGTCGGGTCGCGCGGGCGCGCCCGGCAGGGGGCCGGGGCCCGTGTTGCCACCGGCCGCGGCGTTCGCGGCGGCGGCGCGCCCGCTCCTGCGGGAACGTGGTGTGCGGGGCTCACCGAACGCGCCGGGCGTCGGGGCCGCGAAGGTCACCGTCTTCTGCTCGGCGAGCGCGGCGGCGGTGGGGGCCGGGTTCGGCTGGACCGGTTCGATCAGGTCGGCGAGGCCGGACGGCAGCGAGGCCGAGGCGACGGCGGGGGCGGGCGGCGGCACGGGAACCTGCGCGGGCCTGGGGGCCTGCGGCCTGTTCGGCAGCGGCGCCTGCACGGTCACCGCGTCGGCGGCCGAGGCCGCGATCGGGACGACAGGGGGGACCGGCGGAACCGGGGCCGCGGGCGGCTGGCCCGGCGTCTCCGACGCGGGACGGCTCGCGCCCATCTTGGCTGCCAAGGACCCTCCGAAACCGCCCTCGTCAGCCTGGAGCCGCGTCCAGTAGTCGTCGTCGTAGTCGTCGGCCTGGCCGAACTCGTTCACGCCGCGTTTCCCCCGCGAACCCGCGGGACGGGGCGGACGGGGCGGCTTCGGCTCGTCGAACGGGGTCAGGTCGGGACTGAAGTGCTTCATCTTCGGTTCCCGGGTCGCGAAGTCGTCGATGGACAAGGCAGGCGTCTGCGCCTCCTTCTCCTCCAACTCGCGAAGGCGTTCCGCGGGGAGCGCACTCTCCCTGCGGTTCATCGACCGCATGCCCAGTGCCACGACGACGAGCACGAGGAGCACGACGGCGACCAGACCTGCTACGACCGCGATCATTGCACCACCCTCAAGGCCATGGCCTTCCAGCGGCGCCGGTGAGGTCGCGCGGCCATCGACGCGACCTGCCCCCTTGCATCACCTGCGCACGGACATTGGATCTGATTGTGTCGGACCACTATGAGCGTTGTCACACCCTAAGTGAAGAATCGGTAACCATTACTACCTCCGGTGTTTGACCTGTCACTCGATGTGCGTCGTGGTGAGCCGGCCCCAGGCGATCGTCCTGGAGGCGATGCTCTTCAGGGTCTTCTCAAGGGAGGCGCCCTTGGGAAGCTCGATCCGGTCGTTGAGCGCGTAGACGGTGAAGCGGTAGCTCTCCTTGTCGCGGCAGGGCGGGCTGTAGCCCGTCTTACCGCTGGTGGTGCTTCCCTCCACGGCGCCGACCGGGACGCTGTCATCGGCCAGTTCGTTGGTGCGCGGGTCGATGTCGAACACGACCCAGTTCACCTCTCCACCGGTGCGTGAGTTGTTGTCGACCACGATCGCGACCGACTTGGTGTCGTTCGGAATCCCCGACCACCGCAGTGGCGGGTTGCCCGCCGACCCCTTGCACGAGTAGTCGGAGGGCAGAGCCGTGCCGTCCCGCAACTGGGGGCTGGAGACACTGATCGGCTCCAGCTGCAGCCGGTCGGCGGACGCGGAGCCGCCCGTCAGGCCACAGCCCGAGGCAACGACGACGAACGCCGCGGCCAGTGCCGTCCCCACGGCAGGTCGCGGGCGGCGTGTAGACGTGTGCGGCTGCCCCATGCCCGATGATGCTACGCGGATCTGGCAGATGCGCAGACCGGATCGCGAGGTTCCATGGCGCGGAAAAACCCGGGAATCGGACACGAACCCGGGGCGGAGAGAGCGCTTCCCGGTCCGGGGGCTGCCGCCCCGGCGGGAGGAGGCGCCCATGCCCCGGGGCCCTCGCATCCATCCCGACCTGCCGATATCCGGAGCCGATGATCGACGATCAAGGTATGGGCGCGGCCTCGCCGCGGGCGGGACGGCCGCCTTACGGACGGGCGGCCCGGCCCGGTTGTGAATCCTGTGGAGTCGCGGTGCGGGAGTGTCGTGAACGCTCGGGAAACCTCTCGGGGTCGTTCCCCCGCGGCCCGGGCTCCCCCGGGCTCCCCACGGGCCTCTGGGGCGACGCCAGAGGGCACCGTACGGCCAAGCCGTACAACGCGGGCATGACGGTCAGCCCCCTGGGACGGAACCCTTTAGGCTGGCACCGTGAGAGACCACGCCGAAGAGCACGCCGAACCCGCGAGGGCGGCCACGGCCCTGCCCGGCACGGGTGGTCATGGTCCCTCGCGCGACCCCCTGAGGGTCCCCCTGCGGGCCCCGGCGAACGCGGTCTCCCGCAAGGCGATCGCGCTGTGGCTGTTCGAGGGGCTGTTCTGGTCCGTCGTCCTGATCGGGGGGTCGTTCCTCCTCACGCGCTGGATCGACGGTGACCGCTGGTCCTGGCTGCCCGGATGGGTGCTCGGCAACATCTGGTGGCTGCCCGCGCTGGTGACGCTCGCCACCCTGCCCGCCGCGATCGCCGAGCCGTTCTGGCGCTACGCCGTGCACCGCTGGGAGCTCAGCGGGGACGTGGTCTACGCCCGCTCCGGCTGGATCAGCAGGGAGTGGGCGTTCGTCCCGGTCAGCAGGATCCAGACGGTCGACAAGGCGCAGGGCTGGTTCGAGCGGGTCCTGGGACTGGCCACGGTCGAGATCCGGACGGCCTCCCACGCCGGGTCCTCCACGATCAAGGGCCTCGACTACGAGGTCGCCGCGACCCTGGCCGAGGAGCTCGCACGGCGGGCCGAGGAGCTGAGGGACGACGCGACGTGACCGGTCAGGACGAGGCGCCTCCGAGCCCCGGCATCCACCAGGGGCCGGGGGCCCCGCTCCCTGGTCCGCCGCAGCGGCTGAGTCCCAAGGTGCTGCTGACCGAGCCGATCAGGATGCTCCCCTCGCTCTTCCTGCCGCTGGCCGGGGTGCTGTTCGTCGGAGGTTTCTCACCGAGCTCCTTCCTCTGGGCGGCCCTTGGCGTCGCCGGTTCCGTCGCCTACGCCGTGGTCCGCTGGGCCACCTTCACCTACCAGGTCGCCGGGGACAGGCTCGAACTCACCCGGGCCCTGGTCAGCAGGTCGGTACGGACGATCCCGCTGGAGCGCGTCCGTGGCGTCGACGTCAGCAACCCGCCGCTGCACCGGCTGCTCGGCATCGCCGTTCTGAAGATCGACACGGGCGCGGGCGGCGAGGACAAGCAGGAGGGCGAGCTCGACGGGGTGACGGTCGCGGAGGCGGAGCGCCTCAAGGCCGTGCTGCTCCGGCACGCGAGGGCCGGCGCGCAGACGGGCGAGGGCGGCCGTGACCCGGTGGCCGTGCCCGCCGGGCCGTACCAGGAGGGGGTCTCCACGCCGGTGGACCGGCCGCAGGCCGAGCGGGTGCTCTTCGTGGTGCCGCGCCGGTGGCTGGCCTACGGGCCGTTGTCCGGCGCCTACCTGCTGACCCCGTTCGCGCTCGCGGCCGGCGCGGTCGGCCTGGCCTTCCAGTGGGGCAACGAGCTGCGCGTCGACGGACGGTTCCTGGTCGGCGCGGGGGAGTGGCTCTGGGACCACCCCGTGGTACTGCTCGTGGCCCTGGTGCTGCTCGTACTGGCCATGCCGGTCGCGGGGGGCGTCATGTACGCCGTGTTCAACTGGGACTTCACCCTGCGCGTGCGGGAGGGGTACCTCGTCGCCGGGCGCGGTCTGCTCACCCGCAGGAGCGTCTCGCTCGAACGCCGCAGGGTGCGCGGGTTCGAGCTGGTCGAGGGGGTCGCCGAACGCTGGGCGGGGGTCGCCAGGGCATGGGCCGTCGTGACCGGGCTCGGCGACTCGCAGACCCGGGGTCAGTTGCTGCCCGTGGTGCCCAGGTCCAAGGCGCTGGACGTGGTCGGGGAGGCGGTCGGCCCGACGATCTCCCGGCTGCGGCCGCATCCGCCCGCGGCGCGCAGACGCAGGCTCTTCAGGGCGGTCTTCCCGTGGCTCGTGATCGCGGTCTGCGCGGGAGCGGCCGGGCTCGTGTGGTCGCCGCTGTGGTGGGGGCCCGCCGCCGTCGCCCTGCTCCTGGTGGCGCTCGGCGTCCCGCTGGGCCTCGACCGCTACCGTTCGCTCGGCCACGCCTACGACGGGGCCCGCCTGTCCGTCAGGTCGGGTTCCCTGCGCCGCTCCCAGGTCGTGATCGAGGAACGCGCGGTGGTCGGCTGGAAGCTGACCCAGACGCCCTTCCAGCGCCAGGCCCGGGTGCTGACCGTGACCGCCGGGGTCGGGGCGGGCAGCGGAGGCTACTCGGCCTTCGACGTCGGCGAGGCCCAGGGTGTGGCCTTCGCCGCCGAGGTCACCCCCGCCTGGCTGGCGCCGTTCCTCCTGACCGGAAACTCCGAGCGGCCCAAGCCGGTGGAGTGAACACCTTCCGTACGGCGAGGCGGGGGCGGCCGGTCTCCCGTGCCGCCCCCGCCTTCGCGTGTCCTGTGGTCAGTCCTGACGTCTGGCGCCGAACATGATCTCGTCCCAGGTGGGCACCGAGGCGCGCCGTCCCCTGGCTCGCTTCGCGGGCCGTGCGGGGGCCGGTTTCGGCGGCTCGACGGGTTTCTCCGCGACCTTCTCCGGGACCTTCTCAGCGGGTTTCTCGGTGACCTTCTCGGCGACCTGCTCTGGGACCTTCTCCGGGGCCTGCTCGGCGGCCCTCTCCACGACGGGATCGGGGGACGCGGCGGTTTCCTTCCTGGCCCGCTCGTCCAGGCTGAGACGCGCGGCGGGCACCGCGGCCGCCTCCTCCTCCGCGGGTTCGGCGGGGACGCCGGTCTCCGCGGACCCGGTGGACCCCGTGGTCTCTGTGGTCTCCTGGACCTCCGGGGACGACTCGGCGGGCGTGGCGACCTCGGTGGTCTCCGTGACCTCGGGGACCTCGGGGGCCGCCGGTTCGGACTCCATGACCTGCTCCCGCGTGGCGAGCGGCCTGGGCGTCACGAGCACCGGGGACTCCTGGGGCCGCATCCGGGCGACGGGCGCGGCCTCGGGGGTCCTGATCGGCTGCTCGAACGGGGCCATGGAGTCGGGCGCGCGCAGCGGAGGCACGGTGGGCCTCGGCGGATCGTAGCCCGGGGGCAACGGCGGCATCGGAGGCTGTGTGTAGGCGGCCGGAGCGGAGCGTTCCTGGGGCGCGGGCGCCTCCGGCGGCTGGGGCGAGTCGTCGGGGGACGACTGCTCCTGGCGCAGGACCGAGGGGAAGGAGACCGGAGGCTGGCCCAGCGGCTCGGGCGCCAGCGGGGGCACCGGCGCGAGCTTGGCGACCCGGGGCACGAACGGGGTGACCGTGCTGTCCTCGGCCGGCTCGGCCTGGTCGCCCGACGACAGGCGCATGGCCTCGTCGTCGTGCGGGGTGATGTGACGCCGCCGCGGGTCGAAGATCCATTCCGCCCTGCGGCTGTGACCGTTCCACACGAAACCGAGCTTGATCCGCCACAGGTTGTCGTCCCGCTTCGCGGAGTCCCAGTCGATCTCGTCGGCGGGCACGCCGCGACGGGTCAGCCGTTCGGCGACCAGTTCACCGAGGGTGGGGCCGGGAGCGGAGTCCCCAGGAAGCCGTACGGCGCAGCGTTGCGCCTGCTGGGCCATGTACTCACGTTCCTGGAGCACGGGGCCCTCGAACCACCGCACGCGCTCGACCGGGATGCCCGCCGTGGCGGCGATCTCCTCGGCGGTCTCTCCTGCGCGTATCCGGGCCTGGATCTCCTTGGGGCGCAACGGACTCTCCACTTCGATCTCGTACTGGCCGAGACGGGAGAAGTTGCCGCGGACGGCAGCGCGGAGCCGGTCGTCGACGGGCAGCGTGAACCGGGTCCCCCGGCCGGCCGTGGCCAGCACAAGGTAGGTCCCGTCCTCACTCACCGCGACGAGACGGAGCTCCTGCATGCGAGTCCCTTCGTCGTCGTGCTCAATCTTCCCCCGGACCCTTGAGTCTCTCGCGTGTGCCGGTTGCCTGCCAGCACCGTACCCGGCATGTCCGAACATCGCCTTCCTGGATGGGGCTCGCAGCGATGTGACGCCGGTCACATTTGCTCCATTTACCTGCTTATCGGGCACCGTTGTGGAGCAGTACATTCGGAGTCCCCGACGGATTCTCCCCAATAACCCAGGGCGCCGTCGCGAACTTGGTGCAAGAGCCCCCGGTTCGGGGCGACCGGTCCGGGTGACGGTCGTCTCCGGCGGACTCCCTCGGAGCCGGGTGACGTGGGCGTCCGCGAATCCGCTCCGGCATCCGCCGTCGAGGCGACAGGCCGCCGGCACGTAACCCTCCGGGGAGGCCGCACGCAGGGGGCGGCCCGGGGAGTTCCCTGGGTCGCGGGACGCGCCGGTCAGCCCAGGACGGTGTCCAGATAGTCGTTGGAGAACACCCGTCCCGGATCGAGCAGGTCCCGCAGTCGCAGGAAGTCCGCGAAACGCGGATAGACCGTGGCCAGGTAGGCCGCGTCACGGGTGTGGAGTTTGCCCCAGTGCGGCCGGCCGCCGAGCCGGACCATGATCTCCTCGACGCCCTCGAAGTAGTCCGGGTTCGGGGTCGGCCGGTAGACATGGCAGGCGACGTAGGCCGAGTCGCGGCCGTAGGCGGTGGACAGCCAGGCGTCGCTCGGCGGGGTGACCCGAACCTCGATCGGAAAGGTGATCCGCCAGCCCCGGCGATCGATCAGGTCACGGGTCTCCCTGAGGGCCTGGGCGAGGTGCTCGCGCGGGATGGCGTACTCCATCTCCAGGAAGCGCACCCGCCGTACGGTCGCGAAGACCTCGTAGGAGGTGTCCACGCGCTCGGAGGCCGACAGCGCCGAGGCCGACAGCGCGTTGATGCCGGGGATGGCGGCGGGCAGGCGCGCGCCGAGCCCGCACAGCGCGCCGAACACCGTGTTCTCCAGGAAGACGTCGTCCAGCCAGTGCCTCAGGGCGCTCTGCGGCCTGGCCGGGCCGGGGTGGCGGTTGTTGCGCTTTGTCAGGCAGGTGTCGGTGTGCGGCAGCCAGAAGAAGTCGAGGTGCTCGTTGTCCGCGGTGATCTTGTCGAGCGAGCCGAGGATCTCGCTCAGCCGCATCGGCTGCCTGACGCTGTGCAGCAGGAACGAGGGCTCGACCGCGAAGGTCAGCGCGGTCACCACCCCGAGTGCGCCCAGGCCGACCCTGGCGGCGTCGAAGAGGTCCCGCTCGGTGACCCCGTCACGGATCTCGGCGGTGCCCTCGCGGGAGACGGTGACGCTCTCGCCGTCGGCGAGCACCAGGTCCAGTGCGATCACCTGGTCGGCCAGACCGGCGATCCTGCCGCCGGTGCCGTGGGTGCCGGTCTGTACGGCTCCGGCCAGGGTCTGGGCGGTGATGTCGCCCATGTTCGCCAGCGCCAGGCCCCTGCGGGCGAGTTCCTCGTTGAACACGCTGAGCGAGGTCCCCGCGGCCGCCCGCACCCAGCCCTCGCCGGTCTGCAGGACGCCGGTCAGCCGTTCGGGCCGCAGGAGCAGGCCGTCGGTCAGCGCGACGCCGGTGAAGGAGTGCCCGGTGCCGACCATGCGCACCCGCCGCCCCGTCTCGGCCGCCCGCCGTACGGCCAGGGCGACCTCCTCGGCTGAGGAGGGCGCGTGGACCTCGGCGGGGACGGCGGACTGGTTGCCCGCCCAGTTGCGGAAGGCGGCGGGGGTCCGGCTCATGGTCGCTCCTCGGCCGGGGATGTCGCGTGGCGTGCCCGGCTCACGCCGCGGGCACGGCTCCGTCCCGCCAGGAGACATGAACCATACTCACGATTGCTCCTGGAGAACAGGGGGCCGCAGCCAGGCGAAGCCGCCCACGCCGACGGCCACGGCCAGCAGGGCGCAGCCGAGCGGGAAGACGTAGGCGCTGGAGGAGCCGTAGAGGTCGGTCAGCCGTCCGGCGGCCCACGAGCCGAGCGCCACGCCGAAGCCGACCGCGGTGGACAGCCACGCCATGCCCTCGGTGAGCAGGCGGGCCGGGACCAGCCGCTCGATCAGCGAGTATCCCGTGATGAGCGTCGGGGAGACGGCCAGCCCGGCGAGGAACATGAACGGCGCCATCACCCCGACGTGCTCGATCAGGGCGAAGGGGGAGACGCCCAGGGCGAAGATCCCGAGGGTGGTGACGAACCGGCTGCGCATCGAGGACTTCCAGCGCCGCGCGCCGTACCAGAGGCCGGACAGCAGGCTTCCCGTGGCGATGACCGACAGCAGCAGCCCGGCCGCGGCCTTGGCGCCGTGCTCCTCGGCGAAGGCCACGGTGATCAGGTCGACCGAGCCGAAGACCGAGCCGACCGCCAGGAAGACGCACGAGAGCAGCGCGACGCCGGGAATGGTGATCGGGCTCCTCGAACTCTCCCCCTTGGGGATGATCGGGGGCTCGGTGCCGCGCTGCATGGCGAAGGCGACGGTGCCGATCACCGTGGAGACCAGGGCGACGATCAGTCCGGCGTACGGGCTGACCGAGGTGGCCAGCGCGGTCACCAGCGCGGGACCGGCCACGAAGATGACCTCGTCCGCGATCGACTCGAAGGAGAAGGCCACGTGCAGCTCGTCCGAGCGGCCCAGCAGGTGGGACCAGCGGGCCCGTACCAGTGAGCCGAGGGACAGGGCGCTGGCGCCCGCCAGGGCGCCGGTGACGAACAGGGTCCACGCGGGCGCGCCCAGCCCGCCGCAGAGCATCAGGCCGCTCAGTGAGACGCCGTGGGTCAGCACCAGGGGGACGGCTATCCTCGCCTGGCCGTACCTGTCGACCAGGCGGCCCGACAGGGGGGCGGCGACGGCGAAGGTGACGCTGACGGTGGCCGCGACCGCTCCCGCCATGGCGTAGGAGTCGGTGAGGGCCTCGACGAGGAGCACGATGCCGATGCCCAGCATCGACATGGGCATCCGTCCGAAGAAGCCCGCGATGACGAACCCCTTCACGCCGGGCCTGTTGAACAATCTCCGGTACGGCCCGACCACGGACTGCCCCTTTCCCACATTTTCGTCGTCGATCGTATCGACCATTTCTAACCAAACCATCACACGGCAACTCATTTTTCGCGCAACAGAGCGAACCGGTGGTGCTTGGGCTAACGTGAGGGCAGTGTCACATCATCCCAGGTTGGGGGTATTGGTCGCGATACTCGCCGTGACCGCCCTCGCGGTCACCACAGGTGCGATCTTCCTCGTCCTGAGCCCGGCCGACTCCCCGGCGCAGGTCCGTACGGAGACCTCCGACCTCCGGCGGGACACGACCGTGCGGGACCTGGCCAGGCTCGCCCCGCAGGCCGACCTCACCCAGGCGAGCCCGCCCCCCGCCACCCCGGCTCCGGTGGTCGCGGCGACCGGCGGGCCGGGGATCACCCTCACCCCGCCCCGGCTGTTCGTGGTCTCCCAGTCGACGCTTCCCGAACGCACCAAACAGGACATCGCCCGGCTCGGGCACGTCCAGAAGGTCGACTCCTTCGACGGGGGAGCGGTACGGGTCTCCGGCGCCGCGCTCAACCTGCTCGCGGTCGAACCGGCCCGTTTCCGCGCCTGGGCGCCCAAGGCCGTGGCCGACCAGCCGAGGGTCTGGGAGGCGCTGAACAGAGGGGAGCTCATCGCCGACAGCGCCGCGGTCCGGCGGCTCGGGCTGGTCCTCGGCGCCAGGTACCAGGTGGACTCCGGACCGGCGCTGCGGGTCGCCGCCTCGGCGTCCTTCGGCCTGCCCGGGGTCGACGGCCTGGTCGGCGCCGAGACGGGACGGCGGCTCGGCCTGCTGCCCGGGGTGGCGCTGCTGGTCAACGGCCCGGAGAAGGCGGTCGCCGCGATGGACGCCGGGGTGCGCAAGCTCCTCGGCTCCGGCGCCCAGGTGGTCGTCGTCGGCGGGAGCCGTACGGCCAGGAAGACAGAGGTGAAGGCCGAGCAGGTGCGGGAACGGGCGCCTACCGGCAACAGGGCCACGGTCGGGCGGCCGGGCAGCTATCTGGAGCTGTACCGCAAGGCGGCCACCGTCTGCCCCGGTCTCTCGTGGACGGTGCTGGCGGCCATCGGCCAGGTGGAGAGCTCACACGGGCGCAACAACGGCCCCTCCTCGGCCGGAGCCCTCGGCCCGATGCAGTTCATGCCCGCCACCTGGAAGGCCTACGGCGTGGACGGGGACGGCGACGGCGTCGCCGACATCTGGAGTCCCTACGACGCCGTGCCCGGCGCGGCCAACTACCTGTGCGCGAACGGCGCAGGACAGGGCGGCAAGAAGCTGGCGAAGGCCGTGTGGTTCTACAACCACTCCACGGCCTACGTCAACAAGGTCCTGTCCGTGGCCCAGGCCTACGCCCGCGCCTACCCGTGACGGCGGGGCGGGGCCGGGCAGCAGGTGGCCGCGCACGGGACGGGCTCGGGCTCGGCGAGCAGTTCGCCGACCATCGCGACGAACCGGGGATGGGTGCCCGCGGTCGCCGCCCTGGCCAGCGGGAGACCGAGCCCGGCGGCCGTCTGGGCGGCCTCGACGTCGAGGTCGTAGACGACCTCCATGTGGTCGGAGACGAAACCGATCGGCACCAGGACGACCGCCGGGGCGTCGACCTTCTGCAGGTGGTCGCAGACGTCGGGCTCCAGCCACGGCACGTGCGCGGGGCCGCTGCGGCTCTGCCAGACCAGGTCCCACTCCCGCTCGCCGCCCAGCCCGGCGACGACCGCGGCGGCGGCCCGGCGTAGCTGTGCCTCGTACTGCCCGCCGCCGGGCCCGGCCGTCCTGGCCATCGAGACGGGGACGCTGTGCGCGGTGAAGACCAGGCGCGCGGCGTCCCGGTGCTCGGCGGGCAGCCGATCGAGGGCCTGGCGGGTGTGGTCGACCATCGCCGCGACGAACCCCGGGTGGTCGAAGTAGTGCCTGAGCTTGACGACCTCGGGGGCGCCCTCGACCGCCGCCCTGGCCAGGGCGATGTCGTCGAGGTACTGCCTGCACGCGGAGTAGGAGGCGTAGGCCGAGGTGACGAAGGCGGCGGCCCTGCGCACGCCGTCGGCGGCCATCCGCCGCAGCGTGTCCTCAAGGTAGGGATGCCAGTTGCGGTTGCCCCAGTAGACCGGCACGTCGACGGTCGGCTCGACGGCGGCGATCAGGTCGCGGCACTGCTGGTTGATCGGGCTGCGCCCCCCGAAGCGCTGGTAGTGCGCCTCGACCTCCAGCAGCCGCTCACGCGGGACTCCCCGGCCCCGCACCACGTTCTCCAGGAACGGCATGACGTCGCCGGGCTTCTCAGGCCCTCCGAACGAGACGACGAGCAGCGCGTCGTAAGTCCCCATGACTCTCATCAAACCGCATGGCGGGGAATCCTCCCGCATCGCCGCGCATCATCGCGCCGGGGGGAGCCGAGTGGTATGGAAAGTGGCCTCCCGGCGGGAGTGATCGAAGAAGAGGCGCAGGGTAGGTTCCAAGCGTGACCCCATTTAGCGACATCCGCGATTATGTCGGTGTACCCCGGGTGACTTCCCTGCGGCTTTCCCCCGACGGGACTCGCCTGGTGAGCGTGGTCCAGGCACTCAACCCCGACGAAAAGTCCTACGGCACGTCCCTGTGGGAGATCCCTCTCGACGGGCGTGAGCCGTACCGGTTGACCCGGTCGGTGAAAGGCGAGACAGGAGCGGAGTTCACGGCCGGCGGCGATCTGCTCTTCTGCTCCCGCCGCCCCGACCCGACGGTCAAGGAGACCGAGGAGGGGGTCCCCGCGCTCTGGCTGCTGCCGCGCGCGGGAGGAGAGGCGAGGCAGGTCGCCTCGCGGCCCGGCGGTGTGGCGGGGTTCGCCACCGCGGGCGGGAACGTGGTCTTCGGCTCCGACGTGCTGCCCGGAGACGAGGCGACCGAGGCGGAGCGGCGCAAGGCGCGCAAGGACAACGGGGTGAGCGCGATCCTGCACGAGGACCTGCTGGTGCGCCACTGGGACCACGACCTCGGGCCGGGTGAGGTCAGGCTGTTCGCCGGGGCGCTCGGGCAGGAGCGGCTGACCGGGACCATGGACCTCACCCCGCAGCCGGGCAAGAGCCTGGCCCTCGCCTCGTGGGACCTCACCCCGGACGGCGCGACCGTCGTGACGAGCTGGACGGTCCCCCTGCCCGGCGGGGAACTCGGCTCCCATCTGGTGGCGATCGACGTGGCGGACGGCACCCGCAGGGTCCTGGCCGAGCAGGACGGTCACGACCTCGGGGAACCCGTCGTCTCGCCGGACGGGCGCCTGGTCGCGTGCGTGCGCGAGGTACGGGGCTCGACGGACGTGCCCGTGGAGAGCGTCCTGTGGATCGTGGACATGGCCACGGGGGAGGGGCACGTCGCGGGCCGCTTCGAGAGCCACCTCCTGTGGCCGGTCGACTTCGTGTGGGCGCCCGACTCCCGGACGCTGTACCTGGCCGCCGACCATCAGGGGCGCCGCCCGATCTTCCGCGTCCCCGCCGACGGCTCCGAGGCGGTACGGCTCACCGCCGACGACGGCGCCTACCTGTCGCTCCAGGCCGCGCCCGACGGCTCGGTCTACGCGCTGCGCGGCGCCGTGGACAGCCCGGCCGTCCCGGTCCACGTCACCGTGGACGGCACGGTTGGGACGCTGCCCTCCCCGGCCCCCCGTCTCGAACTTCCCGGGACCCTGACCGAGGTCAGCGCGACCACCGACGACGGCGAGACCGTCAGGGCCTGGCTGGTGCTGCCCGAGGGCGCCTCGGCGCAGAGCCCGGCGCCCCTCCTGCTGTGGATACACGGCGGCCCGCTGTCGAGCTGGAACGACTGGTCGTGGCGGTGGAACCCGTGGATCATGGCGCAGAACGGCTACGCGGTGCTGCTGCCCGACCCGTGCCTGTCCACCGGTTACGGCCTTGAGGCGATCCGGCGGGGCTGGGCCGACTGGGGGCCGCGCACGTACGCCGACCTGATGGCGATCACCGACGCCGCGCTCGAACTGCCCGAACTCGACGCCTCGCGGACCGCCGCGATGGGCGGTTCGTTCGGCGGTTACATGGCCAACTGGATCGCCGGGCACACCGACCGGTTCAAGGCGATCGTCACCCACGCCTCGCTGTGGAACCTGGAGCAGTTCATCGGCACGACCGACGCCGCCGTCTACTTCCAGCGCGAGTTCGGGCCCCCGGGCGGGCAGCCGTACCGGGACCTGTCGCCGCACCTGTCGCTGGAGCGGATCTCCACGCCCATGCTGGTCGTCCACGGCGACAAGGACTACCGGGTGCCGATCGGTGAGGCCCTGCGCCTGTGGTGGGACCTGCGGCGCTCGGAGGTCGAGTCGAAGTTCCTGTACTTCCCCGACGAGAACCACTGGGTGCTCAAACCGGGCAACGCCGTGGTCTGGTACGAGACCGTGCTCGCCTTCCTCGCCCAGCACGTCCTCGGCAGGGAGTGGAAGCGACCGGAGTCGCTGTCGTGACGCGCGGCGGGCCGCCGGCCGGGGAGGACGCGCGGCTTCTCGCCCGGCTGGCCGAGGAGATCTCCAGGGAGGCGGGGGAGATGCTCCTGGCCAAGCGGCCCGCCAGGCCCGAGGTCCTGGCGACCAAGTCCAGCCCGACGGACGTGGTGACCGCGCTCGACCAGGCCGCCGAGGAGTTGATCCGCGACCGGATCAGGCGGACCAGGCCGGGCGACGCGATCCTCGGTGAGGAGGGCGGCTCGACCGGCGAGGGCCGGGTCCGCTGGATCGTCGACCCGATCGACGGAACCGTCAACTTCATGTACGGCCTGCCCGAGTGGGCGGTGAGCGTCGGCGTCGAGGTGGACGGTGAGGTCGTCGCCGGGGTGGTCAACGTCGTGCCCAGGGGCGAGGTGTTCACCGCGGTCAAAGGCGAGGGAGCCTGGCTGGCCGGGGAACGGCTGCGCTGCACCACGGGCGTGTCACTCGACCGGGCCCTGATCGCCACCGGGTTCGGCTACGGGGCCGGACGGCGCGCGGTCCAGGCGCGGGTGCTCGCCCACGTGCTGCCGCGGGTGCGCGACATCCGCAGGGGCGGCTCGGCCGCCTCGGACCTGTGCTCGGTCGCCGCCGGGCGGGTCGACGGCTACTACGAGCGCGGCCCCCAGTACTGGGACCACGCGGCGGGCGGCCTCATCGCCGCGGAGGCGGGGGCCAGGATCGGCGGTCTGGGGGGCAGACGACCCAACCCGGACCTGACGATCTGCGCGGCGCCCGGTCTCTTCGAGGAACTGCACGATCTGCTGGCACCGCTGGACCCGGAACGCGACGGTTGACGGGCCCGGGACCCGTCCGGAGCACGAACAGGCCCCCCGGGCAGGGCGTCGGGGGGCCTGTTCGCTCAGCGCTGGACGGGGACGACGCCGTTGTCCGTTGCCAGACGGCGGAGATCCTCGATCTCGGCGGTGAAGGTGTCGGCGAGGTAGTGGTCGCCCGCGGACCTGGCTTCCTGCAGGTTTTTGTAAGCCTGGTCGAGGCGGTGTTCGATCGTGGTGGTGAACTCGCCCATCTCACCTTCTTTCTCACGGGGGCTGAAGGATTGGGCTGGCGGGGGACTGGGTTTTGAGCTCTACCCACGCCGATGGGATGGCTAAACCTATATGTGTCTTACATCACGGATTGTTCGTATGGTGAGACCGGCCTTACCCCCGTCTTACGCGGGGTATGGCGACAATGAAAAGTCGCTGCCGCGGGTTTCGCGGATCTTTCACGGGAGGTAGCAGAGGTCGTGCGCGTGCTTGTGGTTGAGGACGAGCGGGTGCTCGCCGACGCGATCGCCACCGGGCTCCGGCGCGAGGCCATGGCCGTCGACGTCGCCTACGACGGCGCCGGCGCGCTCGAACGGACCGGCTACGTCGACTACGACGTGATCGTCCTGGACCGGGACCTGCCCAAGGTCCACGGCGACGAGGTCTGCCGCCGCCTGGTCGCCGACAGGACCGCGTCGCGGATCCTGATGCTCACCGCCTCAGGCGACGTCGACGACAGGGTGGAGGGGCTGGGGCTCGGCGCCGACGACTACCTCGCCAAGCCGTTCGCCTTCGTCGAACTCGTCGCGCGGGTGCGGGCGCTCGGCCGCCGCTCCGCCCCGGCGCTGCCCCCCGTTTTGGAGCGCTCCGGGGTCCGTCTCGACCCGGGCAAGCGGCTGGTCACCAGGGACGGCGAGGAGATCGCCCTCACCAAGAAGGAGTTCGCGGTCCTTGAGGAGCTGATGCGCGCCGAGGGCGCGGTCGTCAGCCAGGAGGACCTGCTCGACAAGGCGTGGGACGAGAACATCGACCCCTTCACCAACGTGGTGCGCGTCACGATGATGACCCTGAGGAAGAAACTGGGTGAGCCTCAGGTGATCGAGACGGTGCCCGGGGTGGGATACAAGCTGTGAGCGCGGGCGAGGGCGCAGGGAAGGGCCGCTTCGCGGACGGCCCCGCCGAGGAGGCGGGGCAGGGGGTGCCGACCCACCCCATGATCAGTCCGCACTCCGAGCGGAGCGCGAGGAACGGCGGGCGCCAGGCCACCGTGACGCCGGTCCGCGTCCAGGCGCCCCCGCCGACCGGGCCGCCCGCCTGGGACGGGCCGCCCCCGCCCGGTGACACCTCGCTCTCGCCGACCCCGCTGGAACGGCTGCACACGACGGTCAGCAGGATCAGCATCCGCTGGCGCCTGACCATCACCTACGGCGTGCTGTTCTTCATCGCCGGGGTTCTGCTGCTGTTCGTCATCTACATGATGGTCGGCTGGGCGATCGAGTCGGCGTGGCCGAGGGCGGTCACCGACGACATGCCCCAGGACCTCGCGGTCCAGGTCCAGCAGTGGTGGAACTCCAACCTGCACCTGGCGGTCACCGGGGCGCGCAAGGCCCTGCTGACCAGGTCGGTTCCCGCGCTGGCCGGGGTCGGCATCCTGGCGATCATCATCGGCTATCTCGTCGCCGACCGGGCGCTCAGGCCGATCCAGCAGATGACCACGACCGCGCGCAGGCTCTCCGACAGCACCCTCGCCCACGAGCGGATCGACCTCGAAGGCCCCGACGACGAGCTCAAGGAACTGGCCGACACCTTCGACGCGATGCTGACCAGGCTCAACGTGGCCTTCGACACCCAGCGGAGGTTCGTGGCCAACGCCTCGCACGAGCTGCGCACCCCCCTGACCATCAACCGGACCGTCCTGGAGATCGCGCTGGGCGACCCGCAGGCCTCGGAGGACCTCAAGGCGCTCGGCCGTACGCTGCTTGAGGTCAACGCGCGCAACGAGCGGCTCATCGAAGGGCTGCTGCTGCTGGCGCGCAGCGAGCGGGAGCTGAGCGTGCGCAAGCCGGTGGACGTGAAGGACGTCGCGGAGACCGCGGTCGAGCAGCTCGTCCCGCGCGCCAAGGAGGCCGGGGTCGTCGTGACCACCGAGCTGCAGAGCGCCGAGACGGTCGGCGATCCGGTGCTCCTGGAACGCTGCGTCTCCAACCTGGTCGAGAACGCCATCAAGCACAATCTCCCCGAAGAGGGACGCGTGTGGGTGCGCACGGGAATTGTTGAGGGGGCCCTCGTCGTTCAGGTGGCCAACACGGGACCGCACGTGCCCGCCTACGAGGTGAACAGCCTGTTCGAGCCGTTCCGGAGGCTCAACGCCGAACGGATCGACTCCTCAAAGGGGGCCGGGCTCGGGCTGTCCATCGTTCGCGCGGTCGTGCGTGCTCACGGGGGCAACGTGGCCGCCGTTCCCAGGGACGGAGGAGGCCTCGTGGTGACGGTGAGACTTCAGTCGCGCTGATCCGGCGGGGGGCGTCTCGTTCACGCCGTACATGTGGTTGGATGTGCCGTCGAACACGGTGGTGCATGCCGCCAATGTTGTGGTTTACGCCATATTTGGCTAACCACGCCCATTGGTGGGAGGTCCCTCACGTGTGGGGAGGTTCATCGGCCATTCCGACGGGGTACCGAAGCAGGAATCTATCTGGCGGATCGGGCACAAGTTGGGCCTCTCAAGCGTTACACACGCGCGAACGAGCGCAAACGGATCACAAGCGCGGACAGATAGATAGATGAGGGGGATGGAGCAGACCGATGGCTACCGACTACGACAGCCCACGCAAGACTGACGACGACCTCGGCGAGGACAGTCTTCAGGAACTGCAGGCCCGCCGTACCGACAAGTCCTCGGGCAGTATCGACATCGACGAGACGGACCTCGCCGAGTCGCTTGAACTGCCGGGCGCGGACTTGTCCAACGAGGAGCTCTCGCTCAGGGTGATTCCTCGCCAGGCCGACGAGTTCACCTGCGCGCGGTGCTTCCTCGTGCACCACCGCAGTCAGCTCGCCACCGAGAGGAACGGCCAGCAGATCTGCAAGGAGTGCGCGGCCTGACGATATTCCGACGGCCGTCCGAGGTCGTCCTCCCGACGACGGGAAGGACGCCGGGACAGCCCTGAGGAGGTTCCGCGACATGACGTCAGAGAACAAACAGACCGGTGCGAAGCCGGGCGACTCCATCGCCGGGGAGTCGGCCGGCGCACCCGCGAACGAGGACCGCGCGGCGAACGGGCGAACCGAGCCCGCGGGCACGCGGGAGCACCGGCCGGGCCCGGCCGAGGGCGCAGGGGGCGCCGGGGGCGCCGGGGGCGCCGGGAGCACGGTCGAGAGAACGGCCGACGGGGCGAACGACCAGGAGATGGCCGAGCTCGTCGGAAAACTCATCGAGCCGGAAGGGCTCGCGGGCACCGAGCGGCGACGGCTGCTCGGCCGCCTGACCACACTCCTGGCCAGAGGGTCGAGGAGGGCCAAGGCGACGGGGGTCGGCCGAGGCCGCTGGCTGGCCGAGGTGTTCACCGCCGTCGCCCCTCGCATTCCCATCCGAGATCTGGCCACCCTCTCCGAGCACCACCACGGCCTGATCTCCGAGGCCCTCGCCGACGATCTCGTGCGGACGGCCGCCAAGGCGACCATGACGGTCGGCGCCATCGGTGGCGCGCTGGCCGCGGCCGAGTTCGTCACCCCGCCCCTGCTGCTGTCCGCCCCCGCCCAGCTCGTCGCCGAGACCCTGGTGGTCGCCGCGATCGAGGTCAAGCTGCTCGCCGAGCTCCACGAGGTTTACGGGGTACGGGTGCCGGGAACAGGGGCCCAGCGTGCGATGGTCTTCGTGGCCGCCTGGTCCAGGCAGCGCGGCGTCGATCCGCTGTCGCCCGCCACGGTCGGCATCGCGCTCGGCGCGGCGGCCAAGACGGCGCTGCGCAACAGGCTGCTGCGCACCCTCGGCCGCCATCTGACCACCCTCGGCCCCTTCCTCACGGGCGCCGTCGCAGGTGGGGCCCTCAACCGCGCCGCCACAAGAAGGCTCGCGGAGGCGGTCAGGGGTGATCTAAGAATTAGTGGGGCGCTTCCACCCGGTAAGTCATAGAAACGCCTGAATTGGGTAGTTGTTAGGAGTAGTCCGACTACCTGGAGGATTTTGTGCAGGGCCGCAGCTCGTTTCTGATCGTCGCAAACCGCCTCCCCGTCGACCGTGTGGGTGACGACATGTGGCGGCGCAGCCCCGGCGGCCTGGTCACCGCGATCGCTCCCGTCCTTCAGCGACGTGAGGGCGCGTGGATCGGCTGGCACGGCGCCCCCGGTGAGTACCTCGACCCCTTCGAACACGACGGCATGCACCTCATCCCCGTGCCGCTGTCGGAGTCGGAGGTCGAGCTCTACTACGAGGGCTTCTCTAACACCACCCTGTGGCCCCTCTACCACGACGTGGTGGCACCCCCGGTCTACTCCCGCGTCATGTGGGAGGCCTACCGGACGGTCAACGAGCGTTTCGCCAGGGCCGCCGCGGAGGAGGCGGCCGAGAACGCGGTCGTGTGGATCCAGGACTACCAGCTGCAGCTGGTCCCGGCCCTGCTCCGCAGACTCCGTCCCGACCTGCGCATCGGGTTCTTCCTGCACATCCCGTTCCCACCGGTCGAGTTGTTCTCCCAGCTGCCCTGGCGAAGGGAGATCGTCGAGGGGCTCCTCGGCGCCGACATGGTCGGCTTCCAGCGCCCCGGCGGCGCGTCGAACTTCATCCGGCTGTGCCGCCGGCTGCTCGGCCTCCAGCACCACAAGAACGAGATCTACGTCGAGGACCGGGTGGTGCGGGCCGCGGCCTTCCCCATCTCGGTCGACTTCGGGGAGCTCGACTCGCTGGTGCGCGAACCGCACATCACCGAGCGGGCCAAGGAGATCCGCGCCGAGCTCGGCGACCCCGAGTGCCTGCTGCTCGGCGTCGACCGGCTCGACTACACCAAGGGCATCGGCCAGCGCCTGAAGGCCTTCGGCGAACTCCTGTCCGAGGGTTCGATCAAACCGGGGGAGGCGGCCTTCGTGCAGATCGCGACCCCCAGCCGGGAGCGGGTCGAGGAGTACATGCGCCTGCGCGACTCGATCGAGCTCCAGGTCGGCCGGATCAACGGAGAGCAGGGCGAACTCGGCCAGCAGCCGGTGCAGTACATGCACCAGTCCTACGGCCGGGAGGAGCTGGCCGCGCTCTACCTGGCGGCCGACGTGATGGTGGTCACCCCGCTGCGCGACGGCATGAACCTCGTCGCCAAGGAGTACATCGCCTGCCGCAACGACCTGCGCGGGGCCCTGGTGCTCAGCGAGTTCGCCGGGGCGGCCGACGAACTGCGGCAGGCGTTCATGGTCAACCCCTACGACGTGGACGGCCTCAAACGGACGATGCTCGCCGCGATGCGGGCCACGCCGCACGACCTGTCACGCCGGATGCGCTCACTGCGCAGGAGGGTCGCGACCTACGACGTGGATCGCTGGGCCAAGGAGTTCCTCGCCTCGCTCGAATCCTGACCCGGAACGCACGGCGCCGCGCCCCGTCCCCGCCTGACCGGCGGGCGGCGGGGCACGGCCGGGTCAGAGCGAGATCTCCTTGGCCGCCCCCCGCAGGGACTTCCACGCGTCGTAGCGCTTCCTGGCGGTGCGGGCGACCACGATCTGCGCCACCTGCATGCCGACCCCCATCACCACGGCGTAACCGATCGCCTCGCCCATGCTGATGTCCAGCGACTCGTTGTCCGCGGGCGGCTTCTTGCCGGTCGTCTTCTCCCAGGCGAACCCGATGACCTTCCGCGCGGCCCAGGCGGTCGCCAGCCCCGCGAGGCCGCCGATGACCCGCCACGCCAGATCCTGCTTCTCGGACTTGTCGGCCATGTGGCCCCCTCCCCGCTGTTTTCGCTTCGCACGAGAACACTAGTCTCCTCCGTCACGAGGGCACACGACGCCATACCAGACGCCATACCATAGGGAGGCATGACACCACAGCGACCGCGCCATGCGCCCATGCCCGAGAAGCCTTCTCTCGACGGGCTGGAAGCCGTATGGTCGGCCCGCTGGGAGGCCGAGGGCACCTATCGCTTCGACAGGACGCGCACCCGGCCGGAGATCTACTCCATCGACACCCCGCCGCCGACCGTCTCCGGGTCCCTGCACGTCGGACACGTCTTCTCCTACACCCACACCGACACGATCGCCCGCTTCCAGCGCATGCGCGGGCGGGAGGTCTTCTATCCCATGGGGTGGGACGACAACGGCCTGCCGACCGAGCGCAGGGTGCAGAACCACTTCGGTGTGCGCTGCGACCCGTCCGTCCCCTACGACCCCGCCTTCCAGCCCCCGGCCAAGCCGGACGCCAAACGCCAGATCCCCGTCTCCCGCGGCAACTTCATCGAGCTGTGCGAACGGCTCACCATCGAGGACGAGAAGGTCTTCGAGGAGCTCTGGCGCAGGCTCGGCCTCTCGGTCGACTGGTCGCTGACCTACGCGACCGTCGACGGCCTGGCGCGCGCCGCCTCCCAGCGCGCCTTCCTGCGCAACCTCGCCCGCGGCGAGGCCTACCTGTCCCAGGCCCCCACCCTGTGGGATGTGACCTTCCGTACGGCCGTCGCCCAGGCCGAGCTTGAGGACAGGCCGTGGCCCGGGGCCTTCCACCGTGTCGCCTTCACCCCGGCCGGAGGGGCGGGGGAGCGGGTCTGGGTCGAGACGACCCGGCCCGAGCTGCTGCCCGCCTGCGTCGCGCTGGTCGCCCACCCCGACGACGAGCGCTACCGTCCGCTGTTCGGCACCACGGTCACCACGCCGCTGTTCGGTGTCGAGGTGCCGGTGCTCGCCCACCGCCTTGCCGAACCGGACAAGGGCTCGGGCATCGCCATGATCTGCACCTTCGGCGACGTCACCGACGTCGTCTGGTGGCGCGAGCTGGACCTGCCGACCCGGGCCGTCGTCGGCAGGGACGGCAGGATGCTGCCCGAGGCACCTCCCGGCGTGCCCGCCGAGCCGTACGGCGAGCTGGCGGGCAGGACCGTGCACGGCGCCCGCGAGCGGATCGTCGAGCTGCTGCGCGCCCGGGGCGACATGGAGGGCGAGCCCAGGCCGGTCAACCGCCCGGTGAAGTTCTACGAGAAGGGTGACCGGCCGCTGGAGATCGTCACCACCCGGCAGTGGTACATCCGCAACGGCGGGCGGGACCAGACCCTCAGGAAGGCGCTGCTGGCCCGTGGCGAGGAGCTGTCCTGGCATCCGCCGCACATGAAGGTCCGCTACGACAACTGGGTCGAGGGCCTGTCCGGTGACTGGCTGATCTCCAGGCAGCGCTTCTTCGGCGTGCCGATCCCGCTGTGGTACCCGCTGGACGAGACGGGGGAGCCCGACCTCTCCTCGCCGATCGTGCCGCCGGAGTCGGCGCTGCCGATGGACCCCGCCTCCGACGCGCCGCCCGGATACACCGAGGAGCAGCGTGGCAGGCCGGGCGGCTTCGCCGGCGACCCGGACGTCATGGACACCTGGGCGACCTCCTCGCTCACCCCGCAGATCGCGGGCGGCTGGGAGCGCGACGAGGACCTGTTCGCGCGGGTCTTCCCGATGGACCTGCGCCCGCAGGCCCACGAGATCATCCGCACCTGGCTGTTCTCGACCGTGGTCAGGGCGCACCTGGAGGAGGGCACCCTGCCCTGGCGCGACATCGCGATCTCCGGATGGATCCTCGACCCCGACCGCAAGAAGATGTCCAAGTCGGCGGGAAACGTGATCACCCCGCTCGGGCTGCTCGAACAGCACGGCTCCGACGCGGTCCGCTACTGGGCGGCCTGCGGGCGGCCCGGTACGGACACCACCTTCGACACGGGCCAGATCAAGATCGGCCGCAGGCTGGCGATCAAGATCCTGAACGCCTCCAGGTTCGTGCTGGGGCTCGGGAAGGACGGCGGCGAGGTCACCGAGCCGATCGACCTGTCGATGCTGGCCAGGCTCGCCGAGGTGGTCGAGGAGACGACGAGGGCCTTCGAGGCCTACGACTACGCCCGCGCGCTCGAAAGGACCGAACGGTTCTTCTGGGAGTTCTGCGATGACTACCTGGAACTGGTCAAGCTCAGGGCCTACGGGGACGACCCGGCGGCCGGGTCGGCGCACGCCGCGCTGCGCCGGGCGCTGGACGTCATGCTCAGGCTGTTCGCCCCGTTCCTGCCCTTCGTCACCGAGGAGGTCTGGTCCTGGTGGCGTGAGGGCTCGGTGCACCGCGCCGCCTGGCCCCAGGCGCACGGCCTGGCCGAGAGGGAGGGGGACAGGGGGCTGCTCCCCGCGGTGGCCGGGGTCCTCCACCACGTCCGCAAGGCCAAGTCGGACGCCAAACTGTCGATGCGCGCCGAGGTCACCCGGCTGACCGTCACCGGAGGTCCCGCGGGCCTGGTGCGCCAGGCGCAGGACGACCTGTGCGGCGCGGGCGTCGTCGAGGAGTTCGTGCTCACCGAGGGCGACGGCGACCTGCTTGTCGAGGTCACCCTCGTCTGAGTCCCCGGCCGCACGCGAATCTTCCCTTGCCGTCCCGGGCTCCTGCCGTACGGTCGAGACACGAGCAGGTGAGGAGGAGGACATGATCCCGGGTTGCGGCAACTGTGACTGTTACCTCGACGACAGGGTGATCACCCGGCCGCCGGGAGAGCGTTGATCCACCCGCCGTGGGGCCCGCCGGGCCCCACGGCCTTCTTACGGTCCGGTGCCGCGGCTTTGCGTGTTGGGCCGATAACCATGCGCGTCACAGGCCGTGGCATGACAGTCTGGAAGGGTGATCTCCGATCGGGAACGCCTGACGAACCTCGTGCCGCGCACCTTGCTGCGAGTGGCGGTCTGGTGCCTCTGCCTGATCGTCATCGGCTGGGCGGTCTTCTACTTCGCGCAGTTCATCGCGACACTGCACATCGTGGTCCTGCCGGTGGCCATCGCGCTGCTGCTGACCGCGCTGCTGTTCCCGGTGACCCGCAGACTCAGGGCGGTCGGCGTCCGCCCCATATACGCCACCTGGATCACGATGCTGGTGGCCTTCGGGGTGCTGGGCGGCACGGGCTGGTTCATCGGCCTGCGGGCCAACGACGAGTTCCCCGGCCTGGTCGACCAGGTGCGCGCCACCTCGAAGACCGTCGAGCAGTGGCTCTACACCGGCCCCCTGCACCTGCAGCCCAACCAGCTGACCTCCTGGATCGACGAGATCACCACCCAGATCACCGCGCAACGCAACCAGATCACCCAGACCGTGCTCACCGGCGCGACGGTCGCCTTCGAGGTGCTCGCCTCCATCGTGCTGCTGATGTTCGTCACCTTCTTCCTGCTGAAGGACGGCGACCGCATCTGGAGCTGGTTCCTGAAGGGCTTCGGCTCGGCGGCGCCCCGGGTGGACAAGGCGGGCCGTACGGCCTGGGTGACCCTGTCGCACTACGTGCAGGGCACCGTGGCGGTTGCCGCCGTGCACGGCGTGGTCATGGGCATCGTGCTCGCCGGGATGGGCGTGCCGCTCTGGGCTCCGCTCGCGGTGATGATCTTCCTGGCCAGCTTCATCCCGATCGTCGGCATCTTCTTCGCCGGAGGCGTCGCGACCCTGGTCACCCTGGGGGCGAAGGGCCCGATCTACGCTCTGATCTTCCTCGGCATCCTGATCGTCGAGCAGCAGCTGGAGAACCACGTCCTGCAGCCGCTGATCGTCGGCAGGGCGCTGAGCTTCCACCCGCTGGCGATCATCCTGGTGCTGGCCGTCGGCGGCATCCTGGCGGGCATCGCCGGGGCGGCGGTCGCGGTCCCGGTCGCCGCCGTCATCTACCGGGCGATCCCCGAACTCATGGCCGACCCGCCGATCGCCCTGCCCGCCGCGCCGGAGCACCCGCCACCGGCGGACGAGCCGGGGGAGGAGCGGGGAGACGAGCCGACGGGCGCCGAGACGGTGACTCCGGGGCCGGACTCCGCCGTGAATGAGGAGTCCGCCCAGCACAACGGGTAACGTTCTCCTCCGTGACCCGTTCCACCTCGTGCTCCGCTTTCGCACACGGCGGCCCGTCGCCGTCCACGTGTGACAGGTGTGCCTCCGGCGCGGGCCGGAAGGCGTACCGTGAGGCTGAGGGACGTCGCGGCGGTCCGTACGGCCCGGCCGCCACACGCGTCGTCGCGTTCCGCATCGGCGAGCGCGCCGGCGTGGACGGGGAGCGCTCCGCCCGCGCCGACGGCCGGGCGGTCACCGACGAGCACCACGATGACGAGGGGAACCCGTGACCGGCAAAGTCGAGGTGTTGATCCACCGGCTCGACACCGACCTGCCCATGCCGTCGTACGCCCATCCCGGTGACGCGGGAGCCGATCTGCGCGCCGTCGAGGACGTCGAGCTGCTTCCGGGTGAGCGGGTCACGGTCGGCACCGGTGTGGCGATCGCCCTGCCCGACGGATACGCCGCGTTCGTCCATCCGCGTTCGGGCCTGGCCGCCCGGCACGGGGTGACACTCGTGAACGCGCCCGGCACCGTGGACGCGGGCTACCGGGGCGAGATCAGGGTGACGCTGATCAACACCGACACCAAGGAGGCCGTACGGCTGCGCAGGGGAGACCGCATCGCGCAGCTCGTCGTCCAGCGGGTGGAGAAGGCGGTGTTCTACGAGGTGGACCGGCTGCCCGGCTCGGCGCGGGGCGCCGGCGGGTTCGGGTCCACCGGACGCTGATGCGGGGCGGGGCCCGGGTGGCGAGCCTCCAGTGAACTCTCAAGGAGCGTGAGGAAAGTGTTCAAACGGCGCCGTCGCGAGGAGCCCCCGGCCACCGCGGAGAAGGCCGCGCAGAGCGAGAAGGCCGTCGAGGAGCCTCGCAGCCGCCCCTCGGGGCCGTGGGACTCGGGTGAGTCGTATCCGGAGCGGGAACGCGTCGATCTCGGCGGGCTGCGCCTGCCCATCGACTCCGGCTTCGAGGTGCAGCTGAACCTGTCCGGCGACCGCATCGTCGGCGCGGTCGTCATGGTCGAGGACAGCGCCCTGCAGGTGCACGCGTTCGCCGCGCCCAGGCGCAGCGGGATCTGGGACGAGGTCCGTACCGACCTCGCCGAGGGGGTGCGCGCCGCGGGCGGCACGGTCGAGGAGCGCGAGGGCCCGTTCGGGGTCGAACTGTTCGCGCGCATCCCCGCCGAGGGGGCGCAGGAACCCCAGCCGGTGCGCTACATCGGCGTGGACGGTCCGCGCTGGTTCCTGCGCGCGGTGGTCAGCGGCCGCGCGGTCGTGGACGAGGAGGTCGCCGCGGTCCTGGAAGGGGTGGTCGGCGACATCGTCGTGGTCCGCGGCGACGAGCCGATGGCCCCGAAGGAGTCGATCGAGCTTCGGCTTCCTCCCGAGGCCAGGCAGGCCGCGGAACAACAGGCCGCCGAGCAGGAGGTGCCCGACCTCAACCCCTTCGAGCGCGGTCCTGAGATCGCCGAGATCCGCTGACGTGAGGGATCGCGTACGCTGATTCAACACGTATGCGAAGGAGAGGTCGTGGGTTCTCAGGAACCGCATAAACAGGGCGGATTTCGAGGCTTCCTCCGTCGGCTGACGACGAGCCAGGCGGAACTGGAGGCCGACGAGCTCCAGCAGGACCTCGATCGTCACGGCGCGACGCCGATCGTCTCCTGCGGCGGGCGACGCAGGTTCTGCGTAACCGGTACGCTACGTACGGTCACGTTGCGCCCCCGTGGCGGCGCGCCCGCCCTTGAGGCGGAGCTCTACGACGGTTCCGACGTGATCGACCTGGTCTGGCTCGGACGTAGGAAGATCGCGGGGATCGAGCCGGGCAGGATGGTGCTCGCCGAGGGGCTGGTCAGCCTTCAGGACGGGCGCAAGGTGATGTTCAACCCCAAGTACGAGCTGCGCCCGGCGGGCGGTGCGTGAGTGAAGACGACCACGGAGCGGTGAGCGAGAAGATGAGCACCACCGAGGAGAACGCGGCGTACGTGACGGTCGAGGCGGCGATGCGCGGGCAGCTCGCCAAGGCCTTCGGCGGCGTACGGGGGACCATCGAGGCCGCCGTGCCCACGATCGTCTTCACGCTGATGTGGATCACCACATCCGACCTGAGGACGTCGTTGATCGTCAGCGTCTCCACCTCGGTCGTCCTGCTGCTGGCGCGCGTGCTGCAGCGCTCGACGCCGCAGTTCGTGCTCAACAGCCTGTTCGGCATCGCCATCGGCGCGTTCTTCGCCTCCCGGACGGGTGAGGCGAAGGACGTGTTCCTGCCCGGCATCCTCTACAACGCGGGCTACGCGGTGGCGATGCTGTTGTCGATCGTCGTCCGCTGGCCGGTGGTCGGCTTCCTGATCGGGTCGGTCACCGGCGATCCGACCGCCTGGCGCGCCGACCCGGCCGTGGTGCGCCTGTGCTCCAGGCTCACCTGGCTGCTGATGATCCCCTGTGTGGTGCGGGTGGCCGTGCAGTTGCCCGTCTACCTCATCGGCGGGAACGACGCGGTCGCCGAGCTCGGCATCCTGAAGATCGTGATGGGCTGGCCGTTGCAGGTCGCGGCCCTGGGCGCGATGGTCTGGCTGCTGGCCAGGGGCAGGACCCCGGCCACGCCCGCCTCCCCGTGACGACCCTGTGACGAAGAACGGTCCCGTACGGCCAGGCCGTACGGGACCGTTTCGCGTGTGAGGGGGTCAGGCGGAGCGGTGCGGGGACAGCAGCCTGCCCAGTTCCTCCTCGACCTCCTGGCTGGCCACGAACATCAGCTCGTCGCCCGCCTCAAGGGGGTCGTCGGCGCTGGGCACCAGCACCCGGCCCTCGCGCAGGATCGCCACCAGCGCGGTGTCTGCGGGCCAGGGCACCGAGCCCGCCCGGTGGCCGACGACCGGGGCGTCCTCGGGCAGGGTGAGCTCGACCAGGTTGGCCTGTCCCTGGCGGAAGGTCATCAGGCGGACCAGGTCGCCGACGCTCACCGCCTCCTCGACCAGCGCGCTCAGCAGCCTCGGGGTCGAGACGGCCACGTCGACGCCCCACGACTCGTTGAACAGCCACTCGTTCTTGGGGTGGTTGATCCTGGCCACCACGCGCGGCACGCCGTACTCGGTCTTGGCGAGAAGGGAGACGACGAGGTTGACCTTGTCGTCACCGCTGGCGGCCACGACCACGTGACAGTCGGCCAGGCCCGCCTCGTCCAGGGAGGAGATCTCGCAGGCGTCGGCGAGCAGCCACTCCGCCCTCGGCACGGTGTCGATCTTGATGGCCTTGGGGTCGATGTCGATGAGCAGGACCTCGTGGCCGTTCTCCAGGAGTTCGGCGGCGATGGACCGTCCGACGGCTCCGGCGCCCGCGATGGTGACGCGCATCAGTGGCTCCCCTCGGGAGGGCCGGAGAGCACCTTGTTGATGCGCTCCATGTCGTTCTCGGCCGCCATGACGTGCAGGATGTCGCCTTCCTGCACCACGGAGTCGTTCTTGGGCAGCAGGGTCTCGCCCATCCGGTTGATGAACGCGACACGGGTGCCCGCGGCCTCCTCCAGGTCCTTGCTCCTGGTGCCGATCCAGGCGGGGTGGTAGGCCACCTCGGCCAGCACGACGGAGCCGGTGGGGTCGCGCCAGAGGGGTTCGGTCCCCTCGGGCAGGACACGCCGCAGGATCTGGTCGGCGGTCCAGCGCACCGTGGCGACGGTGGGGATGCCGAGACGCTGGTAGACCTCGGCGCGCCGGGGGTCGTAGATCCGGGCGACCACGTTGTCCACGCCGAAGGTCTCGCGGGCGACCCTGGCGGAGATGATGTTGGAGTTGTCGCCGCTGCTGACCGCGACGTAGGCGCTGGCGGTTCCGATGCCCGCCTCCTCCAGCACGTCCCGGTCGAAGCCGATGCCGGTCACCCGGCGTCCCCGGAAACCGGCTCGCAGCCTGCGGAAGGCCTGTGGGTCACGGTCGATGATCGCGACCGAGTGGCCGCTGTCCTCAAGGATGTGCGCCAGAGTCGATCCGACCCGGCCACATCCCATGATCACGATATGCATGCTCCCCCGCCGCTCACATTGAGGCGGATCTTGTTCGTATGTACCTAGTCAGTATGGCCCGCTTCGGGAGTGCCGCGTCAGCGGGGCGTATGGATGGGGACTAGCATCGGCAGACGTGTCAAAGGTGACGGACCTCGTCAAGCGCCTGTTCATCGGGCGCGCGCTGCGCAGCACGCAGTTACACGAGCAATTGCTCCCCAAGCGCATCGCGCTGCCGGTTTTCGCGAGTGACGCGCTCTCCTCGGTCGCCTACGCGCCGCAGGAGATTCTCGTAATCCTCTCCATCGCCGGACTATCGTTCTATCACTTCGCTCCCTGGGTGGCCATCGCGGTCGTCCTGGTGATGCTCACGGTGGTGGCGTCCTACCGGCAGAACGTGCACGCCTACCCCAGCGGAGGCGGGGACTACGAGGTCGCCACGGTCAACCTGGGGCCCAACGCCGGTCTGACCGTCGCCAGCGCCCTCATGGTCGACTACGTGCTGACCGTCGCGGTCTCCGTGGCCAACGGGGTCGACTACGTCGGCGCGACGATCCCCTATGTCGCCGAGCACAAGCCGCTGGTCGCCATCACCATCGTCGTGCTGCTCACACTGGTCAACCTGCGTGGCATCCGCGAGTCCGGTGTGGCGTTCGCGGTCCCCACCTACGCCTTCATGATCTCGGTCATCGGCCTGGTCCTGTGGGGAGGGTTCCGGCTGCTGGTCATGGGCGAGGAACTGCGCGCGCCGACCGCCGGGTACCAGATCGTCGCCGAACAGACCGACCTGACCTCGCTGGCCGCGGCGTTCCTGATCCTGCGGGCCTTCTCCTCCGGTTGTGCGGCGCTGACCGGTGTCGAGGCGATCAGCAACGGCGTGCCCGCCTTCCGCAAGCCGAAGAGCAAGAACGCCGCGACGACCCTGCTGATGATGGGCCTGATCGCGGTCACGATGTTCGTCGGCATCATCGCGCTCGGCCTGGCCTCCGGCGTCAAGCTCGCCGACCCGGCCACCGCCGCCCGCGACGTGCTCATCAACGGCAAGCCCGCGGGCCCGGACTACTACCAGCAGCCGATCATCGCCCAGGTCGCGGACGCGGTCTTCGGCAACGGCTCGCTGTTCTTCATCGTGATCTCCGCGGTGACGGCCCTCATCCTGTTCCTGGCGGCCAACACGGCCTTCAACGGCTTCCCGGTGCTCGGCTCCATCCTGGCCCAGGACCGCTACCTGCCCCGTCAGCTGCACACCAGGGGCGACCGGCTGGCCTTCTCCAACGGCATCGTCATCCTGGCCGCGGGCGCCTGCCTGCTGCTGTGGGGGTTCCAGGCGGACGTCAGCCGCCTGCTCAACCTCTACATCGTCGGCGTCTTCGTCTCCTTCACGCTGAGCCAGATCGGCATGGTCAGGCACTGGACCAGGCACCTGAAGACCGAGACCGCGCCGAAGACCAGGGCGCAGATGAAGCGCTCGCGGGTCATCAACTTCTTCGGCGCCGTCATGACCGGCGTGGTGCTGGTGGTCGTGCTGCTGACCAAGTTCACCCACGGCGCCTGGATCGTCTGCGTCGCCATGCCGACGCTGTTCCTGATCATGAAGGGCATCCACCGCCACTACGAGAACGTGGCCGCCGAACTCGCGGTCGACGAGGATCTCCAGGTGGACGAGTCGATGCTGCCCGCCCGCAACCACGCCATCGTCCTGGTCTCCAAGATCCACAAGCCCACGTTGCGCGCACTCAGCTACGCCAGGGCGACCCGGCCCTCGACGCTTGAGGCCGTCACCGTCGGCGTCGAAGGCGAGGACGCGCGGGCGCTGCAGGAGGAGTGGGAGCGCAGGGGCATCCCGGTCCCGCTGAAGATGCTGGACTCGCCCTACCGGGAGATCACCCGGCCGATCCTGGAGTACGTCAAGTCGCTGCGGCGCCGTTCGCCTCGCGACGTGGTGACCGTGTACATCCCGGAGTACGTCGTGGGCCGCTGGTGGGAGCACCTGCTGCACAACCAGAGCGCGCTGCGGCTCAAGGGGCGCCTGCTCTTCCAGCCGGGCGTGATGGTCACCAGCGTCCCCTGGCAGCTGCACTCCTCCGACCGGCTCAAGGGCCGTCCCGAGCCCGCCGCCCCCGGCGCGGTGCGGCGCCCCCGGCACGAGATGGCTCGGGACCAGGGCGCGAAGGCATAACCTTTCGTATGCACTCGTGATCACGAGGAGGCCGGACCGACGAAAGACCTGGGGGCGTGACGATGGCGATCGAACTGACGGTGGGACCCGTCGCGCACGGTGGCTGGTGCGTCGCGCGCCATGACGGCAGGGTGGTCTTCGTACGGCACGCGCTCCCCGGTGAGCGCGTCCTGGCCGAGATCACCGAGGAGACCACCCGGTTCCTGCGGGCCGACGCGGTCGAGATCCTCGACCCCTCCCCGGACCGGGTGACCCCGCCGTGCCCGTTCGCGGGCCCCGGCCGTTGCGGGGGCTGCGACTGGCAGCACGCCTCCCTCGACGCCCAGCGCCTGCTGAAGACCGCCGTGGTCGCCGAACAGTTGGGCAGGCTCGCCGGGATCGAGTGGAAGGGCGTCGTCGAGGAGGTGCCCGGCGCCCCCGACGGGCTCGGCTGGCGCACCCGGGTTCAGTTCGCCGTCGACCGCGACGGCGTCCTCGGCCTGCGGCGCCACCGCTCCCACGACATCGAGCCGATCGACGCCTGCCTGATCGCCCACCCGGAGGTGGAGAACGTCGGGGCGGAGGTCATGAACTGGCGCAACGCCTCCTCGGTCGAGGTCATCGCCTCGAACACCGGCGACCAGGCCGTCGTGATCGCCCCCAGGCCGCGCCGTACGGTCGCGGTGCCCGACATCGACGCGAGCGTGGCCGTCTTCGTGGACGAGGGCGGGGGCAGAAGCCGTGTCGTCCACGGCCGCAACCATCTCGTCGAGCGGGTCGGCGAACGCGACTTCCAGGTCACGGGCAGCGGCTTCTGGCAGGTCCACCCCGGCGCCGCGGAGACCCTGCTCGGCGCGGTCATGGAGTTCGCCGCCCCACGTCCCGGGGAGTGGGCCCTCGACCTGTACTGCGGTGTCGGCCTGTTCGCCGCGGGCCTGGCCGAGGCGGTCGGCCCGGAGGGCGCGGTCTTCGGCGTCGAGTCGGAGTCGGTGGCCGTACGGGACGCCGAGCGCAACCTGCGCGACCTGCCCCAGGCCCGCTTCGCCAGGGGCCGGGTGGAGAACGCCCTCGACCGCTTCGGCATCGAGCGCGCCGACCTGGTCGTCGTGGACCCGCCCCGCGCCGGTCTCGGCCGCGAGGTCGTCGAGCAGCTCGCCGCCCTCGGGGCCACCAGGATCGTCTACGTCTCCTGCGACCCGGCGACGATGGCCCGTGACCTGGCCTGGTTCGGCGACCGTTCCTACCGCCTCGCCGACCTGCGAGCCTTCGACGCGTTCCCGATGACCCACCACGTGGAGTGCGTCGCCCTGCTGGTCGGCGACCCGACCTAGCCTCCGGCGGGGAACCGCCCCCGCCTTCAGGGCGGGGGCGCCGTCATGTCCTTGAACCGGGAAGCGCCGCACGCGGGCGTGGCCGGCTCTCTCCCCGTGGAGGCCCTGCCGGCATTCCACGACGTGGACGCGCGGCTGTCCGGAAGGGCGTGGGCGGGGCGACCATTCGCCCGAAATATGGAGAGATGCGAGCTTCTCGCCCGGGGAGGCCGGTAGTCACATTGAGGTGTCCCGATGGATCTCACGAGGAGACCGTGGTGAACCTCCGAAGACCCCATGCCGTCGTGCTCGCGGCGGCACTGGCCGCAGGCGTCCTGGCCGTCGTCCCGCCCGCCGCCGCCGACGTTCCCGGCGGGCCGACTGTCACCCAAGCCGACAACTCTTTCACCAGCATCGTGTGGAGGACCTATTTCCCGTACGAGGTGGGAGAAATAGTCGCTTATCACGGCGCCACCTACCGTTGCCTGCAGGCGCACACCTCGCTGCCCGAATGGGAGCCGGACACGACGCCCCCTCTGTGGCAGCAGATGTAGAAACCGGTCGTGAGGAAGGCTCGGGGGCTGAGCGCCAGTAGGCCCATGGGGCCTACCTGGAATCGAACCAGGAAGAAGGAAGCCCTCGAATGGCCTCACGACCGGACCGCGAGGAGAGCGGGGAGACTACCGGGAAATGGTGAGAAGGAAGTCCCCTCATGGCCTCGCGGCCACACCGTATCAGGCGGGGATCACCTCGTGCAGCGTCGCCGGAGTGTGGACCCGGGCACCCGGCGGCGCCGCCGACGCCTCAAACCCGATGTAGGTGACGTGCCGCCCGGTGGAGGGCCCCTTCGCGCGCCACAGCTCGACCAGGTGACGCACCCGCAGGTAGTCGCGCTCCACGATCGAGCGCACCAGCAGTGAGGCGGTGAGCCGGTTGTCCTCGACCCGGTTGAACTGGGGATAGCCCCTCAGGTAGAGGTGCAGCCACTTCACCCGCCAGTGGCCGTCGTCGCCGCGCAGGAAGACGAGCGGCAGGGCGATCTGCCCCGACCCGCGCAGGTCCGACTTCATCCGCACGGTACGCGGCTCGAAGGGCATGCCCTCCTGCGCGGCGTCTCTCGTCATGTAGCCGAAGAACGCCTCGGCCGCCTCGTTGAACGACTCCCCGGAGAAGACGTTGACCTGGGGGATGACGATCGGACGGGTCGACTCGGCGAGCCGGATGTCGATGAACTCCGAGGCGCCGTGCGGCGCGGGAGCCTCGGTGAGGTCACCGGAGTACCGGGCGAAGCCGTTGGCGAGGTTCGTCCACGAGACGTGCTCAGGGGAGCCGTAGGAGGCGTCGAGCATGAGCGCCGACAGGTCGTAGTCGGTGCGCCGCCTGGCCTCGCGCCAGTGCACGAAGAACCTGAGCAGTTCGCCGTCGACCGCCGAGAGCGAGCCGCGGGGCAGCATGCCGAGCCCGGGGGAGACAGCCTTGGCGGACAGCGGCAGGGCGACGTCCAGCGCGTCGGGATCGACGACCAGCTCACCGGGGTCCGGGAGCCGCCGGACGATCTCGGCGTCCAGTACGGCCAGCACCCGCGTCAGGACCTCCCCGGCGAGCGGCGGACGGAGGTCGGGGGCCGTCCACGCCCTGGCGTGCCGGTTGACGAAGACACGCCCGGCGGCGGGGACGAGCCGGTTCTGCATGTGCTCGCGCAGGGACAGCAGGACACGGCCGGAGGCGCCGGTGACCGCCCTCTCCACGGCCTCGAACACCGCACGCTCGTCGGACCCGGTCCGCAGCAGGTGGTCGAGGCGGCGCAACAGCGCCCCGGGCGCGTTCTCCAGCAGCTCGACGGCCTCGGCCGTACGGCCCGCGGCCAGGGCCGCCTCGACCCGGCTGCCGGTTCCCGCGACCCGCAGGTCGCCCCTGGCCACCTCGAAGACCCGGGCGGCGCGTGGGAAGCCGGGGTGCTCGTGGGGGTGCAGCCGTTCCCCGAGCCGCTTCCACCGCTCCCGGAGACGTGACACGTCGCCGAGCCCGGCCGGGGTGGCCACCGCGTCCAGGGCCCGCAGCAGGGCCCGGCGCTCGGCGCGGCGGAACGAACGGAACCTCGTGGGCACGGCCAGCGTGACGTCGCCTCCGGACAGGCCGCAGGCGAGCCTGAGCACGTCGGTCACCGTGTCGACGAGGAGGGGCAGGCCGGCGGCGAGCCGTACCTCGTTGAGGACCGCGCGGTTCTCCCGCACGGGAACACGCTCGGGGTGACCGGTCCCGGAGGCGACGCAGAAGGCGGCCAGAGCGCGTAGCGCGGCCAGGTCCTCGACGGCAGGCGGCACCTCGGAGCCCGCCAGCGAGAAGTACAGCTCCCGTGCCTCGTCCCGCAGGCTTCCGCCCAGGTCGAGCACGGTCACCCGGTCTCCGGCGAGCGGGACGAGCTCGGCGTGGGCGGCGAGCAGGTCCGCGTAGGTGTGCCGGTAACGGCCGTAGTCGGGCAGTTCGAGCAGGTTGAGCGCGGGGCCCCGGAGGCGGTCCGCGGCGACCGGGTCGAGCAGGGCCTCGTGGAGCATGCCGGCCCAGAACTCCAGGGTGTCCGGCACGTTCCTCGGGAAGTCGACGAAGTAGGCGTTGTGCTGGACGTGGTCGCCGACCAGGCCGCGGACGACGGACACGACCCGTGCGCCGAGGTCGATAACCTCCTCGCCGGGCAGGCTCGACAGGCGTTCGAGCAGCGCGGCCGAGCAGGTGAAGCCGACGCTCAGCAACGCGGCGTCGAGCTGGCGGGCGGCCACCTCCCCCCACCCTGGCGCGGCCTCGTGCGGGGTGTCGACGGGGACCCGAAGCCGTCTCGTGATGACGAGGCTTTCAAGATTGTCCACGGGCGAACCCTATAGCCGTTGCATGTCCGGCTTCAGGGGATTTTTCGCGACAGTCTGGGTGCCCTCACCCTTCCGCGGGCCGGCCGAGCCGTTCCTCAAGCCGTTCCAGGCGCTGGACGATGGGCCGCAGCTCCCGGCGGACGGCCTCGGACAGGGATTCCGGCGAAGACCTCGGCGGCCGTTCGGCCGCGGCCTGGTCCTGCGCCCTGAGGTGGACGTAGCCCGCCAGCGCGGCGGTGACGGCGCGGCGGGTCAGCCTCGGTTCGGCGCCGAGCCTCCGCAGGACGCGTCCCGCCGTTCCCTCCGGCTCCGCGACCAGGCCGAGGAGCAGGTGCTCGCACCCGACGTAGTTGTGTCCCAGGGCGATGGCGTCGGAGACGGTCAGTTCGAGGGCCGCGGCCGCGGGCCCGCTGAATCGCGCCGGGGCGGCGGACACGGCGCCGTTCCCGCCGAGGGCGTCCAGCTCACGCCGTACCTGCCCGGGATCGACCTCCACGGCGCGCAGGACGTGCAGGGCCAGGTTGGTGCCCTCGGCGAGCAGGCCGCCCAGCAGGTGCTCGGTGCCGACCTCGGCGGCCCCGCCCGCGCGTGCCTCCTCAAGCGCGAGGCTCACCGCCGTACGGGCCCGGGGGGTGAAGCTCGCGAAGCGGGCGCCGGAACCGTCGAGTCCCGGGGAGCCGAGCCCGGTCTCCCTGATGGCGGTGATACGCCGTACGGCCTGCTCCAGGGCACGCTGGCAGACGGCGGAGACCGGGACCCCCGCAGCCTTGACCGCCTCGGCCAGTTCGTCGGGCAGGTACACGTTGATCTTCGGCATGTCTCCCCTGTGGGTTCGACGAGGACTGCGGCGCATGTATAACCCCATGTGGGGTGTCTGTCTAGTGGGCCAGGCCCGCCAGCAGGCGGGACACGCGCCAGGAGGGGGCGGCTCCCCTGGTGGACAGCCAGGCCATCCCCTCGCGGGCGCTGAAGGCGACCAGTTTGCGGGCGTCGGCGGAGGTCAGGTCCTTCGCGCCGCTCAGGAACGGGGACAGGGCGATCCGGTGCCCCGTGCCCGTCCTGCCCAGGGACCTGACGACCTGGGGATGGGCCGCCCGTACGGCCTCGGCGATCGGCCGCAGCCGGGAGCGACGCCCGGGACCGCTCCGGATCGGGACCAGGAGGTTGACCGCGGAGATCTCGGCCCCGTGCTCCCGGGTGGTCCTGAGCATCCGCTGGTCGGCGAGGCTGAGACCGTCGCCGTTCGCGGGCAGGGTGAGGCTCACCGTGAGGGTCCCGCCCGCCGCGGCGGCCTCACGTTGCAGGGACGCGATGGCCGCCGCGCGGCGCAGGACGGTCGCCTCGTTGTCGCCTCCGCCGAGTTCGAAGTCGACGTAGCCCGCGCCTGAGGCGTTCACCGCGCGCCGGTAGGCGTCGGTGAGGCGCCCGAGGTCGGTGCAGGTGGCGGCCAGTTCCCTGCCTCCGGGACCGCCGAAGACGAGTCCCGCCTCGCCGCCGGAGGCCCGCAGGCGCTCCAGGCGTCCGGCGGGTGACAGACCCGGGTCCCGCCCGTTCCACTCGGGGGTGCAGCCGTCCTCGCCCGCGGTGAGGTGTCCCAGGGTGAACCAGTGCACCCGGCCGGGCGCGGACGGCCCCGGGGGCGTGAACGGCGCCGTGAACGACGGGTTCCTGGCGGCGTCGACGAACGTCACGAACCCCGAGGGGCGTGCGACGGGACCGGGCCGCCCGGCGGGAGACGGGACGGGGGCCGAGGCGAGCGGGGTGGGGACCGGGACGGGCGGGGGAGCGGCCGGTCGCTGGGCCCGCGCGGGCCGTACGGCCCCGCCGGGCAGCACCCAGAGGGCGGCGCCCGTCCCCGCGGCGAGGGCCAGGGAGGCGAGCGCGACGAGGGAACGCGGCGGAGTGCCGGGTTCGCGGACGCGGCGGGTGGTGGCTCCGGGCTCAGGACCTGCCTCCGGCCCGGTCGCCGACTCTGTCGCCACCGGCATGGGATCTCCCTCCTCGACGGCACAGAACGGTTGCGATGGGTGCCTGTACGGTCACTTTGCGCACCGAAGAATGAACGGTAGCAAGTGTTCCGCCACGCCGTTGTGTTTCCATGGACGGCGTCCGTAGTGCCCGGATAATGATGTTCATGAAGTTGAGGATCTTCACCGAACCGCAGCAGGGCGCCACATACGACGAGCTCCTGACGGTCGCGCGGACCGCGGAGCGACTGGGCTTCGACGCCTTCTTCCGTTCCGACCACTACCAGCGGATCGGCCCCGGCGACCCCGGCCCCGGCTCGACCGACGCCTGGGTGACCCTCGCGGGCCTGGCCAGGGAGACCTCCACGATCAGGCTCGGCACCCTGGTCACCCCCGCCACCTTCAGGTATCCCGGCGCGCTGGCGATCAGCGTGGCCCAGGTGGACCGGATGAGCGGCGGCCGGGTCGAGCTGGGCCTGGGCACCGGCTGGTTCGACGCCGAACACGTCGCGTACGGGATCCCCTTCCCGCCGCTCGGCGAGCGCTTCGCCCGTTTCGAGGAGCAGTTGGAGATCCTGACCGGGCTCTGGGGCACGCCGGTCGGGGAGACGTTCTCCTTCGAGGGGGCCCACTACCGGCTCGCGGACTCACCCGCGCTGCCCAAACCCGAGCAGACCCCCAGGCCGCCGATCATCATCGGCGGGTTCGGCGCCAGGCGCACCCCGCTCCTGGCCGCGCGGTTCGCCGACGAGTACAACGTCCCCTTCCACACCCCGCAGGACAGCGCCGCCGCCTTCGGCCGGGTCAGGAAGGCCTGCGAGGAGGAGGGACGCGACCGGCCGATCGTCTTCTCCGTCGCGCAGACCGTGGCCGTCGGCACCGGCGAGGCCGAGATCGCGCGCCGCGCCCGGGCCGCGGGCCAGGAGCTGGACGCGCTGCGGGCCAGCGGCCTGGCGGGTACCCCGGCCGAGGTGGTCGCCAAGATCGGGGAGTTCGCCGAGCTGGGCGTCGAGCGGGTCTACCTGCAGGTCATGGACCTGTCGGACCTCGACCAGCTCGAACTGATCGCCGCCGAGGTCCTGCCCGGGGTGTAGACCGGGCGCCGGACGCCGGGCGTCCGGCGCCCGGGTAAAGACACGCGCAGCGGAAGGGCATATTCCACGATGCGTCCCATATCCCTCCCGTATCTCTCCTTACTGTGGTGAGAACCCGACCATCAGGGGAGGCGCCGTGGAATTCGAGCGATTCGGCCGTGCAGCTCTGCGGGAGGTCGTCTCCATGCACGACGAGCTGGGGGTGCTGTCGTTCTACGTGACCGCCTCCCCGCAGGAGGAGGCGGCGGTCAAACCCGCCTGGCGGATCCGTTTCGGCAACGAGCTGTCGGAGCTGCGGGAGCAGATGACGGCCGTCAGGGACAGAGAACGGCGGACGGCCCTGCTGAACCGGCTCGACGAACTGGAGACGGACTTCGAGCAGCTGCTCGACCCGACGGAGTCAGGCCTGGGACGCGTCATGTTCGCACCGGTCGGCGACGGCCGGGCGCGGTCGTTCTCCTTCCAGGTGCCGGTCGCCGACCAGATCGTCATGGAGTCGACGGCGTACGTGCGCCCGCTGGTCAACGCGGTCGAGGCCGCGCCTCCCGCAGGTCTCGTCGTGCTCTCCAGGGACGGCCTGAAGATGATCGACTACCGGTACGGCCTGACCGAGGACCTGGGCGGTACCTCCTTCGAGATCCCCGTGGAGGAGTGGAAGCAGATGCGCGGCCCGGCCACCGCGGAACTCGCCAGGTCGGCCGCGACGCACCGCGACAAGTTCGAACGCCGCGTCGAGGAGAACCTCACCCGGCAGCTGCGCGCCGCGGCTCCGGGAGTGGCCGAGGAGGCCAGGCGGCGCGGCTGGCAGACGGTCGTTCTCCTCGGCGACGTCCAGCTGACCGAGATCGTCGCGCCCCTGGTCGGCGGGGACGTTCTCCAGGTCGACGCGGTCGTCGACTCGCTGCCCCCGGCCAAGCTCGCCGAGTACGTCGAGCCGCAGCTGAGGGCCGCCCGCACCCGGCACGGCGTCGAGCTGACCGAGCGGGCCAGGGACGCCGCCCTGTCCGGCGGTCCCGGCGCCCTGGGCCTTGAGGCGACGCTCGGCGCGCTGAACGACAGCCGGGTGGCACAGCTGCTGCTGAACGAGTCCGGCGAGTGGGACGGCGGCCGTACGGAGGACGGGCGGCTCTACGCCCGGGGAGACGTCCCGCGGGGCGAACCGGGGGAGGAGGTCGTGCCCGATCCCACGATGGGGGAACGCATGATCGAACGCGCCCTCGACATCGACGCCGAGGTGATCGTGCTGGACGGAGAGGCCGCACAGGACCTCGCCGAGTCCGGCGGGGTGGCCGCGATCCTGCGCTGGTGAGCCGTACGGGCGGGCCGTGAGGGGGCCGGGTGAGTCGCGCCGCCGACGTGCGAGGGCGGCGTGAGAGACTCAGAACAGGGATGTTTCCGCAGTTCAGGGCAGGTTCAGAAGGCGAGGGGGCATCGCGGGGCGGCCCGTTAGGCACATGGGTTTCGGGGAAAGGACTGTCATGGTCGGTACCACCCCTTCGGGCACCCCCAAAGAGAACCTCGGGCACGTCGTCTTCATCACCGCCGCGGCCGCCATCGGCGGGTTCCTCTTCGGCTACGACAGCGCGGTCATCAACGGTGCCGTGACCGGCATCCAGAAGCACTTCCAGGTCGGTCCCGTCCAGATCGGGTTCGTCGTCGCGATCGCGTTGCTCGGCTCGGCGCTGGGCGCGTGGATCGCCGGGCGCATCGCCGACCGCTGGGGACGCACCAGGACGATGCAGGTGGCCGCGCTGCTGTTCGCGGTCAGCTCCCTCGGCCAGGCGCTGCCGTTCGCGATCTGGGACCTGGCCCTGTGGCGGGTGCTCGCCGGTGTCGGCATCGGCATGGCCTCGGTGATCGGCCCCGCCTACATCGCCGAGGTCGCGCCGCCCGCCTACCGGGGGCGTCTGGGTTCCTTCCAGCAGCTCGCGATCGTGCTGGGCATCGCGGTCTCCCAGCTGGTCAACTTCGCGATCGCGCAACTCGCCGGGGGAGACGTCAACAACAGGCTGCTCGGCCTGCAGGCCTGGCAGTGGATGCTGGGCGCCTGCCTGGTGCCCGCCCTGCTCTATCTGCTCTTCTCGACGATCATCCCCGAGTCTCCGAGGTTCCTCGTCGCCATCGGCAGGACGGAGATGGCGCGCCGGGTGCTCAAGGAGGTCGAGGGGGAAAGGACCGACCTTGAGGAACGGCTCAAGGAGATCCAGGCCTCACTGCGCCTGGAGCACCGGCCCCGGCTCAGCGACCTGCGCGGCCCGGCGTTCGGCCTGCTGCCGATCGTCTGGATCGGCATCCTGCTCTCGGTGTTCCAGCAGTTCGTCGGAATCAACGTCATCTTCTACTACTCGGCGTCGTTGTGGCAGTCGGTCGGCATCAACCAGAGCGACTCGCTGCTGATCAGCTTCTCCACCTCGATCATCAACATCGTCGGCACGTTCATCGCCATCGCGCTGGTCGACCGGATCGGCCGCAGGCCGCTGCTGCTGATCGGCTCCGCGGGCATGGCGGTCGCCCTCGCCGTCGCCGCGTGGGCCTTCAGCGCGGGCGTCCACATCGGCGACACCGTACGGCTGCCGTCGGCGCAGGGGACCGTCGCCCTGGTCGCCGCGCACGTGTTCGTGCTGTTCTTCGCGCTGTCGTGGGGTGTCGTGGTCTGGGTGTTGCTGGGAGAGATGTTCCCCAACAGGATCAGGGCGGCCGCGCTGTCCGTGGCCGCCGCCGCCCAGTGGGTGGCCAACTGGCTGATCACCGTCTCGTTCCCGTCCCTGGCCGAGTGGAGTCTCGCGGGCGCCTACGTGGGATACGCCTTCTTCGCCGTGCTCTCCTTCTTCTTCGTGCTGTTCAAGGTGCGTGAGACCAAGGGCAGGAAACTGGAGGAGATGGGTTAGGTTCGTCCCGTGCCCCCGGTCCCGGAAACCCCGCCATCGGCGAAGCCGCCGAGGCCGACGAAGGCCGAGCTGGCCGCCGCGGCCGACCTGACCGTCGACGACGTGCTCGGCCCCTCGATCGAGGTGCTGTTCTGCGGCATCAACCCCGGTCTGTACTCCGCGGTGACCGGTCACCACTTCGCCAGGCCCGGCAACCGCTTCTGGCCGGCGCTGCACCTGTCGGGCTTCACCCCCAGGCTGCTGGCCCCCGCTCAGCAGTGGGAACTGCCCTCCTACGGCCTCGGGATCACCAACGTGGTCGCGCGGGCCACGGCCCAGGCGGCGGAGCTGTCCGCCGAGGAGTTCCGTGAGGGAGGGGTACGGCTGGCCGGGCTGGTCGCCGAGGTCAGGCCGAAGGTGCTGGCCGTCCTGGGCGTCACCGCCTACCGGACGGCCTTCGCCGAGCGCGGAGCGGTGATCGGGCCGCAGGACAGGCGGATCGGGGAGACGGCCGTGTGGGTGCTGCCCAACCCCAGCGGGCTGAACGCCCACTGGACGCTGGACCGGATAGCCGGAGAGCTGCGGTTGCTGAGGGAGTCTCTGGCCTGACCCCTCCCGTGGGCGGAAGGGGCCGGGCCAGGGGATTCACCTACGGCCGTGGCCCATCCGGTGGTGCCAGTGCTTGCGGTGCAACACGCCCGCCACGGCCATCACGATCCAGGCCAGGAACAGGATCTTGAAGACGCCGAACCCCATGATCGCCGTCAGGGCGACCACCCCGATCAGCACCGGCACGAACGCGCCCCCGCCCCGGTGGTGCCCCGGCCGGTGATGCCGGGCCGCGGCCCACCGCTGGGCGGTCAGCCGCTGCAGTGCCGCCTGGTTCCGCCACTGCTCGTTCCACTGCCGCTGCCATTGGCCGGAGTGGGACCAGCCGTGATGGGCGTGCCGGTGGAGCCTGCGGGCCTCACGCCACTGATCGCGCCACTGCCTGCGCCACTCCCGCTGGTCCCATGAGTGATGGTCCCACCGCTCCCCGCCACCCTCCGCGACGGCGCCGTGGCCGCCGTTCTCGGTGGCGCCGAAGCCGTACATGCCGGGCAGGTCGGGCAGGTCGGCGCCCGCGCGGGCCAGATCACGACCTGTACGCGCCGTCATGATCACGTCGAGGCGTTCCTCGAACTCCTCGTGGTTCAGCCTGCCCTGCGCGTAGTGCTCACGCAGGGACTCCGTGGCGGCGTCGCGTTCGGCGTCTCCGATGCGGAGATCGTCGGGAAACGTCATCGTGGGATCACTCCTCGCCGGGTTCGCCGTCTGCCAGGATCTGGTAGAGCTTGCGGCGCGTGTCGATCATGATCTGCCGGGCCTGGCGGATCTGCGCCTCACTGCCATTCTGCAAGACCTGGAAGAGAGCGACGGCTGACTGGCGGGCCAGATCCATCAGTTCCCAGGAACTCTCCCCGAGATCGGGGGTCATCTCCTCCCACGGCGCGCGCAGCTCCTCCTGATGCTCGGCGACATAGGCCCTGCCCGCCTCGGTGAGCTGGAAGGACTTGCGCCCGTCGGTCTCCTCGGACAGGACGAGGCCCTCGTCGGTGAGCTGCTGGAGCGCCGGGTAGACCGCGCCGGGACTGGGCTTCCAGCCCCCCTGGCTGCGCTTGGCGATCTCCTGGATGATCTGGTAGCCGTTGCGCGGCTCCTCGGAGAGCAGCGCGAGGATCGCGGCGCGGACGTCGCCCCGCTTCGCCTTGCGCCCCCGCCCGAAGGGGCCGCCCCCGCCGAACGGGCCCCCTCGCCCGAACGGACCGCCCCTGCCGAAGTCCCAGGGGAAGGGGCCACCGGGGAACGGCCCGCCGCGGCGGCCACCGCGCTCCCTGTGCTCCCGGCGCTCTCCGTGCTCCCTGTGCTCCCTGTGGTGGTGCTCGTGCGGCCCGAAGGCGTGCGGGCCGTGCTCGCGCGGACCCGGGCCGTCGTGGTGCCAGGCGGTGGCCATGCCCCTGAAGACCTCCCTGGCGGCGCGCCTCATCTCGCGCCTGATCTCGTGCGGCACGGCCCCCGAGGCCCAGCCTCCCATCGCTTCCGCCGACATGTCGGTACCCCCTGTTCTCGGCGATCGTCCTCCGACCGCTCTTGATGTGTCAAAGATATATCGAGAGCGTTCTAAGAACAACCCCTGATTTCGCATCTCGGGCTTCAGGGCTACCCTGTAACCTTCTAAAGTGTTTTGGGGGTTAGCTGATGACGAATTACGCGGAACGGGCGCCGCGGCGCAACGAGACGGTGCTCATCGGTTTCACCGTCGCGACCAACCTCGCCGACGGGGTGGCCAAGATCGCGCTCCCTCTGCTCGCCGTCGAGCTGACCGACTCGCCCGGCCTGGTCACCGGGGTCGGGCTGACCCTGACGCTGCCGTGGCTGCTGGCCTCCCTCCACGTGGGCGTGCTCGTCGACCGGGGCGACCGCAGACGCCTGGCCGCCCTGGCCAACCTGGTCAGGCTCGCGGTCGCGCTCGTCCTGCTGGCCGCGGTCACGGCGGAGGCGTTGACCCTGCCACTGCTCTACCTGTCGGGAGTCCTGATCGGCCTGGCCGAGGTCGTCGCGAACTCCGCGGTCGGCGCCCTGGTCCCCGCCGCGGTGCCCAGGCAACGGCTCGGCCGGGCCAACGCCTGGATCGCGGGCGCGGAGACCGTGGCGAACGAGTTCGCCGGACCGGCCGTCGGCGGCCTGCTGACCGGTGTCGGCGCCGCCTTCGCACTCGGCTCCTCCGCCGGGGCCTTCGCGCTCGGAGCCATACTGCTCGCCCTGCTCGCGGGCCGCTTCCGCGTCGCCCGCCCGGCCGGTACGGCCACGCGACCCAGCGGGGTGCGGGGGGAGATGGTCGAGGGGCTCGCCTTCCTGTGGCGGCACCGCCTGCTGCGCACGATGTCACTGACCATCGCGGTGCTCGTGGCCTGCTGGAGCGCCTGGCTGGCCCTGCTGCCCTCCTACGCCGTGCGGACCCTCGGCCTCGACCCCGCCGCGTACGGCCTGCTGCTCGGCTCGATCGGCGTCGGCGGCCTGGCCGGCGCGGTGCTCACCGGCCCGGTCAACCGCCTGCTCGGTGTGCGGTGGGCGCTGTTCCTCGACCTCGTCGGCACGATCCTGATGATGGTCGTCCCCGCGGCCCTTCCCCAGGCCTGGGCGGTGGGCGCGGCCGCGTTCCTGGGCGGCATGGGAGGCACGCTCTGGACGGTCAACAGCCGCACCCTGGCGCAGCTGATCGTCCCCGACCACCTGCTGGGACGCTACTCGGCCGCCTCACGCCTGCTGAGCTGGGGAACCCTGCCCGTCGGTGCCGGACTGGCCGGGCTGCTCGCCGAACTGGCGGGGGTGAGAGCCGCCTTCGCGGGCTTCGCCGTACTGGCCGTCGTGCCGGTCGTGCCCTTCCTGCGGACCGTCACGGAGGGCGAACTCTCGGCTGCGAGACGAGAAAGTGAGATAGATCACGTAATTCCCGGCTGAAATTGGAACAACTCCTGAGACCTGCACGTTACAAAGGACATAGACGGGATTCGTTCCGCGCCGGAAGGGCTGGGGGGTGCTTTCGGCACGGAACGGTCCCGTCTGTCGTTTGTGGAGAAACGGGCGGCCTGAGGGAGATCTTCCCCCGGGCCGCCCTTCTCATGCGTGGCCTCGCGCCCCTTCTCACGTCCGTTAGCCGTTCCCGGCCCCCGGGTAGAACGTCTGTGGAGATCTGCCCCCTGAAGATCGGACGGACCAGGGGGAGAAACCAATGGACATGATGCGCGCCGGACTGCTGGCCGTACTCGTGGGGATCGCGGCCGTGGGAGCCACGCAGCAGCACTCGAAACCGGGGCACGACAGCTCCACCGGCTGGACGGTCGGACGGCAGGGGCCCCCGGCCGGTGAGCACGCCGGAAGGCGGGCCACCGGACGGACGAACCCGGGAGCCGGCCGACGCGGCTGGCGATGGGGACACGACCGGGGGAACAGGCGTTCCGCGGGCACCGAGTGGGCCGACGAGTGGCAGGCCGGATGGTCGAGGAAGCACCGGGCGGGGCGGAACACCCGGCGGGCCGGCGAACTCGACGGGACACACGCCAGGGGCGGGCCACACGGAGGAACGCGCTCCAGGAGATGGACGTTCGAGGGCTCCGGCGGCAGGACGGGCGCACGGCGCGGCGGCCGGGGTACCGGACGGTTCGCCGACCGTGGATACGACCGCTCCCGAGGCGGCGATCGGTCATGGAGCGGTGACCGGTCCGGCCGGAGAAGTCACGGCGGGTATGACAGGGCCGACGACCGGAACGGCGGGCGCCCCCTCGGCTGGGCTCCGGGCGATCACGGCGGGCGTCCCCTCGGGTAGGGGCCCCTTCGTGGGTCCGGGATCAGGGGCGGCGAGGAGGCCCCTGGAGGACCCGCCGGCGCGCGTGGCCGGTACGGCCCTCATGCGGACGGATCCGGGGGAGTGGTTCGAAGCCGCTCCGCCCTGCTCCGGTCGCGCGTATGTTTCCCATCGAGCACTTACGGCCGACACGCCGACGATGAAGAATGACTTGATCCTCTGTTTGGGCGGGCTTTGCCGTACAGTCGATCAAAGTGATCTTGATGGGAGTGTTTGGCCGATGATGGGGCACACGCACGCGCTGACGGGGGCGGTGGCGTGGCTGGGAGTGGCGCCGACGCTGGCGGCCCTGCCGCTGCTCACCGAGTCCTCCAGGTTCATCGAGACCGGGGTCATGGTGCACGCGCTCACCCCGGCGGAGTTCATCGCCGGGACGCTGGTCTGCGCCGGGGCCGCGATGCTGCCCGACCTGGACCACCCGAGCGCGACGATCGCCCAGACCTTCGGCCCGGTCACCTGGGGGCTGAGCAAGGCCGTCTCGTGGCTGAGCGGGGGGCACCGGCACGCCACCCACTCGCTGCTGTTCGCGGTCGCCGTCGGGTTCGGGGCGCACTACCTGGCCAACACCTATCCGATCGGCAGGGACATCCTCGTCGTGCTGCTCATCGGCCTGGCGTTGCGGGCCATCGGCATCGGCGTCCCGGGCAAGAAGGTCGCCTCCGCGATGGTCAACATCGGCCTGACCTTCGGGCTGTTCGTGGTCTTCCGCAATGAGAACGTGGGGTACGCCTGGCTGGGGGTGGCGGTCGCGGTCGGCTGCCTGGTGCACGTCGTGGGAGACTGCTGCACGGAAAAGGGCTGCCCGGTGCTGTGGCCGTTGCGTCAGCGCTGGCTGCTGCCCTGGAAGATAGGCATCAAGACGGGCCGCGCCTTCGAGCAGAAGTTCCTCGCCCCGGTGCTCTCGGTGGTCGTCCTGGGCCTGCTCTACTTCCGTCTTGTCCAACCCTGACCATACCCGTGAGTAACTTGATATCGAGATACATGCCCATATATCTTGATATCGAGACAACCGCTGCAACCTGATGGACGTCCTGCTGGTTAGGCATACCTAACCGAATGAGGCGATCCGGCGGTGCGGCAGGATTCAGTTGCGCCCTTTTCGTGTGGGTGCTTCAGACAACACAGGGTGACAAGGGAGGCGAACCGTGTCCGCGAACAGCTTCGGCAGCCGTGACACGCTCCGCGTCGGAGACGCGGAATACGAGATCTACCGGCTGGACGCCGTCGAGGGGTCGGGGCGCCTCCCGTACAGCCTGAAGATCCTCTTGGAGAACCTGCTCCGCACCGAGGACGGCGCCAACATCACCGCCGACCACATCCAGGCCCTCGGCCAGTGGGACCCGTCCGCCGCGCCCAGCGTGGAGATCCAGTTCACCCCGGCCCGCGTGATCATGCAGGACTTCACCGGTGTGCCCTGCGTCGTGGACCTGGCCACCATGCGCGAGGCCGTGCGCGAGCTCGGCGGCGACGCCGCCAGGATCAACCCGCTGGCCCCCGCGGAGATGGTCATCGACCACTCCGTGATCGTCGACTTCTTCGGCGGTCCCGACTCCTTCCAGCGCAACGTGGACCGGGAGTACGAGCGCAACCGCGAGCGCTACCAGTTCCTGCGCTGGGGCCAGACCGCCTTCGACGAGTTCAAGGTCGTCCCGCCGGGCACCGGCATCGTGCACCAGGTGAACATCGAGCACCTCGCCCGCGTCGTGATGATCCGCGACGGCAAGGCCTACCCGGACACCTGCGTCGGCACCGACTCCCACACCACCATGGAGAACGGCATCGGCGTTCTCGGCTGGGGCGTCGGCGGCATCGAGGCCGAGGCCGCGATGCTCGGCCAGCCGATCTCCATGCTCATCCCGCGCGTGGTCGGCTTCAAGCTCACCGGCAAGCTCCCCGCGGGCGCCACCGCGACCGACCTGGTCCTCACGATCACCGAGATGCTGCGCAAGCACGGCGTCGTCGGCAAGTTCGTCGAGTTCTACGGCGAGGGCGTCTCCAGCGTGCCGCTGGCCAACCGCGCCACCATCGGCAACATGAGCCCCGAGTTCGGCTCGACCTGCGCCATCTTCCCGATCGACGGCGAGACGGTCAGCTACCTGCGGCTCACCGGCCGCTCCGAGGAGCAGGTCGCGCTGGTCGAGGCCTACGCCAAGGCCCAGGGCCTGTGGCTCGACCCGTCCGCCCCCGAGCCGGTCTTCTCCGAGTACATCGAGCTCGACCTGGCCACGGTCGTCCCGTCGATCGCCGGTCCCAAGCGCCCGCAGGACCGCATCGCGCTGTCCGACGCCAAGCGGGCCTGGCGGGCGGCCGTCAAGGACTACGCCCCCAGCATCCAGGGGCCGGTCGACGAGGCCTCCGCCGAGTCCTTCCCCGCCTCCGACTCCCCGGCGATCGGCCACGACGGCAACGGCGACAAGCCGCACGCCGCCGGGCTCAACGGCGAGCGTCCGCACCGGCCCGTCGAGGTCACCCTGTCCGACGGCACGAGCTTCGAGATCGACCACGGCGTCGTCACGATCGCGGCCATCACCAGCTGCACCAACACCTCCAACCCGTACGTCATGATGGGCGCCGCCCTGCTGGCGAAGAACGCGGTGGACAAGGGCCTGACCCGCAAGCCGTGGGTGAAGACCTCCCTGGCCCCCGGCTCCCAGGTCGTGACCGGCTACTTCGAGCGCTCCGGGCTGCAGCCGTACCTCGACAAGATCGGGTTCAACCTGGTCGGCTACGGGTGCACCACCTGTATCGGCAACTCCGGCCCGCTGCAGGAGGAGATCTCCGCCGCCATCCAGGCCAACGACCTGGCGGTCACCGCGGTGCTGTCCGGCAACCGCAACTTCGAGGGCCGCATCAACCCCGACGTCAAGATGAACTACCTGGCCTCGCCGCCGCTGGTCGTCGCCTACGCCCTCGCGGGCACCATGGACATCGACCTGAACAACGAGCCGCTGGGCACCGGCGTGGACGGCGAGCCCGTCTTCCTCGCCGACATCTGGCCCTCGCCCGAGGACGTCTCCGCGGTCGTGGCCTCCTCCATCGACCAGGACATGTTCCTGCGTGACTACGCCGACGTGTTCAAGGGCGACGAGGCCTGGCAGTCGCTGCCGATCCCGACCGGCGACACCTTCGAGTGGGACCCGGCCTCGACCTACGTCCGCAAGGCCCCCTACTTCGACGGCATGCCGCAGGAGCCGGACCCCGTCACCGACATCACGGGCGCCAAGGTCCTGGCCAAGCTGGGCGACTCGGTCACCACCGACCACATCTCCCCGGCGGGCTCCATCAAGGTCGGCACCCCGGCCGCCGACTACCTCAAGGCCAACGGCGTCGAGGTCAAGGACTTCAACTCCTACGGCTCCCGCCGCGGCAACCACGAGGTGATGATCCGCGGCACCTTCGCCAACATCCGGCTGAAGAACCTGCTGCTGAACGGCGTCGAGGGCGGCTACACCCGTGACTTCACCGTCGAGGGCGGCCCGCAGTCCTTCATCTACGACGCCTCGGTCAACTACCAGGCCGCCGGCGTCCCGCTCGTCGTCCTGGCGGGCAAGGAGTACGGCTCGGGCTCCTCGCGTGACTGGGCGGCCAAGGGCACCGCGCTGCTCGGCGTCCGCGCCGTCATCGCCGAGTCCTACGAGCGCATCCACCGCTCCAACCTCATCGGCATGGGTGTGCTTCCGCTGCAGTTCCCCGAGGGCGAGACGGTCGACTCGCTGGGCCTGACCGGTGAGGAGACCTTCGACATCGTCGGTGTCGAGGAGCTCAACGGCGGCGGAATCCCGCGGACCGTGACGGTCAGGGCGGACGGCAAGGAGTTCCAGGCGGTCGTGCGCATCGACACGCCCGGAGAGGCCGACTACTACCGCCACGGCGGCATCATGCAGTACGTCCTGCGCTCCCTGATCGCCAAGTAACACCTGCGGAAAGGGCGGGTGAGACCTTCACGGGTCTCACCCGCCCTTTCTTCGTTTCTCCAGGATTGTTTCCGCCGGGCACGTTTCTCGCCAAGGGGAGACCGTTTCTGAGGGTGATGGGGTGCTCACGAAGGGCTTCGGCTGTTCCAAGGGGCGGTTCTGAAGGAAGTTCTTCCTGAGCGGTTTCCCGTAGGGCTTTCCACGGGACTTCTCAAAGGGCGGAGCTCGCTCTCGAAAAGCGAGGTCGTTCACGTTCGCGGAAGGAGTTGTCTCGAAGGCGGATTATCGGGACAATCTTCTGAACGGGGAAGGGGAGTACCCTCACGCTGCCTGGTCGTCAGTACGGCCAACGCCCGGTCAGGCAGGGTCGCGCGGACCAGGGGAGACCTTCCGGCTACGTCGACGTGGCTGGAAGGAGAGGCATGCGCGGCCTGTACATCCGGATGTTCGTCTCGCTGGCGTTGCTCGGTGCGCTCTACGCGATCCCCGTGGCCGTCGCCCTGCGGTGCGGGGTTCCCTCGCCCGTCGTCGCCGTACTGACCGCGCTGACCGTCGCGCTGCAGTGGTTCGGCACGGAGCGGCTCGCCCGGCGGGTCGCGGGGGCCAGGTTCGTCGACGCCGAGCGCGAGCCCGAACTACACGCGGCGCTCGACCGGCTCTGTGCGCTCAGCGGACTGCCCAAACCCCGTGTCGCCGTCAGCCTCGACCCCGTCCCCAACGCCTTCACCGTTGGCCGCTCCCGCAGGCACACCACCCTGATCGTCACCAGTGGGCTGCTGCGCGTCCTGGAACCCGACGAACTCGCCGCGGCGCTGGCCCACGAGATCGCGCACATCCGTCACCGCGACGTCGCGGTGACGACCCTGGCCGGCTCGTTCGCCATCGCACTGGCCTGGGCCGGCCGCGGCCTCGGTGAACTGTTCGAGACGGGGCTGCCCATCGCGGTGGCCGGTGTCCTCATCGCCCTGGCCCGGCTTCCGCTGCGGCCGCTCAGCCGTTACCGGGAACTGGCGGCCGACCGGGGTGCCGCCGTGCAACTGGGCCGTCCCGCCCTGCTCGCCTCCATGCTCGTGAAGGTCCACACGACCCCGAGGCCGCGGGCCCTCCGGCTCCCCGCCCTCGGCCTGGTGTCTTCCGGCCCGGCTCATTCCATGTTGATCCAGCGGGTGAACGGCCTGAGATCCCTGGCCCGTGAGTGACGGTCTGGGATTCGCGGTCGTGAAACAAAGGATTCACCAAAAAAGGTGTTTTGTTTTCGAGGAATCGGGTAACGGCGGTGTCGATTTCGCGTCGCTGTTGTCGGCGCCCCCGTTGGGCGGTTGAAAGCTACCGCGAGTGATGGCTCATGCGAGATCCGGCGTTGCCGGATAGCGCCAAAATGATCACTTTATTTACCCTTTATGTAGATCTTGTGTGCACGGGTGATCGATGTGTACATTTTGATCGTTTGCGCGAAGCATCCCCGAATGTTCCCTAGGCCCCGGATGGGTCTGCTGCGCCATGCGCTGACGCAGAGGTATCGGACTTCGTGCTGATTAGTTTGGAAGGTGCGCCCTTGCGCCGTAATCCGTCATGGCGGAAATCAGCCCGCTGGATTCTTCTCATCTTATTTACGGTTCTTCCCGGCCTGGTGCCGATCGGCGCCTTACCCGTGGCTGCCGTGGAAGTAACCATTTCCGGAGGATTACCTGATACCCCGGATCAGTTGTCTGGTTCGGCGGCCGGGTTGCCCTCGTTGGTCTCCGAGAAGGCGACGGCCACCTCGGTCAAGGTGGCGGCGTCGGTCGCGAGGAAGGCGGCGCTGCCGAAGGGGGCGTTGCCGGTCGAGGCACGCAGTATGACCTTCACTGATTACTGCTCGTTGTATCCGTACTACAACTCCACGACGTTGTATCCAGCGGGGTCGGTGGTCGCCTACAACGGCCACATCTGGCACGCGCGTCTGGAGTCGGTGGGTCAGACGCCCGGCGGTGGATTCGGCGGCTTCTGGACGGACTACGGGGTGTGCCCGCCGCCTGTGGATCCTGACCCTCCGGCGCAGTCGCCGTCGGTGACGCAGTTGTTCCCGACCGACCAGATGCTGGTGGACTCCCGTACCCCGTTGCTGGTGGCTGACGGGCACAGCAACGACGGCAACTACCCGGTCCAGTTCACCTTCAAGGTCTGTGACAACGAGAACCTGTCCGGCAGTGGTTGTCAGTCCTCGGGGGAACTGGCCGAAGGCGTGACGACCTGGCGGGTGCCCACCACCAAGAAGCTGGCCTGGAGCAAGCAGTACTGGTGGGAGGCGAAGATCAAGGACGCACACAACGGTCTCACCACTACCAGCGACACCTGGACCTTCACCACCGGGGTGCGTCAGCCCGCCATCACCTCGCAGCTGGCCACCCGGGGCGTCAACGGCCAGGAGTTCCAGCAGCTGTCGGGGAACTACACCACCTCGGCCACCGACGCGACGGTGGCCGGCGCGGGGCCGTCGCTGTCGATTGTGCGCTCCTACAACAGCATGGACCCCCGCCGTGACGGCCTGTTCGGGGCTGGCTGGTCGACCCGCTTCGACATGAAGATCCAGCCCGAGACGGGCGGCGCGGTGGATACGCTGCTGGTGACCTACCCCGACGGACGACAGGTACGGTTCGCCCCCAACGGGGACGGGACCTTCCAGCCGCCGCCCGGCATGTACGCCACCCTCGGCGAAGTGAGCGGCGGCGGGTGGCGGTTGATGGACAAGTCCTCCACCTCCTACCTGTTCGACGCCCAGGGCCGCCTGACGAAGATCACCGACGCGCGTAACCGCGCCCTGGACCTGGAACGTGACACCGGCGGCAAGCTGACCCAGGTCACCGCGCCGGGCGGACGGTTCCTGACCTTCACCTACAGCGGTGACCGCGTGGCCTCGGTGTCCACTCCGCCGGTCGACGGCACGGCCCTGACCTGGACCTACACCTACAGCGGTGACCAGCTGACCCAGGTGTGCGCACCGGTCGCGGCACCGAACTGCACCACGATCGAGTACGCCACCGGATCGCTGTACCGCAGCAACGTGCTCAACTCCAACCCGCTGGGTTACTGGCGGCTGAACGAGACCACCGGCACGGACGCGGCCGACTCGGGGCAGGGAGCAGGAAAGGGAAGCTACAGCGGTGTGACGCTGGGACAGCCTGGCGCGCTGGCGGGCACCACCGACACTGCCGCCTCCTTCAACGGTACGGCCAGCATGGACCTGCCTGACACCAGCATCAACCGGCTGCGGGGCACGGCCTCGTTCGAGACCTGGTTCAAGACCAGCGGCTCAGGCATCGTGATGGCGTTGGGACGCTACAACTACGACGTGGAGTTCTACGAGAAGGGGCTGCTGTATGTCGGCACCGACGGCAAGCTGCGTGGTCAGTTCAGGAAGCTGAAGGGCAGCACGCCGATCTCCCCGATCACCTCCTCCGGAACGGTCAACGACAACGCCTGGCACCACGTGGTGCTCACCCTGAGCGAGACCGAACAGCGCATGTACCTCGACGGCCAGCAGGTCGGGGTGCTGACCGGTGCGCCGACCTCCGAGCAGGTCAACTACGCCATCGTCGGCTCCGGTGACTACTCCGGCACCTGGCCGGCGGCCCCGGCCACGGGCGGGTTGCCGTACACCGGATCGATCGACGAGGTCGCGCTGTACGACCGGCCGCTGACCCTGCAGGAGGTGCAGGCGCACTACGCGGCACGGGCGGCGGCGCCATACGAGCTGACGAAGATCACCCAGCCGTCGGGGCGGGTCTGGGTGACCAACACCTACGACGCGGCGACCGACCGGCTCAAGACCCACACCGACCAGAACGGCGGTCTGTGGAAGCTCGGCGCCAAGACCTACAACGCCAACACCGGCAAGGCGACGGTCATCGTGACCGACCCCAAGAACAACTCTCTTGAGTACACCCACGACGCCTGGCGTGGTGACCGTCTGGTGAGCCGGAAGGACCAGCTCGGCAAGGTCACCTCCTACATCTACGACACCGGCGGGTTCGTGGCGAAGGTCACCGATCCCAACGGCAACACCGTCAAACAGGTCAACGACGCCCGGGGTAACGTCACCGCGGTCACGACCTGCCGGGCGGCGGGGAACTGCCAGACCGCCTACCGCTCTTACTACCGCAACACTGGCGACGAGTTCGACCCGCGCAACGATCGCGTGATCACCGCTCGGGACGCCCGCTCGACGAGTGCCACGGACAACACCTACGCCACCACCTCCGAATACACCACCCACGGTGAGCTGTCGAAGATGACCGCTCCGGCCACACCGGACTTTCCCAGTGGCCGGTCGGTGACCTCTGCCTACACCGACGGCACCGAGGCTGCGGTGGGTGGAGGTCTCACCCCGGCGGGGTTGCTGAAGTCGGGCAAGGACGCCAGGGGCAACGAGACGACCTACCGCTACACCGCGGCCGGGGACCTGGCCGAGCAGACCAGCCCGTCCGGCATGGTCGTCGCGTTCACCTACGACGCGCTCGGCAGGGTGACCTCCCGTAAGGAGATCTCCACGGCGAACCCGGGCGGGGTGACCACGACGTTCACCTACGACGGGCTCGGCCGGGTGCTCACCCAGACCGGTGCCGGGGTGAAGAACGAGGTCACCGACGTCACCCACACCGCCAAGGTGACCTTCACCTACGACGCCGACGGCAACAAGCTCACCGACACCTTGTCGGATGTGACCGGCGGTGATGCGGCGCGCACCATCACCTACACCTATGACACGAACGGCCGCCTGGAGACGGTCACCGACCCCGAAGGCGGCGTCACCCGCTCGGCCTGGGACAACATCGGCGCGCGAGTCTCGGCGACGGACCCGATGGGCACGGTGACGACGTTCGGCTACACCGACCGCGGTGAACTGGCCACGAAGACGCTGAAGAACTGGACCGGAAGCCCGGTCAGCCCGCAGGCCCCGCAGGACAAGGTGCTGGAGTCCTACACCTACGACCCGGCCGGACGGCTGGGCGCCAAGGTCGACGCGATGGGCCGCAAGACCTCCTACACCTACTTCACCGACAACCGCCTGTCACAGGCGATCGCTGACGACGTGCGGTTGAACGGCTCCACGACCCCCGTGGACGTGGTGCTGGAGGACAACACCTACGACGCGGCGGGAAACCTCACCAAGAAGATCACCGGAGGCGGCAAGACCACCGTCGAGACCGTCTACGACGCCGCGGGCCGTACGACCTCCACCACGCTTGACCCGGCCTCCCTCAAGCGCAAGACCGCCTTCACCTATGACGCGGCCGGCAACGTCACGAACGAGACCTTCACCGGCGCCGGGACCACCCGCACCGAGTCCACCGACTACGTCTACAACACCCTGAACCAGGTGACCCGGCAGACGGTGGAGAACGGTGCCGACGACCTGGTCACCACCAGCACCTACGACGACCGTGGTCTGCTGACGTCGCAGACCGATCCGCGGGGTAACGCCTCCGGGGCCACCGCGGCGGACTTCACCACCACGATGCGCTACGACGTCGCCGGGCAACTGGTGGAGACCAAGGCGCCGCAGGTGGCGATCGAGAAGAACGGCGCGGCCGCCGTCAACGGCAGGCCGACGACCACGTCCGGCTACAACACCGCGGGCGAGGTCACCCACAGTGTGGACGCCGAGGGCCGTACCGTCACCTCGGCCTTCGACAAGGCGGGCCGCCTGACCTCGACGACCTTGCCGTCCTACACCCCGCCGGGCGGCAGCGCGGTCACCCCGACGGTGAGTTTCGTCTACGACGCGGCGGGCCGCCGTACCCAGGCGACCGATCCACGAGGGTATGTCACCAAGACCGACTACGACGCGCTGGGACGCCCGGTGCGCCAGACCGACCCGGGGCCGTCCGGGCCGGGCGGAGCATGGGTGTCGGAGTTCGACCTGCTGGGTGAGCAACTCGCCACGGTGAGCCCCACCGGGGCACGGGGCGAGGCCACCTACGACGATCTGGGGCGGAAGATCACCCAGACCCAGATCGAGCGCGTCCCGACCACCGCGTCCTACACGACCAAGCTGACCTACGACAACGCCGGTAACCTCACCAAGTCCGTGGCGCCGGGCAACAAGACCACCACCTTCACGGTCAACGCCGCCGGAGAGGTCACCGCGAGTTCCGACCCGCTGAGTCACTCCACGACGTTCGCCTACGACATCCAGGGCCGTCAGACCAAGGTCACCGACCCGCTGGGCAACGCCACCGAGGCCGTCTACGACCTGGCCGGTCGCAAGACCTCCACGAAGGACCTGGACGGCACCGGCGCCACCGTGCGCACCGTCAGCGCCGGTTACGACCCGGCCGGTAACGCGACCAGCACGACCTCCGGCGAAGGACATGTCACCACCCGCGCCTTCGACGCGGCGGACAGGTTGACCTCGCTGGTCGAGCCGGTCTCCGCCAGCAAGACGATCACCACCACGTTCGGCTACGACGCCGCGGGCGCCCGTACTCGCGTCACCGATGGGCGGGGCAACGCCACCTGGACCACCTACAACAGTCTGGGCCTGGCCGAGTCGGTGATCGAGCCGTCCACGACCGCCCACCCCAATGCCGCTGACCGCACCTGGACCACCGCCTACGACGCGAGCGGCAACGCGGTGTCCACCGTTCAGCCGGGCGGGGTGCGCATCGACCGCACCTTCGACCCGCTGAACCAGGTCACCAAGCAGGCCGGCACCGGCGCCTCGGTCACCACCCCCGACCGTGACGCCGTCTACGACCAGGCGGGCCGGGTCACCACGATCGGTGACTACACCCTGGAGTACAACGACCGTGGCCTGCTGACCAAGGTCTCCAAGGCGGGCAACCAGGTCGCCACCTACGCCTACGACAACCTGGGCAACCCCACCCAGCGTGTCGACCCGACCGGTACGGCGAGTTTCACCTGGGACAACGCCAACCGGCTGGCCACCGCCTCCGACCCGGTGACGGGCCGGACCTGGACCTACGGCTACGACAACGCCGACCGGCTGACCAGCCAGACCTCCGCGGGGACGGTCAACAGCCAGGCCTACACCTACGACGCCGTCGACCGTGTCGCCACCCACACCCTGAAGAACAGCTCCGGCACCCAGCTGGCGAAGATCACCTACGGGTGGGACAAGGACGACAACCTCACCGGCAAGACCACCGTCGGAACGGCGGGCGCGGGCGCCAACACCTACGCCTACGACCGCTCCGGCCGCCTGACCTCCTGGACCGTCCCCGGCGGCGCCGTCACCGACTACGAGTGGGACGACGCGGGCAACCGCACCAAGGCCGGGTCCACGACCTACACCTACGACGAACGCAACCGCCTCCTGTCCGGCGACGGCACCGACTACACCTACACCCCCCGCGGCACCACGGCGACCGAGACCAAGGCGGGCACCACCCGCAACCTGGCCTTCGACGCCTTCGACCGGCTCATCTCCGACGGCGACGTCACCTACGGCTACGACGCCCTCGGCCGAGTCGTCTCCCGCAGCAAGGGAGCCGACCAACAGCGCTACGTCTACTCCGGCCTGACCAACGACATCGCCGCCGTCACCGACAACGTCGGAGCCGTCCAGGCCAAGTACGGCCGCGACCCGTTCGGCGGACTGCTCGGCCTGCAGGAGGGCGGCACCACCGCCGTGGGCACCATGACCGACCTGCACGGCGACCTGGTGGGCACCTTCTCCGGCACCGCCCTGGCCGACTCGACGGCCTACGACCCGTTCGGGCAGGTCATTCAGCGCTCCGGCGCCACCCGTGGGCTGGGCTACCAGGGCGAGTACACCGACCCGGACACCGGAAAGGTCAACATGAACGCCCGCTGGTACCAGCCCGGCACCGGCGCCTTCACCTCCCGCGACACCGCCACCCTCAACCCGGACCCATCGATCCAGGGCAACCGCTACACCTATGGCAACGCCGCTCCTTTGAGCAACGTCGACCCCACCGGGCACGTCTCGCGTGACATATCTTCTGGTTCAGCGGTAATGAGCACCGTTTACCCGAATTATTACCCTCCGCAGTCCGGCACCATCTCGATCCTCCCCGGATACGCCCCGGAACCCACCACCCCGGGCGGACGAATCAACGTGGAGAACGACGGTCTGGGCTGGATTCCTCCGCTTTTTCCGGATGAAATCGCGAAGGAAATAGGCGTTATGTCGAACGGCAGGCCAGCGCCCAAGAGATTTTGGGAAGCATCCTTGGCCGCCAGGGAAACATATATGGAAAACTATGACATAACATATTCTGATGAAATGCTTGACGAGATATGGAATGTCATTTCCTCTGCATTTAGCAATAGAATTACTTATGCGGAGGGGCCGTTCCTGCCGAACGATCCCAATCCGTGGGGAACCTGCAAAAAGGCACTGTCAAAGAAAACGTGTGACGCGTGGCGCGAAGCAGCACTGGTGACGGCTGCAGCTGATGCATTTCGAACAAATTGCCTGACGTCAGGGCAGGTCAAAAAGAATGCGCACACATGCGGCCAGCTTCAGGGCATAATTGGCATATCGACTGAAGATTGGTCCGACCTAGTAGTAGAGAAGTTCAAGGGGACCAAGCTATTCGGCGTCCTGGACTTCTTTGTCGGCGACGCCATGGCTTGTGGCGAGGGAAATATCACCTCGTGCATGTTTTTTGCGGTAACCGTTGCAAGCGCAGGAACGGCTAAACTCGGACTCAAAGCACTGGGAAAGGTAGCGAGCAAGCTCGGCTTCAGAACCACCGCAGCGGCGGCCACAACCACCTGTAGAGCGAGTGCTTGCTGGGCTAGGCTAAGTGGAATCTTGCGTGATGCGCGGAAGGGCAAAGGGAATTTCAATCTCGGAACTGGGACGATCGCCGAAGCCAACGAGGCTGGGGCGGCCTGGGTTGGTGCAGGCTATAAGGTGGTAAAGAAGCCTGATGGTAAGATAATTTGGATTAGCGGGGACGGCCTTAGGCAATATCGCCTTCCGAGCTATAAAGAGAAATGGGGGAACTATCAGGCGAACTTCGAGTGGCGCCTGAAAGATGCTGGCAAATTCATGGGAAACGGCCATTTGCACATCAAGGATTGAAGTGAAGGCTGAGGTAAAGTTCTTTCATAGTCCCGACTTTGATTGGGAATCTCAGACCCCTGAAAACCCGGAGCGTTTCGAGATCCTTCTTCAACTGTTCGTTGGGCCTGTCGGGGAGGATAGTAGCGAATCCTTTGACGTACTGGTATGCACTCCGTCTTTCCTGAGTGGCGAGCTGGGTGACTCTGGTATTATCGACGGGTATCATCGGATAATCGTCTCAAGATTCGACAGAGAATTAATCGAGTCTTACATTCACAAAATAGTAAGATCAGTGGAAGAAGCGACCTGGGATGAATTGGCTGCCAAGGTGGGCCGCCTAGGGCACTGGGAGTTTGAGGACTACGATCACCGAGATGTCTCAGATGGTGCTTGAGAGTTGATCGTTAACTTCATTAGGCCCATTCGAGTGATCGTGGTTCGGGGTGCTGAGTGGAGCGGCCTCGGACAGCCCACTGCAGTAGTGTGCTGATCGCCGTCCACCGGATCATCGCCTCACTGGTCGGCGGCTGGCGCTGTAGTCGCGCGTCAGCCGCCGGTGTGGCATCAGCTAGGCCAACACCTGCTCCACCATCCGTTGATTGGGATACGCCCGAAATCTGCGCTGATTAGCAAGTTTGGGGCCGGCTAAGTAAGCCGGAAAGGAGCGGACCGCAGAACAGGGGCCGTTCCGGTGGATGGGACCTGATCCCAGTAATGGCCTTCCGGAAGTTGGTGCTCAATGCCATTCTTTGACGCGATGAGCTCCGGGCCAGTTCAGGAGGGATGCCGAACGGGCTAGCCTGTCCGGGCGGCGTGGTGTCGAAGCCGTCTCGCTGAGCATGAGACATCCGCTCGAATGCCTCATATTGAATGAGGCCGGACATCTGTCCTGACTCAGCGAGAGTGGCGTGGGCACGAGGCTCTGACCTGAAGCGCACCATCTGCACTGAGCCGTCGTGAGGGCCGATCGGCTCGGTCGAACTGGCGCACACGGAACTCTCCAGCGCGGAACACGATGATGCAACCTGGCGATGTGCCACCTTCGCTGAGCCGCGCGCCACGTTCACCGCCTTCCGCACCACTTCTATTGAGTCGGTGCCAGTTCGATTGAGCCAGGACACGTCTAAGCTGTCCTGTCTCGTTGGACTTGAGGCATGAGAACTTCCTGACCTGCGGTGCCTCAGATTGGATGAGACGCCATCCGTCGAAGCCGTCTCATCGATCATGAGGCAGATCCTCGTTCCGCTCGCGGAGAGCTGTCGATCGAACCTGGTCACGGGCGAGCCGTCTCACGTACCTGAGGCATCCGAGGGAATGCCTCATGATCAGTGGGACATGCCTCAGGCCGAATGAGACCGAACATAAGCGTGTCGGTTGGTGGCGGCCCGGCATCCTGGCTCCTGATAACCGCATTTCTCAAGAGCCAGGCCAAGCAAGAACCGATCTTGCGTTTCCCTGCTCCACACCCGGTCGGAAGGACCCCGGTGACTCGTCTCGACCTTTCACCCGGCACTCTGGCCCCGAACTCGGTCCTGCCCGTCGCGGCGGCCGTGGTGCATACCGCCGTCGATCACACCTCAGCCCGGTCGCGCGCCGCCGTCGAGGCCGGAGTACCCGCCTCGACCCGCCGGGCATATGCCGCCGACTGGGAAGGGGCCACCGCCTGATGCGTGAACGCGGGGCGGGCGGCGTTGTCGGCGACCGCGTAGACCGTCACTGAATACGTCGCCCACTTGACCCTCACTCCGTCGGCCAGGACCGGCCGCCCGCTGGCGCCCTTCAGCATCGAGCGGACACTGCTGATCTTTAATTCGTGATGTCAGTGATCATGTGAATGTACCTGGTTAGTGCGGTATGTCCATGTCATGCGGTATGCGCAAGGCGGCGGGCTGACCGCTGTCAACGAGCCAGGCGTGAGCAGGTACGGCTGCACGCGGCCGAGCTGTTTACCTGCGGCTACACCGATGAGCAGGTGGCCAGGGAACTGCGGGTCACGCGGATGTCGGCCAACCGGTGGCGCCGAGCCTGAACCCGCGGTGGCGGCGCGGCCCCGACCTCCAAAGGTCCGGCATCGCTTCCACGGCTGAGTGATGCGCAGTTCGCTCGGTTGGAGGCCGCGCTGGCACAGGGACCTGCCGCGCGCGGCTGGGACGACCAGTACTGGACGCTGCCGCGCATCCGGCGGGTGATCGGCCGGTTGCGTCCACGGACGTGGTGTATGAGTTTCCCCAGCTAGATGGCGTGGCGCCGTGAATGAGGACGGCCATCGCGTGATCCTTCGTGATTGCGA